>NZ_JAULLL010000008.1:0-343007 GCF_041357635.1 Sinorhizobium sp. CB7
TTCCCCAGTCCTTGTAGAAAATTTTCGTACCGTCCTTGGTCGTGATCGTTCCCATCCTCTTACTCCTTCTGGTTCCAGGGGCAGTCTTGGCTAGACCGGGATGTTGTCCTCCCCGTCGTCGGCGCGGATGAGACCATCGCATGGAGGGGCAAACAACTATACGATCGTCTAGTACGGCTACGCCTGACGCGCATACAGGGCGGTGAATGGGTTCCAGAGTAATAATGGTGGGAGGTGTACCGGCCGATCTCTGGCCGTCGTGCATCCTCAGGTTGCTGCACCCGAGGAACATTAGGTTCCGCCAATCGTTTGCCTCCTATTCACGCCAAGAGGAGGGATTCCTTCCATGTCTAACAATGCGACATTCAACACCGATCGCGGTAATGGCGGCGAAACCCATCAGCATATCCCCGCCAAGGGACCGCATACGGGTACCGATCACCTGACGACCAATCAGGGCATCCGAATCTCCGACAATCAGAACAGCCTGAAATCCGGCGTGCGCGGGCCGACCCTTCTCGAGGATTTCGTGCTGCGCGAAAAAATCTTCCATTTCGATCATGAGCGCATCCCGGAGCGCATCGTCCATGCCCGCGGGTCGGCAGCGCATGGCTATTTCGAGCTGACGGAATCGCTCTCCGATATCACCAGGGCGGACCTGTTCCAGCGCACGGGTGAGAAGACGCCGGTTTTCGTGCGTTTTTCGACCGTCGCCGGCGGCGCGGGCTCGGTCGATACGCCCCGGGACGTCCGTGGCTTCGCCGTCAAGTTCTATACCAAGGAAGGCAACTGGGATCTGGTCGGCAACAATATTCCAGTCTTCTTCATCCAGGATGCCATCAAGTTTCCAGACCTGGTGCATGCGGTCAAAATGGAGGCCGATCGTGCCTATCCGCAGGCCGCCAGTGCCCACGACACCTTCTGGGACTGGGCATCGCTGATGCCGGAAACCACCCATATGCTGATGTGGGCGATGTCCGACCGCGCCATCCCGCGCTCATTCCGCACCATGCAGGGCTTCGGCATTCATACTTTCCGCTTCGTCAATGAGGCGGGCAAATCGACTTTCGTCAAGTTCCACTGGAAACCGAAGCTTGGCTTGCAGTCCGTGGTCTGGGACGAGGCGCTGAAGCTGCAGGCGGCCGACAATGATTTCCATCGTCGCGACCTTTTCGAGACAATCGAGGCGGGTAATTTCCCGGAATGGGAGCTCGGGATTCAAACCTTCGACGACAAATTCGCCGAGAGCCTGCCCTATGATGTGCTCGATGCCACGAAGATCATTCCGGAAGAAGTGCTGCCGCTCAAGATCGTTGGCCGGCTCGTGCTCGACCGTAATCCGGACAACTTCTTCGCCGAAACCGAACAAGTCGCCTATTGTCCGGCCAATATCGTCCCGGGCATCGATTTCACCAATGATCCGCTGTTGCAGGGGCGCCTCTTCAGTTATCTCGACACGCAGAAGTCCCGTCTGGGCACCGCCAACTTTCACCAGCTGCCGATCAACGCGCCGAAATGTCCTGTCATGAACTTTCAGCGCGACGGCCAGATGCAGATGATGGTGCCGAAGGGCAGGGCGAACTATGAGCCGAACAGCCTGTCGGCCCATGGCGAGGGCGGCGGTCCGCGCGAATGCCCCGTCACTGGTTTCCATACTTACGAGCATCAGGCCGGCGAGAAGGAGCAGGGCGACAAATACAGGGTCCGTCCGGAGCTCTTCGCCGATCATTATAGTCAGGCACGGCTTTTCTGGAAATCGCAGACGCCGTCGGAACAGGCCCATATCGCTTCCTCTTTCGTCTTCGAGCTGTCGAAGGTCAATCTCGAACAGGTGCCACCGCGTATGGTCGGCAATCTGCTGAATGTCGATGAGGATCTGGCAAGACGCGTCGCCGACGGGCTCGGCATAGATCTGCCGAACAAGAACCCCGCGGCGCGTGAGCCGATCGACATGGCGCCGTCGCCGGCCCTGTCGATCCACAAGAACATGAAGGAGACGATCGAAGGCCGGAAAATTGGGATCCTTGTGGCCGACGGCAGCGACGCCAAGGCATTAAAGGCCCTGGTTGGCGAGATCGGCAAGGCTGGCGGCACGCCGTTCGTGGTGGCGCCAAAGGTTGGCAAGGCCAAGCTTTCCGATGGCAAGGTGACGAGAGCTGATGGCCAGCTCCTGGGGTCGCCGTCGCAGATCTTTGACGCCGTGGCTGTGCTATTGTCGGATGAAGGCTGCAAGATGTTGTTGAAGGAGGGGGCCGCGGTGCAATGGATCATGGATGCCTTCGGCCATCTCAAGGCAATCGGCTTTACCGACGCAGCGAGGCCGCTTCTGCAAAAGGCGGGTGTTGAACCCGATGAAGGCGTCGTGGCGTTGAACGGCGGCTTCGTCACCGCTGCCGGAAAGCGCTACTGGGCACGCGAACCAAAGCTTCGTATGCTTGCCTGACATCTATGTCGTCGTGTGTCCGATAAGACGCACGACGACAGGTCGCTTCAGAGCGCGCTTTCCTTCTCCGGCGGCTTCACCAGCCATGCATAGCCGGCGCCCGCAAGAAGCAGCACGGAAGTGCCGAGGAAAACGGCAGGCATGCCGATATGCCCCCCGACGAAGCCGCCAAGGATCGGCCCTGCGACCTGGCCGACATATTGCGAAGAGATCGAAAGGCCGAGGATGCTGCCTGCCGAACTGTCCGGCACGTTGTGCCGGATGACGGCGGAAATGCAAGGCAGCAGCCCCCCGAGCGCAATGCCCATCAGGAAGCGAAGGACGACCAACTGCCAGGAGCTGGCAACAAAGGCCTGCGGTATCAGCAACAGGCCGGCGACAGCGAGCGCACCGGCGATCACCGGCCAGTGGCCGATGCGGTCGGCGAGCTTGCCGAGCCGTGAGGCAGACAGAATGCTGCCAAAGGCAGTCGCCGACATGACGATCCCGGCAATCATCGTCACCTGGCTTTGTTCGGATACGAGCTGTGCGACATAAACCGTTATGATCGGCTCGATTGACATATTGGCGAACATGAGCAGCAAGCCGGTTGCCAGCATGGCGATGACCGGCCCCTTGTCAGGGACGGATTTCCAGCCACCGCTCGCCTTGGCCGCCTGTTTGCGCGCCGGGGACTTTTCCTCCTTGATCAGGAAAGTTGTCGCCAGAAAAGCAAGAAAGATGATGCCGCCAGCGGCAAGAAACGTTCCGCGAATACCAATGATCGGCGGCAGGGCTCCGCCGATCAGCGGCCCGACGAGGTTGCCCGCCATAATGCCGGAGGAAAGCACACCGAGCGCCCAGGCTGAACGATCCTTCGGCGTCTGGGTCGCCACCAGCACCATCGAGCCGGAGGCATATCCGCCCGCCAAACCAACAAAGAGCCTGAGCGCCACGAGCTGCCAGACGTTACCTGCCATGCCCATCAGCGAGATTGCCACCGTCATGCCGAGGCTGGCTCTCACCAGCATCAGCTTGCGGCCATAGATGTCCCCAAGCCTGCCCCAGAGTGGCGCGACCAGGGCGGCGGCGAAGAAGGTTGCGCCATAGGCAATGCCTGACCATTGAACGATCGCGGCGTGGTCCCCGGCGCCCAGCTCTTCGACATAGAGCGGCAGGAAGGGGAGCAGAAGGGTCATAGCCACGATCGTCGTGAAGGAGCCGAGGAGGCTGATGACCAGATTGCGTTTCCAGTAGGATGATCCGGCTTCTGCCTTTGTGGCGTCCCATGCTGTCTCGGTCATTTCCCGGCCTCGGCATTGATCTTATCTGTCGGCTTCGCCGCGCCGCACCAAGCAATGTCTTCTTTCACCACGCCCCCAAATCGGTGTGGCTGAAGACATTCGGGAGGTTCGCTGGCCGGTATCGTGCGCGTGGATCGTTGCGGTGGCGAGGCATGCGCTCGCCGTTCCAGGGCGGGCAGGTGTCCATATAGCGCCCATACCGTCTGTCCAGCAAGGCAGCAAAGTCACTTTGCCGGCGTCACTTGGTGCCCCGGACACCTTCGCTCGCCTTGCGGGATCGTCGGCGGAGTGGTAGAAATACTGATTGCAAGTTGCAATCGGTTATGTGAGGGCGCGCAAGAAGAGGAGATTAGTCATGAACAGTCTGGAAACGTCACGGACGGACATGGTTCACAACCTCTATGCTGCCTACTTAAAAAACCGGAAGGATGCGGTCGCGGCCATGCTCACGGAGGATTTTAGCTTCTCGAGCCCGCGCGATGATCATATCGGCAAGGCGGCCTATTTCGAGCGCTGCTGGCCGGAGAGCCCGGTCTTTGGCGAGATCGATATTGAATTGGTGGTCATGCACGGCGAGGAGGCGTTGGTTCGCTATCGTGCTGAAAAGCTCGATGGCGGCGCCTTCCGCAATATCGAGAACATCAGGTTTCGGGATGACAAGATCGCCGCGGTCGACGTCTATTTCGGGCGGAATGTGTGAGCACACGTCTGAGCCACCGGATGCTCCCGAGTTTCGCCCCTCACCCTAGCCCTCTCCCCGCAAGCGGGGCGAGGGGACGATCGAACAAGGGGCGACTGTTAACGACCCATCGCCGCAGTGATGGACGACGGAGGGTGCGACTCCCCCTTCGCCCCGCTTGCGGGGAGAAGGTGCCCGAAGGGCGGATGAGGGGCCTTTGCGGTACTCGAACTTATACGGTAACTATCGGATTCGCTGAGGGTTTCGCTCCTCGTCATAGCCCCCGCACGCGTGGAAAGAGGATACCCGACCGGTTGCTTGAACTATGCCCTCGACGGCATCCGGCTCCTGTGGATCGTCCAGGCCTGATAGAGGCTGCCGACGGCAAAGAGAACGAGCCAGACGAGGAGGGCAGCCTGGACGGGCGGCGAATCCGGTCCGTTGCCGATCGGATGCGACGGCGGCAGGCGCGACAGCGTCTCATTGATGCCCGGTACCCACACCAGGAAATAGGTGAAGGACAGCGCGAAGGCCTCAAGGTAGGGTATCAGACGCCCGAGGAAATGAAGTTTGCGCACGCTGAGTGCGGCCGCAGCTACGGTGAGCGCTATGATGCCCAACGCATGGCCGGGGTTGAAACCGCCGGTCGAAGACAGACCGAATGACGTGAAGACTGAGAGCGCAAGCGAATCGAGATAGACCTTGCCGGCGACTGTTTCGGGGCGGATCGCCCTGTATCTGGCGAAGCTGTAAAAGCCCGCAACGACGGGGACGAGGCTGACGGCGGTGTGGATCTCGCCGAGCAAGGAAAGAGGGTTTACCATAAAGGATTCTCCGAGTTAGACCGACTAGTTGGTCGATTGCTTTGACAAATGAAACTTCGGCATGCAGTTCATGGTGTACGGATGCGATGTTGTTCAGGCTTTCAGTCGTTGCAGCGCCGCGTTGACGATGCAGGAATAGAGCGCGGCATCGCCGCCAGCGACCCGTGCGGCAAGCATGGCGCCATGCACGCTTGCCAGAAGCGTATGGGCTTCCTTTTCGGCGCTGTCGCTGCTGCGCAATTCATCGTTCTTTAGCCCTTCGTCGATCACTTGCGTGAGCCAATTGGTGAAATCGGCAAAATGCCCCTGGACTTCCTTCACCACCTGATCCGGGAGGGACGGTAGCTCGGCGGCGAGCAGCGCACCGATGCAAAAGGGCCTGTCGTTGTTGCGGATGCATTGTTCCCAGTAGCCGACATAGGCACCGAGCCGCGCCATCGCGCCGGGCTCGGCTGAGAGCAAATTGCCGACCGCCTGCCTGCTGGTCTCGCGATAACGCGCCAACACCGCTGCGGCAAGATCCGCCTTGGTGGGGAAGTGATGGTGGATCGTTGCCTTCCCGATACCGACCTCCGTGGAAATATCCGCGTAGCTGAACGCGTTGTACCCATAGGAGGTTAGCAGTGCCTGTGCGCTATCCAATATGCGTGTGTAGGTGTCTTTCGTCATGAGTGTCTATCTACCGACTAGTTGGTCGGCAGTCAATCCTCATACGGGAAAGCAGTGTTCACGGAATGGTGACAATCAATGCATGTCGCGCAAAAGCGTGCAGCGGTTTTTGCGACAACGACATGCATGAAAACAAAAATGCATGTCGCGCAAAAGTGTGCAGCGGTTTGCGGCGACGACATGCATGCCAACAATGGGTTTTAGAAGATGCGGATGGCCGACGTCGCGATGATGATCACCGAGACGGCGACCATCAGCGGCCGTACCGGCAGGCGCTTGACGAGAAGTGCGCCGAAAGGAGCCGCGATGACCCCACCGATGATCAGTCCGACGGCGGAATGCAGTTCCGACCAGCCGAGCGTCAGCACGAAGGTCAGCGAGATAACGAACGTGACGGCAAATTCGGTGAAATTGGTGGAGCCGATGACTTTTTTCGGGTCATGACCACGACCGACGAGTGAACCGGTGACAACTGGTCCCCAACCGCCGCCGCCGATCGCATCGAGAATGCCGCCGGCCAGTCCAACAGGAGGCACGATCTGGTCGCGCACGTCGCGCGGCCAGAGCGGCCGGAACGCCTTGAACAGGATGAAGAGACCGATGATGAGGAGATAGGCTGAGACATAGGGTTCGATCACCTTGCCATCGATGTTTGCCAACGCATAGGCACCGATCGCTCCACCGATCATGCCCGTCGGTGCGAGACGTGCCACCATGCGCCAGTCGACGTTGCGGTGATAGGCATGTGACATTCCGGATGCTCCTGTGGTGAAGATCTCGGCCACGTGAGTCATGGCGCTCGCATTCGCTGCAGGAACACCCAGTGTCAGCAGGCTTGTCGTGGAGAGCACGCCAAAGGCCATTCCGAGCGCTCCATCAACGATCTGGGCGCAGAAACCAATGATAATAAAGAAGAAAAAATCAACCTGCATGGGCTTCCTGGATCGCACAAACTCCGAAAAGAACACGGAATGATGGAGAATGTTCCTTCCACTCGGTCAAAAGAGCCGCATTATTTTCGTTGTTTGACCACAGCCTGCGCCGGTTCGGTCGTCAGCGCGAACGCCCTCATCTCCTCCGGAGTTAGATAGTAGAGGCGGTCGGCTGGAGTTTCGAGGGCCTTGAACCAGAGATCGGGTTTGATGCCCATGGCATGAAGATGCCGGCCCATTTCTGCTGTCGTCTTCTGTGCCGCCGACATGGCGCGTTCGGGGGAAAGTGTCTCCTTCGTCGCGTTGAAGATCTGGTGCACGCCGATGACCGCACCTGGTTCTGCTTCGCGGGTGGCGCCGCCGGCGAGAACGAGCGGGCAGGAAGAGGCACAGAGTGCACCCGCGGCGACCTTCGTGCCGATCTTCTGCGTGCGGATCATTTTGGATATCGCGAGCGCGTCGCCGACCGAGCCGCCAGGCGAATCCAGCAATACGGTCTTTACATATTCACCGCGCGCTTCGATTTCTTTCGCAAAGCGGTCGGCCGCGCCGATATCGATCGTACCTTCCGCCGACAGGACACCGCCCGATCTCAACTCGAAGCGCATCGCCCGCTTCAGCACGTCCGGATCGCTAGTCACTTCGGAAGGTGCGGCCCGCGGTCGGCCTTCCGTCAGGGCGGGTGGCAATGTGAGCAGCGTTTCCGGTTGCATCGGATCGTAGCGGAGCGCTGCATTGACAGCCCGAATTTCCCGCCAGTCGATGACGACAAAGACCGCGGCAGCGGCAAGCAGCGTGTAAAAGACATTGCGCATCAACGAGCCGTCGTCCAATGCCAGAAAAGCGTCTCTGGTCCGCGTGACGATGGCATCGACCTTCATGAGGGCGGACCTTTTCGCGGGTTCTTCCCGGCAGAATCGAAACTGGCGACGTTCGAGGCTTCGCTTTGCTCGTCTGTCTCCGCCGAGGCGACGGCCGTCTCGACGTCGACACCGTTTCTTTGGATGGCCCTTTGCACTTCGAGCGCTTCGATGAGTTCTGCGGCGGTGATGCGTTCAGCAAACGGCAGGCTTTGTTCCTGACGTCTGAGTGTCGCATGTACGATCGAGAGCATGAAGACGAGGACGGCAGGGAGCAGATCGATCGAGATGGCGCCGGCCCAACTCGGTATGAAGTCGCCGGCATAGCGAAGAACGGCTTCGGCGGAGGAAAGCGGAACGAAGCGGCGTTCTTCCACCGGTGCGCGGGCCAGGATCTCGTCTGCTGCCTGCGACAGCACCTTCGATTGTGCGGAAACGGAGGAACGGATCGTCTCCATCACCTGATCCTGACGGTTGACGAGATCGGCCTCTCGACCATCTGCCACCGGCGCGATGAAGCCAAGCGAAAGATCGTCTGCTGCGCGCTTGACCGAGGCGGCGATCGAGGTCTGCTCCAGCGACGTGATGACGCCGGAAAGGGCCACGACCTCGGCCGCGAACTGGTCGGCCCGCGGATTGATCGCGCCTGGAGCGGAGACCAGCGTGCGCATTGTCTCCAGATGCTTGCGACCCTCGTCGAACAGGGTCGTTACGCGCTCGCGCGAGGTCATGATGCCGTTTTCGAGTTCGGTCAGTTGCGCAGCCATTTGCGACAGAAGCTGGACGACACTGCCGGCGCCCATCGTGCCCGTCAACGCGCCGGTTTCGCGCTCCTGGTCGGCCAGTCGCTGAAACCGCTCCTGGGTGCGCTGGATGTCGGGCAGCAGGCTCTGGGCCGCAAGGGCATTCTGATGCGCTCTGTCGAGATCGCCGGTATAGTCCTCGAGCGTTTCGGCCAGATGCTGCTCCAGCGCCGCCGATCCGGCAAGCGCGGCCGCGTTCAGCCAGCTCGACATGGCGATGATCATCGCGCAGCCGAGCGCCATAACCCCCAACATGGCAGCTCGCCCACCCGTCCCTGTCACATGGGGATAGAAGCGCCCCATGTAAGTCCAGAATGCGTAGATCGCTACTGAGACGGCGCTGGAATAGATGAGGGCCGCGAAGAAGACGGCCGTCGGCGAGCCGTCGAGGATGCTGCGCACGCCAAGGTAGGTATACACACCGGAGGCGAGCGCCAGCACAGCAAATGCAAAGCGCGTCATGGTTTCGACGGCAACGATGCCGTCCTGCAATCGATGCGATGCGCCAAGTCCCATGAATGGTCCCTCCCGGCAATATCCACTAAGAGGTCACTAAAATGCCGGCGAAAACAAGGCCATTATGCCATCGTCATTCAACGGGAAGGAGCCTGTGTCCGCGTCGCCCGAACTCCTCTATGCTGCAGTCCTATTGCTTGCCCTCTGGCAGCAGCTTGAGCTTCTTTGTTTCCAACTCGCTGCCGATCTCGGCCGTCTTCTTCTGCTTGTCATAGACGCAGATATGGGTGACAACGCCCTTTGCTCCCTTCGGCTTGCCGGTCACCAGGGCAAGTCCATAATGCTCGCTGCCGAAGGGATCGACGACCGCGTTGGCCGATTCGACGAAGCCGCTTGCAGCCTTCTTGCATTTTGCTTCGACATCTGTTCTGAACCCGGCCCAGGCATCGTCCGAAGAGGCCTGTGCCAGGCCCGCTGTCAGCGCAAAACCGATGAAGGCCAAGAGACGGATTTTATGTCTTTGCATGTTGATGTCCTGTTTTTTGCCGGCATTGTGGGAGTGCTCGCGAGGGGGATCTTATCGACGATTCTTCCGCGCTAAACCATTGCTGAAATAAAGGCATTTTTTCCGCGCGGTGACCACTTTTTGATATTCCGCCGGGTTGCCTCGCAACAGTTCCCCTCCTATGTTTCCGCTCACCTGCCAATACGCAAATCATTGCCAAGAGGAGATGTGACCATGGCTTTCGAATTGCCTGAACTTCCCTATGATTACGAAGCGCTTGCTCCCTTCATGTCGAAGGAGACGCTGGAGTTTCATCACGACAAGCACCACAAGGCCTATGTCGACAACGGCAACAAGCTCGCGGCCGAGGCAGGCATGGCTGACCTTTCCGTAGAGGAAGTGGTCAAGAAGTCCTTCGGCACCAACCAGGGCCTCTTCAACAATGCCGCCCAGCACTACAACCATATCCATTTCTGGAAGTGGATGAGGAAGGGCGGTGGCGGCAACAAGCTGCCGGGCAAGCTCGAAGCTGCCTTCACCTCCGATCTCGGCGGCTACGACAAGTTCAAGGCCGATTTCGCCAATGCTGGCGCCACACAGTTCGGTTCCGGCTGGGCCTGGGTTTCCGTCAAGAACGGTAAGCTCGAAATCTCCAAGACCCCGAACGGCGAAAATCCGCTCGTCCATGGCGCAACTCCGATCCTCGGCGTCGATGTCTGGGAACATTCCTATTACATCGACTATCGCAACGCCCGCCCGAAGTACCTCGAGGCTTTCATCGACAGCCTGATCAACTGGGACTACGTGCTGGAGCGCTACGAGGCCGCCGCGAAGTAAGCGGACTGATCGTTCTCCAAGTTCTTGGACACCCGGTGTTTCAAAACGCCGGGTGTTTTGATTTTATGTCACAAGACTGTCATCTGAGCAGCCTAATGCACTTCCAGTAAGCGCGAAGCGGTTTTCCGTTCGGAATTGCATGAAAACAAAAGGTTAGAGCGGTTCTGCGCTTCCACAAAAAGCTGAACCATTCTAAGAGGCCACATGTCCTCCTTTCCCGATAGTCCCCTCTTTCGTTTCGGCGTTGTCGCTGATCCGCAATATGCCGCTCTTGCGCCGAACGTCGCTTTCAATCGGTACTATGCCAACAGCCTCGCAAAACTTTCCGAGGCGATCACCGAATTCAACAGGGCTGATCTCGCTTTCGTGGTGACATTGGGCGATGTCATCGACGGCATCTGGGAGAGCTTTGACGCCATCCTGCCGATCTATGAAAAGCTGCGGCATCCGCGTTATTTCCTGCTTGGCAATCACGATTTTGCCGTCGCACCGGATCGTCTTGCCTCCGTCTTCGCCAGGGTCGGCATGCGTGATTCTTATTACGACTTCGTCGTCGGGGACTATCGCTTCATCATGCTCGACGGCAACGAGGTGAGCCTGTTTTCATCGCCAGAGAACGACCCGCGCCGGACGCTTGCCGAAAAGCGGCTGGAGGCGCTGCGGTGCGAAGGCGCGATCAATGCCCATCCCTGGAATGCTTCACTCGGCGATGTGCAGTTCCTCTGGCTGCGGGCGGTTCTGAAGAAAGCCCGTACCGCCGGAGAGCGGGTGATCGTCATGGGCCATTATCCGGTTTATCCGCCAAACGAGCACAATATGTGGGATGCCCAGCGGATTGTGGATCTCCTGGTCGAGCACGACAATGCCGTCGCCTATTTCTGCGGTCACAACCACGCGGGCAATTTCGGCACGAAAGACAACACACATTTCGTCAACTTCAAGGGCATGGTGGATACAGCGGATCAGAACACCTTCGCAATTGTCGGAGTCTATCCCGACAGGCTGGAAATCGAAGGATTCGGCCGGGAGGAAAGCCGCATCCTGCCGCTCACATCAATGGTCTTGCCGGGTTGATTTCCTTGACGCCCATCCGTCCATCCATATCCCGCGCAAGCCGTCCCCTTCGCCTTTGAAAAAAGCGTCCGTTGCCTCGCAGTGCTCGACACGATCGCTTCGGAAATTGCGGATTGCCTCGCGCAATTCACACCAGGCGACGATATTGGCCGTCTCTGAATAATAGATCAGGGCCACCGGACGAATGGTTCGTTCGGTGGCGCGACCAAGTTCGTCACGGTAGTCGATGCTCAGTTTCTGCTCGTCGCGGATAGCACGGCGCACCAGCCCCAGGTCGATCCCGATCGGGGAGGGGGCGGCGGTACCCCAGGCATAGAGCGCGTTGCTGCTCAGCGCCTGGCGCAGGGGCGTCGGTACTGCGGCCGCGATCTTCTGGTTCACGCGCTTGGCCGCCTGCTTCAATTCGACGTCGCCGGTGCGTTCCAGGAGCGCCAGCGAAAGCACGATCGCCTCCATCTCCTCGATGGAAAACATCAGGGGCGGCAGGTCGAAGCCGGGCCTCAAAATATAGCCAATGCCTCGCCCGCCCTCGATCGGGACACGCATGGCCTGCAGGGCCGCAATGTCGCGGTAGACCGAACGGACGGTCACCTCGAGCGTCTCGGCCATCGTAGCTGCGGTCACCGGCTTTCGTGCCAGCCGCAGGATCTGGATGATCTCGAACAGACGCGACGCCTTGCGCATCTTCTCTCCCTTTTGAAAAGGCTCCTGACAATACACTGTCAGTTGGTCATCCGTATAGAGATCACTATCGATTTGAAATTCAACGAAATCTTTCGGAAAAATCCCCCAGGCAACTGACATGACCTACAGCGAAAATCTCTGGCTCTATTTCACTCTCTTGTTCGGCATCATCATCGTGCCCGGCATTGACATGCTCTTTGTACTTGCCAATGCGCTGACCGGCGGCGTACAGCGCGGGCTCGCCGCAACAGGGGGTATCATGGCGGGAGGAGCGGTCCACTCGCTTTACGGCGTCATTGGCGTCGGACTGTTAGCAAGCCTGCTGCCCTCGGTCTTCAATCTGCTGCTCTTTGTCGGCGTCGCCTACATGGCCTGGATCGGGGTCACGCTGATGAAAAGCTCGATCACTGTCGATGCCGTGGGACCGGGAGGCGCGCGTTCGGTCTGGCGGGCCTTTCGACAGGGCGCCGTGACCTGCCTCATAAATCCCAAGGCCTATCTCTTCATGCTCGCCGTCTATCCACAGTTCCTGAAACCGGAATACGGGCCGCTCTGGAGACAGGGACTCATTATGGGACTGATGACCGTTTTCACGCAGTTTGCCATTTACGGGGCCCTCGCAATGACGGCCGGTCGCAGCCGCGATCTGCTGGTTGCCAATCCCGCTGCGACTGCCTTCGTCGGCCGCTTTGTCGGGCTTCTCCTCGTGCTCGTATCGGCTTTTAGCCTCTGGCACAGCTGGCGTTAGGCCAGCGTGCCCCGCCTTGTGCATGAGCGCCGTCTATTTTGAGAATTCGCTCCTTGTGTAAACGAAATATGACGCTGATTTTACTATCATATCACCACTTTGTTACTTCATGGGTAAGTTGGAAATTGCCATCATGCCGCCGCACATGAAACGTCCGGCAGTTCACGGGGAACGCGGGCACGAACACGGAGAGCGGATATGAAAATGAAATTGATTGCGGCCGCGGTCGTCCTGGCCGGCGTGGGCCTTGGCGCCGCGATCGCGCAGGACGGGACCCACGAGGCGCGTTCGGCCCTCATGAAGAAGGTCGGCGGCTCAGCCGGCGCTCTGGCCGCCATTGCCAAGGGCGAAAAGCCCTATGACGCGGACGCGGTGAAAACGGCGCTGACGACGATTTCCGAAACGGCTAAGGTTTTCCCCAACCAGTTCCCGGCAGGCTCGGAAACCGGCGACAAGGCGGCGAGCCCGAAGATCTGGGAAAATATGAGCGACTTCAAGGCACGCGCTGAGAAACTCTCCACCGACGCAGAGACCCTGGTCGCTCAGCTTCCAGCGGATGCTGCGGCTGTCGGTGCCGCCGTCAAATCACTTGGCGCCAACTGCAGCGGCTGTCATGAGAACTACCGCATCAAAGTTGACTAGAGCGGGATGCCGAAAAGTGTGCGCGGTTTTCGGACAACATCCCGCTCTGACTTTTTGATTTAGAGGCGGATCCAGATTTCAGGTCGATTCGACCTGAAATCATCCGGCTCTGAGGCTGATCGGTAGGTCGTTTCGGCGCCACCGCCGCATCTGTACCGCGCCGGTCTTGCCTCCGGCGCGGTTCTCTCATCTTATGCAGCGCAAAGATCTCCGATATTTCTAAGAAGGAAGCCAATGGCTGCGATAGTCGCGAAAGTGCTGCTCTGTCTTGTCGGTCTCGCTGTCATCGGGGCGGGCGCCTTCTATTTCGTCACCCGCCCGGATCCGCTGCCCGAAAGCCATTGGGCCAATCTCGGGGCGCCTGACGTCAAGAACGGCGAGATGGTTTTCTGGGCAGGTGGCTGCGTCAGCTGTCATGTGGCGCCCGGCGCCCAGGGCGATGCGCGGCTTGTGCTTTCGGGAGGGCTGGCCCTGAACAGCCCCTTCGGCACCTTCCACGTTCCAAACATCTCCCCGGACGAAACGGCCGGCATCGGTACCTGGACGCTGGCCGACTTCGGCAATGCCATGAAGCGCGGCGTCGGCAGGAACGGCGAGCATCTCTATCCGTCCTTTCCCTACGGCTCCTATACGCGCATGAGCGACAAGGACGTCAACGATCTCTTTGCTTTTCTGAAGACGCTGCCGAAAAGCAGCAATGTGGCGCCGCCTCATGAACTACCGTTTCCGTTCAATATCCGGCTGGCGCTCGGGGGATGGAAATTCCTCTATTTCAATGATCAGCCGCGTGTTGTGCTCGCTGACGCCGACGACAAGGTCAAGCATGGTCAATATCTCGTCGAAGGGCTTGGCCACTGCGGCGAATGCCATACGCCGCGCGATGCTCTTGGCGGCTTCCTCAAGGACCAGTGGCTGGCTGGCGCGCCGAACCCGGAGGGCAGGGGCCGTATTCCGGACATTACACCCGGCTCGAAGGCGGTTGGCTCCTGGAGCGCGAGTGATATCGCGAGCTATCTAGAGACCGGCTTCACGCCTGACTTCGATTCGGTCGGTGGCTCCATGGTCGATGTCCAGAAGAATATCGCCCGTCTACCCGCTTCCGACCGTGACGCGATCGCGGCCTATTTGAAAGCCATCCCGGCGCGCTAGGACCTTCCTCGAGAAAGAAAGCGGATAGCATGAAACCTGACAGACCGCTCTCTTCCGAGGACATCGACGCCGCGTTCATCCGCCTGAAGCAGCGCTATGCGGCCGGGAACGAGCCGATGGCGCGCTGGATGACGGACACCATGGCGAAGCTGGAGACGCGTCTTGCAGAGGATGTCAAGGATCCGCGCGACCTGGCTGAGGCGCGTGCCGCCGCTCTCGCCTTCATCCGCATGACACTGGAACAATGGGCAAAGAGGCCGCCGCATGAATAGGACGCGCAGCGGCCGTATTGACACCGCCCGGCATGCTGAGTGATAGTTCCTTCATTCGATGGTTCCCCGTAAGCCAAGCTTCGGGGATGAAAAGGGAACACGATAGGGATGACCCATGAGGGGCCCGATTCGTGGCTGCCCCCGCAACTGTGAGCGGCGAGTCCGAGGACCAATTCCGGCCACTGGTATTTAAACCGGGAAGGCGCGGTTCCGGATTGTGACCCGCAAGCCAGGAGACCTGCCATTGAATGATGTCCAAGTCGGGCGGGGTGTCCCGAGACTGCGATGCTGATGGAAATTGCCACTCTCGGCAACTTATTTCCGTCGTTGCGGCCTTTTCGTCCCTCCAGGCTATACCATTCCACTCGGGAGCCGCCGCCTTGCGCAGATCGCCGGCTCATCAATTTATCTCTGCGCTGGATGAGGGGACGTTTCATGCCTGTTCAGCAAACTGCTTCCACTGTCGTCACGACCGACGTCAAGGCCGGCAAAATTTTGCAGTCGGTGATCGCCATCTGCTTCGGTTTGGTCATTGTCGGTTTCGTCGGCTTCTCGCATCTCGAAGTCGTTCACAATGCGGCGCATGATACGCGCCATGCCAACGCGTTTCCCTGCCACTGAGCGGTTAGAGCCATGTCGCTTTTCCGTTCGATCGTCTTCACATCGGTCATTGTTGGCCTGATCGTCGGTGTTGCCGTCAGCGTCGCGCAATTTATCGGCACGAGCCAGCTTATCCTCAAGGCGGAAGTCTATGAGAAGGCTGGCGAAGCACCCGCGCACGATGCCGATGCTGCAGCGCCCGCCGCGCACGATCATACCGCCGTGGCCGCGCACGAACATGAGGAAGGCGGCTGGGAGCCGGCCGACGGCTTCGAGCGCAACGCCTTCACGGTCGCCGCCAATATCCTGACCGCGATCGGCTATTCGCTGGTTCTAACGGGCCTCATCGCGTTGCGCGGCAAGCCGGTTACATGGCGCGATGGCCTGCTGTGGGGGCTTGCCGGATTTGCCTGCGTGATGCTGGCGCCGATGCTCGGCCTGCCGCCGGAACTGCCGGGCACGCAGGCTGCTCCGCTTGGTGAGCGGCAGATCTGGTGGGTTGGAACGGCCGTCGCGACCGCCGCCGCCATCGGGCTTATCGCCTTCCAGCGCAAGCCCTGGGCTGCCGTGCTCGCTGTCGTTCTGATCGCCGCGCCGCATCTGATCGGCGCCCCTGCGGCCCCTGAAGGAGAGCATGCGCTGGCGCCGGAGGCGCTGGAGCATCAGTTCGTCGTCGCAGCCGTGTTGACGAGCCTGCTTTTCTGGGTGCTGCTCGGTTCTCTCAGCGGCAGCATCTATCGCCGTTTCGAGGCCTGATATTGCCCCGCCTTGTCGCCGAATGGCGCGAGGACATCGATGCTCTGCAATTCGCCGCCGTGGATCACGGCGGCGTTTGCGTCATTCACAGGCTGGCCTTTCGCAGCCTGCTCGGCTTCACGCCGCAACGAGAGGATTGCCTCGCCTATTTCACGATGCATTCCGTCGCTTTCGACGCGGCGGCCTCGGCGAAGATTGCGGCTGCAAATATACCGCCGGGCCGCAGTTTTCATTTGAACAGCAGGGATGTTTCCCGGCAGCTCAATGCGGCAAAGACCCTTTAGATCGGGATGATTTCAGGTCGGATCGACCTGAAATCTGAATCCATCTCTCGATCGAAAAGTTGGAGCGGGATGTCGCCCGAAACAGCGCACACTTTTAGGCACCGCGCTGCGGCGTTCAAGCAGACACGGCAGGTTCTGGCTTTTGCTCTCCGATCGCATCCAACTGGGCGAGCGCTTCGTTAGATAGCGTCAGTTTGGCGGCTGCGAGATTTTCACTCAGATGCGCCAGCGATGACGTTCCAGGGATGAGGAGAATGTTTGGCGCCCGGTGCAGCAACCAGGCGAGGGCGATTTGCATCGGCGTGGCGTCGAGTTGCGTCGCCACCGTTGAAAGGATCGACGATTGAAGTGGCGTCATGCCACCCAGTGGCCAGAAAGGCACGTAAGCGATGCCGGCCGCCGCCAATGTGTCGATAAGGCCGTCATCGGCGCGGAACGCGAGATTGTATTGGTTCTGGACGCATGCGACCTCGGCGATGCCACGCGCTTCTTCGACTTGTGCGAGGGTGACATTGCTCAAGCCGAGTTGCCGGATGAGCCCTTGGCGTTGTAGCTCGGCAAGGACAGCAAATGGCTCCTCGATCGACCCCTCCGCTGGTTCGTGTATTGTGCCCGGAACGCGCAGATTGACGACATCGAGCACCTCGACTCGGAGGTTCCTGAGGTTGTCGTGAACCTGGCGGACGAGATCGCCCGGGCTGAGGGCAGGGCGCCATGATGCATCGTCACCGCGGGACGCACCGACTTTCGTGACAATCACCAAGTCGTCCGGATAGGGATGGAGCGCCTCGGCGATAAGCTGATTGGTGACGTGCGGGCCGTAGAAGTCACTGGTGTCGATATGATTTACTCCAGTCCCCACGGCCTCCCGCAGAACTGCGAGTGCCATTTCCCGATCCTTTGGCGGGCCGAACACGCCGGGACCGGCGAGCTGCATGGCGCCATATCCCATGCGATTAACCGTGCGGTTGCCGAGATGAAAAGAACCGGCGGACGAGATGTTAGTCATGACAGATCTCCGTGCGTTAAATTCGCACCCTATTTGGACCTGTTCGGATCTTATGATAATACAGCACAAACTCTACGGGCTGTGCGCGGTGGCGAACAATGGAAAATCTGAGTGATCTCTCGGCTTTCGTAGCGGTGGCCAAGGCAGGCGGGTTCCGTGACGCAGCGCGCGTGACCGGCGCATCAGCCTCGCACCTGAGCGGGGCCGTCCGGCGGTTGGAGGCGAAACTTGGTGTTCGGCTGCTGAACCGCACGACACGCAGCGTCGCTCCTACCGAAGCAGGCACCCGCGTGCTCGAGCGGCTGATCCCGGCCATTGCCGAAATGGAGGCGGCGCTGGATGTCGTCAATGCGTTTCGTGATCGCCCGACTGGGACGCTGAGGCTCAACGTGCCCTCCAGCGTGGCCAACGGCGTCTTGCCCTCGATTATCGAGCCGTTCCTGAAGGAATATCCGGACATCCGGCTGGAGGTCGTCGTCGAAGACAGCTTCGTCGATGTGCTTGCCGCCGGATGTGATGCGGGCATTCGCTACGACGAGCGGCTGGAGCAGGACATGATCGCAGTGCCGATCGGTCCGCGCATCCAACGTTTCGCGACGGCGGCGGCCCCGAGCTATCTCGCAGTTCGAGGACACCCGGAACATCCGCGAGACCTCCTCGACCATAACTGTCTGCGTGGACAATTTGCCGGCGGCGCGATCCCGATCTGGGAGTTTGAACGCGACGGCGAAATCATGCGTATCGATCCGACCGGGCCGCTGATGGTCCGGCCTGGAGCGGCAGCAGACATGTTGGTCAGTGCCGCCATCGCCGGGCTGGGAGTCATCCGCCTTTTCGAAGAGCGGCTTCGTCCTGCACTCGATGAGGGGACTCTCGTTCCTGTGCTGGAAGCTTGGTGGCAGAGCTTTTCGGGACCCTTTCTCTACTTTCCAAGCCGGCGGCTCGTACCTGCGCCGTTGCGCGCCTTCGTGGATTTTATCAGGAACAGGCGCAGCTAGATTCATCTAGTCGGAGTCCTGAAGGTCCTCGGAGTTGCCGCCAAAACTCGGTCGGACTGCCGCCTCATGCCAGAGACTGCATGTATCGCATGCCGGTGACGGGACGGGGGATGAAGTCCAACTGCTCGTAGAAGCGGTGTGCCTGTACATTGCCGGTCGCCGCGCTGACGGAGAGGTAGCCGCAACCGGCCTTGCGCGCGATCTCGCGTGCGCGGTCGACGAGATGCTGGCCGATACCATGGCCGCGATGACCGTCGCGCACGAAGAGGTGATGCAGGTCCATGCCACGCTGGCCCTCCTGCGCCCTGTAGAGGGGAACGAGGATGGCGTAGCCCATCAGCCCTCCGCTGGACTCGGCAACGAGCGCGGTAATCCATGGAACCAGGCCGAAGAGATCGCGCTCGAGTTGCTCCAGCGTCGTGGCGGCGGCGTCGCCATGGTGAGCGGCAAGAAGGGTTATCATTTCATGAAGTTCCGGCAGGTCGCGCTGCTTTGCAGTGCGTATGGTGACCACCGGCGGGCGGGGGAGGGTGATTTCGGTATCCTCGGTCATGGCCTTCGCGTCCTCTTGATTTCTGCCGTCAGGACGCTGCCGATACAACAAAGCCGCCTGACGGCGGCTTGTTGACAATATGATCTGTCCGGCCGCCCCTTACAGGTACAGCCAAAAATACGAGCGAGAATGGAGCGCTTGTCTGATCATGCGCCCTAGATTCCCCGAAACCGGGGTTTTGTCAATAAGGGTCGAATTCGATCTCTCGGAATGTTGCCGAGAGATCTCTCCGATAGTACCGAGTGATAACCTATCTGTAGCCTGTCGCATCGGCAGGCTTTCCCGCATCCTGCACTTCAGGGACATAGCGCCACGCATCGGGGCTGGAACCATCGAGGTCGGTGAAACCATAGACCTGCGCCAGTCCGCCGCTGGAAAGCGATTGGCCATTCCAGCGTCCGCGATCCGGATCGGCCGCAAGCGCGGCAACGGCACGCCCGATAAAGCGTGGTGTCTCGGATATGACGAAATGCGGTTGCTTCGAAAGGGCATCGCGCCAGTTTTCCTCGGTCACGCCAAAGGCTTCCAGCATCATTTCCGAGCGCAGCCATCCCGGTGTGAGGGAGACGGATGTCGCCCCATGTGGCGCAAGGTCTCTGGCATGCGCCCAGGCCAGGCGCGTCAACGCCACCTTGGCGAGATCGTAGAAGGGCGAGAGCCGGTAATTTTCCGCATTGTACTTCGCTGTGCCATCCGTGACTTCCACGAGGAGGCCGCCCGGATGCTCGATCAGAAGCGAGAGCGCATAATGCGCTGTGACCAGATGCGTCTCGATGCCAAGGCGCAGCATGCGCAGACCTTTCTGCAGGTCGTGTTCCCAGACCGGCTTGTACCATTCCATCAGCCGTTCCCCACCCCAGATGTCGTTGACGAGGACGTCGAGGCGTCCCTCATCTGCGCGGATCCGATCGATCAGTTTTCGAACGTCGTCGGCGATGAGATGGTCAACCTGAACGGCAATACCCTTGCCGCCCGCTTCGGAAACCAGCTCCGCCGTTTCTTCTATGGTTTCGGGGCGAGCATATTCCGATTGCTGTTTGCGCGTCGTCCGTCCGGTCACATAAACAGTTGCGCCGGCGGCGCCCAGTTCGACGGCAATTCCCCGACCGGCGCCTCGTGTCGCACCGGCGACCAGCGCGACTTTTCCTTGAAGCTGCATGAGATTCCTCCCAAAATCACACCCATTCGAAGGATTAGAGCAATTCCAGGAAAAGTGCGAAGCGGTTTTCCGTCGGGAATTGCGTAAAAACAAAAGGTTAGAGCGTTTCTGCGCTTCTGTGAAAAGCAGAACCGCTCTAGCGGTTCTTCGCTACAATGATTATAAATGATCATTCGTTTATAAATGGATGTCAAGATGCCTCGTCCCAAAACTCTTTCCGATACCGACGTCCTGACCGCCGCACACAGGCTCATTCATCAGCATGGGCCGGCGGCGCTGACGTTTGCGAACGTGGCTGAAGCCTGTGGCCTCTCCTCGGCGACCCTCGTCCAGCGTTTCGGCAGTAAGGCCGGGCTTGTGCAAAGCACGCTGCTCTATGCCTGGGATCGCCTGGACGAGAAAACCGAAAGGCTCGCAGCCACTGTTCCGAAGACTATCGACGGTGCGATCGCGCTCCTCGTAGCACTCTCCAGAGACTATGGTGGGATCGAATCCTATGCCGATGGCCTGTTGATATTGCATGAGGATCTCCGCGATCCGGTTCTACGAGCGCGGGGTGTCGCATGGAAAGTCTCGTTGTCCAGCGCGTTGGAGAGCTGCTTCTCTCAGGTACCTCACACACCACATGGCATGGGATTGCTGATGGCGTCGCAATGGCAAGGCTCGCTTCTCTGGTGGAGCTTCGATCCGCAAGGTGATGTGGAAAGCTTCGTCGAAGACAGCTTGAACCGCTTCGTTTCCGCGTTCTTCGGCCGCGAGCCTGCCGTATTGTCTGAAAGCACAGGGGAGGCGGCGCAATAGCCTTTTCTATCCTATCGAGGTCCGGTCCTGCGGACGTCGGCTGCCAGACTCAGAGCCGCCACATTCGCGACCTAGCCCTATACTCTCCTGATTTGCCGGACGATATTCATGACCTATCTCGTTACGCGCCGCTTCCTTCTGGGCTCGGCACTGCTTTATCCCGCACTCGCGTTTACCCCTGCCGCTCGCGCAGCCGAGACTGACGATGATGTCGACCGCCGCCTCGCGGACCTCGAAAAGAAAACCGGCGGACGCCTTGGTGTTTCGGTGCTTGATACCGCTACAAGTATCACCTTCGGTTATCGCGGCGCCGAGCGCTTCGCCATGTGCAGCACGTTCAAGGTCCTGGCCTCCGCGCTCGTGCTTTCACGTGTCGATAAGGGTGAGGAGAACCTGGAGCGCCGCATTGTCTACGCATCGGACAAGCTGGTCACCTATTCGCCGATGACTGAAAAGCATGCAGGCGGGGAGGGTATGACGCTTGCCGAAATCTGCAAGGCGGGGATCACCCTCAGCGACAACACGGCTGGAAATCTGATGCTCGAAAGTTTTGGCGGACAGCAGGCACTGACCGACTGGCTGCGCTCGATCGGCGATACCTCCACGCGCCTCGACCGCATCGAGACCGCCCTCAACGAGGCCAGGAAGGACGATCCGCGCGATACGACGACCCCGGATGCGATGCTGGACACGCTTGGCAACATTCTGATCGGTTCCGTTCTGTCCGAAGGATCGCGCAACCAGCTGATCGACTGGATGGTGGCGAACACCACCGGCGATGCCCGTCTGCGAGCCGGTTTGCCGAAGGAATGGAAGATCGGCGACAAGACGGGGACGGGCGACAACGGCTCTGCAGCCGATATTGCCATTATCTGGCCGGAGGATCGCAGTCCCATTCTCATCGCTGCTTATATTGCGGAGGCAACGGCGCCGCTCAAGGATTTGAACGACGTTTTTGCCGAGATCGGCCGCATGACGGCGGAGATGGTCTGAAAGTCATATTCATCAAAAGCATACGGCGGAGAGTTGAATCTCCGCCGTATCGACTTGAATCACTTTCTGAGCTTGCTTGGAGCACCATGCGTTCGAACGCACGCACAAGACCGTCCAACTCCTTAATTCTAGGCGGTCGGGATATCGGTTTGCGAATCCGTGTTGACGCCGCCTTTGTCGTCCACGCCGGTGAGCTGTCGCTTAATGAGTTCGGCGATCTCTTTCTCGATGGCCTCTCGGTCTTCGGGTGACATTTCGGCAAGGGACTCTTCCGTCAGGCCATGCTCTTCCAGATATTGGGCGCGGATCTTTTCTCCGGGCGTCATGTTGGCCCATTTCGACAATTCGGCGGCAAGCGCGTCATTGGCGCTTTTCGTTTCATCGTCGTCGCCCAGCGTGGTGTCGCCGGCGCTCTGCAGGGCCCACATGGTGCTGGAGATCGACGGCGGCGTCGTGCTCGGCTCAAGTCCTGCGCCGCTCTGACGTATGCTGGTGTCTACGTCCATGCTCTGCTGGTTTTTCGACTGGCCGGACTTCTGCCCGAAGAGACCGCCAATACCGTAATAGCTGGAAATGCTGTCACCGATCTTCATGGTTTTCTCCCGTTTTGATTGTGGGACCATGATTGGCGGAACATGCCCGAGGCTTGCGCGTTCACGATTGTCGCAAGAGCTTCACCTCCAGTTGCAGGCTGAAACGAGTACCCGAGCATTACGATCAGGGCAGCGTGTAGGCAATCACATAGTCTCCCGGCTTGGTGCCGACCGAGCCGTGGCCTCCGGCGACCATGACGACATATTGCTTGTTGTCGCTTGTCGTATAGGTCATTGGCGTCGCCTGGCCCCCGGCGGGCAGCCTGGCCTGCCAGATCTGTCGCCCGGTGGTCACGTCGTAGGCGCGCAGATAGTTGTCGACCGCAGCGCCCAGAAAGGCGACGCCGCCTTTGGTCATGATCGGTCCGCCGATACCCGGAACGCCGACCTTGAAAGGAAGTGGCAGCGGCGTCATGTCGTGCACCGTGCCGTTCTTGTGCATGTAAGCGATCCTGCCCGTCCTGAGGTCAACGCCCGCGACATAGCCCCACGGCGGCGCCTGGCAGGGGATCTGCAACGGCCCGAGAAACGGCCCCATATAGACGCCGTAGGGCGCACCCTCGTTGCGATTGAGGCCTTGCTCGCTGCCCTTCTCATCCTGTCCTCTCGGCGGAAGGTCGGCGGCGGGAACGAGCCGCGATGTGAAAGCGAGATAAGTTGGCATGCCGAACATGATCTGCCGTTCCGGATCAACCGCGACGCTACCCCAGTTGAAGGTGCCGAAATTGCCGGGATAGACGATTGTCCCCTCGAGCGATGGCGGCGTATAGCGACCTTCGTATTTGTGCCGGTGGAAGGCGATGCGGCAGGCAAGCTGGTCGAGCAGTGTGATACCCCACATGTCCTTTTCCTCGAGTGGGTCGGGCATGAAGGTGAGGTCGGAGACCGGCTGTGTCGGAGCGGTACGATCCTCGGGTATTGCACCGCCGGGGGCCGCTACCTCCTTGACCGGAATAATCGGTTCGCCGGTGCGCCGATCGAGGACGTAGATATCACCCTGCTTCGTTGGACCGACAATGGCGGGAACAACCGTCCCGTCCGCTTTGGTCAGGTCGAGAAGGGAGGGTTGCGCCGGTACATCCATGTCCCAGAGATCGTGATGAACCGTCTGGCGCACCCAACGAAGTTGCCCGGTATTGATGTCGAGCGCCACGAGTGAGGAGGAGAATTTCTCCACATTCTCGCTGCGCCCCATGCCGAGCTGATCCGGCACCTGATTGCCAAGGGGGATGTAGACCAATCCAAGCCCCTCATCGACGCTGAAGACTGACCAGCTATTCGGCGAATTGGTCGTGTAGGTCTGCCCCGGCGGCAGGGGCGTCGTCTGATCAGGATTGCCGGAGTCCCAGTTCCAGATCAGCGCGCCGGTATTGATGTCGTAGGCACGGATGACACCGGACGGCTCCTCAGTCGAATAATTGTCGTTGACGGCGCCGCCGATGATGATCTTGCCGGCGACCGCGACTGGCGGCGACGTTGAATAGTAGTAGCCGGCAGGCTTATGCAACATGCCGGTTTCGAGATGCAGCATGCCGTTCTCGCCGAAGCTCGTGCACACCTGTCCGCTTGCGGCATCGAGCGCGATCAAGCGGGCATCGGAGGTCGGCAGGTAGATGCGCTCCGCGCAGGGTGCGCCGGCGGCCGCCGTCTGATCTCGATAATAAGTGACGCCACGGCAGGTCTGGTGCTGCCTGTTCGGGTTCATTCCGGAATTGGAATCATACTTCCATTTCTCCTTGCCCGTTTTGGCGTCGAGCGCGATTGCCAAATTGTGCGGCGTGCAAAGGTAAAGCGTGTCTGCGACCTTGAGCGGCGTCACCTGATAGGTTGTCTCGCCGACATCATCCGGCCGCTTCACGTCGCCCGTCTGGTATCGCCATGCCTCCTGAAGCTGGCTGACATTGTCCTTGTTGATCTGGTCCAGCGGCGAATAGCGCTGCCCAAAGGGCGTGCGGCCATACTGATGCCATTCGCCGTCGGGGACATTGCCGCCGAATGGCGGCGCGGCGGCCACGACATTCGTCGGCAGTTCGCCGGACAGATCATGCGGATCCCTTGTCATCGCATAGACAGCCACGGCGATGGAAATGATGACGGGGACCGCCAGCGGCCAGGGATTGGCGCCGTAACGTATGCCGGTCGGACTGATAAAGCCGAGCGGGCGCCTAATCCAGGGTGTCAGCAGCCAGAGCCCGAGCAGGATGATGAGGCCGCCGCGAGGACCGAGCTGCCACCAGTCGAAGCCCACCTCCCATATCGCCCAGACCAGCGCGACGATCACCAGAAACGCATAGAGCCACAGGGCGGCGGCGCGGCGGATGAAGAGCAGGAAGGCCGTCAAGATAAACATTAGACCGGCAAAGACATAGAAGAGACTGCCACCGAGCATGGCGAGCCAGAGCCCGCCGCCGCCAAGCGCGAGCCCGATGAGAAGGAAAAGAATGGAGGTGATGGCGATTGCCATGAGGCAGTCTCCCGCTGTTGAGAGGCAGGAAGGAAGAATCAGCGGGGCGTTGTAAGAAACTTTCAGGGCCTCGCCGCCCACGCAGATAGCGCGAGGTAGACGCCTTTCAATGGCTGATAATCCGGACTGACGGCGAAAAATTATGGAAAATCAGAGCGTTTAGTCGCAAATTCCGGCGGAACAGGTGAGCGGCGGACGCAGGATTTAGGTTCCGCAGAAAGTCTGCAGCACGCGTTCTTCCGGTTGTGGCGGTTCGGCAAAGGGCGCGAATGCCGGCTGGTCCTCATAGGGTTTCGAAAGCACCGTAAGGAGTACCTCGAACAGCGAAAAATCCGCATCCTCGACGGCAGCCGTGATTGCCTGCTCGATGCGGTGATTGCGGGGGATGAAGGCCGGATTGACCTGGCGCATCGCCTTGGCGCGTGCGGCGACGGATTGCCCGTCGCGCGAAATCCGCTCACGCCAGCGCAGGAGCCATGGTTGGCAAGATAACGGTTCTGCGAAACTCCCGGCGAACATTTCTTCCGCCGCGTCGCTTTCCGCCAGATCTGCCAGCCTGCGGAAGGTCAACGTAAAATCCGCCTGCTGCGTCTGCATTAAAGCGAGCAGCGCCTGGATCAGGTCGAGATCGTCGTCTTCGACGGACGTCAGGCCGATCTTTCGGCGCATGCCGTTCAGCCAATGCGTCTGAAAGCGTTCGCCATAGCCGGCGATCACCTGGTTCGCCAGTTCCACAGCCTTTTCCTGATCGGGGTCGATCAGCGGCAGCAGCGTTTCGCCGAGGCGCGCAAGGTTCCACTGACCTATGCCCGGCTGATTGGCATAGGCGTACCGGCCACGCTGGTCGATCGAGGAAAAGACGGTGGCCGGATCATAGGTATCCAGGAAGGCACAGGGACCGAAGTCGATCGTCTCGCCGGAAATCGTCATATTGTCGGTGTTCATGACGCCATGGATGAAGCCCACGTGCAGCCAGCGGGCAATAAGTGATGCTTGGCGCTCCGAGCCTGCTTCGAAGAGAGCAAGGTACGGATTGTCTTTGTCCCGGAGCTCCGGATAATGCCGCTCGACGACGTAGTCGGCAAGCGCTTTGACCCCATCCGTATCGCCTCTCACGGCGAAGAACTGGAACGTGCCGACACGAATATGACTGGCCGCGACGCGGGTGAAGACGGCGCCCGGCAGTACGCTCTCGCGATAAACCGGCTCGCCCGTAGTAACGGCAGCGAGCGCCCGTGTTGTCGGGATGCCAAGCGCATGCATGGCTTCGCTCACGATATATTCGCGCAGGACGGGCCCGAGTGCGGCCCGGCCGTCGCCCCGACGGGAAAATGGCGTTTGCCCGGCCCCCTTGAGCTGGATATCACGCCGCCGGCCGTTTCGATCCACGACTTCGCCAAGGAGGATTGCACGGCCGTCGCCGAGCTGCGGGACGAAAGCGCCGAACTGATGCCCGGCATAGGCCATGGCGAGCGGATCAGCCCCTTCCGGCAGCAGGTTACCGGAAAAGAGCGCAGCGCCGTCGCGCCTGAGCGCTGCGACATCGAGGCCCAGCTCTTCGGCGAGCGGCTCATTGAGCTTGATCAGCCATGGTTCCGACGCCGGCGCCGGCATTTGCCTTGCATAAAAATGCGTCGGCAACCGCACATAGCTGTTGTCGAATGGAAATGCCGGTCTGTCGACGGCTGGATTGTCACTAGGCGATAAGGTCATGACCCTAAGGTAGGGTCGGAGAGGGAGGCACGCAAGCGCGTGCACGGATTACGACGTCATTGTTCGTCGCCGCACGAGACGCAGTCGAGATAACAAACCAGTTTACGGTGTTGCGCCTTTGAAAACGCGCACCCATTCCGCGCTGGAAGGGCAGATCTGCGTGGAAAGTGATAGCGCTGCCATAATTCGCGGCGTATACACATGCTGCCCCCAGGCTTCGCGCCATCTTCATACCGCGGCTCTGTTGCTTTCGCGCTCCGTCGCGCCCATCGAGAGTGATTCCCGACGATGTCGGACCAGATCCATCACGCCGCCAAGGCTCGGCCGGCTGCTGCCAATTTTCGTACGATCGCACTTATCGTCGCCAGTGCAATGTTCATGGAACAACTCGACGCCACGGTGCTCGCTACGGCATTGCCGACCATGGCACATGATTTCGGTGTCAGCGCTCCGGCGATGAGCATTGCACTGACCTCTTATCTCCTTAGTCTCGCAATCTTCATACCTGCGAGCGGCAGGATCGCAGACCGCTTCGGTTCACGCACCGTTTTCCGCGCGGCCATCGCCGTCTTCGTTGCCGGCTCCATCTTCTGTGCCCAAGCGCCGAACTTGACCATTCTCGTGATCGCGCGTCTTATCCAGGGGCTGGGCGGCGCGATGATGATGCCGGTCGGGCGTCTCGTGCTGATGCGCAGCGTGGCGCGCAAGGACTACGTCGCCGCCATGTCTTGGCTTCTCGTGCCGGCGCTTGTCGGCCCAATACTCGGCCCGCCGATCGGCGGCATGTTCGTGACTTATCTGGACTGGCGCTGGATCTTCTACATCAATGTGCCGATCGGGCTGCTCGGCTTTGTTCTCGTCACTCTCTTCATCGAGGAAGTGAAAGGCGTATCGAACGGGCCGTTCGATACGGTCGGCTTCGTTCTCTCGGGCATCTCGCTTGGCTCCCTGCTCTTCGGCTTCGAGATGTCAAGCCGCTCGGGCGAGGGGTCACTGGCGATCTTCCTGATTTCCATCGGCCTTCTTTTTGGTATCGCCTATTTGCATCATGCGCGCAGGCATCCCGCGCCGATCATGGATTTTTCGCTGATGCGGGTCCCGAGCTTCGGCGTATCGGTGATCGCAGGATCGCTGACGCGCATCAGCCAGGGCGCGCAGCCTTTTCTCATGCCGTTGATGCTGCAATTGGGATTCGGCCTTTCGGCCGCTGCCGCCGGTCGCGTCGTCATTGCGGCCGCCCTCGGCTCGATGGCGATGAAAATGTTCGCCTCCAGGATCTTGAAGCGCTTCGGCTTCCGCAGCAGTCTGATCGTCAACGGCATTATCGGCACGCTCGGCTACGGCCTCTGCGCCGTCTTCCGGCCGGATTGGCCGATATCGCTGATCTTCGTGATCCTGTTCTTCTGCGGCTTCTTCATGTCGTTTCAGTTCACGGCCTATAACACGATCGCCTATGACGAAATCGAGCGCGATCGCATGAGCTCGGCCACGAGCTTCTATACCACCTTCCAGCAGCTCATGCTGTCGCTCGGCATCTGTGTTGCAGCACTTGCCTTGCACGGATCGATGTTTATGGGTGACCGCGAGACGCCGGCGCTCGGGGACTTCACTGTCGCCTTCGTTGTCGTAATGGTGATTTCGCTATTGGCGACGGTTTGGAATGCCCGCTTCTCCCGCACCGCTGGCGCCGAGATCAGCGGCCATCAGATCCCGAGTAAGGCAGCCTGAAGGCGAGCGGCCTGAGCCGCTCGTCATAGTTAGAACCGGTATTCGTCCGCCTCGTGTTTCCGGCCATCCAGGTGATAGCCGATATCGCGTTCGAGGTGACCGTTCAGGCTTTCGAATGGCAGAAGGTCGTAATCGGGAATATCGATCTTCCCGCGCGGCTTGTGACCAAAGATCTCGCGGAAAGCGGCCAACAGGCCATGCCCCGTATGTAGTTTTTCGGTGATGGTTGTCATATACGCACTCCCATCGATGAACTATTGCCTGTTCAGGCACTTGCCGCCTGTTGCGGCAG
Source organism: Sinorhizobium sp. CB7 (assembly GCF_041357635.1). Taxonomy (NCBI): domain Bacteria; kingdom Pseudomonadati; phylum Pseudomonadota; class Alphaproteobacteria; order Hyphomicrobiales; family Rhizobiaceae; genus Sinorhizobium; species Sinorhizobium sp. CB7. Next base: position 28,804 of record NZ_JAULLL010000008.1, read on the forward strand.
GCATGCCTCGCAGATCGCCGCGATATGGCGGTGATCAGTGCCGCAGCAGCCGCCGAGCACGTGCACATGCGGCATGCGGCTCGTCAGTTGCCGATAACGGCGGCCGAGATCGATAGGGTCGCCGGCGTCCAGCGTCTCACTCCCATCGAGCTCCGCATGGCTCATCATCGAGGCGTTCGCCCGGATACCGGCGATGCGCTTGATCCAGCCGCTATTGTGATCCAGTGCGCTGTCGAAATGGCTCGGATGGGCGCAGTTGATCATGTAGTAGGCAGGCGAGCCGCCGGTCGCCGCATCGACGCTTTCGATCGCGTCCTGCATCGTCCGTCCGGTGACGAGCTTGCCGTCCGTCTCCACTGTGAACGCGATGGCGCAGGGCATGCCCTGCCTTTCGGCGGCGCGTGCTATGCCGATTGCCTCGTCGATATTGTTCAGGGTGTAGGCAGCGACCATATCGGCGTCCGTGCCTCCGAAGACGGCAATCTGTGTGGCGTGGTAGTCCTCAGCCTCCGAAGCATTCATCCTACCGGCCTTATAACCGTCGCCGCGCGGACCGATCGCGCCGCAGATGACAATCGGCGCCTGCGGCCGTTCATATTCGGCGCGCAATTCCACCAGGAGTTCAACAGCGTCCTCATTGGCGGCCTTCAATGCTTCCGGGCTATAGCCGAGCTTCGCACCCCAGTCCGCGTTTGCTCTCCAGGTGGCGGTGTCGAGCTCGAAGCCGGTGCCGTGCCGCCGAGCGATGTCAAGATAGCGGCGATAGTAGTTCTTTATGACCTGGCGGCCGTCATGCGTTGCCAGCAGCACGAAGGATGCGAAATGAGGCAGCTCCATTCCCTCGTGAAAGATCAGTGTCGTTTCTATTCCGCCGTCGCTGATGAAGGTTCCACCCTTCAGTTGCGGCAGATCCTGTCTGTACTTTGCCATGATCGTCTCCCTCCCGTTTCGGCCCCGCTCTTCCTTCAGATGCCGCGGAACAGGTGAAGTTCTGACGTTTTATCGCCTGCTAAACTAGAAGACTTAAGGTATACTGACTGTAAAAAAGATGTTCTTGTTGAATATCATATGTTTACCGGCGCGATGCGCTCCTAGGAGGCAGTTCCGGAAAGATGCCGGAGAGGAAATACTGTACCGACGGTACAGGAGGGAGTAATGCGAAAGGGTGAGGAAACACGAGGACGCTTGCTCGAAGTGGCCGAGGCCGCCGTTCTCGCCAAAGGTTTTGGTGGCACTTCGATCGACGAACTGATCGCAGAGACTGGCATCACCAAAAGCGGATTCTTCTATCATTTCCGCGATAAGAACGAACTCGCCAAGGCTCTCCTGCAGCGCTACATCGAAAACGATGAAAAGATTTACGACGACATCTTCGGGCGCGCACGCGAGCTGATGGATGATCCGCTGCAGTCATTCCTTCTTGGCTTGAAGCTTCTGTCCGAATTGCTGTCAGATCTCCCGAACGGCCACCCTGGCTGCCTGGTGGCGACCATGTGCTACTACGAGAGATCTTTCGACCGTGAAATCCAGGAGATCAACAAGCAGGCTGCATTGATGTGGCGGCGCCGCTTCCGCGGCATGTTCGAGGAGATTATGGCGCTCTACACGCCGCGCGAACCGCTGGATGTCGACCAACTCGCCGACATGGTCTCGACGGTACTCGAAGGCGGTATCGTACTCTCCAAGGCGTTGAAGGAGCCCAACAGCCTTGCCGAACAAATCCTGGTTTTCCGGACGTTCGTCAGGCTTCTGTTCAAGCCGAACTAATGCATGTCGCGCAACAGTGTGGAGCGGTTTGGCGATAACGACATGCATAAAAACAAGATGCATGTCGCACAAAAGTGGCTGCGGTTTTGCGATAAGGACATGCAGTCTCAGGGACGCTGTTATTTGTCGCTGCATTTCGGTGGTGCTATCATCAAAAAGCATGCTTCACGGAGGTTGAGAGCCATGAACGAGAAGCTGACGATTGATATCACGACAAGACATGCCGATGTGCTCCGACGCGCTGTCGCCTTGGGCAGATATGCCACATTGAGCGATGTCGTGGCCGAGGCGATGGATGAATGGGTTGCGAGACGAGCAGCTATGGCTGCCGATCACGAGATGCTGCGCAAGCTCTGGAAGGAAGGCGCCGTCGCCGGCGATACCTGCGCGGTCGACCTCGCCAAATTGCGTGATGCCGCGCGTCGGCAACCGTATAGCATGTAGTCCTTTCCAAATCCGACAAGCCGGCGAGGTTCACTTCTCGCCGTCTTCCAGTTCCGCCGCCATTTCGGCAAGCTTGCGGACGGTGTTGAGATTGCGGGATGTGCCTGCCTTGAGAGCAGGCAGCTTGAGCTTCGATCTCCCCGAACCATTCGGATAATGCACGTAAATTTCACGGCCCGCGATCTGCACCTCCTCGCCATCCGGAGCGACCATCGTGTCGAGCGCATCCTTCGCAGCCGCTTCCGGCCGGAAATTGACGAGCAGATAATTGGGTTTCGCGTGAGGGAAAGGCGCGCCGGCAGCGATCGCCTCGAGTTCCTTGCGGTTGCGGAGCATGACGCCGGGCGATTTGCCCATCTTCCTGCTCAGCCCTGCCTCAAGACGCTCCCGAACCGTCGATTCCGCCTGATCTGAACGGAAGAGTACATTGCCGCTCTGGATATAGGTCCTCACATCGGCGAAGCCGAGTTCCTCACAGAGGCTTTTGAGCTCCGCCATTGGCAGCGCGCCGGTGCCGCCGACATTGACGGCACGAAGCAATGCGACATAGACCGGCATCGATTCCTCCTACTGCATGGTTCCTTAAATCGGAAACCGATTTAAGGATAAAACCATGCAGCAATTCAAAGTGCTACAGCGACTTTGTGCGTCTTATAAGAGGCACGGCGCTGTAGACGATCTCCGATTACATCTTCTCGGCAACCTTTATCGCGAAGGCATATTCGAAGGCGATCTCCTCCAGTCGCTGGAATCGCCCCGATGCCCCGCCATGGCCCGCATCCATATTGGTCCTGAGTAGGATCGGAGCCTCGCCGGTGGTCTTGTCGCGCAGCTTGGCCACCCACTTCGCCGGCTCCCAATAGGTCACGCGCGGATCGGTCAAACCGCCAAGCGCCAGGATCGGCGGATAGGGCTTCTCGCCGACATTGTCGTAGGGGCTATAGCTGGCGATATGGGCGTAGTCTTCCTTGCTCTCGATCGGGTTTCCCCATTCCGGCCATTCCGGCGGCGTCAGCGGCAGCGTGTCGTCGAGCATAGTGTTGAGCACGTCGACAAAGGGGACGGCTGCGATGATGCCGGCGAATTTCTCCGGCGCCATGTTGGCGATCGCGCCCATCAGCATGCCGCCGGCCGATCCGCCTTCGGCGATGATCTTTGCATAGGAGGTGAACTTTTCCTGATTCAGATAATCAGCAGCCGCGATGAAATCTTTGAAACTATTTGTCTTCCGGCCCATCTTGCCGTTCTCGTACCAGGCAAATCCCTTGTCCTTGCCGCCGCGGATATGGGCGATGGCATAGACGAAGCCGCGATCGACAAGCGACAGGCAATTGGTGTTGAAGCCGGCCGGAATAGTGATGCCATAGGCGCCGTAGCCGTAGAGGAGGCAAGGGGCGGATCCGTCGAGTGGCGTATCCTTGCGGTAAAGCAGGGTCACCGGCACCTTTTCACCATCCCAGGCAGGGGCAAAAACGCGGCGGGTAACGTAGTCCTCTGGATTATGGCCGGAGGGGACTTCCTGCGTCTTCAGGAGCGTGCGCTCGCGCGTGACCATATTGTAGTCGTAGAGCTGCGAGGGCGTCGTCATCGAGGAATAGGAGAAGCGGATGACGTCGGTGTCATATTCTGCAGCGCCCTGGAGGCCGAGCGAATAGGCTTCCTCGGCAAAGGCGATGGCGTGTTCTTCGCCCGTCCGTCGGTCGCGCACTATGATTTGCGGAAGACCGTCCTTGCGCTCCAGCCAGACCAGATGCCGGGAGTAGGCCATATGGCTGAGGATCAGCGTGCCGGGCTTATGGGGAACGATCTCGCGCCAATTTTCCTTTTCTGGTCTGTCGACCGGCGTCTCCATGATCTTGAAATCCTTGGCACCGCCATCATTGGTGAGGATGTAGAAGACCTCGCCGCCTTCGGCCATCGAATATTCGATGCTGGTTTCGCGCTTGGCGACGATCTTCGGTTCTGCGGTCAGGTCCTTCGTCGACAGGATACGGTACTCGCTGGTCTCGTGGTCGTGGATATCGATGAAGATGTAATCATCGAGCAGCGAACCGCCGACGCCCATGAAGAAGCCGTGATCCTCTTCCTCATAGACCAGCCGGTCGGCCGATTGCGGCTGACCGAGAATATGATGGTAGATCTTCGACGGCCTATGGTTCTCGTCCTGCAGCGTGTAGAAGAAACTCTTTCCGTCCGGTGCCCAAACCCCGCCGCCGCCGGTGTTCTCGATGACATCGGAAAGGTCTTCGCCCGATTCCAGATCGCGCACCTTGAGCGTGAAATACTCCGAGCCCTTGTCGTCATAACCCCATATGCCGCGGCTATGGTCGGTGCTGTGATCGATGCCGGAGAGGCGGAAATAGGATTTCCCCTGATTCTCCTTGTCCCCATCGAGAAGAACGTGGCGAACCATCTCGTCATTCTTGTCGCCGTCGCGCGGGATGCGGAAGTAATGCGGTTGCTCTCCACCAGTGACGAAGAAAGTGCCATAGGCATACGCCCCGTCCTTCATCGGAACCGAGCTGTCATCCTCCTTGATGCGTCCGCGCATTTCCGCGAATAACTGTTTTTGCAGAGGTTTTGTGTCCTCCATCGCAGCGTTCATATAGGTGTTTTCGGCCTCGAGATGCTGGCGGATCGCCGGATCGAGGATTGAGGGGTCCTTGAACATCGCCTGCCAATTCTCGGCTCTGAGCCAGGCATAATCGTCGGTGCGGGTTACACCGTGGCGTGTATCAGTGATCGGCTTCTTTGGAGCTGCGGGCGGGGCGGGAAGATTCTTGAATGCGGGCACGGGCAAGGCTTTCTCAGTGAGACCGAAGGTCAGAAAGAGATAGAGGCCGCATCTTCCCGGATCAAGCGGCACTCCGGAGCTGCGCGTCTTTTCAGACCCACAAAGGACGCTGTACGCAACCACAGAGCAAAATCGCCTTCGGATCGGGACCATTGCGTCCCGACGTTGCCTTGATGTCACCACATTCTTTAACGAAGTCCGCTAGCGTCGCGACAAGTCTGATCCGACATTGCTGCGTCGGCTTGGAAGCGAAGCAAGGGATTGTTCTTACATGTTGAAATTCATTGCCTTTGTGGTGCCCGTTATCTGTCTTGCCATGCCGTCCTTCGCCGTAGACCCCAAGATCAAGAAGCAGTTGCAGGCACTCGATCCTGAGGAACGCATGGAACAGAGCTGCGACACCGAGGCGATGAGTGAGATCAGCAAGAAAGAGGACGCGTTCAGGCCGGACAAGGTCATCGCCTACACCTTCAAGGACCCGGTCCTCGACAAGGATTCCATCAAAGCCCCGGGCGCCGTCTTCCGTAGCCGTGGGGACTGGTATCACCTTTCCTATACTTGCATCACGGGACCGCAGCACATCAACGTCCGTTCTCTCAGCTACGAGATCGGCGCAAAGGTGCCTCGCGATAAGTGGGACAAATACTATCTCTACGACTGATTCTCCGGCGTGCGAGCGTGCTGCCCTGCGGGCAAACGACAGCTCTGCCATGCGCCAACCGGCCGCATGGCAAGGGCGGGAAGAAGGCGTAGAAACAACTCAAAGTGCTACAGCGACCCTTGTGCGTCTTACTAAGACGTACCGCGCTGTAGATCGAAAGAAGTGAACGCCCTAGAGATGAAACAAGTCCTTCTCGCCTCAGTGTTAATCGCCGCCGGCAGCTCTACCGGCTTCGCTGCGGCGTCGTCCTCATCCCCAAAGCTCGTCGAGCCGCATCTCCATATAGCGCGCTCCGGCACGCAGCAGCCTCGTATCGCATTGACCTTCGATGCCTGCATGGGCATGGCGGATCAGCGCATCCTTTCGGTTCTGGTCGAGCAGAAAGTGCCGGCCACGATCTTCGTCACCGCACGTTGGCTTAAACGCAATCCGGAGGCGTTGGCAGTCTTCCTCGCCCATCCCGACCTTTTCGAGCTGGAAGATCACGGGGAGAATCATATTCCCGCCGTCGACAAGCCGGCCATGATCTACGGCATTGCCGCTGCAGGATCGGCGGAAGCCGTCAGACAGGAGGTCGATGGCGGAGCAACTGCCATGGTCGCAGCCGGTGTGCCGCAGCCGCACTGGTTCCGTGGCGCGACGGCGAAATACAGCCTGTCGGCCATTGGCCAGATCCGAGGCATGGGATACCGCATCGCCGGCTATTCGATAAACGGCGATGGCGGATCGCTGCTTGGCGCCGCTGTCACCGAGAAGCACATCGCCTCCGCGCGCGATGGTGACGTCATCATTTCCCATATCAACCAGCCGACCCATGCGGCGGGCGCCGGCGTCGTCAAGGGGATCCTCGATCTGAAGGCACGCGGCGTCCAGTTCGTCCGCCTGCAGGATGCCGATGAGAGCGGCGACGACGACACGACGCAATAGGCGTATCGCAGGTCCACGCGCTGATCAGACACTGGCTGCAATCACTTGCCTTCGTTTCATTTCGGCAGCTGCGGCTGGACCTTTTCCTCGATAAAAAGCTCGTCGATGATGGTCATGGCGATGAGTGATAGCGGCAGCGCCAGCATCGCGCCGACGGCTCCCCACATCCACGTCCAGAAGATGATCGCGAGGAAGATGATGAACGGATTGATCTCCAGTCTCCGGCCCATGACCGCCGGAAAGATGAGATTTTCCATGACGAGGTGGACCGCGAAGAAGGCCGCAGCCGGTACTAGCCCGAGGATGATCCCATCATGCGTCAGGATGCCGGCGATTGCGACCGAAAGTGTCATTATGGTGATGCCGAGGAATGGAACGAAACTGGAGAGAAAGGCGAAGACGCCCCAGAGAGCCGGCACGCCAAGGCCGCCGGCATATGCGATGATCGTCATCATGGCGCCAAGGGCGGCATACAACAGCGACGCGGTTGCGAAATAGAAACCGAGCACTTGCTCAACGCCATTGATGACGCGGATGGCGGCAAGGCGCTGCGCCCGAGTGCGGAAGGCCATGATAATCGTCTTGCGCAGGTTCACCCTGCCTGCCAGGAAGAGAAGCAGCGCCGCAAAAAAGATGAGCCCCTGCACGAGCGCCGGCGTCAAGTTCGTCGTGACGAGATGCAGGACATTGCCAGTATTTTCAATCAGTGTCTCGATCGACATCGGCCCTCTCTCGAACGTGGCCGGTGTGATGTGCAGCCATTCTATGCGCTCAAGGAAGGGCATGAGCCGGTTTATCGTCCGCTCCACGAAGGCAGGGCCTTCGTTCGCCAGCGTCGTCAGCGGTTGTGCCAATGCATTCGCCATAAGAAAGATGACGAGCGCCACCAGGCTCGATAGCAGCACTGCGTTGGTGATGCGCGGTACGCCAAGCTTGCTCAGCTTTTCGGCGGCAAGCCCCAATATCATGCCGACGACGACGGCTAGCGTGAGGGGGATAAGGATCAGCGACATCATATAGACGCCGGCAAGGCCAAGGATGACGAAAATACCGATCACCGCCCAGGCCATAGTGACGTCGAGGCTGTCTTTTTCGACTCCATGAACGGCCGACGAAGCTTCCATCTCTTCTGTCGATTTCTGCAACGCCTCGGCCCAGCTGCTTGTCTTGAAATTGCGTTCCAGGGAAGTCTTGTTTGCCTGTTTGCGTATGCCAGCGGCGATGCCCATTTCCTTATCCCCGAAAGCGCCCGTTGCTCCGCCACTTGAACGCGCAAAACCCCGCGCTTGTTCCGGGGCGGGGTTTTGCGCGTGTCGGAAAGAGAGTGGCTTAGGCGGAAAGCGTTACGCCGATGCCCCAGGGATCCCTAAGGAAGACACCGCCGTCACGCCTTTCAGTCGGGATCTCCTGAGCATTGAGTGCGGCGACTGCTTTATCCAATGCAGCCACATCGTTGAATTGGAGGGTATAGTCGGAGAGGCCCGTCATGCCTTCGGCGCGCGCCTGGGCACCACGGCTGTTCCAGATATTGGCGGCCACATGATGGTGATAGTTGCCGGTCGCAAAGAAGCTCGCGCCGGGATAGCGCGCCATGATCTTGAGACCAAGGACGTCGCGATAAAAGGCGTCGGCTTCGGGAATATCCCCCACCTGCAGATGGATGTGCCCAATGGCGGTGCCGTCCGCCATGCCGCTCCAACGGCTCTCCGGCACGCTATCGTGGAGCCCCTGTAGGTTGAGACGCCGCGTCGCCATCTCGACACCGCCGTCGGGATGGAACTTCCATTGGTCGTGCGGCCGGTCTGCATAGACCTCGATGCCATTGCCTTCCGGGTCGGAGAGATAGATCGCCTCGCTGACCAGATGATCGGAGGCGCCTTCGAGCACGACATTGTTTGCGGCGGCATGACGAAGCCAAAGGGCGAGTTCCATGCGGCTTGGTACGAGGAATGCAGTGTGGAAGAGACCGGCAGCAGCGCGGGGCGCCCGTTGCGCATTCCCCTGAGTCGTCAACGTCAGCAGTGGCACACCGCCAACGCCGAGCACTTCGCCGCTTGCACGTTTTTCGAGGAGCGTCAGCCCGAGCATCGATTGATAGTAGCCGGCGACCAACGGCAGATCTTTCACGATCAGATGAGAGTGGCCGACATGGATGGGATGCGTCAGCGCATAGGAGGTCGGTGTTTCACTCATACTGTCTGCTCCTGCTCTATAGGAAAGGCGAACCAGCGGCGGCAAGCGCGCCGCCCTTGGCAGGTCGAGATATCTTTCGCCGGTTCATTCGCCTCTTCAACATTCTCGTCCGACCGTACTTACCCCAAGATATGGCGCATTCTTATTGTTCACAAAAGATCAGTTTTTGACGATTGAGTGTTTAACTAGCATTGACAATAAGAATGCTGCCTTCTTGATCCCGATCAAGGCCCTATATTAGTGAGATGGCATGGTTCGGCGATGATCGGACAACCAGAACCGGTTCCGCCTGAAGGCGGGAGGGCGCAAAATGTATAGGAAAATTATTGTTCCTGTGGAACTCGGGGCTATCGAAAAGGGCGAGCGGATCCTGCGCAAGGCGGCAAAGCTGTTGGACGCGCCTGGTCAAATCATCCTGTTGAATGTCGTGGAAAACATGCCGAGCTATGTCGCAGTCGATCTGCCGCCCGATGTGATGGAAGATGCCATGGACGATGGCCGGGCAAGGCTGGAGCAACTCAAAATAAAAACTGGAATTACCGCTTCGGTCGAGATCCGCGCGGGGCCACCGGCCAATGGCATTCTCGCGGCGGCGGAGGAGCATGACGCTGATCTCGTCATCATCGCCTCGCATATTCCAGACTTCTCGAACTATTTCATTGGAGCGACAGCCGATCGCGTCGTGCGTCATGCCAAATGCTCCGTGCTGGTCGATCGCCAGCGCGAACACTAGAAAGAAGGGGGAAACATCCATGACAGATGTCGGCAAATATGAGGATGTCTTGCGCGAGCGTCAGCAGGAGATCTATTCACGCCTGCGCAGGATCGACACCGATCTTGGCCGCACAAAAAACGCCGACAGCGCCGACCGCGTGACAGAGGGCGAAAACGACGAGGTGCTCGAGGGCCTGGGTCAGGCTGGCCAGGACGAGCTGAGGGCGATCGACGCGGCGCTGAGCCGCATCGCCAAGGGCACATTCGGCATCTGCGTCCGTTGCGGCAACCCGATTTCCGAAGATCGCCTCGCCGCCGTGCCCTATACTCCGCTCTGCAAGGAATGCATCGTGCGACCGTGACGCGTCTCAATCTCCGTTGCCCGCTTTCATGAAGATTTACCCGCGGCGCGTGCGTTGGTGGTTGCGCCGCCGGGCGAGAGATGAGACGATCAACGCGGTTGACACTGGTATGTGTGTATGGGCGAGTTTCACGGAATTCGTTGGGCCTATGACAGATATGAGATGATCGCCGATGCCGTCATTCACGTCGTCGGGCTTGTCTTTGCGCTCATCGGTGCCACCGTCCTGATCTTTTATGCGACAGTCTGGAGCTCGCACGGAGAGCTCGCTGCCGCCTGGATTTACGGCATCGGACTGGTGCTGGCCCTTGCGGTCTCGTTTTCCTACAATGCCTGGCCAGTGTCGCGGACGAAATGGATCCTGCGACGTTTGGACCATTCGGCGATCTTCATTTTGATCGCCGCGACCTATACGCCCTTTCTCGAGCGTGGCGCGGCCGATCCGCTGATTTTTGCCATGTTGATCGCGATATGGATCTTCGCCGCATTCGGAATTGTCCTGAAATGTGCCTTCCCCGACCGCTACCACCGGCTGGCGATCCTGCTTTATCTCGCCATGGGCTGGAGCGGACTGATCGTCGTCGAACCCGTGGCAACGCACATTCCTTTCGCGTCGATGCTGTTGATCATCATCGGTGGCGTAATCTATTCGCTCGGGGTCATCTTCCACATCTGGGAAAAACTACGCTTCCAGAATGCCATCTGGCATGGCTTCGTCGTAACGGCTGCGGCCGTGCATTATTCGGCGGTGCTGACCTGCTTCAGCATGTCCGTCCCGGCGCTTTGATCAGTTGCAAGCCAGCGGGACGGTTTCCTGCGGTTTACATCCGCAATGACGAGCGATATGTCGCTTTCCACAAACGAACCGCGATGGAAATCCCATGACCGAAGCCGTCCTGATTCGCGACGCCGTCGAAGGCGATCTTGCCGCAATCCGCGATATCTACAACCACGCCGTTGAGCACACGACCGCGATCTGGAACGAGACCCTGGTCGATCTTGATAACCGCAAGGAGTGGCTTGCCGCGCGCAGGAGCAGGGGCTTTCCGGTGATCGTGGCGGAAAAGGAGGGGAAAGTCGCCGGCTACGCCTCCTACGGCGACTGGCGACCTTTCGATGGCTATCGGCACAGCGTGGAACACTCCGTCTATGTCGACAAGGATTGCCGTGGTTTCGGCATCGGCGAGCGTCTGATGCGCGAATTGATCCTGCGGGCAGCCCGGGCCGACATTCATGTAATGATCGCCGGCATCGAAGCGGAAAACACCGCCTCCATCCGCCTGCATGAGAAGCTTGGGTTCCGCGTCGTCGGCACTTTTTCCGAGGTCGGCATCAAGTTCGGTCGCTGGCTGGACCTGACCTGCATGGAACTGCGCGTCACGCCTATCTGATTTATTTTTCCAGCCTCGAACATCATCGCATGGCCGTCAATGCCGTAGCACAGGCTGGTGGGTGGCGGACCGTCGGGGAAGACGTGGCCAAGATGGGCCTCAGAGGTTTCACAGCGGATCTCCGTGCGCACCCATGCCGTAAGAGGCATCGGGATGTTCGGTGACGGCCTCAGGCGAAACCCGCTCGAAATAGCTGGGCCCAGCCGCAACCTGCATCGAATTTTGTGTCGGCGCGGAGGAGCGGCGCATTGCAGCAGATACAGCGACGATCAAGTGGCAAAGATACGAACGGACCCGGCGCAATCATGACCCAATTGAGGGGAGCTTCGAGCAAGTTTGCTGCTATACCTTTTCTTAAGGATAACATCGACTGAAGGTGCGCCATGCTTTGGGACATGTTGCTGTTGTGCGCATACGGTTTCGGAACGGCATCGTTCTTTGCCGTGACCTTTCTGGAAGGCCGCGGGCATGGTGACGGGTGGAATCTTCGTCGTATTGCCGGCCTTTCGCTCAGCCTTTTCTGGCCGGCCGTTCTTCTGGTGCTTTTCATGCTGGCGCGGCTCGCGCCACGTGGCGCCAATCCCCTCCCGGTTTCGTCTCGCACGAACGGTCGCTAGAGCCGGATGATCTCAGGTCGAGTCGACCTGAAATCTGAATCCGTCTCTCAATCAAAAGTGAGAGCGGGATGTCGCCCGAAAACCGCACACACTTTTCGGCATCCCGCTCTAAAGGCCCGCAGCATTCGACATTTATTCAACTATACGGTGGATGATCCCCCTGTCGCTGCCGAAAATTCTTGAGGCATTCCCTCATTCATCCTATTTCGGTAAAACTCTTTTCGGCTTCGCCGCGATTTCATGCCTCGAGATAGGGAGAAGACATGGCCGGTGTCACGGGTCTGACATTTCTGGCCTTGTGTCTGCCTTTCCTCGGAGCGGCGCTCGGTCCTGCCGCGACAAAACTGCTGGGAGCCAAAGCCGCGTGGTTGCTGGCCATCGCACCGGCGCTCGCCTTCCTGCACTTCCTCAGCTTTCTTCCAGAGATAGCACGCGGCGAAGTCGTCACCGGCGGCTACTTCTGGGTGCCAAGCTACAATTTAAGCTTTTCCTGGTTCCTCGACGGCCTGTCGCTGACCTTTGCGCTGCTGATCACAGGCATAGGCACACTGATCGTCCTTTATTCCGGGGGATATCTGAAGGGGCATCCAGATCAGGGACGCTTCTTCTCCTTCATTTTTCTGTTCATGGGATCCATGCTCGGGGTTGTCGTCTCTGACAGCTTCCTGATGCTTTTCGTCTTTTGGGAGCTGACCTCGATCACCTCCTTCCTGCTGATCGGCTTCAATCACGAGCGCGAGGCTTCACGCCGGGCAGCACTTCAGGCGCTCGTCGTCACAGGTGGGGGAGGGCTGCTGCTCCTGACCGGACTGCTTTTGATCTGGAACATCACCGGCATCACGCAAATGTCGCTGCTTCTGAAATTCGGCGACGTCATGCGGGCGAGCCCTTTTTATCTGGCGACACTCATTCTGGTCCTCGGTGGCGCCTTCACCAAGTCCGCGCAATTCCCGTTCCATTTCTGGCTGCCGAACGCGATGGAGGCGCCCACGCCGGTTTCGGCCTATCTTCATTCGGCAACCATGGTGAAGGCGGGTGTCTATCTGCTCATGCGGCTCAATCCAGTATTGGGCGACACGCCTGCCTGGCAGATCCTGTTGCCGTTCTTCGGCGGCCTGACGCTGATCGTCGGCACCGTGCTTGCCATTCGCCAGACGGACCTGAAGCTGAAGCTTGCCTATACGACCGTCTCCTCGCTGGGCCTGCTTGTCATGCTGACGGGCTTCGGCTCCGACCATGCGGTGGAGGCGGCGGCGCTCTATCTGGTTGCCCATTCGCTCTTTAAGGGGGCGCTCTTCATGGTGGCCGGCATCATCGATCACGAGACCGGCACGCGTGATATCACCAAGCTCCGCGGCCTTCGTTCTGCGATGCCGATCACTTTTGCGGCCGCACTTGCCGCCGCATTCTCGATGGGTGGTTTGCCACCCTTCTTCGGCTTTCTCGCCAAGGAGGAGATCTATACCGCCCTTGCGCATGGGGACATCCGTTCGGTCGTCTTCACGGGCGTCACGGTCTTCGGCAATGCGCTGATGTTCGCCATTGCGTTTGCTGTTGCCTTGAACCCGTTTATCGGTGCACCGGTGGAAACACCGAAACATCCGCACGAGGCGCCCGTCCTGCTCTGGCTTGGCCCGATGGTTCTAGCCGTTCTCGGTCTCGTCAGCGCCGTCTTCCCCGCCCCCTCCCATCTGTACGTCTCATCGCCTATGGCTACCGCCGTTCAGGGGAAACCGGCCGAAATTTCGATTTCGCTTGTACCGCATATCGGCCCGCCGCTGGCGCTTTCGGTCCTGACCGTGCTTCTCGGCATTGCGGTCTATCTCAACTTGAACCGCGCGCGTTTTTTCATGGCGGTCTTCCTGCAATCGGTGGGGCCGGGGCCGGACCGCGGTTTCGACTATTTCATCGCGGGCTTGCTGCGTTTCGCCTATCGCGTAACGCGCATCCTGCAGCCGGGGCGACTGGAGCTCTATCTGACTTCGACCTTCCTTTGCGTGGCGGCGATCCTCCTCATTCCGCTTTTTCTGTACGGCGAGCTTCCACAGATGCCCGCGTGGCCGCGCGGCGTTCTAATTCACGAATGGGCGATCTTCCTGCTTGCCGTCATAGGGCTCGTGGCTGTGCTGCGTGCCAGTGACCGGCTGACGGCAATCGTGTCCCTCGGGATCCAGGGCTTTTCCGTCGCCGTCATCTTCCTTCTCTTCGGAGCGCCGGATCTCGCGTTCACCCAATTCATGGTTGAAACCCTGTCCGTCGTCATCCTCGCACTCGTCATGACGCGGCTCAGGCTTTCGACAAGGGACGCGCGTCCGTTCGGTCAAAAAATCTTCGACGGCACGGTCGCGGCGACCTGTGGTCTCGGCTTTACGCTGCTGCTGATGAAGGCGACGCAAGGCCCGTTCAACAATAGGCTGACTGAATTCTTCAACCTTTATTCTAAGGCGATCGCCCACGGCACCAATGTCGTCAACGTCATTATTGTGGATTTCCGTGGCACGGACACGCTCGGAGAAATCGCCGTGGTGGCGGTCACGGGCCTTGCCATCCTGGCACTGATTCGTGTCCGGGCGCGCAGCGAGCGCAAGCTGGCTGCCAACGATCCGGACAGACCCGATGATCTGGGGGTCGAACGCCCGTGAACACGCTGATCTTTCGCACCGTTGCTCCCTTTCTGACAGCGCTCATGCTGCTCTTTTCCGTCTTCGTGCTGTTGCGCGGCCATAACGAGCCAGGGGGCGGTTTCACGGGCGGGCTGATTGCCGCCTCGGCATTTGCCATCTATGGCATTGCGCGCGGTGTTGAGGCGGTTCGCCGCGCCATCGTCGTCCACCCCTTGGCGATCGCCGGCACGGGGTTGCTGATGTCCTGCACCGCTGGCCTCCTGTCCGTCTTCTTCTCCGTGCCCTTCATGACCGGGCTTTGGATCTATCCGGACATCTTTGGTGTCGAGGTCCCGCTTTCCAGCGTCATGCTGTTTGATTTCGGCGTCTATTTCGTTGTCGTTGGCGCCATCACGTCGATCGCGCTGGCGCTGGAAGAACGGGAGGTTGAATAATGGAGGCGCTTTTTGCCATCCTCGTCGGCCTGTTCTTTTCCGCCGCCATCTACCTGATGCTGTCGAAATTCTCGATCCGCATCATGCTCGGCGTTGCTATTCTCGGAAACGGCGTGAACTTGCTGCTCTTTGACGCTGGGCGGCTCACGCGCGAGGTACCGCCGATCATTCCCGCCAATCTTGACGCACTGCCGCCGGGCACTGCAAATCCGTTGCCTCAGGCTCTCATCCTGACTGCGATCGTGATTTCCTTTTCCTTTCTTGCCTTTCTGCTGGTGCTGACCTATCGCGCCTATCAGGATCTGAAGACCGACAATACCGATGAGATGCGGATCGCTGAGCCCAAGGACCAGCCGCTGCCGCCGATGGATTATTGAGGAACAGGAAGGATGGCAGCACCGACCGATAAGATTGCCGATCTTTCCGCCGCATTGGTGATGACGCCCGTCGCTCCGGGCCATTGGCTGGCAATCATGCCGGTGGCGCTCTGCATCGGTCTCGGCGCTGTCCTTCTGATGCTGCGCGACCGCACCGGGCTGCACGCGGCCATCGCCGTTCCCGGTCTGATGCTATTGGTGTTGATGGATGCGGGCCTGCTCTATCAGGTGATCACGCAGGGGCCAGTGACCATGGTCATGGGCCGCTGGCTGCCGCCCTTCGGTATTGCTTTCACGGTCGATCCTTTCGGCGCCGCGATGGCGCTTGCAGCGGCCGTCGCGGCTCTCGCGGGCAGCGTCTATGCCCTTGCCGAAATTTCCTCCAGTGCGCGGCGCTACGGCTTCTTCCCCTTCCTGATGCTGCTTCTGGCGGGCGTCACCGGCGCGTTCCTGACCGGCGATGTCTTCAATCTCTATGTCTGGTTCGAGGTGCTGCTGATCTCATCCTTCGGCCTGCTGATTCTCGGTTCGGAGCGCGAGCAGATAGACGGCGCGCTGAAATATGCGGTGCTGAACCTCGTTGCAACGACATTGTTCCTGATCGCTGTCGGCTATCTTTACGCTATCTTCGGCACGCTCAACATGGCAGACATCGTCGAAAGAGCGAAGGAACTGCGCGGTTCGGCGCCGCTGATGACGCTGTCGGCGCTCTTCCTCCTTGCTTTCGGCATGAAGGCGGCGGCCTTCCCGGTCAATTTCTGGCTGCCTGCCTCCTATCACACACCGCGCATCGTGGTCTCTGCACTCTTTGCCGGCCTTCTTACCAAGGTCGGCGTCTACGCGCTGATCCGCGTCATGGTCATGCTCCTTCCGGTCGAGCGGGAAGAATTGAGCCTGCTGATCGCCATCGTCGGTGCGGCCACCATGATCCTCGGTGCGCTCGGCGCGCTCGCCCAGACCGATATCCGCAGGCTGCTGGGCTATGTGGTCATTTCCGGCATCGGCAACATGCTTGCCGGCGTGGCGCTTGGCAGCCCCGGTGGCATCAGCGGCGCAATCTTCTATGCATTGCATTCGATCGTGCTCATGACGGCGCTCTATCTCGCGGCCGGACAGGCAGCCAAGATCGGCAGGGGCTTTTCGCTTGCCTTGCTTGGCGGGCTCTACCGGCGCAACCCCTGGTTTGCCGGCCTTTCCTTCATCCTTTTTCTCGCCGCCTCCGGTCTGCCGCCCTTTTCCGGCTTCTGGCCGAAGGTCATCCTGGTGAAGGCTTCGCTCGATGTCGGCGCATGGTGGCTTGCCGCCGCCATCCTCGTCAGTGGCTTTCTGATGACGATCGGCTTCGGCCGGGTTTTCCTTCTTGCCTATTGGCGTCCGCAGTCAGCCGACGGCATGGTTGCCGGTGAATCGCAGCTCGAATGGCAGGCTTTTCTGCCGCTTCTTCTTCTGACGGGTCTCATCGTCGGCTTCGGCCTCTTTCCAGAGCCGCTGTTTCGTCTGACGCAGATAGCTGCGGCAAATCTCGAAAACCCCGAGCCCTATCTGCTCTCCGTCTTTCCGGGAGGTGCTGGCCGATGATGCTGTTCCTCTTCAACCTGCTTCTTGCCATCGTCTGGGTTGCGGTCACCGGCAGCGCATCGTTGCACAATCTCGTCCTGGGTTTCGTGCTGGCGGCGATTGCGCTTTCGGTGGTGCGCGAGCCTTATGGCGGCAAAGGTTATCTTCTGCGCTCCCGGCGCATCCTTTCGCTGATACTTCTCTTCATCAAGGAACTGATGCTTTCGGGTTGGAGGGTAGTGATAACGGTCCTCAGCCCACGCATGGACCTGAGGCCGGGCATTTTTGCCTTTCCGTTGACCGTGGATCGTGATTTCGAAATCACGCTGCTCGCCAACCTTATTACGCTGACGCCGGGCACGTTGTCGATCGACGTTTCGAACGACCGCAAGACGCTCTATGTCCATGCGCTCGATTGCTCTGATCCGGAAGTAACGAAGCAGGAGATCGCTGCGGGCTTCGAGCGCAAAATCATGGAGGCGTTCCGGTGATGACACCACTCGCCATAGTCTCGGCTGCTGCTATCGTCGCCCTTGTCATCCTCTCCGCTGCCTTGCTTCTGACCGTCTGGCGCGTGATTGTCGGTCCTACGCTCGCCGACCGGGTGCTGGCGCTCGATATGCTTGTCGCCATCGCTATTGGCTTCATCGCCGTCGTCGCCGTCAAAACGGGCTTTGCACTTTACATTGATATCGCGATCTCGCTTGGCCTTGTCGGCTTCCTCGCAACGGTTGCTTTCGCCCGCTTCATCCTGACTCATAAGGGATCTGAGGGAGCGCCCTCCGAAATGCAGCGCCCGCGAAATGCCGGCCGCAAGCGATCCGCCAGAAGATCGGGGAAAGGGCCGGCCGCGTGACCGACTACATTCTTGCCGCCGTCACCGCGATTTTGCTTCTTGCAGGGGCGGTCTTTGCACTGGCGGCCGCCATCGGCATCGTGCGCCTGCCGGATCTTTATACACGCATGCATGCGGCAGCAAAGGCAGGGACGATTGGCTCGGGTCTGTTGCTACTGGCAGTAGGTGTCCACTCAGCCGAGGTGTCGGTCATGCTGCGAGCATGCGCGGGATTCGTATTTTTCGTTCTGACGGCGCCGGTATCTGCGCATCTTCTTGCGAAGGCAGCCCATCAGACTGGACAGCGTCTTTCATCGCTGTCGGTGCGTGACGATCTTGGTAAGCATTGACTTCGCAGCACGCCGCGTTACATCCTTCGAGTGAGTTTCGACGGCGCTAAAGTTCAGTTAAAGATGTAATTTTTCATTTCTTAATTTTAATAGGCTGATGTTTTTACTGTGTAGTGGGGGAAATAATAGTTGGACTTTTTTTGAAAGAATGATAAGCCTGATTCAAGTAGAGTTCCGACGCTGAGTTAGACACGTTCGGTTTTGACGCGCCCGACGCTTCGAGTTTTCCAATAATGCGAGCTAAGGTTGCTTCTGGGTCTCAAGGGCCGAGACCGGCGAATTACTATCCGGCAAGGCGTTGGGCGGTATAAAAATAGGCTACTCGCCGTGAATCTAGGGGTGGATTTCACATTGCTCGCAATAAGCGGGAACGCCTGGTTTTATGCTGACGACTGCTACGAATGGAGCGCCCGTCATCGGACGGTCGTTCAGGCAAGCATATGAACAGGAGAAGAACAATGACAGACTCGGCGCTTGGCAACGGCCCGGACCTACTTGTGGAATTGACCGCCGACATCGTGGCAGCATATGTCAGCAATCATGTCGTACCGGTCGGTGATCTGGCGAATCTCATATCGGATGTGCATAGCGCCCTCAGCAGCACGTCCACTCCGGCTCCGTCTGTAACCGTGGTGGAACGGCAGAAGCCTGCTGTTTCGGTCCGCAAGTCGGTGCAGGATGATCAGATCACCTGTTTGGAATGCGGCGGCACTTTCAAGTCTTTGAAGCGGCATCTTATGACGCATCATAGTCTTTCGCCGGAAGAATATCGTGAAAAATGGGATTTGCCGGCGGATTACCCCATGGTCGCTCCCGCCTATGCGGAGGCGCGTTCACGCCTAGCCAAGGAAATGGGCCTCGGCCAACGTCGCAAGCGCGGCCGCTGAGAACCCGGCTTCAGAGCAGCGCAGAACAGCTCTAACCTTTTGTTTTTAAGCAATTCCAGACGGAACCGCTTCGCACTTGGAATTGCTTTAGGCAGCTCAAGAACCGGGCTTCAGGTCCGGTTTTTTGTTACCGGCGATTTGTCACGGGAAACCGGCCTCGTGGACGGTAGGAAATCCGGGCTATGGCAAGGTCGCCCACGTCTTTGGGAAAGACTACGCCGCGACCCGTCGCGCCTCTTCGCGGATGCGGTTGACCATGGACCGGAGGCCATTGGCGCGTTGCGAGGATAGATGTTCGACGAGGCCGATTTTTCCGAAGACATCGAAGGCGTCGAGCGCACTGATCTCGGAAGCATGCTTGCCGGAATAGGTGGAAAGCACGATTGCCACCAATCCCCGCACGATATGGGCGTCCGAATCGCCCTCGAAAGTCATGACCGGATCGTCGATATCTCCCGATAGATGCGAGACAAGCCAAACCTGGCTGGCGCAGCCCTGCACCTTGTTCTCGGAGGTGCGCTTATCCTCCGGAAGGTCGGGCAGAGACTTGCCGAGCTCGATCACATAGCGATAGCGGTCTTCCCAATCGTCGAGAAAGGAAAAGTCTTCAATGATCTGCTCAAGGGAAGCCATAGTGCCGTCCATCATACTCTCTTTACCTGCATATAGGTTAAAGTGGGGTGGATTTGAACCCAGGACAAGAAAGAACGCCGTGAGAGATGGGTATCTCACGGCGCAACATCAAGATTGAATGCTGAAAGATAACAGGGCAGGCACGTCAGGCACAGGCTGCTCGCCCGTGCAAGCTTTGGAATGACGATCCATCAGATCGCCGGCTTAGGCTGAGGCACCGGGATGGCGCCGTGCTTGGAGACCGTGCCGGTGACCACCGCATCGGCGGTTTGCGGGTTCGTCGCAATCGGTTTTTCCGGCATAGTCGGCATTGGCTGTGACAGTTCGGCGATTTTGTCGGCCGGCTTCTGGTCGCCGAACTTGTTATCAAGGAATTCATAGGCGACCCGGGCGCCTTCGCGGGCGCGGTAACCAAGCGCAGTGAATGTCTCGGCGCCCTTCAGGCAGACATCCGGCTTTTCCTTGCACAGGTCGCTCACATATTCATAGGTACCCGTCACTGCGCTAAAAGCATCTGAAAATTGCACCTTGGGATCGCCTTCGAGCCGCGAGGTGCTTTGCGTGCTGAAGATTGGCAGGAGCACCAGCACCAGCGAAAACCAGAATGCTGCCTTGATCAGAAACCACATTGTGTTGCCCATCCTGTTTTACCCGTCCGGTCTTGCTGCCGAATCGGTCCGGTATGTCCCGTCATGGTCAGATCCTATGCGGCAGTTGGAAATATCGCTTTTCGAAACATCGGAGCATTTTCACCAAATTTGAATCAAATTCGAAATATCGGCAATTGAACGGTATTTTGGTCGAATCTTACCGGCTCGTGTTAAGCATGTCTGCCCCTCATGCCTGAAATTGCGGGATATTCGGATTGCGCGCTTGCCAAAAAAGTTAACGCAAAGGCGAAACGCGAGAAAAATCCGTCGCTTACTCGACGTTAACCACAAAAGCCAAAGGGTCTTGCGGATGACCCAAAACGGGATTTTGGGCCTTTTTCGCTCCTTTTCAGGGCTCTTCCTTTATCCTTTCCTTAAGTCGCGAAGGCCTATTGTGCGCATGAAATAAGGTGCCGTTCAGGCGGGTTTTAGCGTGCGCGTATTGAGTGACATGAGCAACAGGGCAGCGGCCCTCGTGGATCGGGCGGCCGAGAGCTGGCTCGTCCGCACGGGTGGCGCTGACGAGGTCCGTCAGCAGGAGCTGCGGATCCTGCGACGTCTTGTCCTTTTGTCTTCTGCAGCACTCGTCGCGGTTCCCGCTGCTCTTTCGACGGTCACCAGCCCCGCTGTCGCACTCCCGGCAGGTGCTGCGACCGTCTGCGCGGCCTTTCTCTTCTCCGCCGTCGGCAGCATCGCGCTTTCTCGCCAGAAGGCGCCGATATCTACCGCAGCATCCTTGCCCTCAGAGGATCTGCTGCTTCAGGCGGGTGCGGGCCTGGTTCTTTTTTTCGATGCGCAAGGCGGCGTCATCACCGTCGGCGGGCGTGATCGCGATGATTTCCTTGCCTGGATGCGTAATCCGCGTGGTCGCGGCTTTATTGAACAGGTGCACGTTTCCGATCGGATACTCTTCCTGCAGGCAGTCGACGCAATGCGCCAGGGTGCGGAAAGGGCGACGGTCGATCTTCGCCTCGATCGGCCCACGGTTTCGCAGGACATGCGCCAATTCGTACACCTGCGCATGGACATGACCGCCCGCCGCGATGAGGATGGAACGCTCGCTGGCGTCGTTGCGCAGTTGCGCGACGTCTCAAGCGAGCATCAGTTACGGGCCGAAGCCGCACGAAAGACGGCGGAGGCGGAATCAGCCAATGATGCCAAATCCCGTTTCCTTGCCGCCGTCAGTCATGAGTTGCGCACGCCGCTCAACGCCATCCTCGGCTTTTCCGATATCCTGAGCGGCGAATATTTCGGCAAGCTCGAAAACGACCGACAGCGCGAGTATGTCGGGCTCATCCGCCAGTCTGGCGCGCATCTGCTGTCGGTTGTCAACACGATGCTCGACATGAGCAAGATCGAGGCTGGTCGTTACGAACTCATTGTGGAGCCATTCGCCATTGCCGAATCGGTGCGCGCCTGCGAGGCGATGCTCGCCCTGCAGGCACGGGAGAAAGGCGTTACCCTGACGAGCCGCCTCCAACGCGGCATGGGCGAGATCTTCGCCGACCAGCGCGCCATCCAGCAGATTCTGATCAATCTTGTCGGCAACGCAATAAAATTCACCGAGGCTGGCGGCGTCGTGACGGTGGATGCATTCGTCAGCGACGGCATTTTGACTGTCAGTGTCAGCGATACCGGAATCGGGATCCCTGCTGAGAAACTAGGGTTGCTCGGTAGGCCCTTCATGCAGGTCCAAAACGACTATACCCGTCGCTATGAAGGAACAGGACTTGGCCTTTCCCTGGTCAAGGGCCTGGTGGCGCTTCATGGCGGCAGCTTCGCCATTGCCAGCACGCTCGGTGAAGGCACGGTGATTACGATTGCGATACCGGCCGACGGTTCGGGCGTCGCCTCGGCCGACGGGGATTTGGCACAATGGAACGGAACGGTCGAATTTCCGCCGCGTCTCAGAGGCATTGCAGATGTGACCGGCGAGCGGAAAGAGGAAATTGTTCATGGCAACGCGGAAGCGAAAATCGCCTAAGGGGAGGGGCCGCCGCAAGGCGGGCCTGCTCACCACCGGCGCCGCCGCTCTAGGCGGGGCCGGGCTCAGCGGTCTTGCCGCGCTCGGCGGGCTGATCGCGCGCTATCCGTCGATGGCTGGTGGAATAGCCGCCTTCGTCGTCATCTTCAGCTTCATCGCGGCCAATGCGCTCTGGTATCAGCCGGGGGAGCATCCGTCGCCCTTCCTGCGCACCCGCGACCCTAACAGTCCTGCGGCTCTGGCCGGGCAGCGGTTTGCGCGGCAGCAGGAGCCGGCTGTGGGCAATGTGACCACCTTCAAGATCGAACGTCCGGAGGATGGCGACCAGGCGAGCGCCTCTGCCGAGACCGCTGTCGCGCCTGCTGTAGCTGGAGCGCCGCGGTCCCAGCTCGTGATGGATATCCAGAGCGAGCTCATTCGGCGTGGGCTCTATAACGGTTCTGCCGATGGCGTCATTGGACCGCGCACGAGCGCGGCCATTCTCTTTTTCGAGGAGACGGTCGGCATGCCGCAGACCGGGGAGGCGACACCCGAGCTACTGGCATCGCTGAAGACCGGCGACAACGCGACCACCGCCACCATCCCTGTCGAGCGGCCGCCGGAGGACCTCAAGTCCGCGGCCAACGCCGTCGATCCGGTTGCCGCCGCAATCCTCGCCGCTGAGAAGGACGTCAAGACCGCTCCTCCGAAGAAGGCAGGTCCAGCCGACAAGACGCCTGCGAATATCGATCTGGTCCTGCAGATACAAAAAGGCTTGAGCAACATTGCCTATGCCAATGTAGGAGTCGACGGCGTCTTGGGTGAACAGACGCGTACTGCTATTCGCCAGTTTCAGAAGCACTACCGGCTGCCGGAAACGGGCGAACCGAGTGTTGCTGTGCTGAAGAAACTGCAGGAGATTGGCGCGCTGTAACAGAGGCCGCCTCCAGCCAGGTTGCCACCCCTTCGTACTTGCATTGCCGTAAGGCAGGTGACGGGCTATAGCTCGGGGATGAGGCTTCGAACCGACATCTTCGTATCCGCGCTGCTGCGTCGTGTCTTCGCCAAGGGGGATTTCGCAGCCGTCGAGAAGAAGGGCGCGGAGGAGGCAGGCGCGATCTTTTTCCGCCAGCGTTACAGGGATGGTTCCGAAACGCTTTTTGCGCCGGCACCGCAGAGCTTCTTCGATGCGGAGGCGAGCGGCGACCGGCTGTTCGAGATCCGGTTGCTGCGTGAGCCGCCCGAAAGAATCCGCGAAATGCTGGACCGGGAGGTGAAGTTCGATCCCGACCTCTGGATCGTCGAGCTCGAGACCGAGGATACAGACGACCTAATCCCGCTCGGCGAAGAGGGAGGGAATTCACGTTAGAGCAATTCCAGGAAAAGTGCGAAGCGGTTTTCCGTCCGGAATTGCGTAAAAACAAAGAGCTAGACCGGCTCTGCGATTCACTGGAAAGCTGAACCGCTCTATGCATGTCGCGCAAAAGTGTGCAGCGCTTTTGCGACGACAACATGCATGAAAACAATAGTCTAAAGCCTGTCGCGTGAACCTCTTTTCACGCGACAGGCTTTAGCGCAACGGACGTGCTCCGGGGACGTCGTGGTGCCTACGCCTTCGGCAAAAATCGCAGCCACTCCCGACTACACAAGGAATTTGCTCCAGCGGAGCCTGGAACAATAGGGGAGCGCGGGTGTTAACCGCGCAAAGTTTCTTTCCAAGATGAAGCTCTTTGCGGCAGAGAGACCAAGATGGCCATCCATTTCAATCATACGATCCTGTCGGCTCGCGACAGCAAGGTTTCCGCTGATTTTCTGGCCGAGATGCTTGGGCTTCCGCCGCCGCGGCGTTGGGGGCCATTCCACATGGTCACGACCGATAACGACGCCAATCTCGACTATATGAATACCGAAGGCGAAATCGTGCGCCAGCACTATGCCTTTCTGGTTGGCGATGATGAATTTGACGCGATATTCAATCGCATTCATGAGCGGAACCTACCCTACTGGGCGGATCCTGGCCAGCGAAGGCCGGGCGAGACAAACGACCACGACGGTGGGCGCGGTCTCTATTTCCAAGACCTGAACGGACATCTGCTCGAAATCATCACGCGCCCTTACGGCAGCGGTGGTTGGAATCCGTAAGCTGGGTGCCAGGCTCTGGGACGGGATAAGGAAATGTGTGCGGTCTTGCGCCGCCTCCCGCCATTTGTTTTTCGCAATTCCGGACGGAATCCGCTTCGCGCCTTTCCTGGAAATGCTCACATCTAGCCTGTCACGTGAAAAGAGATTCACGCGACTTGCTTTAGCTCATTGTTTTTCATGCATATCGTTGCCGCAAGCCGCTGCACATTTTTGCGCGACATGCATTAGCGTGAACGCCCAAAGGCGCGGGCAACGATGCGCATGTCGCGTGCCGGCGGAATCTGTTTCGCGGAGCGCAATGCATCGGCCGGTGCGGGTTTGGCCTCCTCCGTCGGCCGGTAGGTGTAGCTGTCGGCACGACACCATGCATCCACCTTGCGGTAGCATTCATCCGTGTCCAGCGAATCGAGCAACATCCAGGCCCGGCTGACGTCGCCTCTCATTTCTGAAAGATGCGGATAGAGGCGTTCCAGTATCGAGGCAGCTTCCAGGAAGCTCATGCCAAGGCTGGTCAGAGTGGCGGCAAGCTGCTGGCCGGAAATATCGAGCATGATGCGCTCGGCAAGCCAGCGGCTGGCGGAAAGCGCATCGGCCAAAACGGTGGCGAATTGGTGGCTGTCACGCTGTCGCGCAAAGCGCACCAGGAGGGCTTCCTGCAAAACCGAAAGGCTGCGGAGCCCGAGCCGACTGTCTTCCTTCTGGGTGAAATTGACGGCGAGCTGCTTGATCCTGCGGCGCAGGGCCTCTTCCGCCGCCAGACGGCCAGCCTCCCCTTCGTCGGCTGCGTTGGGTGAGATACTGGCTTCCGTCGGCATGGGAGAGCGCTCTATCCCGATCAGATCATCCCTTGCCTCCCGACGCCGTTCGGTCTGGCGAATGCCGACGAGCGCATCAATGACCTTTGGCGACAGGGAGTTACGGCGCACGATGGCCCGCGCATGGGCGGCACCTTGCGTCCTGGCGATGGTGATAAGCGTATCGTCGTCGATGGCCTGGGAAGAGACCAAAAAAGGCGCGGCGATATCGATCGGTTGGCTCCCGATAAAGAGAGCCACGGCCGGCGGAACGATCGAGCATTGCGAGAGGGCGGCAACAGCCTGACGTTTCGCCTCGTCAGAGGATGCCTGGAAGAGAGGGGTGAAGAGTTCTGCAAACTGCCGTAATTGCGATTTCGAAGGATAGATCATGCCTTCAAAACTGCTCACAGTCGCCATCAGCACCACGTCTTTCTTCCGGACAGCCACGGGTCCTTCAAGGTCTCGAAACCGGTCGCTCACGTAAACACCCATAAGACGCAAAACAAAGACGGGAACCGGACCGGGATGATGCGCTGGCAGCGATGCATGTGACGGCAGATTGTTCGGCCCTTTCAAATCACAAGGAAAGACCGTCCAATTCGCGCCAATACAGACGCAATGGTCCAATCTGGCTTAAGTAAACGCTAACTCGGCAGGGTTAATGAATAGCTAAAATTCTATTAAAATCCAAATAAAAACTGCGCGTAATACGTGCGCCAGTATTCGGACCACGGGCGAGGCTCATCACCGAATTTGGCCGTTACGCGCGATATCGCCTAAGCGAGCTTCGTGCGGCTGCGGGGAATTTGCAATCCCTTGTGTTTACGCAAAGCTGCAAGCAGCTTCTCGCTCGTATCATGCCCCGATTGATAGAGATCCAGCGCCATCGAGGCCGCGATTTGGGCTTCCGTGCTTTTGATGCTTACTCGCTTTTCAGCACACCACCGATCGAGTGCGCCGCGCAGGATGTCGATGTCTTCCGGATAAAACGGGGAGCTATACCTGAGTGACATCACTTGCCCTCCGACACGCCAAAAGCAATTAATCTCTTGAGCGGGTCATTGCCGTGTCCTTAAAGGATCAGAAAAACATACGCCCATTCGATAAGACCGCAATTAATATTTCCGTGACGCATTTTTGCAACGGTCGCTTACGACAAGGGAGCGAGCGAGCCAGAAATCAGTCAAGAAGGTGATTTTTATTCTCATTTCGGACGCAAGAGCGCTGAAAAATAATAGGCAAGCCCTGAAACTAAATCCGCTCCTGCCGCGTTGAATCGGCGTCACGCGGAATGCGTACAAGAACAGCATCAGCATTAGTAAACTGTTAACTACGGTATGTCTCAATCCCGGCATGAACGGCCGATCTTGGACGGTTCGACCGCCACAAGGTTCATATGGATCAGAGGATCCATGTTATGGCGTTTGGTCAATGTGAATTCCGTGAGAAAGGCGCGAATGCCTCCGGCCCGCAGGTTCGGTCTTGGAGGAGGCGCCGGTCCGCAGAGCGGACAGGGTGAGATTGATCACAGTTCATCCGTCTCGAGCATCCTATGGAGACGAGAATGGAAAACATCATAGAATTAGCGGAAAAGCGCTCAAAGGTGCCGCGCAAGCTGCCGAGTGAGCCCACCGAGGCAAAAATTCTTCTTTTCACAGGTGTTCGCTATGAGCGCCTGGATCGCTTTCCCAGTGCGACTACCACCAAGAACCCAGCCCGCGCCGACAACAAGAAATAACCGCTAATGCATGTCGCGCAAAAGTATGGAGCGGTTTTGCGGCAACGACATGCATAAAAGCAAGTGTTTAAGCGCTCTCAGCGCCCATCATATTCATCGCAGCCGGCTTCCGCGAGGAAGCGGCGCGTCGCATCGTTGAAACTTGCCTGTGGCGCCAACGTGCGCAACACGGCGTAACCTTCGGATCTCTGCATTTCCACGAGAATCGTCTGTTCCAGGGCTTCGGGAAGCGCCTTCCGAAGAGCCGTAAGCTGTATCGGCGTTGCCACCAGAACATCGAGCATGCCACCCACTGACGTGCGATCGTTCATGCTGAAGACTTCATTGGATGCGCTGTCATAGATTGCAAGCGACCAGAAAGGCACATTTCCCTTTGCCGTGAAGCGCATCGGTGCCTCTTCGAGATCGAAGATACAGACAGCAGTCTTCACATAGGGATCGCCGTTCGCAAGACCCGCGGCATCCGGCTTATCCCCCAGAATATAGAACCTGTTCAAGTCTCCTTCGGCCTCGACGCGCGTATTGGCATCGCCGGCGGTGAAATGCGGCAACGAAAGTATGATGATGAGATGTAGCAGTGCCGCCCCGAATATGCCAGTCAGGATCGCGAAGATGATCCTAAACATCGCCGCATCCGATCTTTTCGAGCTTTGGCATGGAGAGATCGATCAAGCCGGAACTTCCGGCAGTCGGGGTGTCGAAGAGCGTCAGGACGAGACGGAATTGTCCTGATGCCGGCAGTGCCAGCCAGTTTCCCGGTTGCGCCTTTGCGGAGAGCACGATCGAAAAGCTGCTGTCGGGATTGCGAAGCACGATCCAGGAATTGAGCGCGGTGGGGCGCCCCTCCGTGGGTGCTATAGGTTCGCCTCTGGCATTCGCGATGTAAAGCGTCCAAAGACGGGCCGGCGGGGTCTGGCCGACAAGGCGGTAGTTGCAGGTCGCCGAAAGCCGCTCGCCGCGATCGTCGACCGCTGCGGAAAAGGCGAGACCTTCGGCGGTGCCATAGAGCAGCTTGCCGGCGCGGGCGCGATGCGACTTGGCGTAGGGGTCTGCCTCAGCTGTCTGGAGTGTTGGAAAGGCTTCCCATGCCCCGAGCCGGATGGCGCCGAAACCTGCCGTCGCATCCAACGCATAGAGCGTGAACAGGATCCCGCCGCCGAAGGCGATGATGAGCGACAGGGCGACGAGAAGGGGAACCCGGAACAATTGGTCTACCTTGCGATAAATCAGACCAAAGGGTTAACACTGATTCTAGCAAGGGGGAAAGGGCGGGGAACCGATGCCCACAGACGCTTAGCTCTGCAGGAAGGCACAGTAATGCGGTCTCGTGGGAGGGCAAACCTGTGTGTTCACCCACCTCTTGATGTTTAGCCGTAACGTCAAAAAGCGCATGGATGCCATGCGCTTTTTTCGATCAATCGTTGCCGTGTGGCTGAAGTAACGGGGCGTTCGGCGTTTTACCGCACAGGATGCGGCCGAAAACCTCTAGGGTCGTGTTTGGGCATATGCCGCCATGCAGGCCAGCAACCCGAACATCGCGCCAGTACTGATTCATCGGATTGGCCGACTGGGCAAAGCCTCCGCCCGACGCTCCGGCGAGCATGTCCACGACCTCCCAGATCAAGCGGCTGGCAAATCCGGCATCCCGCCAGATGCGGGCACGTTGTTCCATCGGCATTGATGTCCCGCTCGCCGTACTCGCTTCGAGATCGTCGAGGCAACGCCTGAGCATCAGTTCGGCGGCATCGATTTTGGCGGATGCCTCTGCGACCTGAAGGTGGGTTACCGCTGCCTCGTCCTGCTTTTCGTAAAAGGTGAATGAGATACTCCGCTGCGACGCCTTGTCGATGAAAAGTTCAAGCGCGCCCTTTGCCATCCCCAGCGCGGGA
The DNA here is from genome assembly GCF_041357635.1 of Sinorhizobium sp. CB7. Lineage (NCBI taxonomy): Bacteria > Pseudomonadati > Pseudomonadota > Alphaproteobacteria > Hyphomicrobiales > Rhizobiaceae > Sinorhizobium > Sinorhizobium sp. CB7. The sequence continues at coordinate 57,549 of NZ_JAULLL010000008.1, forward strand.
AATACCAGCTTCGCCGCAAGGAACGGAAGTATCGGGAGCTGATACAAAGGTTCGTTGCGCAGATGATCGGCCGCGAAATTTTCCTGTTGGGTTTTGCTGTGGAACGCAAGGCGTTCATTCGGGACAAACACGTTCTTCACGGCGACACTGGTGCTGCCACTGCCGCGCAGACCGATGGTATCCCAGTCATTGAGCAGTGAGACCTGCGATATGGGTATCAGGGCAGAAGCACGATCGATGATCTGACTGGCTTCATCGATGATCGGAATGCCCAGGATGTCCCACTGCGCATGATAGACGCCGCTGTTGAAGTTCCATATGCCCTCTTCGATCATGACGCCGCCGTTAATGCGCTTTGTCTTTGCCCTGCGGGGCATAAATACAGTAGCCACGCGGGTGTTTTCACCGGGGGCGAATATTTCGTCTGTCACGTGCTTCGGATAGCAGGCCGCCGCCATCCACGTACCGCCGTGGAGTATGGCAAGCGTCCAGGCGACCGAGCCGTCTCCTTGTCCTATTTCTACAACGGCATCCATCAGCGTTCGCAACGAACTCTGCTGGCCGCCATACATTCTGGGCACGGCCATATCAAACAGGCGCGCGTTCTGCAGATCAGCGATCGTGGCACCGGGGAGTTTCCCCAATGCATCCGTTTCCGAGCCGCGGGAGCGCAGCGTGGGAACGAGGGAGGCTGCAGCTGCTACCAGATCCTGGCCGACGATGGTGGAAGCCTGTGTCGCCTTGCTTGCCGTAACGTTCATGAACTCCTCCTGTGGTCAAAAGCAGAGCATTGAACAATCTTGGGAAGGTTGTTCGCCGTCTAGGAGCAGCTAACAGCAATCAGCCGTCACGGTTGTTTCAGCTTCGTGCGGTTTGCTTACGATCGTAACGAATGAGTCAGTCAGCCCCGGCGAAGAGGCTGCGAACCGGAGGAGAACATTCGACGTATCGCGGGCGCGCTCAAAAACGCGCATGGTTCGAAGGCAAGTAAGATCGGCAGGCTGACGTCTCTCCAAAGGCGCTGGAGGAATTCTGCGCAGATTGAAGCGATAGAGGATTTAACGGACGCTCGCTACCTTCTGCGTATCGAGAGGCGTGGCATCCTTCAGCGCCTCGCCGATGCCGCGCAGGATCTTCGTCGACTCGACCGAAAGCGACCGCGGCCGGACGAGTTCCGGCAGTCCTGTCTCCTCCGGTTTCTTCTCTGCGACCGCCTGACCGACCGGTTTTTCCGGCGGGAAGGGATGCTCGATGCCCGGAATGGCCCTGAGCACGATGCCTTGATGAGCATAATCCATGACCCGTTTGAAGGTCATGGCGGGCAGGGTGCCGCCTGTCATTTCATTGGTGGAGGTGTAGTCGTCATTGCCGAACCAGACTGCACAGGTGTAGTTGCCGGTGAAGCCGACAAACCAGGCGTCGCGATAGGCTTGCGTCGTGCCGGTCTTGCCGCCTGTGACAATGCCGTTGTCAAGTGCCGCCCGGCGCGCGGTGCCGACGACCGGGATCTGGGTCAGCATCTGGTTCATGTAGCTGTCCGCCTTTTCGCTGAGCACGCGTTTGGCGGGAGGTTCGTCGCGATCGAAGTCGTAGAGGACGTCGCCGCCATAATCGAGGATCTGGCTGATGCCGTGGCGGCGGGACTGGAAGCCGCCGGTCGGAAAGACCGCAAAGGCCGTTGCCTGATCGAGTACGGTCACTTCCGACGTACCAATCGGAATGGTGACATCGTCGCGGATCGGCGTTTCGATACCCATGGCCTTGGCCATATCCCGGATCGGCTGGATACCGAGCTTTTCCTTTGCAAGCCGCACCGGTATCGTATTGATCGACTGGGCGATCGCAGTCGCCAGCGTGACGCGACCGGCATAGCGGTTCGCATAATTGTGCGGGCTCCAGTTGCCCCAATAGATCGGAGCATCGACAATGGTCGTCTGCGGCGTCATCCCGCTCTCCATTGCGACGGAATAGGTATAGACTTTGAAGGAGGAACCCGGCTGCCGCAGTGCCTTTGTGGCACGGTTGAACTGGCTTTCGCCGTAGTCGCGGCCACCGACCATGGCACGGACGGCGCCGCCGTTCTCGATGATTACCATCGCGCCCTGTTGCGCGTGGTAGCGCTCGCCATATTCGCGCAGCGACGATTCGACGGATTCCTCGGCCGCCTTCTGCAGTCCGGTATCTACGGTCGTGCGCACGATTAGCGAATGCTGCGGGAAACGGGCAGCGACGCGCTGGACCTCATCGAAAGCCCAGTCGAGGAAGTAGTCCGGCGCTTCGGCCTCATTACGGTCAATGACGCTTGCCGGGTTGCGCCGGGCGGCAAGCACCTGGCCTTCGGTCATCAGGCCGCTCTGGACAAGATTGGTCAGCACTTCATTCGCGCGAGCGCGTGCTGCCGGCAGGTTCACATGCGGGGCATATTTCGCAGGCGCCTTGAAGAGGCCCGCAAGCATCGCCGCTTCGGCGAGATTGACATCGGTAATGCTCTTGCCGAAATAGAATTGTGCCGCCGCAGCAGCACCGAAGGTGCCACCGCCCATATAGGTGCGATCTAGATAGAGCCGGAGGATTTCTTTTTTGGAAAGGTTCGCCTCCAGCCAGAAGGCCAGGAAGGCCTCGTTGATCTTTCGCTCTATGGATCGTTCGTTTGAAAGGAAGAGGTTCTTTGCGAGCTGCTGCGTGAGCGTCGAACCGCCCTGAACGACGCCGCCGGCCTGGGCATTGACGGTCAGAGCCCGGAAAAGGCCGATGAAATCGATGCCGAAATGATCAAAAAAACGACGGTCCTCGGTTGCCAGCACCGCCTTGACAAAATAATCGGGCAACTGATCGATCGGTACGGAGTTTTCATGGATAATGCCGCGATGGCCGATGACATTGCCGTAGCGATCGAGGAAGGTAACGGCGAAATCGCCCCGGTTATGCCAGTCCTCCTTGGTTTCCTCGAAGGCGGGGAGGGCAAGTGTGAGCATCAACACGGAGCCGGCGGCCCCAAGTGTCAGGCCCTCGCCGGCGAGCTCGCAGACGATACGCTTCCAGCCGCGCACGCGAAAGCGGCGGAAGAATATGGTGATATCTTCCCAGAGTTCGGCGGTACGGAAGCCGGCGTTCCAGAGGGTGGAATCGATCCAGGAATCGATGCGGAGCAGGAGGTGGCGTTTCCTGCCGGGCGGTTTTTCTGGGGTCACCGGGTCCTGCACGTTCGATCTTCCCGCCTGATGATGCTTGACGCGGCGACTGCCGGAAGCCAGAGCACCACTTGACCGCGCCGTCATCATACCTTGATGACCGGTCATACTGAATAATTGGTTGATTTGCGAAAGAAGAACAAGAGCAATGCATCACGACACGACGATTTCGCAAGTCCCGTGCAAGGATAACAACAGGATGGACGAAACGCCTTTCTGGAAGCGCAAGACGCTGGCCGAGATGGATGCCGAGGAGTGGGAAAGCCTCTGCGATGGCTGCGGTCTCTGTTGTCTCAACAAGATCGAGGAATGGGACACCGGAGACGTCTATTTCACCTCGATACGTTGCAAGCTGCTTGATAGCGATAGCTGCCGCTGTTCGAATTACCACAACCGCCGTGATTTCGTGCCCGATTGTGTGCAACTCACGCCCGAAAACGTGCCGGAGATCGAATGGTTGCCTCCGACCTGTGCTTACCGGCTGGTGGGCGAAGGGCGTGACCTCTATTGGTGGCATCCGCTGGTTTCCGGCGATGCTGAGACTGTGCACGCTGCCGGCATTTCTGCGCGCGGCCGCACTGTCAGCGAGAACGATGTCGATTTGGACGATTTCGAGGACTATGTCGTGGATTGGCCGTTGACCGTGGGCGAGACGCACGAGCCGTGACGCAAATGTTTTGGCGCGGCATTGCGCCATGCGAGTTTGACGAAGTCGACGACGACCTCGTTTGCCGCATCAGGATATAAAAGCCGCGTCCACCCGCGAAGCCCCCAACCGCCCGGCACCGGGCTGAGATGGTCGGGAACGGTCGCTGTCGCCATCTGCTGCTGATCCGGCGTCAGCTTCAGGACGCAGAAGTCCTTCTTGGGTAATGTCAGGAAAATCTTGCCGCGTACGCGAAAATCCCGTGTCCCGAAATGCGCGCTTTCGCTGGTTTCGGGAAGACTGAGCGCAAGTGCGACCAGATCGTCTTCGGTCATAGCCCGACAAGATACCACATGCGCCAGCATGGCAAAGCCTCACATGCTGGCAGGCTGCGGGGACGGCAGACCGTTCAGGGAGCGACCACCGTCAATACTGGAAAATTCGGCTTTTCCTTCGGACCCAGCGGGCCGGGAACCTTGTGACTGACGGGTGGCAGCGACTTGAGATAGGCGGCGATGGCTTTTGCGTCGGCATCCGTCAGATGTGCAAAATCCTTCCAGGGCATGACTTCAGACAGCATCCGGCCATCGGGCCGCGTTCCCTTCGTGATCGCGGTCGCGATTTCGTCGATCGACCATTTCCCGAGGCCGGTTTGATCGTCCGGCGTCAGGTTCGGGCCGACAAAAGTGCCCGGTGGTATGCGGAAACCAACATCCGAGCCGCCGAGATATCGGGATGTATCGGCCTTTCCGAGGAAGTAACCAGGCGTATGACAGTCGCTGCAGCCGCCGATTTGTACGAGATACTTTCCGCGTGCGACCGTGTCATCCGCGGCATACGAGGTCCCCGGCTGAAGCATGGGACAGAGCATAGACAGAAGCACAGTATATCCAAAAATGGATCGCATGAATTTTCCCCCCGCGACAACAGTGGTGAGAAAGTAGCAGGTAAAGCAGGATGCCGACAATTACCGAAGGGGAGTAGGAAGAGTTACTACCAAAAATGAACCGGCGCCGGCTTTGAACATGCTCATGGGCCGGATCGTGGCCCACGAGTTTACAAGAGGCAATTGCTCCTCCTTATCGGAAGGAGCATTCATGCGAACTCGGTCACGACAGTTGCATCGCGCCGTTGAGACTGGCTTCAAAGGCTGTGGTTTCGCGCTGACAGCGCCTTTGGAAGGAAGTAACGGCGGGGCTGAACACGCCCGATTACTGTCTCTGGGGCTGAGGCTGGGGCTGCGGAGGGGTTGGACGCGGCGCCTGAAGCGGTGCGGGCGCCACTTGGCGCCATTCGTTTTCCATACGATCCAAAACGTGCTGGGGGATAGTCGGGGTCTGCATACGATCCTCTCTCACTCAAACGCCAGAGCGGGATGCCGAAAAGTATGCGCGGTTTTCGGGCGACATCCCGCTCCAGCTTTTTGATTTAGAGGCGGATTCAGATTTCAGGTCGATGACCTGAAATCATCCGGCTCTATGGCGACGAAAATTTGAAGCAGGCGGAACGTTTCATATCGTAAAGGAATTGTAAATCAGGCGGTTAAACTATTTAAACGATTTAGTTAATTTTAAACGATTAGTATCCAAAGAAAAATCTCATGGGCTTGAGGTGAAATGGTGGTGCGCGTCGATCGGCAATTCCTTTTCGATACCGTTGGCGAAACTCTCTTCCAAGGCAGCCTAACGGGAGAGCAGGTGGAAGGGATTGCCGCGCTGCTCCATGCTTGGGAGAGATGGCCATGGCGCGACGATGATCGTTGGTTGGCCTACATGCTGGCGACTGTATTTCACGAGACGGCCCATACGATGCAGCCGGTGCGCGAGACGCTTGCGACAGAGGATGACAAGGCGATCGAGATCCTTGAGAGCGCCTTTGCAAATGGCAGGCTCTCCTGGGTGAGAACGCCCTATTGGCGCAAGGACGAGGAGGGCAAGAGCTGGCTGGGGCGTGGCCTCGTGCAACTCACGCACAAACGCAACTACAAGGCAATGAGCGCGGTGACGGGTATCGATCTGGTGGCCGATCCTGATCGGGCTATGGAGATGGATACCGCCGTGACGATACTGATGGAGGGAATGCGACTGGGAAGTTTCACCGGCTACAAGCTCGCCGATTTCTTCGGCGACGACAGGCAGGATTGGGTAAATGCGCGCCGCATTGTCAATGGCACGGACCGTGCGGAGCAGATCGCAGGCTACGGCCTGACGCTTCATTCGGCGATCAGATATGCTGAAAACGCCCGTCCGGGCGGGCCTCGGCGGGTGGGTTGAAGGGGATTACCATGCGTGCTATCGCGGCCCGGTCCGGCAGCACGAACCGAGAGGGGACACGGGTGATCCGTCACATCGTTTTCTTCAGCGCACCGAGAGACCATCTCCAGGCCGTAAGGGCGGGGCTTTCGATCTTGACTGAGATTCCGCATGCGCGCTTGTTGGAGATCGGCACGAACGTCAAGACAGACCAGCTTGGCACAGACGTGGATCTTGTGGTCTATGGGGAATTCGATGACGAGGCCGCGCTTGCCGCCTATAAGGCTCACCCGAACTACGAACGTTCCATTGCTCTTGTACGGCCGCTGCGGGAAATGCGGATCGCGGCGGATTACGACACGGAGACAGCCGCGAGGCAGGCGATTTAATCGCGTGTTTTTGCATTTCTACACATGCCATCGCTATGTGGGAAGGCCACCCGGAATTTTCAGCTAACCCTTTTGGACGGCAAACGGCTTCGCACTTTTCCTGGAATTGCTTTAGATTGCGAACTGCTGTTCGGACGACCGCGCCCGCCGCACCAGCACGCTCAGCATGACGATGAACGCCAACGAGAGCGTGGTGAGTGTGGCGCAGGTGATGACGACGGCCCCGCTGCCCGCGCGATCGAGGATCGCTGTGAAGATGACGGGGGCGATCGCATTGGCGATGTTCTGGGGCGTGGAGAGGCGGGCCGACTGTAAACCATATTCACGGGCGGAAAACAGGGCGAGTGGCATCAGCGCGCGTGCAACAGTCATGACGCCGGAGCCGAAACCATAGAGCAGGATGAAGCCGACAAGCAGCGTCGTGGTTGATCCCACCGCGATCAGAAGTAGGAAACTGGTGAGCATGAGGCCGATACCCATTATGGCGCTCAGGATCGGATTGCCGCGCTTGCCAAGGAGCATATCGAGGAAGCGTGCCGAAACGCCGATGACGCCCCGGGCCGAGCCGAGCTGTAGTGCGAGTGCCGGTGAGGCACCCGCCTGACGAAAGACTTCGAGCAGCGATGGCGAGAGGCCAAAGGTGACGAAGCTCGAAATTGCGGTGGCCGCCGCAATCAGCAGAAAGGCGAGACGACGCGCTTCTGGCGAGAGCGCCACCGGCGGGGTGTCCGCGGCTGGCCCCGTGGTGTGGCTCGCGACCGGTTTAGGCAAGGCAAAGAGGTGTAGCGGCAACCAGATGAAGAGCTGCAATGCGGCACCGATGATGAATGTCATGCGCCAACCGAAAGCTCCGTTGAGAGCGCTGAGGATGGGCCAGAAGATCGTGGCCGACAGACCGGTGAAAAGCATTAGGATCGTGATCGTGCGCTTGCCGTTGAGTCCCTCGCGCTCGATCATGGCGGTATAGGCCGGCGCTGAAAGGCCAAGCGCGCCGCCGACGCCCATCGCGATCCACGCCAGGACATAGAGAACGACACCACCGGCTGCGGCAAGTAACAACAGGCCGATTGCGAAAATGACTGAGGCGGCGGCAAGTACTCGTGCGGCACCATAGTGAGCGAGCCAGCGGCCGGTCACGGGACCTGCGAAGGCGCTGACGAGCATCATGATGGTCAGGGCGGAGAAGATAACTTCGTTCGGCAGACCGAGATCGGGCGCGATGACACGTCCCATCACTCCAAGCATGTCGAAGGTCGTTCCCCAGCCAATGAGTTGGGTTACGGCAAGAACTGTGACCGTCTGCGCCGAGCGCAAGGAAAAGGACTTTGGCATCGGCGCTGAAATAGGGTCGGAAACGAGAGGAAGGCGGGCGATGGACATCGTACCTTCAACCATTCGGCGAAAGCAATAGGGCAACAGCGAGCGGAATTTTCCGGCGCACACTCAGGGCAAGAGCAAGAAGCGCGACGCAAGACCGAGCGGCGGAGAAAGCCAACTGCGATGAGGACCGGGAAAGCCGAAATCCCGCCGTTTTTGATCCCTGTATTCCGGTCGCGGCGTTCGATATCCGACAGGCGACAACAGCCTCGTCGCACGCTCGGCGGGAATAAAATTACAGCCCATTCATTTGCCATTCAGGCTGCTTTGGGTAAATATTCCGGCAAGAATTATCGTTGTGAAAGCATAGCACATGGCATCTCCCTTGAGTGTCGCAGCACTGTCCGCCTTCCTGGCGGTCTCCGCTCCGTCACCGGACTCGCAGACGTTCGTCGTGCGGGTAGCGGGCGATTGCAGCGCAGCCGCGGCTCAGGTGGTGGCTCAGACGGGAGGCCAGCTTCTTTCCGCGCAACCCTCGGGCGATTCATGCATCATTACCGTTCTTGTCCAGGGCAACGGCCAACGGCCGCGTAAAGTGACCGTAAGGGTTCCTATGTAAAAGGGACTGGGCCTCTCGGCCGATGGAACACCATGAACGGGGATAGAGCGCACAGATGCGTATTCTTGTAGTCGAAGATGACCTCAATCTGAACCGCCAACTCAGCGAGACACTGAAGGAGGCCGGCTATGTCGTCGATCAGGCCTTCGATGGGGAGGAAGGCCATTTTCTTGGCGATACCGAACCTTACGATGCCATTATCCTCGACATCGGCTTGCCGGAAATGGACGGAGTCACGGTCCTTGAGAAATGGCGCGGAGCCGGCCGGGTCATGCCGGTCCTCATCCTGACGGCGCGAGATCGTTGGAGCGACAAGGTCGCCGGTATCGATGCCGGCGCCGACGATTATGTCACCAAGCCGTTCCACGTCGAGGAAGTGCTGGCGCGCATCCGGGCGCTGATCCGCCGGGCGGCCGGCCATGCTTCCTCTGAAATCGTCTGCGGGCCTGTCCGCCTCGACACGAAGAGTTCGAAGGCGATGGTCAACGGAAAGACGCTCAAACTCACCTCGCACGAATATCGTCTGCTTGCCTATCTCATGCATCACATGGGGGAGGTGGTTTCCCGTTCCGAGTTGGTCGAGCATATGTATGATCAGGATTTCGATCGTGATTCCAATACGATCGAGGTATTCGTCGGGCGTCTTCGCAAGAAGATGGGTGTCGATATTATCGAAACGGTGCGTGGACTTGGCTATCGTATCCAAGCGCCGACCAATGCTAATTAAGTCGCTTACCGCCCGTGTCTTGCTTCTGACCACGGTCTGGTCGACCGTCGCTCTGGTTGTAATCGGGCTGGTGATTTCGACCCTCTACCGCAAGGGTGCCGAGCGCAGTTTCCAGGATTTGCTGCGTGCCCAGCTCTATAACGTCATCAATTCCGTAACGATCGGCGATCAGGGTGCGCTGGCAGGCAGCCCTCAGCTCGGCGATCTGAGATTTGCGCAGCCGAAGACCGGCTGGTACTGGGTCGTGGAGCCGCTCGGCACCTACACTGCGGCGCCCTTGGTTTCTCCCTCCCTCGGCGCTGCCAATGTACCCGTCCCATCTGTTCTCGAAGCGCCCTTCGACAAGAATTACGAGCGCTTCTACGCCGTGACCGATTCGTTCGGTAATCGCGTACAGGTTGCCGAGACTGAAGTCGTCCTTGATACCGACGGACGTGCCGCCCGCTTCCGGGTTACTGGCAATATCGCCGTCGTCGAGGACGACGTCCGCGCGTTCTCCCATAGTCTCTATCTGGCGCTTGCCGGCTTCGGCGTGGGCAGTCTCATCGTCAACGCGCTTGCGACTCTCTATGGCTTGAAGCCGCTCGACAAAGCGCGCCGGGCCCTGGAGCGGATACGTGCTGGCGAGAGCGAGAAGTTGCAGGGCGAATTTCCACGCGAAATCCTGCCGCTCGCCAACGAGGTCAACGCACTCATCGAGAGCAACCGGCGTATCGTTGAGCGTGCGCGCATGCAGGTCGGCAATCTCGCCCATTCCTTGAAGACACCGATCGCCGTGCTCCTCAACGAGTCCCGCGTGCTGGAGAAGTCGCACGGCGATCTGGTGCGCAACCAGGCGGAAGCGATGCAGGGGCAGGTGCAGTCTTATCTGAACCGTGCACGTATCGCCGCGCAAAGAGAATCAGTGTTCGCGCGCACGGATGCTGAACCCGCGCTTGAAAGGCTTGTCCGTGTGATGCGGCGGCTGAACGTCGACAAGGAATTCGAACTTTCTGTCTCTCCAAACAATCTCGCGGTTGCGATGGAGCAGCAGGATCTCGAGGAAACCGTTGGCAACCTTCTGGAGAATGCGGCGCGATTTGCCGGTAGCAAGGTAAGGGTGGCCGCCAGCGAAGCACCGGAAAATACCAAGGGGGTCGATGCGGCTCGCCGCCACTGGATCGAGCTGGTCGTGGAGGACGATGGCCCTGGGCTTGAGCCTGACCAGATCCGAGAGGCGCTGAAACGCGGTCGCAGGCTCGACGAAAGCAAGCCCGGGACCGGTCTCGGCCTTTCGATCGTCAGCGAAATCACCAATGAATATCAGGGCAGGCTCGAGCTTTCCCGTGGGACGTGGGGCGGGCTCAAGGCGAGCCTGATCCTGCCTGGGGTGACAAAGGATGTTGCGTGAAGAACTGCTTGATGTCACAAAGGGATAGCCTCGTCCCGATGATGACATTCGAAGACCGCAGCCGGCAGCGGCTATAAATTGACAGCGTTACTTTCAGGTTCGATTGAATGAAGATTCATACCTCATGTCTGATTGCTTCTTGCCTTCTCGCCACCGCTGCACTTACGTCCTGTATGACGAGCAAAGTTTCCGCTCCAAGGGGACTCTTTTCCGGGGGCAGGGCTTCAGCCTCGACACCCTATATCAGTGCGCTGCAGGGTGGTATCATCAGCCGTAGCGGCGTCGAGCTTAGCAATAGCGATCGCCAGCGGGCGCTCGAGGCCGAGTATGGCGCGCTGGAGGGTGCACCCGGCGGACAGCCGGTTACCTGGAGCGGACGTGGCGTCAGCGGTAAGGTGATCGCCGCGGCACCCTATCAGGTCGGCTCCCAGAATTGCCGTCAATACACCCATACGGTAACCGCAAACGGCAAGGAAACGGTGGCGCGCGGGGCTGCCTGTCGCAACAATGATGGAAGCTGGTCGCCGCTGACCTGATCCTGCTTTGCGCGCAATTTCAGTGCTGGCGAGCCGAATTGCGTTCGTTCATTGCGTTGCGGATTGCGGCAGGGATTGCGGCCAAACGCCTCAAATCTTCGTCATAGCAGGTTTAACTGTTGGAATGAGGGCCTGCTTAAAGTAATTGGCGTCTATGTTGTTCTGGATTCTCGTGGCTGTATTGACGGCGGGTGTCGCTGCCGTGCTGCTTTACCCCCTTCTGCGCGGAGCAAAGGCGGCGGAGCAGGACCGCGCGGGTGAAGCTGCCGTCTACCGCGACCAGCTGCGAGAGCTGGATCGCGATCTGGCGGATGGCCTGATTTCTGAGGAAGAGACGGAATATGCGCGTGCTGAAATCGGCCGCAGGCTGCTGGCTGCCGCAAACAGCGAGCCTCCGAGCAAAGCCCCGACGGCACGGCATTACCACCTGACAGAAGCCTTCGTCATCGTGGTCTTGCCCGTTATCGGCCTCTGTCTTTACTTGACAACCGGCAGTCCGGGCCTGCCGTCGCAGCCATTGCAGGCGCGCCTGGAAAATCCAGGCAACGACATGGGAATTCTCGTTGCCAAGGCCGAGCGGCATCTCGCGCAAAATCCGGATGACGGCCAGGGCTGGGAGATTCTCGCACCAATCTATTTCAGGACCATGCGCTTGGGCGACGCCGAAACTGCCTATCGCAATGCCATCCGCCTGCTGGGTCCGACCCCGGCACGCCTCAATGGTCTTGCCGAAACGCTGATGGCCGCGAGCGACGGCGTCGTCACCGCGGATGCGCGCGCCGCCCTGGAGCAGTCGCTGAAGCTTGAGCCGAACAATCCTCGCGCGCGCTTCTATCTCGCCCTGGCACTGGAGCAGGACGGTAAGGCTGAAGCGGCGCGTGCGGCCTTCGAAAATCTGGCGAAACAGTCGCCTGTCGATGCGCCGTGGCTGCCGCTCGTCAATCAGCACATTGCCCGCAACGGTGGCGCCCCCGCCGCCGAGGCGAACGCGCAGGCGCCCGCAGGGCCGACAGATGCGGACGTCGCGGCCGCCGAGAACATGACAACCGGCGACCGGCAGCAGATGATCCGCGGCATGGTCGAGAACCTGGACGCCAAACTGACGCAGAATCCCGATAATTTCGAGGGCTGGATGCAGCTTGTTCGCTCCTATGCTGTTCTGAACGACAAGGATCGGGCTGCCGATGCGCTGAAGCGCGGCCTTGCCGCCTTCCCGGCCGACGGGACTAGAGGCAAGCAGCTGCTGGCGCTGGCGCAGGAATTGGGTATTTCGATGGAGAACAGCCAGCAATGACCCGCAAGCAGAAACGCCTTGCCGTGATCGCGGGTGGCATGAGCTTCATCATCGCTGCGGTGCTGCTCGTCATGTTCGCTTTCAGCCAATCGGTCGCCTATTTCTACATGCCGGCGGATCTGGCAAAGACGCCGGTGGCTCCGGATACCCGCATCCGCCTCGGCGGTCTCGTCGGCGAGGGTAGCCTTGTGCGCGGCAACGGCTCGACCGTGGAGTTCGCCGTGACCGACAGCAGCGGTTCCGTGAAGGTCGAGTACACCGGCATCCTGCCGGATCTGTTCCGTGAAGGGCAGGGAGTCGTCACCGAGGGCAAATTCGCACCAGGTGGTGCGCTTTTCATTGCCGACACCGTTCTTGCCAAGCACGACGAGAAATACATGCCGAAGGAAGTGGCCGATCGGCTGAAGGCGCAGGGACTCTGGAACGAGGGGCAGGGGACGCGATGATCATCGAGGTCGGACATTACGCACTCGTACTCGCGCTCGCCACGGCGATCATCGTTTCCGTGCTTCCGGTCATCGGCGCGCGGCGACGGGATCAATCGATGATGGATGTCGCGCTCACGGGCTCGCTCGTCATGTTTGCGCTCGTCGCCTTTTCCTTCGGCGTTCTTACCTATGCGCATGTGGTTTCCGACTTCTCCGTCGAGAATGTCTGGCAGAATTCGCATTCGCTTGTACCGCTAATCTATAAATTCTCCGGGGTCTGGGGCAATCACGAAGGATCGATGATGCTCTGGCTCCTCATCCTGACGCTGTTCAGCGCACTCGTTGCTCTCTTCGGACGTAATCTCCCGGATACGCTGAGGGCGAATGTTCTGTCCGTTCAGGCTTGGATTTCGGTCGCCTTCATCCTCTTCATCCTGCTGACGTCGAATCCTTTCACGCGGCTTGATCCCGCCCCCGCCGAGGGCAAGGACCTCAATCCAGTGCTGCAGGATCTTGGTCTCGCGATCCATCCGCCGCTCCTCTATCTTGGCTACGTCGGCTTCTCGATCAGCTTCTCCTTCGCGGTCGCGGCGCTGATGGAGGGTCGGATCGATGCGGCTTGGGCGCGTTGGGTGCGACCTTGGACGCTTGCCGCCTGGACCTTCCTGACGGCCGGTATCGCGATGGGTTCCTACTGGGCCTATTACGAGCTCGGTTGGGGCGGCTGGTGGTTCTGGGATCCGGTCGAGAACGCCTCCTTCATGCCCTGGCTTGCGGGAACGGCGCTCCTGCACTCAGCACTCGTCATGGAAAAGCGCGAGGCGCTGAAAATCTGGACCGTGCTGCTGGCGATCCTGACCTTCTCGCTGTCGCTGCTCGGCACCTTCCTCGTGCGTTCCGGTGTCCTGACCTCGGTGCACGCCTTCGCCAGCGATCCGAGCCGTGGGGTCTTCATTCTCTGCATCCTGCTGGTCTTCATCGGTGGTGCGCTGTCACTCTTTGCGTTCCGCGCGCCGCTGCTGAACGCTGGCGGACTGTTTGCCCCAATCTCTCGTGAAGGGGCGCTGGTGCTCAACAACCTGATCCTGACGGTCGCCTGCGGTACCGTGCTGACAGGCACGCTCTATCCGCTGCTGCTTGAGACGCTGACGGGCGACAAGATTTCGGTCGGCCCTCCTTTCTTCAACATGACCTTCGGGCTTCTGATGGCGCCGATACTGATCGCCATCCCCTTCGGGCCGCTGCTCGCCTGGAAGCGCGGCGATCTGCTGGGTGCGCTGCAGAGGCTTTATGTGGCCGCCGCCCTGGCTTTTGTTGTTGCCGTCGCCCTCTTCTATATCGAGCATGGCGGCCCGATTCTGGCGATCGCCGGTCTTGCGGCAGGGCTGTTCATCATCTTCGGTGCGGTTGCCGACCTCTGGTACCGTGCCGGGATTGGAAAGGTGACGGGCGATGTCGCATGGCGTCGCCTTAAAGGCTTGCCGCGCTCGGCCTTCGGCACCGCGGTGGCACATGCGGGCTTCGGGGTCACCGTGCTCGGGATCGTGGCGGTCACGACCTTCCAGACCGAGACCGTGATGGAGATGAAACCCGGCATGACGGCGGATGCAGGCGGCTACACGCTGCATTTCGATGGCATGAAGCCTGCTGCCGGTCCCAACTACACCGAGGACCGCGGCCATTTTACCGTCAGCCGCGGCGGCGTCACGGTCGCCGATGTCTGGTCGGCCAAGCGGATCTACACGGTGGGACGCATGCCGACGACGGAAGCGGGTATTTTGACGTTCGGCCTCAGCCAGCTTTATGTTTCGCTCGGCGACGCGATGAGCGATGGCGGCATGGTCGTGCGCATCTGGTGGAAGCCCTATATCCTCTGCATCTGGGGTGGCGCGGTCATTATGATGATCGGCGGCTTCGTCTCGCTCAGTGATCGCCGACTTCGTGTCGGAGCGCCGAGCCGTCGTGCCAGAGTGGCGCGACCGGTGGTGGAGCCTGCGGAATGATGAGGCGTCTGCTTCTCGTCCTTTCCGTTTTGCTGGCTGCCGTTCCGGCGATGGCGGTCAATCCGGATGAGATGTTGGCTGATCCTAAGCTGGAAGCCCGCGCGCGCGCCCTTTCGGCTGAACTTCGCTGCATGGTGTGTCAGAACCAGTCGATCGACGATTCCAACGCCGAGCTTGCCCGCGATCTGCGGCTTCTGGTTCGCCAGCGTATCACCGACGGCGACAGCGACCAGCAGGTCCTCGACTACATCGTTTCCCGTTACGGCGAATTCGTGCTTCTGAAACCGCGCCTCACTGCCGAAACGGCTCTCCTATGGGGGACGCCCATCGTTCTGATCGCCGCCGCCGGCATCGCGGTCATCGCCTTCATCCGCCGTCGCAGGGACAAGCCGACGGGCAGCCGGTTGACGCCGGAGGAGCAGGCGCGTCTGGATGAAGTCCTGAGCAAATAGGCCCTATACCGCGCGTTCCCAACGGATTTGCCTACATTACGAAATTTTCATTCGCTAGACAGTTCGTTGTAACCTCCGGCGTCCTATATCTTCCCCATCAACTGATCGCCGATGGTCGGCTCGACAGTCAGAAGAAAAGAGGAATGAATATGCTGAAGAATTTAAAGGATCGTCTCTCCGGAGGCACCGTGCTGAAGGTGTCGGCGGTCGCCGGCCTTGCCGCGGCAGTTCTTGCCACCGGCCTTCCGGCCGAAGTCAGCCGGTCCTATGCGGAGGCCGTCAAGGTTCAGGCACCGCAGGTTCCAAGCTTCGCTAACGTCGTCGATGCGGTTTCCCCGGCCGTCGTTTCAGTTCGCGTCGAATCCCGCGTCAAGCCGGTCGCGGACAATGATGGTTTCTCCTTCGATTTCAATGGCCGTGGCTTCGACGATTTGCCAGATGATCATCCGCTGAAGCGCTTCTTCCGCGAATTCGGTGGTCAACCGGGCCAGCGGGGTCCGCAGGCGCGGCCGAACACTCCGGACGGAAAGGGGCGCCTGCGTCCGGTGGCCCAGGGCTCGGGCTTTTTCATTTCGGAGGACGGTTACATCGTCACGAACAATCACGTCGTATCTGACGGCGCGGCCTTCGTGGTCGTCACGAATGACGGTACTGAGCTGGATGCCAAGCTCGTCGGCAAGGATCCGCGCACCGACCTCGCCGTTTTGAAAGTCGATCCCAAGGGCCGCAAGTTCACTTATGTCAATTGGGCCGATGACAACGCCGTTCGTGTCGGTGACTGGGTCGTCGCCGTCGGCAACCCCTTCGGCCTCGGTGGTACGGTGACCGCGGGTATCGTTTCGGCTCGCGGCCGCGATATTGGCTCCGGTCCCTATGACGATTACCTGCAGGTCGATGCTGCGGTGAACCGCGGCAATTCGGGCGGTCCGACCTTCAACCTCAACGGTCAGGTCGTCGGCATCAATACCGCGATCTTCTCGCCCTCGGGCGGCAGCGTCGGTATCGCCTTCGCAATTCCCGCGTCGACCGCCAAGGACGTCGTTGCGGACCTGATGAAGGACGGCACCGTATCCCGCGGCTGGCTTGGCGTACAGATCCAGCCGGTGACGAAGGATATCGCGGAATCGCTTGGTCTTTCCGAGCCGAGCGGCGCGCTTGTTGTCTCGCCGCAGGAAGGTTCGCCGGGCCAGAAGGCCGGCATCCGGAATGGCGACGTCGTGACCGCGGTCAATGGCGAGACCGTCAAGGATCCGCGTGATCTGGCCCGCCGTATCGGCGCGATGCAGCCAGGTGCGAAGGTAGAAGTCTCGCTGTGGCGCGACGGCAAGGCGCAGTCCGTGACCGTTGATCTCGGCACCCTGCCGGCCGATCAGGAGCAGGCATCCACCGACGACGATCAGCAGCAGGCTGAGCCCCAGCAGCCGGCGTCCGAAAAGGCGCTCGCCGATCTCGGCATCAAGGTTTCTCCGGCCGAAGACGGCAAGGGCCTGGCAATCACCTCGATCGACCCGGACTCCGATGCTGCGGACAAGGGCCTGAAGGAAGGCGAAAAGATTACCTCCGTCAACAATCAGGAGGTTTCCAGCGCCGATGACGTCGTCAAGGTTCTGAATCAGGCGAAGAAGGATGGCCGCACCCGCGCTCTCTTCCAGATTCAGTCGGAGAATGGCAGCCGCTTCGTCGCTCTTCCGATCAGCCAGGGCTGATTTCTAGTCGAATGACATAGAGCGGGATGCCGAAAAGCGGCGCCGTCTTCGGGCGACATCCCGCTCTAACTTTTTGATGGAGAGAGGGATTCAGATTTCAGGTCGATACGACCTGAATCACCCCCTTTAGGAAGCCGCGCAGGCCGACGGCTTGCGCGGCTCCAGTCGTTGTCGATTCAAGGATGAAAAACATGACGGGCACTGGTCACGATGCTACGAGTGCTGCCGATTCCGGTTGTGCCAATGCACGACCCGGCGCTAATGTTTCGCACATGAAGATTCTTATAATCGAAGACGATCTGGAAGCAGCCGCTTACCTGACCAAGGCGTTCCGCGAGGCGGGCATTGTCGCCGATCACGCTGGTGATGGCGAGAGCGGTCTCTTCATGGGCAGCGAGAACGCCTATGACGTTATTGTCATCGACCGAATGTTGCCACGCCGCGACGGCCTTTCCGTTATCAGTGAATTGCGTCGCAAGGGCGTTCACACCCCTGTGCTGATCCTGTCGGCGCTTGGCCAGGTGGACGACCGGGTAACGGGTCTTCGTGCTGGCGGTGACGATTATCTGCCGAAGCCCTATGCGTTCAGCGAGCTTCTTGCGCGTGTCGAGGTGCTTGGCCGGCGCAAGGGTACGCCGGAGCAGGATGTCATCTACCGTGTCGGCGATCTCGAGCTCGACCGCCTTTCCCATGAGGTGCGTCGTGGTGGCAAGGAAATTCCCCTGCAGCCGCGCGAGTTCCGGCTTCTCGAATATCTGATGAAGAATGCAGGTCAGGTCGTGACCCGCACCATGCTCCTCGAAAATGTCTGGGACTATCACTTCGATCCGCAGACCAATGTCATTGACGTGCATGTCTCCCGCTTGCGTTCCAAGATCGAGAAGGACTTCAGCCAGCCGCTGCTGAAGACGATCCGGGGCGCCGGGTACATGATCAAGGACGAGGGATGAGCCGCTTTAGGGTTCTCTTCAAATCAACCGCAGTCCGCCTCTCGGCCCTTTATATTCTGCTGTTTGCTCTATGCGCGGCCACCCTCGTCTTCTATGTGACGGCAATGTCGGAGCGGTTGCTCAGCGGACAGATTCGCGAGGCCGTTCAGCAGGAAGTCGATCAGGTCAAGCGCGCCTATGACACCGGCGGGATGAATCTCCTGTTGCGGACGATGGAACGGCGCGCGCGCCAGCCAGGCGCCAATCTTTATGTGATCGCCGGTCCCTCGGGCGATCTGCTGGCCGGAAACGTCGCTTCGGTCCAACCGGGTGTCTTTGCCGAGACAGGCTGGACATCCTCTCCCTTTACCTATCAGCGCTACACGGACTCCGGGGTTGAACGACGCCACAGGGCGATCGCCAATGTCTTCATGCTCGACAACGGCCTGCGCATTCTCGTCGGCCGCGACCTCGGCGATCCGGAGCGGTTCCGTGCGCTCGTCCGTCAGGCTCTGATGATTGCGCTCGCCATCATGGGCGTCGGCGCCGTCGTGATCTGGTACGGTATTGGCCGCAATGCCTTGAAACGTATCGATCGCATGTCCGATGCAAGCAAGAAGATCATGGCGGGCGACCTCGCCCAGCGTCTGCCCGTCGGCGGCTCAGGCGACGAGTTCGACCGGATGTCTGCTTC
This sequence comes from Sinorhizobium sp. CB7, assembly GCF_041357635.1. NCBI lineage: Bacteria > Pseudomonadati > Pseudomonadota > Alphaproteobacteria > Hyphomicrobiales > Rhizobiaceae > Sinorhizobium > Sinorhizobium sp. CB7. The sequence goes on from NZ_JAULLL010000008.1 coordinate 76,122, forward strand.
GTTGAACGCGATGCTGGAGCGGATCGAAAAGCTCAACGAAGGCCTGCGACAGGTTTCCGACAACATAGCGCATGACCTGAAGACGCCGTTGACACGGCTCAGAAACAAGGCCGCCGACGCTCTGAATGTCGAGGACGCCGAAGGGCGCCGCGCGTCGCTTGAAGGTATCATCGCCGAATCCGATCAGCTTATTCGCACCTTCAACGCGCTGCTGATGATTTCGCGCGTCGAGGCAGGTTCGGTCGCTGCGGAAATGTCCCCCGTCGATCTTTCCGCCATCGTTGCCGATAGTGTCGAGCTCTACGAACCGCTCGCCGAAGAGGCGGGACTGGCGCTGGTCGCCAAAATCGAGCCGGCGATCGAAATACAGGGCAATCGGGAACTGATTGGGCAGGCGATCTTCAATCTCATCGACAATGCCATCAAATATTCGTCCGACAATCCCGACAAGGCGGAGGTCGCGCTGACATTGTCACGACGGCCGGAGGGCATCTGTCTTTCGGTTGCCGATCATGGTCCTGGCATTCCACCTGAAAAGCATGAGGACGTGATCAAGCGTTTCTATCGGCTGGACGAAAGCCGCAGTAAGCCTGGCACCGGTCTCGGCCTGTCGCTTGTCGAGGCGGTCATGGAATTGCATGGCGGCCGCTTGACACTTTCGCAGACTGATGCCGAATGCGGCCGCGGCCTCACCGTCGACATGATTTTTCCTGTTCAGAAAGGGTAATCGGCGGCCCTGACTGTGCCTGTTCCGCCTATCCTTCGTCTCCTGTCTTGGCCCAGGCGCTTCCTGTGCCTAGTTTAGCGATAAGGTGCCGAATCGTCGGAGGGTTCGGCTGCCAAATCACTGCATGGTTCCTTAAATCGGAACCGATTCAAGGATAGGACCATGCAGCAATTCAAAGCGTTACGGCGACCTTTGTGCGTCCTGGCAAGACGCACGGCGCTGTAAGTGCCGCTTTATCAGGCGGAGGAGTGCCGCATGACAGGAACGTTCAATCCCAGCCTGAAGGATGTGAAGCCGGATCTGCTTCGTCCTCTCAACCAGACGGAACTGAAGTCGGCTCTATCCGATTTGAGGGAGATCGGCCGCGAGCAGCCGGCCGTTGCCGGCCTGCTCGACGGTGAAGGACCGCTCAAGGACTTCATCATCGCCGCCTTCACGCTTTCGCCGCATCTGAGAGAGATCGCCCGTGTCGACCCCGCGATTATGGCGGCGGCGATCGACGAGCCGCTGGAACCGCAGATCGAGCGTCTCGTCCTCGAGGCAAGGCGGGCATGGCAGGCGCAGGACGGGCAGGCGTCGCCTTCGGAGAGCGAGGTGATGAGCCGCCTGCGAATCGTCAAACGCAGGGTCGCTTTTCTGGTGGCGCTCGCCGACCTTTCTCGCATCTTCGATGCCCGGGCCTCCACACGCTCGCTGAGCAAGCTGGCCGACGCGGCGGTTTCTGCTGCCGTGGATTACCTGCTGCTTTCTGGTCATGAGAGCGGGAAGCTGAAGCTCCGGGATCCGGCAAAACCAAGCGAAAGTTCAGGCTTGATCGTTCTCGGCATGGGCAAGCTCGGGGCCGAAGAACTGAATTATTCTTCCGATATCGACCTTGTTGTCTTTTTCGATGAGGCGGCGGGCATCGTACCGGATCCGGCCGATGCGATCGACATTTTCCCGCGCCTCATGCGCCGCCTGGTGCGCATTCTGCAGGAGCGCACGGCGGACGGCTATGTCTTCCGCACCGACCTCAGGCTTCGCCCGGACCCAGGATCGACGCCGCTCGCCATCCCTATCGATGCGGCGATGATCTATTACGAGGGCCGGGGACAGAACTGGGAGCGGGCGGCCTTCATCAAGGCACGACCGGTTGGCGGCGATCTCGAGGCTGGTGCCGCATTCCTGAACGATCTCGTACCCTTCGTCTTTCGCAAATATCTGGATTATGCGGCAATTGCCGATATTCACTCGATCAAACGGCAGATCCATGTCCACAAGGGGCACGGCGAAATCGCCGTCAAGGGCCATAATGTCAAGCTCGGGCGCGGCGGCATCCGCGAAATCGAATTCTTCGTCCAGACGCAGCAGCTGATTGCTGGCGGTCGAATGCCGGCTCTGCGCTCACGCCCGACCGAGGAGACGCTCGACGAACTCACAAAGGCGAAGTGGATCGATGCGCAAACGCGTGACGAATTGACCGCAGCTTATTGGTTCCTGCGTGATGTCGAGCATCGCATCCAGATGGTTCGCGACGAGCAGACCCATCTGTTGCCGGAGAGCGAGGCGGACCTGAAGCGGATCGCTTTCATGTTGGGCTTTGCCGATACGTCGAGCTTTTCCGAGAAACTGGTTTCAATACTGAAGACAGTCGAACGTCGCTATGCGCGTCTGTTCGAGCAGGAGGCGAAGCTTTCCACGGAAGCCGGCAATCTCGTCTTCACGGGGCAGGGCGATGATCCGGACACCCTGAAGACGCTGAAAAAGCTTGGCTTCAGCAGACCCTCCGCGGTTGCCCACGTCATCCGTACCTGGCATTACGGCCGCTACCGTGCGACTCAGTCGGTCGAGGCGCGCGAGCGGCTGACGGAATTGACGCCCGAACTCCTGCGTGTTTTCGGAGAAAGCGCGCGCGCGGACGAGGCGATTCTGCGGTTCGACAATTTCATCTCCGGCCTGCCCGCCGGAATCCAGCTTTTTTCCCTGCTTGGCAACAATCCGGCGCTGCTTTCGCTGGTTGTCAACATCATGTCGTCAGCGCCGCGCCTTGCCGATGTCATCGCCGCCAAGCCGCATGTCTTCGACGGCATGCTTGATCCGGCATTGATGGCGGAGCTTCCGACGCGGGAATATCTGGCCGAGCGGCTTAAAGTCTTTCTCGCGTCTGCCCGCCACTATGAGGAAGTGCTTGACCGCCTGCGGATCTTCGCTTCGGAGCAGCGCTTTCTGATTGGCATCCGCCTGCTGACAGACGCGATAAACGGCGGCATGGCGGCGCGCGCCTTTACCCATCTCGCCGATCTTATCGTCGAGGCGGCGCTGGACGCGGTACTGAAGGAAATCCGCGCGGCACATGGCGACTATCCCGGGGGGCGCGTTGCGGTCCTTGGCATGGGCAAGCTGGCAAGCTTCGAACTGACTGCAGGTTCCGATATCGATCTCATCTTGCTCTATGACTATCAGGATACGGTTGCCGAATCGGTGGGGCCAAAGCCACTCGATGCGCCCCGGTATTTCACGCGCGTCACTCAGCGGCTGATCTCCGCGCTTTCGGCTCCGACGGCCGAAGGCGTGCTCTACGAAGTCGACATGCGTTTGCGGCCCTCCGGCAACAAGGGGCCGGTCGCAACCCGCATTAAAGCCTTCGCAAAGTATCAGCGCGAAGAGGCATGGACCTGGGAACATATGGCGCTCAGCCGTTCGCGGCTCATCTGCGGCGATTCTGGTCTGCAGGCGGAAGCCGCCGGTATCATTGGCGAGGTTCTCGCGGCGAAACGGGACGCCGCAAAGATCGCGCATGATGTCACCGAGATGCGCGACCTCATCGAGAAGGAAAAGCCGCCTGCCGATATATGGGATCTGAAGCTCATTCCCGGTGGCTTGATCGATATCGAATTCATCGCCCAGTTTCTCGCACTGATCGCTCCGACCCGTGATGTCCTTGTCACGACCAATGGTTTGAGCACGCTCGAGACTCTAAAGAGCCTGGGCTCGCAGCTGATGGACGGAAATGATCTCGATCTTTGCCTGGAGGCCCTGCGGCTCTATACCGAGCTGTCGCAGTTCATCCGCCTCTGCATCGAAGGCCGCTTCGATCCGAAGGAGGCGCCGGCGGGCCTGGTGGAACTGGTCTGCGGAGCCGGGGAATGCCCGGATATCAGAACCCTGGAGGCAGAGGTGAAGCGTCTTTCAAAGGCTGTGCGCAAAATATTCCAGACGACCGTCAATGCCTCAAATCTACATTGACGGATCCTGCTTGCTGAGGGCGATGTTCGTACACATGCTGGATCGCCAGTTGCCGTGCCTATTGCCGGTTGCTGGGCGCGGTCATCCGACACCCTGGACGGAATCAATTCACGAACAACATTCATCTGGATAGGTTCGATCAAATGGTGCCGGACCGCTCAAAACATGAGGTGTCGTGATGGGACTTAAACTGATGCTTGCCGGAGCAGTATTGGCAATCGGGTGCTTCGTGGCCGCGTCCGCGATGGCAGAGAGCGACAAGCAGTTTCTGAGTAATGCGATCAAGACCGACAATGCGGAAATCGCGCTTGGTGAGTTGGCTGTTCAGAAGGGAGCGAGTGACGGCGTACGCTCGTTCGGGCAGACTTTGGTGGATGATCACCGCAAGGCGAAAGCCGAGGCCGCCGCTCTCACGGCAGATCTTGAAGCAAAGGTTTCCGGCAATCTGACGGAAGATGCGCAACGAGAGCTTGATAAGTTGAAGGGAATGACCGGACCTGAGTTCGACAAAGAGTTCGTGAGCTTCATGGTGTCGGCTCACGAGAAAGATATTGCTGCGTTCAAGGAAAAGGCAGGCGAAGGCAATAGGCCGGTTCCGGTGCTTGCCGGGAAGGCATTGCCGATGCTGCAGAGGCATCTGGAACTTGCGCAATCCCTGAACGCGCATTGAGCACGTCTGAGTTCGGCGCGATACAGAGCTCTATGGTCCGGCTCTGTTTCCGCGCAAGTGGCCGAAGCGAAAACCGCCCGCCGCGGCGGCGCGAACCATCATCATTTCGCCGATCGTTTCATGGGTCATGAGACCGACGAGGCGATCCATCCCATCCACCACGGCGACGGCAGGCACATTTGTCTGCTGCATCAATTGCAAACTCTCTTCCAGGCGTCTGCGATAGTGAATTTTCGGTATGTCGACGCGCATTGCGTTTACGACCGACGTATTTGGTCCTTTGTCCTTCAGGGCTCTGATCATGTCGTCGCGCGTCAGCAGGCCTTCGAAGCGATCGGAGGAATCGACGACGGGGAACTCGCGTTGGGTAGTTGCAAGCAGTGCCTCGATTGCTTCGTCGATACTCGCGGAACGCTGAAGTCTCGCGAATTCAGTGACCATTACGTCTCCGATCAGAACACTGGTCGATATTTCGCGGATCTGCGCGTTTTGCGCCTCCGCCGCCGCGGCAAGATAGACGAAGATACCGATGAAAATCAGCATCGGATTGTAAAGCAGGCCGAAAAAACCGAAGGCAAAAGCAAGCCCCTGGCCGATCGTGGCTGCGATCTGCGTTGCGCGTGACCAGGTGAGCCGCGAGGCGAGGGCGGCGCGCAGCACCCGGCCTCCATCCATTGGAAAAGCAGGGATCATGTTGAACAGCACGAGGAAGATGTTGACCCCGGCCAATCTGGCCAGAAAACCGGCACGCGGATCCTCGAGCGCCGCCATCTGCGTTAAGCTCGTCGATGCGCCGAGCACGATGAAGATCAAGGCTGCGATCGCCACATTCACCAGCGGACCGGCGATGGCGATCACGAATTCCTGGCCGGGCTTCTCGGGCATGCGTTCGAGGCGGGCCACGCCGCCGATCGGCAGCAGCGTGATGTCCGGTGTCGCGATACCAAAAAACCGCGCTGCGGCAATATGACCAAACTCATGCAGCACGACACAGGCGAAAACGGCTATGATGAAGGCGACGCCTTCCCATGCCGCCGGCACCCCGCCGATCCGATAATGGATCAGCCATATCCAGATCAGCAGCAGCGTGAACGTGATGTGCACACGTACTGCTGTACCTGCAATCGTTCCAATCTTTAACGACCAGCCCATTCGATACCGCCTCGCTGTCGTTCGTTCCGGTACTGCTCCGTATGTAGGAAATCATCTCGCCGACTATCAGTCTTTGAGCGTCATCAAAGTGGTGTATCCAGCAGATATTGCCATATCCGGGCTTCCGGAATCCGGACCGACATCTGGCATCATTTTTCGATTGAGCATGCAGCAATATAGTTGCTTTACAGAGCAATATTTACAGTTAGGCCGTGTGGTTCACAACATCGAGCCTGGGACTTGGGCGGCGCAGGGTCATTCAAAAGCCATAAAACTGGAGAGGCTCGTGACGACGCAGACAGACCAAACATGATTCTCGCCACCCGTTGGTGTCAGCATGTCTGTAGCGGCGGCTTTTTCGGTTTTGAAGCGCCGTGCTGGCCCGAGACGGGTATCAATCGATAAGGACCTGAATGAGAAGGTTCGCCGCGACCAAAGCAGATTTGCGAGGTTTAATGCGATGCATTCCATCCCAGACCGTATTCCAGTTTCCATCGTCATCGTGAACTACAACTATGCGCGCTTCCTGAAGCGCTGCATCGATAGCGCGTTGGAGCAAAGTTACGAGAATGCAGAAGCCATCGTCGTCGACGATGCGTCGACCGATGACACGGCCGACGTTCTTAGCACCTATGGGTCGCGAATTAAGACATGCCTGAGGGAGAGCAACGGCGGGCATGCCGCGGCGCTCAACACCGGTTTTGCCTCGAGCCGGGGCGAGATCGTGCTGTTTCTCGATGCCGATGATTACCTATATCCAAATGCGATATCCGAAGTAGTCGATGCCTGGGAGGCCGGAACTGTCCAGGTGCAGTTCAGATCGCACATCGTCGACGAAGATCTACACGTAAAGGATGTGTTTCCGCCTCCGGAACTATCGTTCGACTCGGGCGATGTCAGGCCGAAGCTGCTACAGAGAGGACGGTATCAGACCAGCGTCACAAGCGGTCTGGCCTTCAAGCGATCGGCTTTGGATGTGATCATGCCGATCCCGGAGAAGGATTTCCGGCAAGGCGCTGATGGCTATCTGATCACCGTGGCGCCTCTCCATGGAAAGGTGACGTCGATTGACGCCTGCCTGGGTGCCTATCGCATCCACGGCACCAATCATTCGGTCTTTGCAGAAAAACTCGGCCAACGCGCACGCTGGCGAGTGGAGCATGATTTTCATCGGCTGGAGGCATTGTCGGATCAGGCAGCTGAGATCGGGTTGATGGTACCACCGGACGTCAATCTCCGTGATCCTGTCCATCTGGAAGAGCGACTGGCATCGCTTTGCGTGGACAGGCAGCGGCACCCCGTGGCCGGCGATTCCAGGCTTGTCCTGGCGACCGCCGGCGCCGTCGCCAGCTTGGAAATGAACGCCTCCTTAAGACGCCGCGCAATGCTGGCGGCATGGTTTCTTTCCGTCGGCGTCCTTCCTCGTCGCATGGCGAAAACGATCTTGTCATGGAAGCTCGTCGCCTCATCGAGGCCCGCCTTCCTGCTGCGCCTTTCAAAGACTATTCGCCATGCCATGGGATAGGTTTTGTGAGCGGCCATGCGAATGCAGGAAGCTTTTTTAGCATTCCTGGTTGGGAATGTGCAGGCGGATCACTGTCCCGACGCCTTCGCGTGAACGGATCTTCATGCCTCCGCCATGCAGGACGGTCAGCGAACGGGAGATGGCGAGCCCGAGGCCCGAGCCCCCCTTGCTCTTGGCATATTGGCTTTGCACCTGTTCGAAGGGCTGACCTATCTTGCTCAGCGCTGCCTTCGGAATGCCGATGCCGGTATCCGCGATCGTGATGATGATGCCGTCCGGGCCGGTGCGGCTGCGCACCGCTATATCGCCGTCCTCATTGGTAAACTTCACGGCATTGGAAAGAAGATTGAGCAGGATCTGCTTCATTGCCCGCCTGTCCGCCATCACCGTTACGCCAGATGAGATGCGCTGCCGGACTATGATATTCTTCTTGGCGGCCGGGATGGCAGTGAAACGCAGGCTTTCCTCGATCAGCGGCGCAAGGTCGATCTTCTCACGGAAGATTTTCATGTGACCAGCCTCGATCTTCGACATGTCGAGGATGTCGCTGATGACGTTCAGAAGGTGCTTGCCGCTGTCATGAATGTCGTTGGCGTATTCGTTATATTTGCTCGATCCGAGCGGACCGAACATCTGGTCCTTCAGAATTTCGGAGAAGCCGAGAATGGCGTTGAGCGGCGTGCGCAGCTCATGCGACATGTTGGCCAGGAATTCCGACTTGGCCTTGTTGGCCGCCTCCGCGCGCTCCTTTTCCGCCTGATAATTGGCGTTGGCGATTGAAAGCTCGGCCTTCTGCCTCTCGAGCGTCTGGCGCGAAGCGGAAAGATCGTTGATCGTCGCCATCAGACGGCGCTCGGAATCGCGTAGACGTTCCTGGTGACGCTTGAGAAGCGTGATGTCGGTGCCGACTGAAACGAGACCGCCGTCGCGGGTGCGCCGCTCGTTGATTTGCAGCCAGCGTTCGTCCGCGAGCTGCACTTCCGTCGTCCGCGAATAGCCGGAGCCGTCCGCCGCCGCGATGCGTCGCTCGATCACTGGCCGTGCGGCTGCCGCATTGACGACATTGCGCTCCGTACCTGGGACCAGCACGTTATCCGGCAGGCCATAGGCCTGCTGGAAATGAGCGTTGCACATGACGAGGCGATCGTTCTTGTCCCACAGGACGAAGGCCTCGGACGTGCATTCGATGGCATCGGCAAGGCGCTGATCCGCCTCTGCATAGCGTTGTGCAAGCCGATGCTGTTCGGTGACGTCCATGGCAATGCCGATCATGTGCATCTGGCCAGAATGCGTCCGGATGACCTGGGCGCGAGCCCGCATCCAGACATAGTGGCCACTGGCATGCCGCATGCGAAAAACCTGATCGATTTGGCTCGCATTGCCTCTCGCGACCAGCCGCGCAAGATCGTAGAGGCCGCTGTCATGGGGATGCATCAGCCGGATGGCATCGCCGAAGGAAAGCATGCGGTCGGAGGCGGGAAGCCCGAGCATGTCGTACATCGAGCGCGACCAGAAGAATTCTCTGCTAGCGAAATCGAAGTCCCACAGGCCGCAGCGCCCACGCGACAGCGCCGTCTCGACGCGCAGATTGGACTCCAGAAAGATCTCGTCCGCATCGCGGGCCCGTTTGACCTGCGTGTAGTAGGCATAGAGGATGACGAGCAGAATGGAGGAAATGCCGGCAAACAGCGTGACGTTCAGCGTCAGTTCTTCGCGCCAGAGCGCGCTGATCTGTTCAAGCGACGTCGCCGATATGATGAAGCCGCCCTTGGTTCCGATGAGCGAGATCGTCACGTAATACGGCGACTCATCGATCCGGGTCTCGATAACGCCGGCCCGATCGCCGAAACGCCTGACGGTGGATACCTCCGGAAAGAATTCGGAAACCGTTTGCCCGACATAGGACGAACCGGCCGCCGAGGAGCCGAACACAGTGCCGTTCGGCTTTACCATCAACACGAAAGCGCCGGTGTCCATCCGGTCCTGCGGCAGGTAGGTTGCAAGACGATTTTCGGCTTCGGTTCGGTTCCCCGTGTCGAAGAGGTCGGCGGCATCCGCGAATGCGGCCGAAGCTGCAGCGGCCGAGAGCGCAGTCGTATGCCGCGCTGCCTCTCCCATGCGATTATGTTCCGAGATCATGCCGAAAAAGTGGGATGCGGCCACGACGAAAAGAAAGGCGAGAATCAGGAGCGGAATGGCGCGCTTGAGGACGGCTTCGGCGCGGCGGAAGTTCCGGGAGGCTTCCGGGCGGGTGCCGCCGCGATCGGACAGATTTCCCTGCCACGCTTTCAGCCTGCTAAAATCGACACGCAGCCGCCCTTCGGCCGCGGTTACCCGCCGCACGTCCGCCATTTCCATATTGTCCCTCGTGTGATTCGCTGCGCCGCTCGCCCGAATCTACCCTAATGAATCATCGGTGATTCGCCTTGTCCAGAGGGGACGGTAAATTTCTGTTAAGTATTTATGAGTCCTGAGTTTTCGCTGTGATTCGCGCGGCTGCCTCGCGCCGGGGGGCGAGACGCGGGACACCTGACTCTACGGAAGGTCGAAGCCGGAATCACCCCTTCAAGGTCCGCTCCACGATGTCGCGTACATCCGTCGAAAGGCCCGCCGCCCGGTCGATTTCCATCAACGCGGAGCGCGCGTGATCGGCACGTGCGGATTCCAGAGAACGCCAAGACCGCATCGAGGTCAGGATGCGGGCAGCAAGCTGCGGATTGCGCTTGTCGACATCAAGGACTTCGCGAGCCAGGAAACGATAGCCTTCCCCGTCCGCCCTGTTGAAGCCGGTGGGATTGGCAAAGGCGAAGGTGCCGACGAGCGCGCGAAAACGGTTTGGATTCGTGCGTTGGAACTGCGGATTTTCCATGAGCCTGATGACCCGATCGAGGGCTCCGGCTCCGGGAATTGCTGCCTGGATCGAGAACCACTTGTCGAGAGCAAGCGCGTTTCCGGAAAAGCGTTTCTCGAACGTCGCGAGAGCCTCGGCCGTCTCGGCGGTTTCCGGGAAACGATGCGCCAGCACGGTCAGCGCATGGCTAAGATCAGTCATGTTGTTGGCGCTGTCGAAGGCTGCCTTGGCGTGTTCGGGAGAATTCTCTGCATGGGAGAGGTAGGTGAGGGCGGCATTGCGCAGTGCCCGCCGGCCCGCATTCTGTGCATCGGGACTGAAGGGGCCAGGCGTCGTCATGGTGTCGTAAAGGCGTGCAAAGGCTTCGCTGCCGGCCTGCGCAAGCTGGGTAAGAATGGACTGGCGCCCGGCATGGATGGCATCCGGATCGTTGTTGCCACCCAGCTCGCGGGCGATATCCGCCTCGCTCGGAAGGGCAAGCGCCTGGGCGCGGAAAGCGGGTTCGAGGGTCTCGTCCACCGCCGCTGCGAGAAGCGCTCCGGCAAAGATGTCGTCACAGTCGATCGGTTTGCCTTCACGGGCGTCTCGCGCAGCCTGAAGCAGGTTCGGAAGCGCCAGGTCCGTCAATGCCTGCCATCGCGCGAAATGATCGCTCTCGTGGCGGGCAATCAGCGCCAGATCGTCCGGACCCTGGCTGAAATGCAGGTTGATCGGTGCCGAGAAGCTGCGGTTCAGCGACACGACAGGACGGGTGGATATGCCCTTGAAAACAACAGTCTGCGTCCGCTTCGTCAGGTGCAGGACGTCCCCTGTAAATTCAGCGCCCTCCACGGACGTGGGCGTGAACTCGGCTCCATTCTCGTTCAGAAGTGCGAGCCTCAACGGGATATGCATCGGCTCCTTGTTCGGCTGGCCGGGCGTGGCCGGAACCATCTGCTCGAGCGACAGCGTGAATGCTTTCGCGCCGGCATCGTAGCTGCCGGAAGCGGTAACCAGAGGCGTTCCAGCCTGATGATACCAAAGCGAGAACTGCGTAAGATCGCGGCCGGCTGCATCCTCGAAACAGCGCACGAAATCCTCGATTGTGACCGCCTGGCCGTCATGGCGGTCGAAATAGAGATCCATGCCTTTCTTGAACATCTCCTTGCCGAGCAGCGTCGCGATCATGCGCGTCACTTCGCTGCCCTTCTCATAGACGGTTGTCGTGTAAAAGTTATTGATTTCGCGATATTTCTCGGGGCGGACCGGATGCGCGAGAGGGCCGCCATCCTCCGGAAACTGCTCCGATTTCAAATGGCGGACTTCGGCGATGCGCTTGACGGGACGCGAGCGCTGATCCGCAGAAAATTCGTGATCGCGATAGACCGTCAGGCCTTCCTTGAGGCAGAGCTGGAACCAGTCACGGCAGGTGATGCGGTTACCGGTCCAGTTGTGGAAATATTCATGCGCGATGATCGCCTCGATGTTGGCGTAGTCGGCGTCCGTGGCGGTTTCGGGATCGGCCAGAACATACTTGTCGTTAAAGATGTTCAGTCCCTTGTTTTCCATCGCCCCCATGTTGAAATCGGAGACGGCGACGATCATGAAGATATCGAGATCATATTCACGGCCGAAAGCCTCTTCATCCCACTTCATTGAGCGTTTCAGCGCGTCCATGGCGTAGGCGGCACGTGGCTCTTTGCCGTGCTCGACATAGATCTTGAGCGCCACCTCGCGGCCGGACATGGTCGTGAACGTATCTTCAACGACGCCGAGATCGCCGGCGACGAGAGCGAAGAGATAGCTCGGTTTCGGATGCGGATCGAACCAGGCGGCGAAATGCTTGCCTTCGCCGTAGCTGGCGCCGCCGAGGAAATTGCCGTTCGAAAGCAATAGCGGGTTGGCCGCCTTGTCGGCGATGATGTTGACCGTGTAGGGAGCAAGAACGTCGGGCCTGTCGGGGAAATAGGTGATGCGTCGGAAGCCCTCCGCCTCGCACTGCGTGCAATAGATGTTGCCGGTGCGGTAAAGACCCATCAGTTGCGTGTTGGCTTCGGGGTTGATGATCGTGGTGATCGTAAGTTCGAAGGGCGTTGCTTCGGGGAGGTCGCGAACAGTCAAGCTGTCGGACGTTGCGGTATACTGTTCGGAGGGCATCTCCGCCTGATCCACAAGCAGTCCTGCCAATGTCAACTCGTCGCCGTCAAGCATGAGGGGGGCCGTGGGATCGGTGCCCTCGCGCCGGTGAAAGATCAGCCGCGCTTCTACCTTCGTTTCCTGTGGATCCAGTTCGAAGGTGAGGTCCACGCGTTCCAGAACGAAGTCGGTGGCCCTGTAGTCTGCCAGATGCACAATCTGGCCGTTGTCTGTTCGCATGGTCTTTCCTGATAGGCTCTGTTTTAGGCAATCCGCGTAAATCAATTGTCGACAAACACAGACCGAAGTTCTGGGGAAATTCATCTGCAGAGTATGCCGTTCATAATTACATTAAATTCTGAACTAAAGTTAAAACAGTTTTTTGCATGCTGCAGTTTGTCGATTATCGTAAAGCGTGTGTTGCACCTCGCAGCCCTTCTCCATCGATTCGGCGCGTTGCCGTTCGTCATTCCCTGCCTTCGAGTAAAAACATGCCTCGCCCTGTCCCTCCTTCGTTCCCGCAACAATCTGCAGCATAGAGTTTCATAGATGGATGCGATTTTGAGAAACCCGATGAAGGGTATTCTTCTCAAGGTGTCGTCGGTTGTTGTTTTCCTGGCGATGCAAACCTGTATCAAGCTCGCCGGCACCGATATCGCCCCTGGGCAGGTGACGTTCTACCGTTCGTTCTTTGCGCTGTTTCCGATCATGGCCTATCTCGCCTATCGGGCGCAATTGCGGACCGCATTCTATACCAATAATCCATTCGGACACCTCAAACGCGGCACGCTCGGAATCCTGTCCATGGGGCTCGGCTTCTACGGGCTTTTGAATCTGCCTTTGCCGGAAGCGATCGCGCTAGGCTATGCCATGCCGCTCTTTGCCGTCGTCTTTGCTGCGGTCTTTCTTGGCGAGACCGTCCGCGTCTATCGCTGGAGCGCGGTCATCATCGGCATCGTCGGCGTCGCGATCATCTCTTGGCCCAAATTGACGCTCTTCCGGGAGGGAGACGTCGAGGCCGAGCAGGCGATCGGCGCTTGCGCGGTTCTCCTTTCGGCCGTGCTCGGAGCGACAGCGATGATCCAGGTCCGCCGTCTTGTCGAGGAGGAAAAAACTGCGACCATCGTCCTCTATTTCTCGATCACGGCTTCGCTCTTTTCGCTGCTGACCCTGCCTTTCGGCTGGGAACTTCTTTCCCTCAAATCGTCAGTCTATCTCATAATTGCCGGTTTTTGCGGCGGGGTGGCACAGATTCTTCTGACCGAGAGCTATCGCCACGCCGACGTCTCGACGATCGCGCCCTTCGAATATACGTCCATCCTTCTCGGAGCGGTCGTCGCCTACGTGATCTTTGGCGACGTGCCGACGCTTTCGATGTTATCCGGCACAGCCATCGTCGTCGCAGCCGGGATTTTCATCATCTATCGCGAGCATCAGCTCGGCCTGGAAAGGCGTGCCGCCCGCAAGGCGGGGACCTAGAGCAATTCCAGGAAAAGTGTGAAACGGTTTTCCGTTCGGATTGCGTAAAAACATGAGCTTAGAGCGGGTCCATGAAAAACTGAACCGCTCCAACACGTCTGACCGGGCTGCGGCAGGCGGCCGCCTTATTGCGATATCGAGCCGGGTCTGTTTGCCGGATCAGTGCCGCTGACCGGCACGGCGATTGCCTGAAAGTCCGTCTTTTCCACGCGTCCTTCGCCTGGCCGGCGCATTCCCATTCGCCAGGCGGCATAGCCGGCGTAGAGTGCAAAGATGATGGCAAGGAACCATAGAAGTCCGTTTGGCCCGGTGACCTGCATCAGCGTGCCGCCCATCAGCGGCCCGGAGACGGTGCCCAATCCGTAAAGGATCATGATGCCGCTTGAGATCGTGACATATTCGGTCGGCGCCGCACGATCATTGGCATGGGCGACGTTGATGGCATAGATCGGGTAAAGCACCGTTCCGACGAAAAAGCCGGCGACATAAAGCGCCAATAGCGTATCGATGCTGAAAAGGGTCATCGCGCCGCAAGCCGCAACCCCGACCATGCCGCACAGGATCATAACGATGCGCCGATCGACCATGTCGGAGATGCGGCCGATCGGCATCTGCGAGACAGCGCCGCCCGCAAGCACGCAGGCAAGCAAGGTCGCCCCCTGGGCGGTATTCATTCCGACGTTCTGGGTGTAGACTCCGCCGAGACTGCCCCAGGTGCCGGAAAGCGCGCCTGATAGCAGCGAGCCGATGAAGGCGATCGGAGAGAGCCGGTAGAGCTTTGGCAGATCGAACTTGGCTTCAGCGATCGGCGTTGGCGACTGTGCGGTCGAGAGCGCCGTCGGCAGCATCGCCAGCGAGAAGACGACCCCGCAGAGAACGAACAGCCAGGCGGTTTTGGGATCGCCCAACGGCACGAGATATTGTCCGCCGATCGAGCCGAGCAGGCAGGTGACCATATAGACCGAGAAGATCGTCGCCCGGTTATCGTTCGTCACACGCTCGTTCAGCCAGCTTTCGATGATCAGGTAGCTGCCCGCAATGCCGAAGCCGCTGACGCAGCGGAAGACCAGCCAGGCGCGCCAATCCACCCAGAGCGCGCAGAGCAGCACGCCGATTGTCAGGAGGGAAATCAGCGCGCCGTAAACGCGCACATGCCCGACCCGTTTGACGAACTTCGGCGTGATGATGCAGGAGATCGTGAAGCCGAATGTATATCCGGTGGCGATGAGGGAGATTGTCATCGTCGTCCAACCCTCCGCTACGGATCGGATAGGCACGACGAAATTCATGAGCCCGTAGCCGACCATCATCAACAGCGTTGACAACATCAGGCTGGCGATTGAGATGAGGCTGGCCAGCATTGGATTTTCCGGATGTTTGCGGTGCAGTGTCCTCTTAGCGAACGAACTGCGACCGATCAATTGCGACAGCGGCGGACGCAAAGCGGGCGCCTTTTTGCCTGTCGCCCTTCCGGTTCGCCTCGCTCAGCCGGAAAGCCGCTATTGAAATTTAGTAGTAAGTTCTTGCTATTTAACGTTTCTCAAAATTGTGATGATAATAAAAATGATTAAGTCTCACATCTAGTCTCATATCTATCAGTCATGCTGTCAGAGGAATCATAGCCGGGAAAGGCTGAGGAGCTTTCCCGGATAGAGGAGAATGCTGATCAGTAAAGCGCCGCGAGGAGGCCTTCATGACGTTCTCGGCGGAGCAACTCGCTCAGAATTCCGATTTTCCCGCCAGCCTCCAGTACCTTGCCCGCGAGCTACGCGGCATGTTCGATGGCGGACCGCGTCTGGCGCGCCTGCTTGCCTCACACCAGCGCTGGCTGCTCACCCAGACCGCCTATGCCCTTCATCTCGAATATGATCCGTCGGATCCGTCATCGGGCCTGACTGCGGTGCGTCTCAGGGAGGCAATCACCAAACACAGGATTGCAAGCCGCAATACGGTGCTCAGTTTCATTGATGAATTGACCACCTATCGGTTTATCAGCCCATCGGCCGAACCTAAGCGACGGCCGCGCCGGTTCGAACCGGCCGAAGTCAGCAGTACCGCGATGGTTGGCTGGCTCTCGGCCAATCTCGCCGCACTCGACCTGCTGGACAATGGCGAACGGGCACGGATTCTTGGCTCCCGACCAGAGATTTTTCGCCTGGCGCAGCCGCGGCTTGCCCGGAACTGTCTCGAAAATGCGGCATGGAGGGAGCCGCCGGAGCGGGTTGCCCTTTTTCTATGGACGGAGGCCGGCGGCCTCGTGGTGGATCATCTTATCTCGAAGCTCGATCTCGCCAGCGCGAATGGCGAGCGCCTTGACGTCGGACAGGTGGATACCCGGACACTGGCGTCGCAGTTCATGATCTCACGCACACATTTGCAGCGTCTCTTTGCAAGGGCAGCGGGAAAGAGCTGTCTGGGCTGGCATGGCGAGCGCCGGAAGACCCATGTCTGGTTATCGCGCGATTTTCTGGATGAATACTGCGCGTGGCAGGCGATCAAATTTTCCCTTGTCGACGAAGCTTTTCATTGGGCGGTATCCGCACTCGAGTGAAGGCGCGAACGCGCAAAATAAACGCCGGGCAGATTGCCCGGCGCCGCCCGTGATGAAAATGTCTTCTGAAAGCCAGAACGACGGAAGAGACCGGATCAACGATCCGTCTGCTTCCTCAGCATTCGCGGAAATCTGCAAAAATCTCTATGGGGCGCGCCGTGCGAGGGCTTGTGCCGGTACCGCGAGCGATCATCTGCTCATTGGCGGCAAAGCCAAGACGATGATAGCCCTGCGTGCTGCGTGCCGGCTCGCTGGCTGTGCGGAGGGTTTCAAACCCACAATGGATAGGACGAAAGCGTGCAATCATGGCCTTGGTTCCTGTATCGAATCCTCCCAAGACACTGTGCTTATATTGCAGTGCAGCATCCATTTTGCAATGCGCCCCAGCGCGCAACTGCCATGCGAAAATCGCATGACTAATTTCATAATTATTTAATGTTGACGCAAATTTAGGCGGAAGCCATTCCGTGAAGACGAAGGCGGAAAGCGAGAAGATCGGCCCAGGCCAGCCGTTTGTTCATTGGCGCGGTGAGCAGTTCCTGCGGATGAAAGCTCGCAAGCGCAGGAACGATCAACCCTCCAGCGGGCACATCCTTCCATTGTCCGCGCAGCCCGTGGATCGTGTCATTTCCCCCGAAGAAGAAACGAGCAGTGAAGTTGCCGAAGAGAAGCATGGCCTTCGGTTCAGCAAGAGCGATCTGACGCTCGATGAAGGGCTTGCAAATCTCGGTTTCCAGGTCGGACGGCATTCGGCTTCCCGGCGGACGCCAAGGAATGACATTGGTGAGCAGGATGCCGTCACGGTTAAGGCCAATGGCGGCAAGCATGCGGTCCAGGAGTTGCCCGGCACGCCCGGCAAAGGGGATGCCTTCGCGATCATCGTCCGCGCTCGGCATCGGGCCTATGACCATGATGCCGCTACCGGCATCGCCGCTGGCGAAAATGGTCGAGCGGGCGCTGTTCTTGAGATTGCACCCGTTGAAGGCCGCAAGCGCCGTCTTGAGTTCGTCGAGCGAACGAGCGCTTTCGGCGGCGAACCGAGCCTGTTCCACAGCCTGATCGTCCGGCACGGTCGGGGCACGTGGCGCCTGTCGTTCGACGGGTGGCGGCGAACGGCGGTCGCTCTCGGCAGACCGGCTCGTCGGTCGGGGTGCTTCGTTTGGCGAGGGGGCTGGCCGTGCTCCCTGTCGTGCCGCCTTCATCGCCTCGAATTCCGCAAATCGGTCGATTGCTTCCTCTTCCAGCAGCCATTCGACGCCGGCATCCGCATGGAAATGCAGAAGGGCGGCCAGTTCTGCAGGGGAGAGGTCTTTGGCGGAAATCATGATCCGACTTTAGCGAATGGTGCGACCGGGGGGAAGGGGAGCGGCAAGCGGTTCCGCCGGTGCTGCCATTACACCGTCCATTGCCCGATATCGTCGCGCTCGCCGATCAAGGCCAATCCATGGGCAATGGAGAGCAGTTCGCCGCCGCTTTCGATGCGGTCATGTTCGAAGCGTTCGGTGAAGATACGGCGGACCGCCGGTACGAACGAGGTGCCGCCTGTCAAAAAGATCTTGTCGATGCTGCCTGCCGGCGTGTTCGTCTTTGCGAGCACCTCGTCGAGCGCACTCTCGATACGGGAGAGGTCCTCGGCGATCCAACGTTCGAAATCGGCACGCGCGATCATCCGCCGCCTGCCCGCGCCGAGCGGAGGAAAGTTGAATTCCGCTTCCTCGGCTGCCGAAAGCGCCATCTTCGTGGCGGAGATCGCCTGATAGAGCGGATAGCCTTCATCGTGTTCGACGAGATCGATGAAGGTTTCCAGTTTCTCCGGCTCCAGACTGGTTCGCACCAGCGTCTTCAGATCTTCGAACTCCTTGGAGGTCTTGAAGATCGAGAGCTGGTTCCAGCGACCGAAACTGGTGTAATAGTTCGACGGGACTTCAAGAATCTTGCCGAAGCTCTTGAAGTGACTCCCTTTGCCGATCTGCGGCGCGACAATGTTGTCGATCATGCGATAGTCGAAGTGATCGCCCGCGACCCCGACACCGGCATGGCCGATCGGTGTGGCGCTAAGCTTACCGCCGCGGGTTTCAAAGCGGATCAGGGAGTAGTCGGTGGTGCCGCCGCCGAAATCCGCCACAAGCACCGTGGCATCGGACTTCAGGTTCTGCGCGAAATAGAAGGCGGCTGCGACAGGCTCGTAAACATAGTGGATTTCCGGAAAGCCGAAGCGCGACAGCGCCTCGTTGTAGCGTGCCATCGCAAGCGCCGGGTCCGGATTGGCGCCTGCGAAATGCACGGGCCGCCCCGCGACGATCCGGCCGATGCCTGACGGCCAGGCCTCGCCGGCATAGGCGCGCAGGCGCCGCACGAATATTTCCATCAGGTCTTCGAACCTGTGGCGTTTGGCAAAGATCAGCGTGCCCTGGAAGAGGGCGCTGGCCGCAAAGGTCTTGATCGATTGCAGGAAGCGACAGTCACCTGGATTGTCGATGAACTGGCGGATGGCGGCATGTCCGGCCTCGACCTTCAGCACGGAGTTGCCGAGAACGGGATCCTTCATGAAGGACAATGCCGTGCGCATGCTGTCGGCGGTTCCCGCCGCACTGGTGAAGGAAACTGAATGGGTTGTCCTGTCGCCGGCGAGCGCCAGAACGGTATTCGTCGTGCCGAAGTCGAAACCCAGCGCCTGAGCCATGCCCGCACCCCTTTCATGCCGTCAATGTTGAGATCGGAGCATGGCTCCAAGCGAAGACGCTACGCGCCGTTATCTACTGCATGTTTCCTTAAATCGGAACCGACTTAAGGATAAAAACATGCAGTAATTCAAAGTGCTGCAGCGTCCTTTGTGCGTCTTAAAAGAAGCGCGGCGCTGTAGGGAAGGTGGGTGATGCCATAGCGGGAGGGCGCTTTCAAGGGGCAAAAGGCCCGAAATCAAAACGGGCGCAACTCAAAGCCTCGCGGGGCCGTGCGTCCTGTATGGCGCACGGCGCCGCAGGCGTCCATATATCACTCCGCGGCGATTGCCGTCGGCACGTCTTCCTGAGACAGGGGCTTTTTCCTGCGGCCGAAGCCATGGAGCCAGGAGTTGAGCCTGTCCATTTCGACGAAGATGACGGGTGTGATGAAGAGCGTCAGCGCCTGTGAGACGAGCAGGCCGCCAACGACGGCGATGCCGAGCGGCTGGCGCAGCTCCGAGCTGGCGCCGGTGCCGAGCGCGATCGGCAGCGCGCCGAGCAAGGCACAGAAGGTCGTCATCATGATCGGACGGAAACGCCGTACGCAGGCTTCGTGGATCGCCTCCGATGTCGAAATGCCTGGCACCGAACGAAGATTTTCCAGCGCCACGTCGATCATCATAATCGCGTTCTTCTTCACGATGCCGATCAGCATCAGGAGGCCGATAAGTGCGATGATCGAGAGGTCGAAGCCCATGACCTTCAGTGCCAGCAAGGCGCCGAGAGCCGCTGCCGGCAGACCTGACAGGATGGTCAGTGGATGGATGAAGCTTTCGTAAAGGACACCGAGCACCACATAGATCGTCAGCACCGCGGCGATGATCAAGAGCGGCGTATTGCCCTGCGACTGCTGGAAGATCTGGGCCGTGCCGCCATAGGACGTGAAGACGTCCGCAGGCATGTTGATGTCTTTCTTGATCTGATCGATTGCGGCCGTTGCGTCGCCTAGCGATTCTCCGGCGGGCAGGTTGAACGACACCGTTGTCGAAACAAGCTGACCCGTCTGGTTGATCGTCACCGGACCGGTGGTGCGCTCAACCCTGGCGAAGTTGGATAGCGGCACGAGGCTGCCATTGGCGGAAGCGACACGAATTTCCTGCAGCTTCTGGTCATCCCATGGCTTGCTCGTATCGTATTCGACAATCACATCGTAGCTATCGCCGGTCGACTGGATCTGAGCCGCCGTGAAGGCGCCGAAGGATTCCTGCAGCGTCGTGCGCAACTGGTCGTCGGTGATACCGTAGGCCGCGGCCTTTTCGGTATCGACGACGATATTGGCCTGAAGCGCATTGTTCTGCGCGTCCGTGGTCACGTCGGTGAAGCGCCGGTCGGCACGCAGCGCATCCTGGATCTTGCCAGCCCAAAGGTTTGTCTGATCAGCCTTCAAAGCCTGGACGACGAGCTGATATTGGCTGGCCGTCTGGCGCCCTCCGAAGCGCAGGCTCTGCTGCGGCGTGATATAAGCCTGGATGCCCGGGATCCTGTTGATGCTCGTGCGCAACTCACGGAGCGTCTGATCGAGCGGCGGACGCTTGTCCTTGTCCTTAAGTTCGACATACATCGTACCGTTGTTCAGGGGGCTGCGGGCGTTGCCACCAACAGTCGACATGACGTGGGCGACCGCCGGGTTCTTCAGGACCACTGCCGCCGCCTGGCTCTGCAGTGCCTCCATGGCCGGATAGGAGATGTCCTGCCGCGCCCGCGTAGTAATGCTGAGACGACCAATGTCCTCCTGCGGGAAGAAGCTCGCCGGCAGCGTCATGAACAGATAGACCGTAAGCCCGACGGAGGCGAGAAAAAGCAGGAATATCGTGGCACGATGGCGCAGACACCAGCCGACCGATCTGTCGTATCCTCTCAAGGTGCGTTCGAAGCCAGCATCAAAAAGACGAACGAGTAGCGGCGGTCTGCTGTGGTTCTCGGAAAGACGAGAGCCCAGCATCGGCGTGACGGTAAGCGAGACAACGGCCGAAGCGATAATCGCGATGGCGACCACCATGCCGAATTCGTTGAAGACACGGCCCACGACACCGCCCATCAGCAGGATCGGGATGAAGACGGCGATGAGTGAGACAGACATCGAAATGATGGTGTAGCTGACCTCGCCGGCACCCTTGATCGCTGCTTCCCTGACTGGCATGCCTTCCTCGACGTGTCGAAGAATGTTCTCCAGCATGACGATCGCGTCGTCGACCACGAGGCCGACCGCCAGCGTCAAACCCAATAGCGAGATGTTGTCGACGCTGTATCCGAGCACGTACATCATGCCGAAAGTCGAAATCAGCGAAAGCGGCACGGCGAGACCCGGGATGATCGTTGCCGTCAGATGGCCGGTGAAGAGATAGATGACAAGCACGACCAGCCCGATCGTCAGCAACAGCGTGAACTTCACATCTGCGATGGCATCGCGGATCGGCTTTGCCGAGTCGTTCATGATGACCGTCTTGACCGAGGGCGGCATTTCCGCGTGGAGCGCAGGGAGTTTTGCGTTGATGGCGTCGACGACGTCGACGGTATTGGCGTCAGGTTGGCGCTGGATCGCGAGCATGATGCCCCGTTTGCCGTCGTACCAGCTGCCCGTATACTGGTTCTCCACACTGTCCTGGACGTTTGCGACTTCGGAGAGATGGATCGGCGCGCCGTTGGGTGTGGCAATGACGAGCGAGCGGAACTCTGCGGCGTTCGTGCGCTGAGTGTCGGCATTGATGGTCATGCTCTGCGCATCATTCTGCAGAGTGCCGACTGGAACCTGGCTGTTGGCTGCGTCGATCGCCTTGTTGACGGTGTCTATGCCGATGCCGCGGGCGAGCAGTTTGTTGGGGTCGACTTCGACACGAACGGCATAGGTCTGGGCGCCGAATACGCTCACCTCGGCGACGCCGGGCAGGGTCGAAAGCGACGGGGAAATAATGTCCTCGGCGATTTCGTCGAGCTTGCTGCGCGGCATCGTGTCGCTCTGAATAGCAAGCAGCATAACCGGGGCGTCGGCGGGGTTGGTCTTGCGGTAGCTCGGCGGCGTCGTCATGTTGTCCGGCAACTGCCGCGTCGCATGCGAAATCGCCGCCTGAACGTCGGCGGCGGCTGCATCGATATTACGGTTGAGATCGAACTGCAGGACGATACTCGTATTGCCGAGCGAGCTCGTCGCGCTGATTTCGCTGATCCCGGGGATCGTTTCGAATTGCTTGATCAACGGCGTGGCGACCGATGTCGCCATGGTCTGTGGTGAGGCGCCGGTCAACTGCGCCGAGACATTGATGGTCGGGAAGTCGACCTGCGGCAGGGCTGCCACCGGCACCAGCTGGTAGCCTGCCAGACCGGCAAGCACGACACCGATCGCAAGCAGCGTGGTAGCGACAGGGCGCTGGATGCAGAAGTTCGGGATCATTGCTGTGCCCCCACCGCGATCGTTTCTGTCTGCTGGTCCGGTGGTTGCTGTTCGGGCTGCCGTTCGGCGGAAGCGACTTTTTGCGGCTTGTCTTCGAACTGCTCGCTGATGTTCTGCTGATCGCTCAATTGCGCCTGGCCCTCGACGACCACGTGGTCGCCCTCCGAAAGGCCCTTGGCGATGGCGGTAAAACCGCCATTCTCGCGCGCCACCGTTACCGGTGTGAGTTGAGCCTTGCCGTCTTTCACGACGAATGAGAAGAAGCCGTCGGGACCTGGGTTGACGGCGACAGTTGGCACGACGATCTGCTGTTGGTTATTGTCGAAGTGAACGACGATATTGACGGACTCCCCCGGCCAAAGCGCGCCTGATGCGTTCTCGAATTTCGCCTTGGCGAGGATCGTACCTGATGCCGGATCGACCGTATTGTCATAGAAGCTGATCTGACCGTGTCTTACCTTGCCTTTGTCGGAATGCGGCACCGTCGAAACGTCAACCGGCCCGACAGCGAGAGCTTGCTTCAACCGCCTGAGATTGGCCTCCTGCAGATGGAATTTCACATAGATCGGATCGTACTTGGCGATCGTGACAATCGCTGATCCGGCGTTGACGAAGGCACCGGGGCTGACGGCAATATCGCCCAGCCTGCCATCGAAGGGGGCGCGGATTTCGGTATGTTCGAGCAAGACCTGATCCGAAGCGAGCGACGCCTTGTCGGCCTCGACGGTGGCGGCAGCCGTGTCTCGCGCCTCACGGGCCTGATCAACCGTCTGCTGCGTGCCGGCATTCTGACGCAGCAGGTCATTGGCACGCGTCAACGCCGTTTCGGCCGCGGCCAATGTCGCCCCGTCGCGCACGATCATTGCCTGGTCCTTCTGAACGGTTGCCTGTGCGGTGCGATCGTCCAGCTTGGCGATAAGGTCGCCGGCTTTGACTGTCGCCCCGTCCTTGCCGGGAATGCTGACGACAAGACCCTGCTCCTGAGCGGCAATCGTCGTGTTGTCGTCGGCATCGGCCCAGCCGGAGGCCGTTACGTCAAGAGGAAGCGTGGTGTTCTGGGCTGCGACGGTTTTCACCATAGTGGGACCGCCGGCACCGCCACGACGCCGATTGTGCTGCCCTTGCCCCTGTTCCTGCCCTTCCGCCTGGGCCTTCTGGCTTCCATTCACTCCGAGTTCGGCGGAAGCCTGCTGAACGAGTGATGAGACGAAGGGAAGCCGATCACGCAATTCCCACGCGGCTATACCCGCGACGACAACAAGCCCCAAAAGGATCCAAAATTTCTTCATAAGAAAACCGGTCGAAAGTTGCGCTTAATTCTGCGGTCATTCAACCATGGCTATTGCGGCGCAAAAAGGACCGAACTGATCACTAAGCGGTTATAATACCTTAAATCTTTGTAATGTACGAAGAGAGCGCGAGACGCCTCGCGCTCTTACTATTTATAGCTGTCGGCGCAGCTCATACCGACCGGGCGGCACCGCCGTCGCAACGCACCATCGAGCCCGTGATGTAGCTTGCAGGCGCGCTGCAGAGAAAAGCGGCAGTGGCCGCGAATTCTTCGACGCGGCCGTAGCGCCCAATCGGTATCCTGGCTTCCTTTTCGGCGCGGATTTCTTCCATGCTTTTGCCCGTGCGTCGGGCGGCGGCAGAATCGAGATTATCCAGCCTGTCGGTCAAGATGCTGCCCGGCAGCAGCAGGTTGGCTGTGATCCCGTAGCTCGCGATCTCGATCGCGAGCGTCTTGCTCCAGCCTGCGAGCGCCGGTCGCATCGTATTGGAAAGCGCCAGGTTATGGATAGGCTCGATGACACCGGAAGAGGCGAGCGTCAGAATTCGGCCCCATCGCTGTTCCTTCATGCCCGGAAGCACCGCATTGGTGAGCGTGATGATCCGCAGCACCATCGAAAAGAAATAGCTTTCCAGCTTCTCCGCCGTCATCTCCTCCGTTGTGCCAGGTGTCGGACCGCCGGTATTATTGACGAGGATGTCGAGTCCGCCGAATTTCTCGTTGACCGCAGCAACGATGGTCGCAACGAAATTTTCCTCTCCCAGATCGGCCCAGACCCAGTCTGCCTTGCCGTTGCCTTCGGCATTGATCGCCGCGCAATTGGCCTCCAGCCGTTCGCCGCTTCGCCCGCACAGAAGCACGTTCGCGCCTTCACGCGCGAGCGCCACGGCGACCCCATGTCCAAGTCCCTTCGAAGAGGCGAGAACGAGGGCGCGTTTTCCTTTGATGCCTAAATCCATGATATCTGCCTCCGATTTTTCATCGATGTATAGGACACGATCGGCTGCAAGGAAAAGCCATTGCGGGACCAAACTTTCGGTCGTAGGTGCATATTGAGGATCGCCTGTCGCATCCCGGCTCGACAATCTTCTCCCGTTTTGACAAAGAGATACCCAAAACTGGGGAATACGGCCGAACGCACGGCCCATCGGAGACAGGAATGACTGACGCAAGCGAATTGCCCGAACGCGAGAGCATGGAATTCGATGTGGTAATCGTAGGGGCGGGACCCGCGGGTCTTGCGGCAGCGATCCGCCTGAAGCAGGTCAATCCGGAGCTTTCCGTGGTCGTGCTCGAAAAGGGTGCGGAAGTCGGCGCGCATATCCTGTCGGGCGCCGTGGTCGATCCCATCGGCATCGACCGGCTGCTGCCGGGCTGGCGCGAGGAGGCGGATCATCCCTTCAAGACCGAAGTGACGGATGATCATTTCCTGTTTTTAGGCCCGGCCGGCTCGATCCGCCTGCCCAACCTGATGATGCCGCCGCTGATGAGCAACCACGGCAATTACATCGTCTCGCTCGGGCTTGTCTGTCGTTGGCTTGCCGCCAAGGCGGAAGAGCTTGGCGTCGAGATCTATCCGGGCTTTGCCGCAACCGAGGTGCTTTACAATGACGCGGGTGCCGTGATCGGAGTTGCGACCGGCGACATGGGCATCGGCAAGGACGGTGAGCCCGGCCCGAACTATACCCGCGGCATGGCGCTGCTTGGCAAATATACCTTGATCGGCGAGGGCGTGCGCGGCTCGCTCGCCAAGCAGCTGATCGCCAAGTTCGACCTTTCGAAGGATCGCGAGCCGCAGAAATTCGGCATCGGTCTAAAGGAACTCTGGGAGGTGAAGCCCGAGAAGCACCGCAAGGGCCTGGTGCAGCACTCCTTCGGCTGGCCGCTTGGAATGTCCACCGGCGGCGGCTCGTTCCTCTATCACCTCGAGGACAATCTCGTCGCCGTCGGTTTCGTCGTGCACCTGAACTACAAGAACCCCTATGTTCATCCCTTCGAGGAATTCCAGCGCTTCAAGACGCATCCTGCAATCCGCGGCACCTTCGAGGGCGGCAAGCGCATCTCCTATGGCGCCCGCGCCATCACCGAGGGTGGCTGGCAGTCGGTGCCGAAACTGTCCTTCCCCGGCGGCGCGCTGATCGGCTGTTCCGCCGGCTTCGTCAACGTGCCGCGCATCAAGGGCAGCCACAACGCGGTGCTATCAGGCATGCTGGCAGCGGAAAAGATCGCCGCCGCCATTGCCGGCGGCCGTGCCAATGACGAACCGGTCGAGATCGAAAACGCCTGGCGCGCGAGCGACATCGGCAAGGACCTGAAGCGGGTGCGCAACGTTAAGCCGCTCTGGTCGAAGTTCGGCACACTCATCGGCATTGCGCTGGGCGGCTTCGACATGTGGACGAACCAGCTCGCGGGTTTCTCCCTATTCGGCACGCTGAAACATGGCAAGACCGATGCGCAGTCGCTCGAACCCGCTTCACAGCACCAGAAGATCGACTATCCGAAGCCGGACGGCGTGCTGACCTTCGACCGTCTCTCCTCGGTCTTCCTGTCGAACACCAATCACGAGGAAGACCAGCCGGTGCATCTGCAGGTCAAGGACATGGCGCTGCAGAAGAGCTCGGAACTCGACGTCTATGCGGGCCCCTCGACCCGCTACTGTCCGGCCGCCGTCTACGAATGGGTGGAAAAGGACGGCAAGCAGACCTTCGTCATCAACGCCCAGAACTGCGTGCACTGCAAGACCTGCGACATCAAGGACCCGAACCAGAACATCAACTGGGTGCCGCCGCAAGGTGGCGAAGGGCCGGTTTACCCGAATATGTAGGTGATCGAGCGTCGTGATGAGCGAGGGGCATGCTGAGAAACTCGGCCTTGCTCCAGGGCGACGTAGCGTCAAGGGCGGAGCGACGCTCTCCGGTCTTTTCGCTGGATTGGATCAATTACTTCCGAGCCAATATTCCTGTCGAAAGAGCGACACCTGCCCCCGTGACCGCGGCAGCGACAAACTCGGCGATGCCGATCTCTTCGCCAAGCAGGAAGCCGCCGCCGAGCGTGGCAAGCACGGGCGTAATGGCGGTGAATGCGGCGGCTTGCGTCCCGCCCAGCGACTGCACGGCAACGCCGTAGGCAACGGTGGCGGCAAGACCGGAGAGCAGCCCCTGGCTCATGACCTGCAGCCCGATTTCCCGAAGGGGCGCCTCCGTCAACGACGTACCGAAGACGAGCGCCAGCCCAATATGGATCAGGAAGGACCAGATGGCGATCAGGGCACTGGCCTGGATGGCGCTGAGCCCCGTACGACGGAAGGCGTGAGTGTAACCCGCCCATAATACGGCGCCCAAAGGCAGCAGCGTAAAGCTGATCCAGGAAACCTCAGAACCGGATAGGCTGCGCACCAGCAGAATGATGACGCCGGCAACGATGGCGGCTAGTCCGAGCCAGCGCGTCAGATCCGGCCGTTCGCGGAAGATGGTGACGCCAATCACAGCTGCGGCCAGCGGCATGGAGCCGCCAAGGAGGATGCTGGCGGATGCGGCGGGAGTCGCATGGATTGCATAGGTAGTCAACTGGAAGAAGACCGCACCGGCGCCTGTGACCATCAGCGCTAGCAGAATCAGAGGCACTCCTTTCGGCCGCAGGCCCGTGCGCAACCAGACTGGCGCGAGCACGAGGGCAGGGATACCATAGCGAATGAGACCGATGTCGACTGTGCCAAGTTGCGTGACCGCGCTGTGTCGGGTCGCCAGGATCCAGGTCGCCCAGATGAGAACGGTGATGACGCCGCCAGCGTAGCCGGCGGCGGCAGATGCGGATCTGCCATTTGAAAATGCCAGGGTGGTCATCTCTCTATCCTTCCTTTTCCGGGCGGATCATCGTCCGTCAGAAGGAAAGAATAGAGCTGAAACTCGGGGCATGTCCTTGCTATCTATGGCGTGAAACTCATGGTAAGAGCAATATTCTGCCAAGATGACCAATGGATCATTCGTAAAATGCCAAATCTGGACAAATTCGATATCGCCATCCTGAAATGCCTTCAGGAGGATGCGCGCGCCACGAATGTCGAGATCGCCGAAAAGGTGAACCTCTCGCCGTCACCGTGTTTGAGACGGATCCGCAATCTTGAAAAGGCAGGCGTGATCCGCAGCTACCGCGCGGATATTGATCGCAAGGAGGTGGGTCTTGGGCTGACGGTTTTTGTCGAGTTCAAGGTTGCGCACCACAGCCGGGAGAATGCCGAAATGCAGCAGAAAGCGTTGCTGTCCATCCCGGAGATCGTCTCCTGCTTTTTGATCTCAGGCACCGCCGACTTCCTGGCCGAAGTCGTCGTGGAGGATCTCGCAGCATACGAAAAGCTGCTGACGGACACGTTACTGACCTTGCCGAATGTGAGCGATATTCGCTCGAATTTCGCAATCCGAACGATGAAGACGGCCGGTCCGCTGAAGCTGCCGGAGGGCAAATAAGAGAAGACGGGACCTCGCAGGCCCCGTCTTAGTGTCATCAAAGAAGAGTGCCGCTGAGAATGAGCAGCGCGACTGAGAAATAAATGATCAGCCCTGTTACGTCGACCAATGTTGCGACGAAGGGTGCCGAGGCACTGGCGGGATCGAGCCGGAGCTTCTGCAGCAGAAACGGCAGCATCGAGCCGCAAAGTGAGCCGAAGGTGACGATGCCGATCAGCGCCGCATAGACCGTGATGCCGATCAGCAGCCAGTGCGCACCGTAGTTATAGAGGCCGAGCTGCTGCCAGATGATCACGCGCACAAGACCGATGGCGCCGAGAATGGTGCCAAGCGTGAGGCCGGCCGGGAGTTCCCGAAGGAGAACGCGCCACCAGTCGGAGAGCTTCAGCTCGCCGAGCGCTAGGGCTCTTATGATCAGCGACGTCGCCTGCGAGCCGGAGTTGCCGCCTGAGCTCATGATTAACGGCACGAAGAGAGTGAGCACGATCGCTTTTTCGAGCTCTCCTTCGAAATATTGCATGGCGCTCGCCGTCAACATCTCACCGATAAAAAGGGCGGCGAGCCAGCCTGCGCGCTTGCGGATCATGCCGGCAAAACTGATCTTCATATACGGCTTGCCCAAGGCTTCCATGCCGCCGAATTTCTGCGCGTCCTCGGTGGTATCGGCGATCATCGTATCGATGACGTCGTCGACGGTGACGATGCCGAGCATCCGGCCGTCCTCGTTGACGACGGGGAGTGCGAGAAGATTATGCCTGCGAATGAGTCTTGCAACTTCCTCCTGCGTCATCAGCGCATCGGCCCTGACGATGCCGTCCCTCTGGGCGACGGAGAGGATGGATGCCCCCGGCTCGCCGGTAATCAGGCGGCGCAGTGTTACGACATTCGTCAGTACGCGCGTGACGGCGTCGAGAACGTAGATGGCATAGACCGTCTCACGTGACCGTTCGACCTGGCGCACATGATCGAGGGTCTGCGCGACAGTCCACGTGTTGGGCACGCTGACGAACTCGGTCGTCATGATGCTGCCTGCCGTGCGCGGCGGATAGCCCATCAGATGCTGGACGGCGAGACAGGTGGTCCGGTCCAGCCTTGCGAAGAGGGCGACGCGCGCGTTGTCATCCATGTCCTGGAAGATATCGGCGACTCGGTCATTGGCAGTGGCGTTCAGCAGCCGTGCCGCATGATCGACCGGCATTTCGGCAACAATGGCCGAAGCATTGTGCAACTCCGGCCGACCGATAATGCGCACCGCTTTTGATTGCGGCAGAGTGGCAAGAATGCCGGCGGCCTCAACGACCCCGAGTGCATTCAGCCGCTCTACGCGCTCGGCGGTCGTGACTGCCCCGAGGGCGTCATTTGTGAAGAAACGGGCGGCATGACCTGCCCGAAGGGGAAAGCTGTTGAAATTCATTTGCTCGCCTTTCCGTCGATCCGCCGTAGCGGCGGATCGTGGCGAGCCGACAGAGGTCGGTCAGTGCACGAACGCCGCTAACGGCAAAGGCAATCGACTACTACTGTCGCTAGGCATCGGTTGATGGCTCCGTTGAAATCCGCGGACGAACAATGTCACCCGCGTGTCATGATACGTGGATCCGAGGAGGGAAAAAGTCAAGTGCCATAACTGCTTACGGCAAGAATGTCGCACCCTCTCCGTGATGGAAAACAGAAAGAGGCCGGGCGGCGACAACCGTCCGGCAAGAAAGGTACCGAAAGGGGCCTAAAATCCGGCCAGTACGACCTTGCCTTTCATCCTTCCGGACTCGACCATGGCATGCGCCTTCTTCAGGTTCGCAGCATTGATCGGCCCCACTGTCTCGGTCAATGTCGTGCGGATCTCACCCTTGTCGACGAGCTCGGCGATCCTGTTGAGGTGCCTGTGCTGCTCTTCGACGTCGGCGGTTTCGAAAAGCGGCCGCGTGAACATCAGTTCCCAATGGGTTGAGACTGCTTTGCGCTTGAAAGGCACGATGTCGAGAACCTTCGGGTCGTCGATCAGCGCGAAGCGACCCTGCGGCGCGATCGCCTCGACGATCGATGCAATGTGATCGTTGGTATTCGTTGTCGAAAAGATGAAACCTGGTGCGCCAATTCCGAGAGTGGCGACTTGCGGCGCGATCGGTTGCGAGTGATCGACGACATGATGGGCGCCAAGGTCCTTCACCCAGGCCTGCGTTTCTGGTCGTGAGGCAGTAGCGATGACCGTGAGGTCCGTCAGCGCGCGAACGAGCTGGATTGCGATGGAGCCAACACCGCCGGCGCCGCCGATGATCAGGATGGCGCGCTGTGCGCCCGGCACCGGATCCTGCACCTTCAACCGGTCGAAGAGAGTTTCATAGGCGGTAAGGGAGGTCAGCGGCAATGCGGCGGCGGCCGCGAAATCGAGGCTTGCCGGCTTCCTGCCGACGATGCGTTCGTCGACCAGATGGAACTCGGAATTGGAGCCCGGCCGGTTGATAGTTCCAGCATAAAAGACTTCATCTCCCGGCTTGAAAAAAGTGACGTCGGAACCGACGGCCTTGATAATACCTGCTGCATCCCAGCCGAGAATCCTGAGCTGGTCGGGTTCGGGGGCAGCGCTGGCGCGCACCTTGACGTCGACCGGATTGACGGAGACCGCCTTGATCTCGACCAGCAGATCGCGGCCTCGGGCTTCAGGGACGGGAAGCTCGACGTCGATCAATGATGTTTCGGCGGAAATGGGTTGCGGGATCTTGTAAGCGACGACGCGCATCGGAAACTCCTGTGTTCGTTGCAGGAGAGCTAGATGCGCACTATGCTCCAACATCGCAAGAATGCACAAATTCTGTACGTAGTACCCAAAAGGATACTGTCGATGTCATTGCCCCGTGCCAAGCTGGTCAAGAATTTTCCCGGATGCCCGGTAGAGGCGACCTTGAGTTTCCTTGATGGAAAATGGAAGGGCGTCATTCTTTTCCATTTGATGGAAGGGACGCTGCGCTTCAACGAATTGCGCCGCAAACTGCCAGCGATAACGCAGCGCATGCTGACCAAACAGCTTCGTGAACTGGAGGACTGTGGTCTCGTCTCCCGCACCGTCTATCCGGTGGTTCCGCCAAGGGTCGATTATGCGTTGACGCCGCTCGGGAAGTCATTGGAACCGGTCATCCGGGCCCTGGCCGCCTGGGGCGAGGAGAATGTCTTCTGCCATGCGGGCAAGCGCGAGGTCCGCTCGCTGAAGGACCTAGTTGTTCCGGCTGCGACGCTCGAGGCGTAGCGACGCGGCAAAGACGAAGAGGCCGAGGATAGATAGCGCTGCGCCCACATAGCCGGTCGCCGCGAAACCAAAGCCCCAGGCGATGACGAGGCCGCCGAGCCAGGCGCCGACCGCGTTGGCGATGTTGAAGGCTGAGTGGTTCGAGGCGGCGGCGAGCGTCTGCGCGTCGGCGGCGACATCCATCAGCCTCGTCTGAAGTGCAGGCCCCGCGGCAAAGCCGCAACCGATGAGGAAGACGCAAAGCCCCAGCATGAACGGATTGGCCGCCGTCAGGGAGAAAGTCGTCAGAACGACCATATTGTAGATCAGCGAGCCGCCGATCGTGCCCATCAGCGACTTGTCGGCAAGCCATGAACCGATGAAATTGCCGGCGTTCATACCGATGCCGAAGAGGATCAGCATGATCGGCACGGCGCTTTCGGAAAGCATGGCGACCTCGGTCGTTGTCGAGGCGATATAGCTGAACATCGCGAACATGCCGCCATATCCGACGGCGGCGATACCGAGCGTCAGCCAAATCTGCGGACGCCGGAAGGCACCGAGTTCCCGCAGCGAACTCGCACCGTCCGCCACCTTATCCTTCGGTACATAGATCCAGATGAGGACAACGGTCAGCAGACCGACCATGCCGACCGTCAAAAACGCCACCTGCCAGTCCAGAGATTGACCGAACAGGGTCGTCAGCGGTGTTCCGAGTAGGGTGGCGACAGTGAGACCTAGCATCACACGGCCGACGGCACGCGCTCGCCGATGTACCGGCACCATTGAGGCTGCGACCAGCGCTGCAACGCCGAAATAGGCACCATGCGGCAAACCGCTGATGAAGCGAAGCAGCGTGAAGGATTCGAAGGTTGGAGCAAGCGCGCTGAGAATGTTGCCGACCGCAAAGACGAGCATCAGGGTCAAAAGCAGCGTGCGGCGCGCCATCTTTGCCGCGATGACAGCGATCACCGGCGCGCCGATCACGACACCGAGCGCATAGGCGCTGATGACGTAGCCTGCTTGCGGTGTCGTGACGGAAAAGGTCTCTGCAACGTTGGGAAGCAGCCCCATGATGGCGAATTCGCCGGTACCGATGCCGAAGCCGCCGACAGCAAGCGCAAGCTGTACAAGGGCCACCGTCATTGGCGCGGGTGCCTCGTCGATCGGCGGCGAATCGAGCGGTTCTGCGACGGCAAGCTGGCTCACGGGAGCTCCTGAAACGGCATATTAAGTGGACAACGGCAAGAGCGGCGGCAGGTGACCGCAGGCCATCGACAAAGAAGAAGGGAAGGAGCGAGATGCTCCCATCGTCTATTTATCCGCCAGCTTTCCCACGCCAGTCGAGTGCATTTTTTGCAGTGCAGTATGGAGCTATGTGCATACGTCCATTGCGATATTGCGGCAGGAAGCGGCAATCCAGCGATCGCGCGACCGATGGATTCCGCTTGAAATCACCCATTCTTGAACCATTTCTGTCCGGGAGCTTTTGCGCCCTATCAACTTCAGCGACAAGGAAAGCGGAACGTTGTTATGAAGCTCATGGGCTTTTTTAATCGCGACGGCGGTACGTTCAGGACGACGGACATGGCCGCCTATGAAAGAAGAGCCGAGTCCGTCTTCCGCGAGGCGGGCCATGATTTCGAGGCGATCGTCTTTTCCGGCACCGAGATCGTACCCGCAATGGAGCGTGCAGCAAGGCGCGACGATATTGACGGCATCGTCGCCGGCGGCGGCGACGGCACTATTGCCGCGGCGGCATCCATCGCCTGGAAGAACGGGGTTGCCCTCGGCGTGATCCCGGCCGGAACGATGAACCTGTTTGCCCGATCCCTGAGGGTGCCGCTTGATATCTGGGAGGCGCTGGAGGTTCTTGCGTTTGGCGAGGTTGACAATGTCGATATCGCGAGCGCCAACGGCAGGCCCTTTATCCATCAATTTTCCGCCGGCCTGCATGCACGCATGGTGCGCTACCGCAATTCCTATAGCTATCGTTCCCGGATCGGCAAGATTCGCGCGAGCACCCGTGCCGCCCTGGGCGTTATCTTCAATCCTCCCGAATTTGAGGTTGAATTCGAAGCGGAGGGCAGGCGGGAGCGGTGCAATGTCTCTGCTATTTCCGTATCCAACAATCCCTTCGGCGAGAACGCACTTCTTTATGCCGACGACCTGCGTAGCGGTGAGCTCGGCTTCTACACGGCAAAACCCCTGCGTCCGCTAGGCGTTGCCCGGCTCGCCTTCGACATGCTCAGAGGAAAATTCCGCGAGAATGCCGATGTAATGGTGATGCATACGCAGGAAGTGAACCTTCATTTCCCCAAGCTGCGCGCAAAGGCGAATTGCGTCATGGACGGCGAGCTTCTGCCGCTGGCGCGTGACGTTGCGCTGAGATTGCACGCTGGAGAGCTGAAAGTGCTCGTTCGGCGGGGACTTGCCGCGCAAATGTCGGAACCTGTAGAGCGTGAGCCGGTTGCCTTGGCAGGCGCTACGCGTTCGCCCAAGTGATACAACTCGAACGCAGGATGCCCTACAGGCGCGGCAGATAGGTTCGGTAGTCGAAATCCGAGACCGTTCTCAGATGGCGGATTGCTTCCTTGTGTTTGGTATCGCCATAGAGCTTCTGGTAGCGATCGCCGAAGATATCGGCGATGGAGGCCGATGCGCGAAACGCTTCGACGGCGGTCAGAAAATCATGCGTCAGGCGCGGCGCGTTGCGAGGGATGTTCACCGGCGTCGTTTCCTCGCCGGGATCGAGATCGGCTTCAATGCCGAGCAGCATTCCGCCGAGAATGGCGGCAAGCAACAAGTAGGGATTTGCGTCGGCCCCAGCGACGCGGTGTTCGATCCTAGCTCCCGGTCCGTCCTGCTCGGGAATGCGCACCGCCGTGCCGCGATGCCCGTAACCCCAGCTCAGATCGACGGGCGCGAACGAGCCGGGCTGAAACCGCCGGTAGGAATTGGCGAAAGGCGCGAAGACGAGTTGCGCCTCCTGCATTGTCCGAAGCAGGCCAGCTGCGACAGATCTTAGCCTTCGTGGCTCACCTCCCGCGGCATCGAGAATGTTTTTGCCCTCGGCATCGACGAGGCTGGCGTGGACATGCAGGCCCGAACCAGCGTGATCCGAATAGGGTTTCGCCATACATGTCGATTTGAGGCCGTGTCGGCGCGCGGCCTGTTCGGCGAGCCGCTTCAGGCAAACACAGTCATCGGCCGCCGCCAGGGCGTCGCCGCGATGCAGAAGATTGATCTCGAATTGGCCCGGCCCGAATTCGGCGGTGGTTGCCTCGGCGGGGAGGTGTTGCGCCTTGGCATATCCCCTGAGCGTTTGCAGGTAGCCGTCGAGAAGGTCGACGGCATCCATGTCATAGAGCTGGAAACCGTTCGGATCGTCGCGATAGTTGAGTGCGGCTGGCGGCGAGGGGATGCCGCGCTCGCGCCAGTCGCCTGCGACGACGTAGAATTCCAGCTCGGTTGCAACGACGGGCGTGAGCCCGATCGCCTTGAAGCGATCAACAACACGAGCGAGGATCGCGCGTGGATCCATGAAGCTCGGCGTCCCATCCAGTTCGTGCATGGTCGCGAGCACCTGGCGTGAGCCAGGCGGTGCCCATGGCATGTCGACAACCGTCCGTTCGTCGGCAAGGCAGGTGCCGTCGGGGTCGCCAATTGTCAGCGACAGTCCGGTCAAATCGTCATTGTCATCGCCCCATATATCGAGCGATTGCGTGGAAAGAGGCAGGCGCACGGCGCCAGACCAGATTTTCTTCTCGGCCTCGAGCGGGATCTGCTTGCCACGCAACCGTCCGTTCATGTCCGCAATCAAGATTTCGATGCGCGGCGGAGCGGAACTGTCGCCCATGTTTCCATCGGTTGTCCTGTTAGCCGCCATGATCTTGAAAATCCCCTCGGACGAGGCCAAGCTCGTAGCCGATCCCGATCAGCCTTTCAATCCGGCGAGGTTTTTGCAAATCATGTCCGATACTTCCCGGCTTTCCAATCTCACCGCCATTGACGCCGCTCATCACCTCCATCCCTTCTCCAACATGAAGAAGCTGAATGACGATGGCAGCCGGGTCATCCAACGCGGCGAGGGCGTCTATATCTTTGATAATCACGGCAGGAGGTATCTCGATGGATTTGCCGGCCTGTGGTGCGTCAATATCGGCTATGGCCGTAAGGAGATCGCCGATGTCGTCGCGCGGCAGATGAACGAACTGCCCTATTACAACACCTTCTTTGGCACCACGACCATGCCGGTGACGCTTCTTGCCGAAAAGGTGACGTCCCATGCCGGACCGCGTTTCAACCATGTCTTTTTCACCAGTTCCGGCTCCGAGGCCAATGATACCTGGTTTCGCATGGCGCGGGTCTATTGGAGCGCGGTCGGGCGGCCGTCGAAGAAGGTCATCATTGCGCGTCGTAATGGCTATCACGGCTCGACGGTCGCAGGCGCGAGCCTTGGCGGCATGAAATACATGCATGAGCAGGGCGATCTGCCTATTCCCGGCATCGTCCATATCGGCCAACCCTATTGGTATGCCGAAGGCGGCGATCTCTCGCCGGCGGAATTCGGTTTGAAAGCCGCTCGCGAACTGGAAGAAAAGATCGATGAGCTCGGCGAAGACAGTGTCGCAGCTTTCGTCGCTGAGCCAGTGCAGGGCGCAGGAGGCGTTATCATTCCGCCGGAGACCTATTGGCCGGAAATCGCCCGCATCTGCAAGGAACGCGACATCTTGCTCGTCTCGGACGAAGTCATCTGCGGTTTCGGGCGCCTCGGCACATGGTTCGGTCATCAGCATTTCGGCGTCGAGCCGGATCTGGCGCCGATCGCCAAGGGCCTGTCGTCAGGCTACCTGCCGATTGGAGGCGTGCTGGTTCGCGATCGAGTGGCCGATGTGCTGATAAACGAGGTTGGCGACTTCAATCATGGCTTCACCTATTCCGGCCATCCGGTCTGTGCGGCCGCCGCGCTCGAAAACCTGCGTATCATCGAGGAAGAAAAGCTGGTCGAGCGTATCCGCGACGATATCGGTCCCTATTTCGCCCGGGCCTGGGCGAGTCTTGCCGATCACGACATGGTCGGCGAGGCTGTCAGCATCGGCCTGATGGGCGGACTGCAGCTCGCGGCCGAAAAGAAGACCCGCGCCCGCTTCGAAAAACCGGATGCAATCGGCGTGATGGTGCGCAACCATTGCCTGGAAAACGGCCTGGTACTGCGGGCGACCGGCGACCGCATGCTCGCCTCGCCGCCGCTGATCATCGCCCACGAGGAGGTCGATCAGATGGTTTCGACGGCTCGCCGCGCGCTTGACGCCGTCTGGCAGGACGTGAAGGCTGGAGCTTAGCTGGCAACGAATTCGGCAGCCACTTTCCCCGGGCTGCACCTGAAGCTCACGAAAGCGCGGCGGAACCGGTTCGCAGGATCTACACTGGAATGACCGGGCCTACACGCTGCACGTGCTTTATTACATCGCCGCCATCTGCATGTTGGCGCCTATGGAGTCCTCTGATGGCTAACTGTGCGTACGGTCGTAGCAGCGGAATGTGTCCGGTCGCCGAAGGAATGGGACCTGAAGCACAGCATTAGGATTCCCTGCCGGTCACAGGGTGACAGGGAAAGGACTAGAATATCAGCGGGCCGGCCTACACCCCGACATTTCCATCAATCCGGTTTCGGTTTGCGCTTCATGGTTTCCGCTTCGGAGCAGAAATTTTCGGTATGGACGCTGATGGCGATGTGCGTCGGCTCGATGGTGGGTGCGGGTATCTTCTCGCTGCCGCAAGCTTTCGGCCGGGTGACGGGGCCATTTGGCGCATTCATCGCCTGGTCGATCGCCGGCGTCGGCATGCTCATGCTGGCCTTCGTGTTCCAGTCGCTCTCGGAGCGTAAGCCCGATCTGGACGCCGGCATCTATGCCTATGCCAAGGCCGGCTTCGGTAACTATCTCGGCTTCCTGTCGGCGCTCGGCTACTGGTCAGCTGCTCTTCTCGGCAACGTGTCCTATTTCGTGCTCATCAAGTCGACGCTCGGCCTCTTCTTTCCGATCTTTGGGGATGGCAACACCGTCATCGCGGTTGCGACCTCGTCGGCTCTCCTCTGGATCGTCCACTTTCTGATCCTCCGCGGCATAAGGGAAGCAGCGGCGCTCAACACCATTGTCACCTTCGCCAAGATCATTCCGATACTCCTGTTCATCGTGCTCGTGTTCTTCGGCTTCAAGGCGGAGATCTTCACCGCCAATTTCTGGGGAGGCGGGGCGACTTTAGGGGATGTCGCAAGTCAGGTTCGCGGCACCATGCTCGTCACCGTCTTTGTATTTGTCGGCATCGAAGGCGCAAGCGTCTATTCGCGCTATGCCCGCAATCGCTCCGATGTCGGTGTGGCGACGCTTCTCGGTTTCCTCGGGGTGCTATGCCTGCTCGTTCTTGTCACAATCCTGTCCTACGGCGTGATGCTGAATACCGATCTCGCCGGACTTCGAAATCCATCGATGGCGGGCGTTCTCGAGGCGGTGGTCGGTCCCTGGGGCGCCTTGTTCGTCAGCGCCGGCCTGATCATTTCCGTGGCGGGCGCCTATCTGTCCTGGGTCCTTCTCGCGGCCGAAATTCTTTTTTCCGCCTCGAAATACGACACGATGCCCCGGTTCCTCTCCCATGAGAACAGGAACGGCGTTCCGTCCAATGCGCTATGGCTCACCAATATCATCGTCCAGATTTTTCTGATCCTGACGCTGTTTGCACAATATGCTTTCCGGCTCGCGCTCGAGCTGACGAGTTCGATGATCCTCATTCCCTATCTCCTGGTCGCCGCCTATGCTTTCAAGCTCGCTTGGACAGGCGAGACTTACGATCGTGATCCCGCCAGCCATCGCGGCGAATTTGTGCGATCGGGGCTCGCGCTCATCTATACAACGTGGCTGATCTTTGCGGCGGGAGGCGCGCACCTTCTGCTGTCCGCCGCCATCTACGGTCCCGGCAGCATCCTCTTTATCATGGCGCGTCGTGAGCAGCGCAAAAGCCTCTTCAGCGCGGCCGAACTGGTCATGTTCGCGATCGCTGCCGTCGGCGCTGTCGTCGCGATATATGCGATCGTTGCCGGTCACATCACCGTTTAGAGCAACAGCGACCCTTTGTTTTACGCAATTCCGGACGGAAAACCGCTTCGCACTTCCCGTGGAATTGCTCCAGCGACGCTGCCCGTAAATGTTTGTGGTTGAATTCCGAAAAATTGGACGCGTGGCCTAGTTGCGGGATTCTATGCCGATCACAGTTGCGGTGAACGGCACTATACTTCGATCGGGGTTCTGCGGATGGTCATCAGGCGTCCCTAAAAAACATGACCTGCTAATTATTTAGAGGACATCATGGCTTCGGATTCCACGCAAAAATTTTCATTGTTCGCGCTGACGGCGATGGTTGTCGGCTCGATGGTGGGTGCGGGCATCTTCTCGCTGCCTCGCACCTTCGGGGCTGCGACCGGTCCGTTTGGCGCGATCATCGCGTGGTGCATCGCCGGCGGCGGCATGTACATGCTCGCCCGCATCTTTCAGGCGCTGGCGGAGCGCAAGCCGGATCTCGACGCCGGCGTCTATGCCTATGCCAAGGCGGGCTTCGGCGACTATCCCGGCTTCCTGTCGGCCTTCGGCTACTGGATCGGCAGCTGCATCGGCAACGTCTCCTATTGGGTGCTGATCAAGTCCACGCTCGGCCGGTTCTTTCCCGTCTTCGGCGACGGCAACACACTTGTTGCAATCGTCGTCGCTTCGATCGGCATCTGGCTGTTCCACTTCATGATCCTCAGGGGCGTGCAACAGGCAGCCTTCATCAACACTGTCGTGACGGTCGCCAAGGTCGTGCCCATCCTCACCTTCATCGTGCTGCTTGCCATCGCCTTCAAGCTGGATTTGTTTCGCGCCAATTTCTGGGGCGGCGAAGGGATGCCGGCAGCTTCGCTTCTGGAGCAGATCCGGGCGACGATGCTGGCGACCGTCTTCGTCTTCATCGGTATCGAGGGAGCGAGCAACTATTCCCGCTATGCACAGACCCGTGCCGACGTGGGTACGGCGACAATTATAGGATTCGTCGGCGTTACCGCGCTTATGGTGTTGGTGACGCTGCTGCCGTACGCCGCCCTGCAGCGTCCCGAGATCGCAGCCATGACGCAGCCTTCGATGGCGGGTGTGCTGGCAGCCGTCGTCGGGCCGTGGGGCGCCGTTTTCATCAGCGCCGGTGTCATCATTTCGGTTTTGGGCGCTTATCTCGCCTGGTCGCTGGTATGTGCGGAAGTCCTCTACGTCGCAGCACGCACGGACGACATGCCCCGCCTCTTCGGCACAGAGAACCAGAACAAGGTTCCGGCTGCAGCACTCTGGCTGACAAACATCATTGTCCAGCTATTCGTGATCAGCACCTACTGGTCTCAGGATGCGTTCGCGCTGATGTTGAACCTGACCAGCGCCATGTCACTGATCCCTTACCTGTTCGTCGCGGCATATGGCTATCTCGTCGCACAGCGTGGCGAGACCTATGAGGTCAGGCCGGAGGAGCGCAGACGCGACCTGATCATCGCCGGCATTGCCGTGATCTATACGATCTTCATGATCATCGCCGGCGGCTTGAAATTCGTCCTTCTATCGGCTCTTCTCTATGCTCCCGGTACGATCCTCTACTTCTGGGCCCGCCGCGAGCAGGGCAAGCAGATCTTCAACACGACCGTCGACTGGGTGATCTTCGCCGCTGCAGTCATTGGCTGCATTGCCGCGATCGTCGGATTGTCCACCGGCTACCTGACAATCTGAAGAGGAGGTAAGGCATGTCTTCTACAAGCTCCACACAACAGGCCTTCGGCGTTCATTCGGAGGTTGGACAGCTACGCAAGGTCATGGTGTGCGCTCCCGGCCGCGCCCATCAGCGTCTGACGCCGACCAATTGCGACGCGCTTCTGTTCGATGACGTGCTGTGGGTCGATAATGCCAAGCGCGACCATTTCGACTTCATGACCAAGATGCGCGACCGCGGCATAGAAGTCCTGGAAATGCATAATCTCCTTGCTCAGACCGTAGCAGTTCCCGAAGCCAAAAAGTGGATTCTCGACAATCAGATCGTGCCGAACCAGATCGGCCTTGGCCTTCTCAACGAGGTTCGCTCCTATCTCGAAGGACTGTCAGATCGTGAACTGGCCGAAACACTGATCGGCGGGTTGTCGACCTACGAATTCCCGGAGGATGTCGGCGGCGAGCAACTGGCGCTGATCCGCGATGCGGCTGGCGTCAACGAATATCTGCTGCCGCCGCTTCCGAACACGCTCTACACGCGTGACACCACCTGCTGGATCTATGGCGGGGTGACGCTCAACGCGCTTTACTGGCCGGCACGCCACGAGGAAACCATCCTCACGAGCTCGATCTACAAGTTCCATCCGGACTTCGCGGGAAAAGTGGACGTCTGGTGGGGTGACCCCACCAAGGATTGGGGCTTGGCCACGTTCGAAGGTGGCGACGTCATGCCAATCGGCAAGGGCAACGTGCTGATCGGCATGAGCGAGCGCACCTCGCGCCAGGCCATCAGTCAGGTGGCCGCGGCGCTGTTCGAAAAGGGAGCGGCGGAGCGCGTCATCGTTGCGGCCATGCCGAAGCTGCGCGCCGCCATGCATCTCGATACGGTATTCACCTTCGCCGACCGCGACTGCGTATTGCTCTATCCGGATATTGTCTACGGCATTGAGGCTTTCTCCTACCGTCCGGACGGCAAGGGCGGCGTCGAGTTCCACCGGGACAAGGGCAGCTTCGTCGATACCGTGCGCGACGCGCTCGGCCTCAAGAAGATGCGCGTCGTCGAAACCGGCGGCAATGCCTACATGCGCGAACGCACGCAATGGGATAGCGGCGCCAACCTCGTCTGCGCTGCCCCGGGCGTTGTCTATGCCTACGACCGCAATACTTACACAAACACATTGCTGCGTAAGGAAGGCATCGAGGTGATCACGATTGTCGGTGCCGAACTCGGTCGTGGGCGCGGAGGCGGCCATTGCATGACATGTCCGATCATCCGTGACACCGTTGATTACTGAGAGGCGGGGGACATCATGGCCAATTCCAGCGGGCTGGTTGAGGCAACCCAATCCAGATGGGCTTGGTTTCTTGGCCTTGGCATCGCACTCATCGTGGGCGGCGGCCTAGCGATCATGCTGCCCGCAATTTCCACGGTCGCCGCGAGCATTGTCCTGGGGCTCGTGCTCGCTGTTGTCGGCGTCCCGCAGATCCTCCAGACCTTCCAGGCGACCGCCTGGGCCGGCTTCCATGCTCATTGCGAATGAAAATTGGCCGATATCGTGAGCCGTCACTGCGGGCCACGACCGATGCGGCTGTTCAAGTGAACGAGGTAAGACATGCTTTCCTGCACATCAGGTGATACGCCGGCAGCGCATATCGGCTGTCTTTGCCATCGGCCCGAAATTAGATCCCTGACCGGGAGGATCAATGGCGATCTATCAAGGCGGGGCTTTGTGGCCGGCATGGCAGCCTCGGTCGCGACGCTCGGATTCGGCAGTCGTGCCAGGGCACAGGCGGCTGGCGCCGCGCCGCCGCCTCCCATCCTGTTCACGAATTTTCGATTGTTTGATGGCAAATCCAGTTCGCTGCAGGATGGATTTCGGCTGCTTGTCGACGGAAGCCAGGTCAAGTCTTTGGTACAGGGCGATCTTGCCGCGCCCGAGGGCGGCCGCACGGTCGATTGCAGCGGTCGTGTGATCATGCCCGGTCTCATCGATGCGCATTGGCATTCCCTGTTCGCCGCCTTGCCGATCCAGGTTCTGATGAGCGCGGATGTCGGCTACATTTTCCTCGCCGCCAGCGCAGAAGCCGAACGCACCCTGATGCGTGGTTTCACCACCATCCGGGATTGCGGCGGGCCGGCATTCGCTCTGAAGCAGGCGATCGATGACGGCCTGACGCCCGGCCCGCGAATCTATCCATCCGGCGCCATGATAACCACCAGCGGCGGGCATGGAGACCTGCGGCCATTGTCGGATTTGCCACGGAGTCTTGGCGGGCCGGTCAGCGTAACGGAACAGATCGGGGGCGGCGCGCTTGCCGACAGTGCTGCGGAGGTGCAGCTCAGAGCGCGCGAGCAACTGCTGCAGGGCGCATCGCAACTTAAGATGGTCGGAGGCGGCGGCGTGTCCTCGCCGCGCAGCCCGCTCGATATGTCGACCTTCAGCGAAAGCGACCTGCGCGCCGCGGTCGAGGTTGCCAGGGACTGGAATACCTACGTGACAGTGCACGCCTATGCATCCAACACTGTCCAGCGGGCGATCGCGGCAGGAGCCGCCTGCATCGAGCATGCGCATCTGATGGACGATGAAACGGCCAGGATGATGGCTGACAAGGGGATCTGGCTCAGCATTCAGCCCTTCCTCGGCGCAGACGATTCCGTGCCGCTGACAGGCCCGAGCCAGGCGAAAATGCAACAGGTGTTCGCCGCTACCGACAGCGCCTATGAGCTTGCCAAAAAACACAGGATCAAGACGGCTTTCGGCTCGGATCTCTTGTTTTCCGGAACGCTGACGGCGCGCCAGGGGACGATGCTTACCCATCTGACGCGATGGTATGGCAATGCCGAAATTCTGACCATGGCAACCGCCACGAATGCAGAACTTCTTGGACTTTCCAGCCTGCGCAATCCCTATCCGGGGAGGATCGGTGTCATAGAAGAGGGCGCGTTCGCCGATCTCCTGCTCGTCGATGGCGATCCGCTTGCAGATATCGCGCTTGTTGCAGACCCTGACAAGAATTTCGTAATGATCATGAAGGACGGCAAGATATACAAGGACAAGATCAGCGCGTAGGATAACGCCTTCCGCCGTCGGGAGACTTTGGGTCGACAATAATTCCGATAAGGCCGGCGATACTATTGCTTCCGTTCCTGTGGCGTTTCATGGATAGATATCGAACTGTTCCTGTGCTCCTCGGCATGATCGCGGCAATCGCGGTCTTTACCGCGCTCTATCTTTCGGCCGTCATCTTTGCCCCGGTCGCCTGCGCGCTGTTCATCATCGCCATCGTATGGCCGATGCAAAGGACGCTTCAATCCCATCTGCCGCAGCTCCTCGCCCTGGCCTTGGTCGTCGGGGTCATCGTCGTGGTGTTTATTCTTTTCGCTTCCGTAGTGGCCTGGGGCTTCGGTCGTATAGCGCGATCACTGATCTCGGACGCTCCACGCTTCCAGATGCTCTACGATCAAGCTGCCCTCTGGCTGGAGGGGCATGGTATTGTCGTCGCAGGCATATGGGCGGAACATTTCAACATGCGCTGGGCTGTGGGAATGCTGCAGGGGCTGACAGCGCGCCTTAATACCATGATTTCCTTCTGGCTCGTGGTGCTCGTCTACGTATTGCTGGGGCTTCTCGAGGTCGCGCCGGTCAGTCGCAAGATCGGTTTGGTGATGACCACGGAAACGGCACGCGTTCTGATCGATGGCTGCAGCCTGACCGCTGCCAAGCTTCGCCGCTATTTGCTGATCAGGACGATCATGAGCATCGCGACTGGCGCGATGGTCTGGGTGCTGGCGCTTGCCTTCGGCCTGCAATTTGCTGCCGAATGGGGCGTCATAGCCTTCACATTGAACTACATACCGTTCATAGGACCCTTCATCGCCACACTGTTGCCGACGCTTTATGCATTGGCGCAATTCGAATCCCTGCAATCGGCGTTGTTCGTCTTCGCGTGCCTCAACGTCATACAGTTCGTGATCGGCAGCTATATCGAGCCGCGTGTGGCGGGGAACGCGCTCGCCGTTTCCCCCTTTGTCGTGCTGCTTTCGGTTTTCCTATGGACCTTTCTGTG
This sequence comes from Sinorhizobium sp. CB7, assembly GCF_041357635.1. Taxonomy (NCBI): domain Bacteria; kingdom Pseudomonadati; phylum Pseudomonadota; class Alphaproteobacteria; order Hyphomicrobiales; family Rhizobiaceae; genus Sinorhizobium; species Sinorhizobium sp. CB7. The sequence goes on from NZ_JAULLL010000008.1 coordinate 120,341, forward strand.
GGGGCTGTTCGGCTCCTTTATAGGGGTTCCGATCACGATCGCCGTGTTGACATTCTGCGAGCAATCTCCCGCAACTCGGTGGTTGGCGGACCTGCAGAGCGCCAGTGGATACCGTGCGAAGGAAAAGCGGCGCGAAAGCCTTTAGAGCAATTCCAGGAAAAGTGCGAAGCGGTTTTCCGTCTGGAATTGCGTAAAAACAAAAACTTAGAGCGATCCTGCGTTCTATGAAAAGCTCGAACGCTCTAAGCGGAAAGTTCGGCGCCTGGGACATCGACGCGTTCCGGCGCAAGCATTACGAATGTGCCCTCGCGGTCGATGCCGAGCGTGTGGATATGAAAATAGGTCACGTCCTCGCCGGTGCTTTCCATGACGGGCGAGGGCGCCGAGATGATCCTCAGGTTTCCGCAGTGCCCGATCCAATCGATGTGGCGATGGCCGTGCATGACGACGATCCTGTCGCCCAGCTTTTGCAGTTGCCGCACGAACCACGAGCCGTTGATAAGGGCGGTCCCTATCCGTTCTGAGAAAGCCTTTGAGAGGCTCGGATACTCGATGAGGTGGTGGTGAAGCGCCACGATCCATGAGGCGCGGGGAAACTGCTTCGTCACGCCCTTGATCGCCTGGGCCTGCTCGGACGAAATCAATCCGAGCGCGTTCGTGAAGGAGAAATGTGTCTGCGCAGTGGAATCGAGCAGGATGATACCGAGACTGTCCTCCCCATCCGGCGGAAGGATCATCGGAAATGCCTCCGCCCATACGCGCGACAACCTCGTCGTCAACCGAATGCCTCCAACATCGGCGAAGGCTGCAATATCGGGGCGGCATGGTGCCAGCGCCTGCGTGAGCGTTGTACCCAGTCCGCCGTTCGTGTGGTCGGCGACATGCACTTTGTCGCCTTGCACAGCGACCATTCCCGACAGCGCCCGCATTTCGCGAAGCCGCCTGCCGGCGCTGATCGGCAGATCCAGCCGGGCCGGATTGGCCCGATCCACGACATTGATATCGTGGTTGCCGGGCAGCAGGAGCGTTTTCTTCGCCAATGCCGGGAAGGTCGACAGCGTCGCGGAAAACTCTGCCCATTCCGACGATCGTCCGGCATCGGTGATGTCGCCAGTAATCAGAATGTGATCCAGCGGAGAATCACTGTCGATCGTTGCGAGCCTGGTGAAGAGTTGCCCCAGCCGGTCATTGCCTCGCGGGCCGGATCGGCCGCTTTCGATTCGAAAACCGTAGCGCTCCCCGACGATATGGATGTCCGAGAGATGTGCAATCCGCCACCTGCGTACGAGCTGCGACGGCTCGCCGAAGCCGGAAAAATCCTGCGGCTGGTCCATGGTGGCGTCAGCGATTCCCCAGACCAGTGCGGCCCCGGCGCAGTAGCCGCCCAGAATGATTGCCGCATTAGCGAGCGTGGGAACGACAAGCGAAAGGGGGGGTGTGAGATCGGAGATCTGGCCGGTCCAGCGTGAATAGGGCCAGGCGATGGCAACGACCGCCAATGAGAGCAGGCAAAGAAGCACGCCGGCGCCGGCAGCACTGGCTGCGCGCAGGCGGGAGCGACGCTTTTCGTTCAGCCGGTACTCGAACAACCCCTCCAGCAGGTGGCGCACACCTTCGCGGAACAACGCATAGCCCGGCTGCACGGCGAGCGAGTTCAGCGACCAGAAACCCTGTTCGGCGGCGCGATGCAGCGTCCGTCCGCCGAGCCAGCCGATCGCAGCCACGATCACGAGAACCATGAAGGGCCATATGCCGCTGAATGAACTTGCCAGGCTGCGTGAAAATTTCGCGAGCCAGGCCGTTCCGACGAGCGGAGCAAGCCCCAGCAACAGGGCCGGCAGGGCGATCAGCAGGATCCAGACCAGGATGAGTTTGGGGAGGCTGATCTCTGCCAGCAGGCTGCCGGCCAAGGCCAGAAGCGAGCGACGCTTGGTGCTGGAGGCGTCCGCTTCCACGTCTCCAAGCTTGGGATCAATCAGCGGAGCCATCAAATAAATGCCTGAATGGATTGTGCCACAGAAAGATCACGACCAGGCAAGGCATTCCCGGTCCGTCTGCTCCAAACGCGTCCTGATTTGCGGTCCGCAACACCAGCCAACTTCCGGATAACGTCATCCGGAAGATTCAACTCTGATCAGGGCCGTGAGGGGATGCGAAACCTTTTCGTCAGGTCGTTGGTGTCACACCCGCGTCATCCTGCGCCGCGTCACTCTGCGCGGCAGCGCTCTGCAGCGCATTACGCAGGGACAGTTCCTTGCTCTCGTCGAGCGATGTCTTCAGCACGACGCCTCCATATCCCTGGATCTCCTTCAAGACCTTGTCCTCAGTCATTTCCCTGATGAGCAGGAACAGGGCACCGTTGCCGGGCTGAAGATTTGCGGCCAAGTCTTTCATGAAGGCGTCCTCTATGCCCACATCCGTCAAGGCGCCGCCGATTGCACCCGAAGCGGCGCCAATGGCTGCACCCAGGATCGGGTTCAGGAACAATACCCCAATGAGCAGGCCCCAGAACCCGCCGGAGACAGCCCCGGTCGCGGTGGTGTTCAAGAGCTGGTTGAGCTTGATTTTCCCGGAATCGGTCTTGGTGGCGATGACGGCATCGCCAAGCTGGATGACATACTCCTTCTGCAATTCGAGAAGCCGCTGACGAACTTCTTCGGCCTTGGATTCTGTGGGATAAACGATGACGATCAGAGTTGACATGTACACTCCCGCCGAAAGGATAGCGTTAAATCGAAGACATTGTACGTTTCCATCCTGCCGAAGAAATTAGTGAAGAATCCCGCGACTGTGCGTATTGTCTCTATTTCAGAAGCCTGCCCGGCGGGTCGGGGAGCTGGCTGGCCATCCACTTCCTATGCTCATGCAAGGGATATACGCTGTCCAACCCTGGCCGATTTGAAGCTCGTTCAATTGAGCCTGAGCGTTTGTTTGATCGTGGAGCGGTTGCAAATTTTGATATCTATGACAGCGCGAGCCATGGTCCGAAATACAACACATTGCAGCCGCGATAGCCAAGCTGATGCTGGTGATGCCGGTATGCGCTGTACGAGCCGGACGCGAAGAAAAGCTCTCACCATCAGTTAATTTACTGGAGGTAATTCTGGACAGCTTCAGTAACAATGCCAAACTTGGCGGGAAGAGTCACGAACACACGGGGTGGTTGACAATGACCGAGGATACATTACTATCTATCTGCCGTAGCGTTAGTTGGGATAGGAGCGCCGGCGATTTCTCATTGCCACACCACCTGAACGCCAACAAGCTAGTGGAAACCGGCAAAATGCATTGAATTATGCAGGTTTACAGATATGGCATGGTGCCACGTGGTATGTCGATATATTACGTGGGCAGTAAAGAAGAAATGCTGATTATTGTATGACTAATACTGTGGATGTGTGAACAACTTCGTAAGCGCTAGCGCTTGGGAGTACTTCCATGAACAATATATCCCGGTTGAAGGTTACTGACAAAAATCAACTTAAGAGTGGCAGGTTGTCGTGCTCGATAGATTTTACGACCATCGGCTTTCCTCCCCTAGATCAGTTCGAGGTTTTCCGCGCCGCTCATGAGGGCGTCATGGATCTTTATCTTGCCAGAAGCGAGGACGCTTCATTTCCCGCGCGTCAAACGGCTTGGGATCTTGGAAAGCTGATCTTCACACGCACCAAGCTTCCGGGAAAAGGATATGCTTATCGCTGGCGGCATGTGCGCAAGGCAACCCTTGATCACTGGTATCTGGCGTTACCGTTTCATTCCTCCAAGCGGGGCGACTCGCAGGTGCAGCGTGCGGCCATGCCGGAACTGCACTGTCTGGCAAGGCCTTTCGAAGCCGAGATGGAGGAGGACGGCGTTCTCACCCTCTTCATACCCCGTGACTTGTTCGGTTCGACCTCGGCACTCGATCATATGCTGGACGCCGAGTCGAGCGGCGGCCTGGGAGTCATGCTGGCAGACTACCTGCTGCTTCTAAACCGATCGCTGCCGGAACTGCGGGTAACGGAGCTCCCTTACGTGGTTGAGGCCACCCGATGCCTCATCGCGGCCTGTGTGGCGCCGTCGCCAGATCGGCTGGCCGAGGCTCAGAGCCCAATTGGCTCGATATTGATAGAGCGGGCGCGGCGGCTGATCAGCTGCAGACTTGCGGAGGCCAACCTGACGCCTGACATGCTATGTGCAGCGCTCGGTGTGTCCCGTTCCCGCCTTTACAGACTTTTTGAGCCATTTGGCGGCATTTCTGCCTATATCCGACGCCAACGCCTGCTGCGAACACGCGACGCGTTGTCCGATACGTCCGACAGGCGACCGATAGCCCGCATAGCGGAGGAGTGGGGGTTCTTCGACGCCTCGGCATACAGCCGCACGTTCAGGCATGAGTTCGGCATATCACCCAAGGAAGCGCGGGAAGCGGCATGGGACGGCTACGGCTATCTGATTGGAAAGGATAGACCGCATCCCTCCGAACATGTGCAAAGCCTTGGTCATTTGTTGCGTGGTCTTTCCGCCTGATGCTGCATGCCACCGAATGTCCTATGGCTCCTGTTCAGGATGGCAACCGATCGGACATTGCGGGGTCGTCAGGTTCATTCATAGTGTTCATCCCGGAACTCCTGTATTGTCAGGCATATCCGGCAACAGGATGACTGGTGTCTCAAGATGCCGCGCTATCTGGAACCAATCCCGAACTGGACGTCCGATGAGCGGCCGCGAATGGCCGGTTCACCTTCCACGCCGTATCACACGCCAGCGGTGAGAGGAGCCTACGCGCTTGTGGGGGTGCTGGTCGGCATAACCGGCGGGCTCGGCAATGGCATGGTGCTGGCAAACCTTCCGCAGATCCAGGGCGAACTGGGGCTTACGCCGATCGAGGGCGCATGGTTGCCTGCCGCCTGGGTGATGGTCAATGTCTCGTCCAACCTGATCCTTTTTAAATGCCGTCAGCAGTTCGGGATTAGGCGGTTTGCCGAACTCGGCCTGGTGACATACGTCCTGGTCACCGCACTTCAGCTTGTGGTTTACAGCTATCCAATGGCACTATTCGCCCGCGCAGTTACCGGGTTTGCATCGGCGCCCATCAGCGCGCTTGCCAACTTCTATATCATGCAGGCCTTTCCGAAGGCCAAGCTTGGATCGGGAATGTGCATAGGCCTTGGCGTCGGCCAGCTTGCTACACCTCTCGCATGGATGCTCTCGGCACCGCTCCTCAATATAGGCGAATGGCATGTGCTGTTTGTTTTCGAGCTCGGTCTCGGCCTCTGTGCACTTGCCGCCGTCGTCATTTTGAAATTGCCGCCCGGTATCCGGATAAAGGTGTTCGAGCCTCTCGACATCTTGAGTTTCGCGCTGATTGCCCCGGGCCTGGCGCTCATTGCCGCCGTTCTCGCGCAAGGACGCGTTCAATGGTGGCCGGATCAGCCCTGGATGGCACATGCGTTGATTGGATCTCTGGTGCTGCTTCTCTGTGCGTTCTTTCTCGAGCATCACAGAGAGCGGCCGCTGATACGCACGCGCTGGCTGGGAGCACCAGGCACGATACGTTTCACAATGGGCGCCCTGGGCATCCGGCTGCTTCTGTCGGAGCAAACCTATGCGGCGACCGGGCTGATGCGCACATTGGGAATGGGACCGGATCAACTTCAGCCGCTCTATACGGTTATCTTTATCGGAACGCTGACGGGCACCGTCATCTCAGCTCTACTCTTCGGACCCAAGAGGATCCTGCCTCTGATCTCCGGCTCCATCTGCTTAATCATTATCGGCGGGCTGATGGATCGGCATGCGACAAGCCTCACGCGACCTCACGACCTTTATGTCAGTCAATTCATCGTATCCTGTGCCGCGGGAATGTTTATCGGACCGCTTCTTCTTTTTGGCGTCAATCGCGCCCTTGCCCAGGGCGCGGACCACATGGTTACCTTTATCGTGCTGTTCTCGATCACCCAAGGAATCGGGGGGTTGGCGGGGCCCGCGCTTTTTGGGACTTTCCAGCAGTATCGCGAGCGGGAATATTCTGCGCTGATCGCCGCGCAGGTCCAACGAACGGATCCGGCCGTAGCACTGCGGCTGACACTCCAGTCGCAAGTCTATTCCCATGTGGTCACCGACCCCGCGCTCATAAATGCTCTTGGCGTTTCTGCTCTCTCTCAAATCGCCACGCGCGAGGCCAACGTGCGGGCATACAACGATGTCGTTGTCCTGAATACGGCGCTGGCGGTCGTTTTCCTCGCCTGGACCATCATACGCACCTTTGTCCTCGCGCGAGCCGCGGCAACGCCAGCCGCCGCCTGAACCGAAGGAGTATCCTTGAGATGCAGGATCCCGAACAGCGTGCTTCCGAAGAGCGACCGGCAGCAACGACGGAGACGCCCCGCGGCGCGCCGGTGGGCCTGGATCCGTCACCCGATGGCGGAAGAACGCCGGACAGGCCCGGAGCGACGCAACGCTCGGGCGCCGGCGAGCCGGAAGAGGCCCTCGATGCTCCGCCGAAGAAGTTGAAACCGAAGCCTTCGACCGTCGCTGCGATGCTTATCGTCGGCCTGGTGGGCATCGTCCTCATCCTTTACGCATGGCGCCTGTGGCCTTTCTCATCGAGCATCGTGACGACGGACAACAGTTTTGTCCGCGGCCAGATCACCGTTCTGGCTTCGCAGGTTAGCGGCTATGTCGTTGACGTGACGGCACGCGATTTTCAAAGGGTCCGTGCTGGTGATCTGCTCGTCAGGATAGATGACAGAACTTACAAGCAGCAGCTCGAGCTGGCTCAAGCCCAGCGCGATCAGGCGATCGCAAACCTGGCCAACGTGGATCAGACGACTGCGCAGAACCGCGCGGAGATCGTTTCGCGCCAGGCGGATCTCCTGCAGGCTAAGGCTGAGCTGCAGCGCGCAAAGGCGGATGCCAATCGCGTGGAGGCGCTGGGCCGTCAGGGAATTACGCCCCAAGCCCAGGCCGAGCAATCGCAGGCGACGTTGAGAGCCGCGGAAGCGGGAGTGAAGCGCGCGGAAGCTTCCATCGCGATCGCCCAGCAGACGCTGACATCAACAGAGGTTTCCAAACAGGGACTTCAGGCGGCTTTGCGAATGGCAGAAGCGCAGGTCAACGTCGCCAGCATCAATCTGTCGAATACGGTGATTACCGCTCCGAGAAACGGTCAAGTCAGCGAGGCTTCGGTGCGTCTCGGACAGTTTGTCACGGCTGGGTCGCAATTGATGTTTCTCGTGCCGCCGGACGTATGGGTCGTGGCGAACTTCAAGGAGACTCAGACGAACGACATTCGTATCGGTCAGCCTGCCTCCTTCACCGTCGATGCCCTCAATCGCGCACGATTGACCGGCAAGGTGGAAGAACTGTCGCCCGCGACGGGATCGGAATTCAGCATATTGCGGCCGGATAACGCCACTGGAAATTTCACGAAAGTCGTTCAGCGATTACCGGTTCGCATCGCCATCGATCACGATCAGCCCCTGGCCGAAAGATTGCGACCTGGAATGTCTGTGGTCACCCGCGTCGACACCACGGAGCGATAACGACGACTTCTTGTGTGACTGGTCGACTGGCTTCGGTCTGACCCAAAGATGCCGCTCGTTTGAAAGTCGGGGAAATTCGCGGTAGCGTTGTGCAATCTAGCGCGGGGAGTGCAAGTGATCTTCTTATTCCTGGGCATTCGCTACATCATGCTTGTTGCGACTATCGGAGTCCTTTGTGGCGCCGTCCTGGTCTTTTGGGAGGGCCTTCTTACGCTCCGCAACGCTGTTTCCTTCGTTGGGACCGAATATGATGCTTCTGTCATCGCTGCGGTGCTGAGCTCGACCGACAAGTTCCTGTTCGGCATCGTTCTTATCATCTTCGCCTACGCGATTACCTTCGGCTTTGTCCTGGACATATCGCCCGAAACGCGGCGAAAAGTCCCGAAATGGATGATCCTGGACACCGTCGCTGAGCTGAAGAATCTCTTCTTTCAGGTGATAATTCTCTACCTCGTTGTGCATTTCGCCACGGTCGTTGCTGAAACCGACGGCATGTTGGACTGGAATGGTCTGGTGCTGCCGGGAGGTGTCGTCCTGTTGGCCGCCGCCATGAAGCTGGTTGCAAGCTCCTCCAATGAAGGCGGCTCGGAATGAACTGCAGGCGCAGCCGTAATCGAACAGCGTTTGCAGCTCCCCTGCGCCTAAACGAAACAATTCCGGCCTTTTATTAGCTTGTTGTTAAATTGACCGGCGACAGTGATCTATTTTCCTTGCTGCGCGATACGACTTTCGGATACAACTTTCTGTCAACGGTATAGCCGATTTGGATTTTCCGGCTTGTGATTGCACACCGAAGCATCTTCTCATTCGAAAGTGGAATATAAAGGGAGGCTGGTAAGGACTCGGGAAGCCTAAGCCGAAGGTGGATATCGCTGGTCGCTCTGCCATTCGGTCTGGTCTTGGTGGCGTGGACGCTGTGCGTTCCCGGTCGCTGGAGGAAAAGGGCCGAACCAGCCTTCCGTTAGAAAAGACCGCATGTGCGGGACGATTTATAGAACTGAATGCGCGGAGCAGCTTCATGTTCATCACGACCTTCGTCAATGCACCGCAACGCTTCATCGTGATCATGCTCATGGCGCTGCTCTATGCCGTCGCCGGAACAGCGATCGCCCAAAGTCCGCCGATCGTGAGCGTTATCAAAGTACCCCTTCAAGAGATTTCGCCTGGCGACGAGTTCGTGGGGCGTGTGGAAGCCCTGAATACGCTGGATATCCGCACGCGTGTCGAGGGTTTCATTGACGCACGTTTGTTCGACGAAGGACAGATGGTCAGTCAGGGCCAGGATCTGTTCAGCATCGAGAAAGCAGCCTATGAAATTGCGCTGAAGGATGCTCAGGCGACACTCGCGAGCGCTCAGGTGACGTTGGCTGATGCGGAGCGGCAGCTGCAACGCAATCAGGCCCTCCGACAGGCCCAGACCACGTCGCAGGCCACGCTGGAGGCATCGCAGACGGCCCGCGATACGGCAAAGGCGGCGGTGACATCCGCCGAAGCGAAGGTTTCTCAGGCCGAACTCAACCTTGAATATACGCGCATAAAGTCCCCGATTTCCGGCCGCATCGGCCGCGCCAATTTTGCGGTCGGCAGTCTCGTCAGCCCTTCGTCGGACCCTCTTGCGCGCGTGGTGCAGATAGATCCGATCCGCGTTGTTTTCTCCGTTAGCGACCGCACCGTACTGGATATTCGGCAAGCTGCAGGGGGACTTAGCAAGGAGCAACTCGCAAAGCGCTTCGTGCCAACGCTGCGCCTGTCAAACGGGCAGCAATACGATCCCGCAGGAGAGATCGAATTCTTTGGCAACGAGGTTGATCCGCAGACCGGAACGATCCCGATCCGCGCACTCTTCTCCAATCCTCAGGCCCTCCTGATTCCAGGACAGTTCGTCACCGTCATCATCCGGGAGATCGGGGCAAAGCGCTATCCCGTGGTTCCGCTGGGTGCAGTGGAACAGGATCGGGAGGGGCGATTCGTGCTCATACTCGACAAAGATAGCCGTGCGACTATCCGGCGAATCCAGGTGTCAACTCAGGCAGAACAGAACTGGGTCGTCGATCAAGGTCTGGATGGGGGGGAAACACTGATCGTGGGAGGCCTTCACAGTGTATCGCCGGGAACGATCGTGCAGGCGGTTGAGGTCGGAGGGGCGGCGCCTGCCGGGGAAGTCGGTATCGCACAGCCTTCGGGCGCGTCCTCGGGGTCGGCGAAGCCATGAATTTTTCATCGCACTTCATCGACAAGCCCCGGTTCGCAACGGTTATCGCAGTCGTGATGACAATTGCGGGTGCCTTGGCACTTTTTCAAATTCCGGTCGCTCAGTTTCCTCAGATCACCCCGCCCGAAGTTCAGGTCACCGCCAGCTATCCTGGTGCCAATGCGAACGTCATCACCGAAAGTGTCGGAGCTCCGATCGAGGATCAGGTCAACGGCGTCGAGGACATGATCTACATGTCTTCCTCGAGCACGAACAACGGCACATATACTTTAACGGTCACGTTCCGGATCGGCACCGATCCCGCGATTGCACAGGTAAACGTCCAGAATCGCGTTGCGCTGGCCACCCCCCGCCTCCCCACCGCCGTCGCGCAGACAGGTGTCTCAGTCAGGAGCCGTTCGTCGAACATGCTCATGGGCGTGGCAATATATTCACCAAGGGGCACGCGGGACGATACCTTCATAAGTAATTATGCGTCCATCAACATCCGCGACGCCGTCGCACGCGTGCCCGGTGTCGGAGAGGCCACGATCTTTGGGCCGATATACAGCATGCGCATATGGATGAACCCGGACCGCATGCAGGCGCTCGGCGTGACGGCTGCGGACCTTGCATCCGCAATCCAGGCTCAGAACGCTCAGGCCTCCGCCGGATTGCTTGGCTCTCCTCCGACGACTGTCGGCCAACAGATGCAGCTCACAGTTATGGCGCAAGGACGCCTCGCAAGTGCGGAAGAGTTTGGAAACATAGTGGTCCGCACCAACGCCGATGGGGCGATCGTTCATCTCCGCGATGTCGCTCGAGTGGAACTCGGTGCGCAGTCATACGACACGAATTCCACATTCAACGGCCAGCCGAGCGCGACCATGATCCTCTACCAGTCTCCGGATGCGAACGCACTCGCTGTCGCGACGGCGGTGCGCTCGGAGCTTCAACTCCTCTCGAAGCAGTTTCCGGATGATGTCGCTTACACCGTGGTCCTCGACACAACATCTTTCGTGACGGAAACTATCCGCGAGATCATGATCACCCTTGCGATCACTTTCGCTCTCGTCGTCGCGGTGACATATCTCTTTCTTCAGGACTGGCGCGCCACTGTCATTCCGACACTCACCATTCCTGTCTCGCTTATCGGCGGATTTGCGGTGCTCTATCTGGTCGGTTACTCGGCCAACACGATAACGTTGTTCGCGATCGTGCTCGCAATCAGTCTCGTCGTCGATGACGCGATCATCGTCGTCGAGAATGTCCAGCGCGTCATGAGCGACGAAGGACTTGACGTCAACGCCGCCACGCGCCGCACCATGCAACAAGTAACCGGTCCGATCGTTGCAACCACTCTTGTGCTCGCAGCACTCTTCGTGCCGGTCGCATTTCTGGCTGGCATCACAGGGCAACTGTACCGACAGTTCGCGGTGACCATCCTTGTGACAATCACGTTTTCCACGATCAACGCGTTGACTTTGAGTCCGGCACTTTGCGTGATGATGCTTCGACCACCACGAGATAGCCGCTCCGCCTTGTTCCGCCGCTTCAATCGCGGGCTGGACATCTCCCGTAAGTGGTATCTCAACATGTTCGGTCGTCTCTCGCGCCGGCTCGTTGTCTCGTCGGTCATTGTGGTCGCAGTCCTCGCGGGCGTCTACGGCCTCATCCGTACGCTTCCGACAGGTTTTGTCCCGCCTGAAGACCAGGGCTACATGTTCGTTAACGTGCAACTGCCGAATGCTGCGTCGCTCGACCGCACTCAACAGGTTATCGAGACGGTCGTAGGCGTTCTGCAGCAGACGCCTGGTGTTGCGAATTCCATTGGTATTGCCGGAAACAGCATGGTGGGCGGCAGCGGCTCCAACGCCGGCATGGTCATCTCCGTGCTCAAACCATGGGGAGAACGGAGAACTGCCGCCGAAAACATCGACGGCATCCTGGCCCACCTCCGCGGTGAATTCGCGCGTATTCCAACTGCGACGATCGTCGCGTTCAATCCACCTGCCATTCCGGGCCTGGGAACGACAGGCGGATTCGATTTTCGGCTTCAGGCGAGAAGCGGGCAGAGCCAAACCGATCTTGCCGAGGTGATGCGGGGATTGATTGTCAAAGCCAATCAATCCCCAAGTCTCACGGGGGTGTTCAGCACGTTTTCAGCGGATGTACCACAGGTTTTTCTCAACATTGACCGACGTCGTGCCGAGATTTTCGGCGTGACACCGTCAGCAATCTTCAGCACGATGCAAGCGCATCTGGGGTCTTCCTATATCGATGACTTCAACATCTTCTCACGTGTCTTCCAGGTGCGCATCCAGGACGAGCCGCAGTTCCGCAGCCGCATCGAAGACATAAAGCGGCTCCGGGTTCGCAGTTCGAACGGCGAGCTGGTGCCTCTTCAATCGATGGTCACGATCTCCACGATCTACGGTCCTAACGAGATCAGTCGCTACAACTTGTTTCCTGCAGCTTCGATCAACGGTCAGGCCGCCGCGGGGAGCAGTACCGGCCAGGCGCTGGCGGCGATGGAAACGCTGGCGAATGATAATCTTCCCGCCGGGTTCGGGTTTGAATGGACCGGACTTGCCCTTCAGGAGCGGGAAGCAGGAAACCAGACAGTAGTCGTTCTCGTGATGGGGGTTGTCTTCACTTACCTGTTTCTTGTGGCTCAGTATGAGAGCTGGAGTGTCCCTGTGGCGGTGATGCTGTCCGTTTCCGTCGCGGTGCTGGGGGCGCTCGCCGCGCTGATGCTCACCGGCATCGACATGAACATCTATGCGCAGATCGGCCTGATCCTGCTGATCGGCCTCGCAGCCAAGAACGCAATTCTTATCGTGGAGTTTGCGAAGGAACGTCGTGAGGAGGGAATGAGCATCCGCGAGGCCGCGACTGCGGGAACGCAGCAACGTTTCCGGCCTGTTCTTATGACCGCAGCCGCTTCGATCCTGGGCGTTATTCCGCTCGTGGTTGCCACCGGCGCGGGCGCGGGAAGCCGCAGATCGATCGGAACCACCGTATTCGGAGGCTTGGCAATCGGCACGATTGTCGGCCTTCTTTTGATCCCGGTGCTTTATGTGCTCGTGCAGACCATCCGGGAAAAGCTGAAATCTCGCCTGTTCAGCAGTGAAGCGAGCTCCAAGGCGGATGATCGAAGCTTATCCTGAGCTCTTCTGCACGGGCCAAAGCCGACTTAAGGATATACCCACGCGTATGCGAACTGGTACATGTCGCCTGGACGACCGTAGATATAGGGCACGCTGACGACGCGTGTTTCGGGCGTGAGATGTCGCCCGGCCTTTCCATCTAGCCACGCCTGGAGCGCGTCCGGGAAGCCGGATGGAGGGCCTCCCTTGCCATCGCGCCAGACGAAAACAATGGGGTGGCGCGAATCCCACTGATAAGCCGGCTGAAAATCCTCGTAGCTGAGCGAGATCACAGGCACGTTCGGCATCTGCAGCCGCATGTTGCCGTCAAGGTGCGGATCCTGTCCGACGATGACGGCCGGGCTGCCGCCGATGCCCTCGCTGAGCTCTTTGGCGAAGGCTTCATAGGGAATGTTGAGCCTCTGATAGTCGCCAATCCAAGGCCCCCAGACCGCACGCGTGGCCAGAATAAGAAGAACGATTGCCATGATCGCGGCACTCACCGGAACCCCGACGCGCAACGCCCTGCGAGGATCAACGTCGGCCGCATCGAGTTTCATGCAGAGATAGAGCGGCAGAATAATGAGAAGTGGGGTCAGCCACCGATCTCTTACGCTCTCGGCTCCCGCAAAAAGAATGAGCAGGACAATCGCACCGATTTCGAGGATCAGCATGCGCTCGACAATGGGGGTCCATCGGTTGGATGCGCGCAGCGCTGGCCATAGGGATTTTCCGAACATGAGGATGAAGATAAAGGCGGTGAGGCCCGCAAAGCCAAGTATCGCCGTCAGCAGCGACAGAAAGCCTGAAGAAATCTGGGCTGACAGACCGTCGCTTCCCGATCCGGTCATCTTGTCGAATGTCTTGCCAGTGGCAAGGCTCATATGGTCGACGAACCACGTCGCATGGGGAAGGATGATGGCAATGGAGATCGCCGCCGTCAGAGCCAGGCGCCAGTCGAACAGCCGCTTGCGCATTTCTGCGTCGAACAGGACGGCGAGGAGAGCCGATGCGGGCAGCAGAGCAAAGTTGTACTTCGAAATGAGCCCGAACCCGACTGCCATGCCGGTGATCGAGTAGGAAACGGCGCTCGGCGCCTTCAGCGTCCGAAAGAAGCCGTAGAGAAACAGCGAAGAAGCAAAGATCGTCGCGACCGTATGGCTCAAGTCCCGCTGCGCCTCGAACGCGATCTGCGGAATCGTCAGGAGCGCCAGTGTGGCGACCGTCGCAAGGTCACGGCCTTTCAGTGTGAGACGGGCTGCCAGCCAATAAAACAGATAGGAGAGGAACAGGAGCGTGCATTTGAGAATAGACAGCGAAAACAGCGAGACGCCGAAGAGCGACGTCACACCGTATTGAAGCCAGTTGTAAAAGGGCGGTTGCGAGTTATAGCCGGCGGCAAGCCATTGCGACAGCAGGATCTGCTCCGCCTCGTCCAGCTCCAGCGCGTTCGGTATCATCAGCCGGACGGCGAAATGGAGCAGGAAATAGCCCGCTAAGATCAGGATCAACAGTTCCGGGCGCCGTTGAAGGAGCCCCGACACATCAGTCCTTTCGGGCAAATATCGTTCGGACGATATAGTTCGGCGAGGCATCATCGCGATAGTAGGTCCTTGCGATCATCTCCGCCAGAATACCTGTCGTAATCAGCTGGACGGAGGAGAGGAAAAGCATCACACCGACCATCAGCATCGGGCGTGTGCCGATGTCGTTGCCCATAATGAATTTGTCAATGAAAAGGTAGGCAAGGATGATGGCGGAGAGGGCACCGAGCCCGAGGCCGAGCGAACCGAAGAAATGCCCGGGACGCGCCTTGTAGCGCATGAAGAACATCACCGACAGCAGATCGAGGATGACCCGGAAGGTGCGCGAAATGCCGTATTTCGACTGGCCGTGCTGGCGGGCATGATGTGTGACGACCATCTCGCCGATGCGTGAGCTCGGCACGACGCCGGCCACCCAGGCAGGAATGAAGCGGTGCATTTCGCCCATCAGCTTGACCTGCTTAATGATCGAACCGCGATAGATTTTCAGGCTGCAGCCGTAATCATGCAGCTTCACTCCGGTAATCCGACCGATGAGGTAGTTGGCGCACCAGGAGGGGATCTTGCGTAGGAGAAGGCCGTCCTGCCGGTTCTTCCGCCAGCCTACGAGGAGATCGAGCTGACGCCGCTCGAGTTCGGCCACCATTGCCGGGATATCCTTCGGGTCGTTCTGCAGATCGCCGTCCATGGTAGCGATCAGTCGCCCCGAGGCGGTGTCGATACCGGCCTGCATGGCGGCGGTCTGGCCGAAATTGCGCTGCAGTTCGACGATCTTCAACGAGAGTCCGTCGCGGTCGATTTCTTGACGAGCATTTGCCAGCGTGCCGTCCGTGCTTCCATCGTCCACCAGGATCAGTTCCCAGGAGCTTTCATAACCTGCCATGGCGGAGCATATCCGCTCGACGAGCGGGCCGATGCTATCCTCCTCGTTGAACACGGGGACGACGAGTGAAAGCTCAGGCACTGGCGCGGCGCTGCTTTGCTCGCGAATGGACTCTGCCGTTGTCTGCAACTCTTCTTTCTCCTAAAAGGCCGGATGGCCGGTCGCACCCGGCAGCAAAAACCTCGACCTGTCAAGCCACTGCGGGAAGCCTACTACATGAAGACTCCGATTGTTGCCAGCCGACAATCCTGGTTTATGCGAAACCGCATGACCGCACTGACGCTGGCAATCCTCGCCGCCTACGCGATCTTCGTGCAATGGCTGTGGGGCTGGCCGGTGATCGTCGGGCGGTGGGCGGAGGTCGGAGTTCTGCCTATCTTGGGCGCCCTGACGCTGCTGACCAGCACCTATTTTCTCAGAACCTGGCGCATTTACGACTATTTTCCGCGGGAGACGGCGGGGCGCTTTGCCGCTTTATTCCGAGTCACTCAGATTCACAACCTGCTCAATATCATGCTGCCGTTTCGAGCCGGCGAGACAAGTTTTCCGGTCCTTATGCGCAGCGAATTCGGCATTCCGCTGGCGCGCGGCACGTCCGCTCTGCTGGTGATGCGCCTTCTCGATCTGCACGCGCTGCTGGCAGCAGCAGGTGTGGGCCTTGCGTTGGGTTCGGCGACGCCTGTCCTTGCCTGGATGCTCTGGCTCGTTTTTCTACTCCTGCCTGTCGCAGCCTTTGCCGCCCGCCGATACCTGCTGCGGATTGGAGCGAAAGCATTGCCCAGGAGGGCACAGGGCTTCGTCCATGAAGTCGAGCGCGGCCTGCCGGTGAACGGAGTGGCCTTCGCCCGCGCCTGGCTCATGACCGTCGTCAACTGGATGGTCAAGGTCGCGGTTATTGCCTGGGCACTGGGTCTGATGGGCGTTTATCCATTGCAGGCAAGCTTCGGTGGCGCGCTCGGCGGCGAATTGTCCTCGGTTCTGCCAATGCATGCCCCCGGGGGTGTGGGCACCTATCCGGCGGGGATCACCGCGGGCGCACTCGCGTTTGGCGCGCCGAACGCAAGGCCTGCGCTTGACGCGCTCGCGCAGATAAGCGTCAACACGCATCTGATCATCGTCGTTTCAGCTCTGACCGGCGCGGCACTGGCGCTGCTTGTCTCGAGGAAGCGCAGCTAGATCGACGCCGCCGACTATTGGAAGGCCGTTTCGAAGAAGCTTCGAAGCTTGCGCGAATGCAGCGCTTCCGGAGGCATGGCGGCAAGCTTCTGAATGGCGCGGATGCCGATCTGCAGATGCTGGTTCACCTGCGTCCGATAGAAGGCAGACGCCATGCCCGGCAGCTTCAATTCGCCATGCAGGGGCTTGTCGGAAACGCAGAGCAGGGTGCCGTAGGGCACGCGGAAGCGGAACCCGTTGGCGGCGATCGTCGCTGATTCCATGTCGAGAGCGATCGCACGCGCCTGTGACAGGCGCTTGACCGGCCCGCGCTGGTCGCGCAGTTCCCAGTTGCGGTTGTCGATCGTGCCGACGGTACCCGTGCGCATGATCCGTTTCAGCTCGAATCCCTCATAGCCGGTGATCTCCGCGACCGCCGCTTCGAGCGCCACCTGCACTTCGGCAAGCGCCGGGATCGGTACCCAGACCGGCAGGTCGTCGTCCAGCACATGGTCCTCGCGCATATAGGCGTGCGCCAATACATAGTCTCCGAGCCTCTGGCTGTTGCGCAAGCCCGCGCAGTGGCCGAGCATCAGCCACGCATGCGGGCGCAGCACCGCGACGTGGTCCGTGATCGTCTTGGCATTAGAAGGACCGACGCCGATATTGATCATCGTGATCCCGGCATGCCCCTTTTTCTTCAGATGGTAGGCCGGCATCTGCGGCAGCTTTGCGATAATCGCGTCCGTCGCCGGCCGACGGGATCCTGCCTCGGTAATGATATTGCCGGGCTCGACGAAGGCGGTATAGCCTTCGCCGCCTCTTGCCATCAGGTCGCGCGCCCAGGCACAGAATTCGTCGATATAAAACTGGTAGTTGGTGAACAGCACGAAATTCTGGAAGTGCTGGGCACTCGTTGCCGTGTAGTGGGAGAGGCGGGCAAGCGAATAGTCGATGCGTTGTGCCGTAAAGGGCGCGAGCGGCGACGGCTCGCCTGGCGGCGGAATATATTCGCCGTTGGCGATTTCATCATCTGTGGTGTTGAGATCCGGCGTGTCGAAGAGGTCGCGCAACGGTACGTCCAGGAAGGTCGAGGCCGACGCCTCGACATGCGCGCCTTCCCCGAAAGCGAAATGCAATGGGATAGGCGTTGCCGATTCAGACACCATTACAGGAACATGATGGCTTCGCATCAAGAGATCGAGCTGCTGCCTGAGATAGTGCCGGAAGAGCCGCGGGCGGGTAATCGTCGTCGTGTAGACGCCCGGAGCAGTGACATGACCGTAGGAAAGCCGCGAGTCGATGTGACCGAAGCTGGTCGTCTCGATACTGACCTGCGGATAATAGGCACGATAGCGCGAAGTGATCGGCTCGCCCTGGGCAAGCCGCGTGAAGTTGTCGATGAGAAAGCTTGTATTGCGCTCGTAAAGCGCAGTCAGGACATCCACGGCTTCGGCCGGATCGTCGAAGCTTCTCGGCTCGAAAGATTCGGGAAGCGATACCTCGAAGGGCGACATAAGAGAGATTCTTTTGTTCATGATGTATTATAGAGCGTTGTTTTTAACAAGCAAACGACGCGTCGACCGCGATTTTCCAGTTATCAAGGCATTTTCTGATGTACGACATGCCAACTTTGGTGAAACCATTGGGCGTCTCCTCAGTTGAAGCAATGTTGTTTTGGCCGACGGCGGGAGCCAACTGGTATGGGCTATACAGCAAGGGCAACCGGTGTTGTGATGGCGTTGCTTGGCGCTCTCACATTCTCCCAGGCGCCGGAATTCAGCCAGCAATATCGCCAACGGCTCGGTGGCGCGCTTGATGAACTGCGCGTCATAATATCCGATTTCGATGACGAAGCGCGTCGCTACAATCTCGATCGAGATCAAGCCTTGGCGCTTTACGATTCGTCGCGCGAGGATTTTATCCGCGCACGCGGAAGTTCGATGCGATCGACCTTTGCGAGATATAGGCGTTTGTCGGATCAACTTTCGCGGTTATCGGGAACACCACCCTTATGGCGGCCAATTGTCGTTTTCTCCGAACCCGATGCCATGATCGTAAAGAATGCCTGGAAGGATTTCGCTCCCGCCGTTCCGGTTACTGTCTCCGGCTTCGCCTGGGGTGCCGCTGGTGCCTTGTCGCTGAGCGCGATTGCCGGTCTCATCACTTTGCCCGGACGTCGCCATAAACGCGCAACCTTGAAAAAGGCAGCCTGATTGAACGACGCTACGAGCGCAGCAGGGCCATTGGCCCGATCATGCAGTATGCGCCGTTTGCCTGAAGGCACGTGTATCTCGCCCCGAGACGCGACTGCATGCCGCCTCCGCCACTGTAAACAACCACTGCTGAAAACGTGAATGCAAAAATTGCTGCACATAGCATAATGATGGTGAAGCGTCTCATCAGGATAACCGTGTCCATTTCTATCGCCTCGATATTGCCCTATCGTGCACTTGCTTTTGCCACACGACGGCTGAACGGGCGGTGAGGGGGCGGTTCATCGATTGTTCAGCTTGCAACCCTGCAAGATGCTATCTCGCTCGCGTCCCCGAGATCGGAAAGGTTCTTCTCGTTCTGTCAGAGCGATAGAGCGTCCAATTGGACACGTGCCGTTCTACAGGCGCGTCCAGGTCTGCGTTCTGCAGAACACCTTTTGCGCGCATCCCTGCATTTTGAGGTAGTCGCCTGAAACATTTCCAGACCCGCTATAGGTCTTGTTGGCGGCGGGATCGACGATCAGGCCAGTGTAGCGGCCGGCCTTGCCCTGCAGCGTGCCGATCTTCTTGCCGGCATATCTGCCGGTTTTCAATGTTATGCAATAGCCGCCTTTGCAGGGACCGATCACCGCGGTATCACCATTTGCCGTTCTCCAGTTCCCGACGATCGCTTCGTCCGCCTGCGCCAAGGTGGCGATGAGCGCGATGGCACAGCCAATGGTGAAGGTGCGGATCATCTCTGCCTCCGATGATGCTCTGAGCCCGGTTGTGAAAGCTTATCCTCTACGGCCGCAAAGATAAATCTGTCGCAACCGAAACCTCTGCATTTCCTGCCACATAGGTCGGAGAGAATTTGCAGGCGTTGCTTCCTGAGCTGTTTTCAGGGTTAACAAAGCGTTGAAATCCAAATCTGAATAATCCGTAAAACTTGAGGAAAAGTCCTTAATTCGCAAGGCATCCGATGCTTAACAAAATCCCAAGTTTACCAAGCATTTGGACTTTGTTTGTCTCAAATTAATCATGCATTTTAAGCGCTTTTTGAAAGCCGTTTGGCATAGTGAACCCATCAAACGAGCGGGGCGAACCCGCCGGACCTGAAGGATCGAAAGCCGCGATAGACGGACGGATCCGGAAGGAAAAACAGGGATAAGTCACAACAGGCTAACAGGGATAAAACCGATGGCACGCTTCGAAATGCAGAATGCTGAAATGGCCACCATGGGTGGCGAAAACAACGCCGATGTCTTCTGTGAAATGGGTTTGATATATGCGACCGGCCGCGGCTGTGTCGTCGACCTCGTCGCTGCCCATAAGTGGTTGAACATCGCCGCGATCAAGGGCTGTGACCGCGCCGCCGAACTCAGGGCCGACGTTGCCGCCACGATGAACAAGATGGAGCTCGCAGCAGCGCTGCGCGCCGCACGCGAATGGATGACTATGCACTGAGGACAGTGCGCATCCGAACCTGAAGCACCGCGCGTCGAACTGGATACGCAAAGGACTCTCGTTCAGTTTGAATCGGTGCATCACTGGATACGATAGCCTCGGGGGAAACTGGCGGATGGACGGGACCGTGCCAGATGAAGCGAACCGCGACCGGCAGATACAAGGCTGGCGCGGTTCTTTCACGTGTCTAAAATTTAGCCGATGGCTTTCAGCACCCGGGGCAGCGCCTCCGCAAAGAGCGCCATATCACTCTCCGGACCTGTGCTGACGCGGATGCAGCGGTTGAGGGGCGCGACACCCGGCATACGGATGAAAACGCCGTGCTCCATCAGTCCGTCGACGATGGCACGGGCATAGCTGCCATCCCGGCCGCAGTCGATCGCGACGAAATTCGTCGCCGACGGAAGCGGTAGAAGGCCGTTATCGCGGGCGATCGTGCTGATCCGTTCCCGTGAGGCATGGATGTTACCGATGACTTCTCCGAGATAGGCCTGATCCTTCAACGCCGCCAGTGCTCCCACGGTGGCAAGTCTGTTCATACCGAAATGATTGCGGATCTTGTCGAAGGCTTGCACCGTCTCCGCTGCGCCGATGACATAGCCGACGCGGGCGCCCGCCATGCCATAAACTTTGGAGAAGGTGCGTGTGCGCATCACGTTTGGCAGATCGATCAGCGCTTCGACTGCGGGAACGGAATTGGCAGGCCCGGTTTCGCTATAGGCCTCGTCCAGGATCAATAGGCAATCTTCCGGGACGGCGCGCGCGAAGGCGACGACTTTTTTGGCATCCCACCAGCTCCCCATTGGATTGTCCGGATTGGCGAAATAAACGAGCGGCGCTTTTTCACGCCTGACCGCATCGAGCAGCCCTTCCGGATCTTCGTGGTCGTCCACATAGGGGACGGTCACGAGCCGGCCTCCATGACCGGCGACATGGAAATTGAAGGTCGGATAACCGCCGAAAGACGTGACCACCGGCGTTCCCGTCCCGGCGATCATTCGCACGATCATCCCCAGCAAACCATCGATGCCTTCTCCGACCGCGATATTGCCGTGGCTGATGCCGAGATGGGCTGCGAGCGCTTCCTTCAAGGCGAAATTTTCCGGGTCGTTGTATTTCCAGATGTCGCCCGCCTGTTCCCGCATCGCGGCGACGACGGACGGCGCAGGGCCGAAGCCGTTCTCGTTGGCGCCGATGCGCGCCTTGACCGCAAGGCCGCGTTGACGTTCGATGGCTTCAGGACCGACAAAAGGCACGGTGGAGGGAAGGGCGCTGATCAGCGGCGTGAAGCGCGGAAAGGGAGGCATTCTGGAGCGTTTTCCTGACACGAGGCGAATTGTTGCCCAGAATAAGCGCGAATCATGCCAAGGCAATAGCCGAAATGGCTATCAAGGCGGCATCCCGTTTATATCGGACGAGGGCCTGAGCGTGCCGCAATGGCTTCGGTGTTTCCGATCATGAAGTCGGCGCGAACGATCTTGCTCAGGGTCTCAGGGTCGATCTTGTTGATGAATTTGACGCCCACCCGCGTACCGTTACGGAACACTTCCGCACAGCCGATCCGATAGGCCAGGCCAAGAATGCTGAGATAGTAGTGAAGGGGCAGACCCGCGGTGGTCGACACGATGAAGCCGGCGCCACCTTGAGAGATATCGACGATCTCGCAGCTTCGCATCGATATTCCCGTCAGGCACGGTCGCACGGCAATGATGCGTGCCGGCCTTTGAACGTAGAATTGTTCCCATCGCTGCTCATAGACTTCGGACTTGACGGTAGCCAGATGTGTCGCGCGGAGCATTGCAGTTCCCCGGGTTTGTTTCATCCAAATTCATTTCGGACTTAGGCAGCTGAAGCCTCACACGAATCTTTTGCACATTCGTCAAATACAACCGTACAATTTTAACGATCTCGCAATTTGCGTCCTATCGGCACAAAAGGAAATCATGCAAATGCCCCACCAAGGGACATTGTTGACCGATCGTCTTTTCCAGGTGATTTGAGGCGTGGGTTCGCCCCGAATACGATTCCACTTTCTCGAACTCTTTCAATTCCGGAGCGTTTTACCTTTGCAGATGGGACGCGCTCATCAAGAAAGGACGAGGAAACAAAATGGTCCATATCAAGGTGCCTTGGGAATCCTGGGTTGTCGTTTGCGACGGAGCAAAGGCATTAATCCTGCAGAATGCCGGCGATGCTGAGATCCTGAATTTGCAGGTGCAAGAAACATTTGCGCATCCGGATGAGGCAGACCGGGACCTTGGAGCCGATAAGCCTGGCCGCTCGCATCAGCCGGATGGCATCGGCGGTAGCGCCGTTGAGGAAACCAGCTGGCACGATCAGGCGGAAGAGGATTTCCTAAAGGAGGTCGCCGCCAAAGTCGATGGGCTCGTCCACGACAAGAATGCCCGACAGATCGTTTTGGTCGCGCCGCCGAAAGCGCTTGGAACGCTACGGCCCAATCTGAGCGCTGATGCGCAAGCGGTGATCACTGCGGAAGTGCCAAAGGACTTGACCAATTTGCCCGTTGATCAGATCGAGCGTCATCTGGCCGCGTAGAGAGTTCAAGAATGCGCAAAGGACGCTCTAATTCTTTGATTGCAGAGATCTTCCTGCGTTGGGATGCGCCCTGACGCAGGATACTTTGGTGCAGTTTGGAAAAAGCGCGCCGAGTTTTACTATCGTGCCGCGGAACGATCCGCACCACCTGCAAAAAGCCGCTCATGCTGGCGAAATAGCGCCGCTAGACGATCTATCACCGTGCGAACTTCGGGACGCTGACGTTCGTCGTCATGGGCGACGATCCACAGATCATGGGTCAATTCGGGAATAATGGGCCCGGCACGCGTCAGCGCCGGATCGCTGTCGCCAATAAAGCAGGGCAGCACGCCGCGACCGGCGCCACCGCGAATAAAATGGAACAGCATGTGTGGCGTGTTGGTCCAGCTGGTGATCCAATAATCCGGATGTTCGAAGGTCCACTTATCGGCAGGCGTCATGGCGATATCGGTCCCAAGCGAAATCCAGTTGCAATTGCGATCGTCGAAACTTGCCGCCTGGTAGGCGGCATGGGCAACGCGGACAGATCGGCGGATTGCAATATTGCCGGTATCGGGTCTCAGATGGGAGATGGCGACGTGCGCTTCCCGGTAGATGAAACCGACACCCGCGTCGCAAGCCTTGTAACACATGCGAAAGGCATCTTTTGGCGTCCAGACGGCGGTGAGATTGTCGGCAATGAAGCGCAGCGTCCAGTTACCGCCGGCGGTTGAAACGATCGGCAGCGTCAGTACGTCGCCACGCCAATCGGCAATGGATTGTGCCACCTCGTGCATGGCGCGCACCCGTTCCAAAAGAACCTTGCCGTCGGCCTCGAGCAGGTAACCGGTCGGTCCCCGACTGAAAAGAGCCCTGCCGGTCGCACGCTCAAGCGCCAGCATTCGGCGGCCGATCGTCGGCGCGCTGATGCCCGTCCGTTGGGCGGCTCCTGAAAGACCGCCCGCGGTTGCCACATGGAAGAAGAGTTGCAGGTCGTTCCAGTTCGCGTCTTTCATGGATGAAAACCCCCTTTCTTCCGCGCGTCTACACTTCGGCTGCGGAAAGACTTAGCTCCATTTCATCACTAATAATTGGAGGACAGGGGATGCATCTCAACTGGGTTATTCTCTGGGAAGAGATCAGGAAAGCAAATGGTCGGAGGCGGCATGATCCGTTGGCCGACCCTCTCGATCGCCCGGAATGGTGCGGCCTGCTGTGGGTGCTGCCGCTGTTCTCGCTGGTCAACTATCGGAAGTCATCGCGGAAAAAAGCGAAAAGCAAGAAGGACTGGGATAAGCGCCGGTATGGCTTATTGCCCCATCTCGAAGCTCAGCCGTAGGACATGGTGCAGGAATTCCTGATTGATCAGCATATTGAAGCTGACGGTCACCGTTCCTTCCTCGCGCTTGACGAGCGTGCATCCGATCTCGTCACGAATGCCGAGGATTTCCAGGAAGAAATGGTCCGGCACGTCCAGACCAGGGGTGACTTCGAGGACCGCACCGGCGAGCGTAATCGTGCGGATCAGGCAACGGATCTGCGTTTTCGTGCTGAGGTGATGGCCGACAAGGATGATCTTGCCGGGTCGATCGATACCGAACTCCCGATAGGCGGGTTCGGAGCCGGCATTTTCAGCCGAGAGGTGCATCTGAAAGGCCATGGAAGCCTCCGGTGGTTTCTACGGTCCCAGAGTAGATCAGGAAAGTTTCCAAGGGCTGAATTCGATCGTTAAAACATGAATGTTCTGCGCAAAAAGGTCGCACGATCCATGCTTTTTGAGCGGAGGGCCGGCCGCATCCGGTCGATGCGGCCTTTCCCTTGTGCCCTATTGGAACGCCTGAATTCCCGTCTGAGCACGGCCGAGGATCAGCGCATGGATATCATGCGTGCCCTCATAGGTATTGACCGCCTCCAGATTCATGACGTGCCGGATGACGCCATATTCGTCTGAAACGCCGTTGCCGCCATGCATGTCGCGGGAGTTGCGGGCGATATCCAACGCCTTGCCGCAATTATTGCGCTTCATCAGCGAGATGAGTTCTGCCGGCGCTCGATGCTCGTCGAAGAGGCGTCCGAGGCGCAGGCAGCCCTGAAGCCCGAGCGCGATTTCGGTCTCCATGTCGGCAAGCTTTTTTTGGATGAGCTGGTTGGCGGCGAGCGGTTTGCCGAACTGCTGACGGTCGAGCGTATATTGACGCGCGGCGTGCCAGCAGAATTCCGCCGCTCCCATCGCCCCCCAGGCGATCCCGTATCGGGCGCGATTGAGGCAGCCGAATGGGCCTGCGAGACCAGAGACATGCGGCAGCAGGTTTTCCTCCGGAACGAACACGTCCTGCATCTGGATCATGCCGGTGACGGAGGCCCGCAGTGAGAATTTCCCTTCGATCTTCGGCGTCTCCAGGCCTTTCATGCCGCGTTCAAGGATGAAACCCTTGATTTTGTCGTCATGGGCGTCGGACTTTGCCCAGACGATGGCGACATCGGCGATCGGCGAATTGGTGATCCAGTTCTTGGCGCCCGAAATGCTGTAGCCGCCGTCGACCTTCCTGGCGCGCGTGATCATCGAGGACGGGTCGGAGCCGTGATCCGGCTCGGTCAGGCCGAAGCAGCCGACCCATTCACCGCTTGCGAGCTTCGGCAAATATCGGCTCCGCTGTTCGTCGGTGCCATAGGCGAAGATCGGGTGCATGACGAGTGACGATTGCACCGACATGGCCGAACGATAGCCCGAATCGACACGCTCCACCTCGCGAGCAACCAGGCCGTAGGAGACGTAATTGGCACCGACGCCGCCGAATTCTTCCGGAATCGTCGGGCCGAGCAGGCCGAGCTCACCCATCTCCGTCATGATCTCGCGATGGAAGATCTCATGACGGTTGGCTTCCAGCACGCGCCCAGCCAGCCGGTCCTGACAATAGGCGCGGGCGGTGTCGCGGATCATTCGCTCCTCTTCGGTCAACTGATCTTCCAGCAGGAACGGATCCTCCCAAACAAAAGGCGCCATCTTCGCGCGAGCCTGTTCCGGAGTGGCGGGGTGATGATCGGTCATTCTGGTTCCCTGGTATCGCGTTTCTATCCAATGGGAATTGCTACATCAGCAATCTCAAAGGGAAAAGGGCGGAGGCTCCGCATTAGCCCGAAAATAGGTCGCGATTTTCTGAATCATACGACGCTTCAAAATGATCGCCGCGTGCTGTGAGGGACGCGGCGCGCTCGACTAACCACCGCTGATCGCCGTCAGAACGAAGACCTCGACACCCGGGGCAAGTTGTGTCTTGAGCGTCGCACGCTCGCCGTCCACAAAGATATTGATGTGCTTGCGCACAGACGGCCGGGAATCACGGATGCGATCTCCCATGCCGGGCCAACGTTCATCGAGCGCATCGATCATTTCTGCGACGGTCGCAACATTCAGATCCAGCCGCCTGACCGATCCCGGAAAGAGGTCGGTCAGGACAGCGGGGAGGCGAACTCGAACCGGAATATTCATCCGTCTCTGTGTGTCCATGGTGACGAGCCTAACTTTGGAGCACCATCGTCTCGACCGAATAGACCGGTGGCAGATGCTGGGCAATGCGGTTCCAACTGTCGCCTTCGTCGGCGCTGGCATAAAGCTCGCCCGAACTCGTGCCGAAATAGACGCCGGCCGGTTCCATGCTGTCAGTGGCGAGAGCCTGCCTCAATACGTTGAAATAGACATCCTCCTGTGGCAGGCCGTTGCGCAGATCCTGCCAGGATTTGCCCGCATCGCGCGTGCGCCAGACGGCAGCCTTTGCTTCCGGCACGAACCGCCCGCCAATGTCGCTGTTGAGAGGTAGGAGATAGAGAGTGTCCGGATCGCGCGGATGGGCCGCCGCCGGGAAGCCGAAGCTGGAAGGAAGACCTTCCTCGATGCTTTCCCATGTCTTGGCGCCATCGTCGCAGCGGTACATGCCGCAATGGTTCTGTTGATAGAGCCGATCCGGCCTGCCTGCCGCCATCACGATGCAATGCACGCATTGTCCGAATTCGGGATAGTTCTGCCCCTCGGGCAGAAAATCGGCGCGCGTTCCGCGGTTGCGAGTTTCCCAGGTCTTGCCGCCGTCGGCCGTGTGGAATACCCCGGCGGCGGAAATACCAATCCAAATTTGGTTCGGGTCGTCTGGATGCGGGATCAGCGAATGCAGGATCAGACCGCCGCCGCCCGGAACCCAATGCTCGCGACTGGGATGCTGCTGCAGTCCCTCCACATGTTCGAAGGACTGGCCGCCATTGCCGCTCTGAAACAGTCCTGCCGGCTCGACACCCACATGCAGCTTGTCATGCGCGACCGCCAGCGACCAGACCGCCTTGATCGGCGTCTCACCGCTCGCATAAGTCAGGCCATCACTGGAATGGGTCCAGCTCTCTCCGAGATCGGCGCTCTGCCAGACGGCTGCACCGAACCACTCGTTGCCGCCCCCAGCATAGATTTTTCCCGTCGTCGCATCGCCAACGACGTGATTGATCGGCCACGTCGCGCAATAGGGACCTTTGAGCTTCCAGTCGGCGCGACCCGCATCGCTTTCAAGGATAAAGGCACCCTTCTTGGTGCCCAGCAACAATAAAATCTTCTTCGCCATTCCAGTCTCCCATTCTGAAATTGGTTGCCGTCACGACATAATGACGAACCGATTTCTTCAGAGCCGACATGGCGCCGTACGATTCGAGGAATTTTTTTTAGAACCCTAGCCGTGACTGCCAACGGCGCAGACAGCAGATGGCTATCTGCTCCGCATGCAGTCCGATCTTGCCACAGATGCAGCAGGATGTAGAGCGGCTATACTTTTAACAGCCATTCGTGCTCGGGCGCATTGTGGAACTTCCAGATGCGCTTCGGCCCCGCCATGACATTGAGATAATAGAGGTCATAGCCGTGACAGGCGGCGCAAGGATGATAGCCCTTCGGCACCAGCGTCACGTCGCCATCCTCGAGAACCATGACCTCGTCCAGCGACCGATCGTCGGTATAGACCCGCTGGAAGCCGAAGCCCTGTGGAGGGTTGAGGCGATGGTAATAGGTCTCCTCCAGAAAGCTTTCGTTCGGCAGATCGTCCCTATCGTGCTTGTGCGGCGGATAGGAGGACGTGTGGCCGCCTGGCGTTATCACCTCGACGACGAGCAGCGAATGGGCCGCACCGTCGTCTTCGGGCATGATATTGTTGACGTAGCGCACATTCGTGCCCTTACCGCGCGTGACCGGCGGATGCGTTCCGGGCGGGATGGCACGGGCCTCGTATGTGCCTCCGCCAGGGGCCGAGCAGACGGCCAGTTCGAGATCGGTCTCTGCGGTTACGGACCACGCGGACTCTGCCGGGATGTAGAGCGCATGCGGCGCGCCGTCGAACGGACTCATCCGTTCGCCGAGGGTGCCAAAATCCTTCATCCCCGCTTTTGCCTTGCCCTTGCCGCTGACCCACACAAGGCAGACCTCCCGATTGCCGGTCTCACCCGAGGCGGTTTCGCCCGGCTTCAGACGGTGAAGGTCGAAACCGACATAGGTCCAACCGGCATTTTCCGGCGTGACATGGGTGACGCGGCCATGGGTTCCGGTCGGCTTGACCTTGAGGTTCGGCATGGATCAGTTCCTCCTTAACGGCATCTAATGCATGTCGCGCAAAAGTGTGCAGCGGTTTTGCGGCGACGACATGCATAAAAACAAAAGCCTAAAGCCTGTCGCGTGAGTCTGTTTTCACGCGACGGACTCTAGGGACAGGCGGCCGAAGCTTGCGCTCAGCTCTTGTCCAGCCCGGCCTCCTTGGCGAAGGCTCTGAGCGCCTTCAGCCCCATCGACTGATATTCGAACGGGTTGCGCACGAGCGGATCCTGCTCCGCCTCAATCACCAGCCAGCCCTGGTAGCCATGCTCGGCGGCAATCTTCAGCACCGGCAGGAAGTCGACGCCGCCCTCCGGGTCGCCCGGCACGGTGAAGACGCCACGGCGCACGCCCTCCAGGAACGAAAGGCGGTCGCCCTCGACCTGCTTGCGGATCGCCGGACGCACATTCTTTGCATGGATATGGCGAACGCGGTGCATGTATTTTTTCGCGACCTCCGCCGGATCGCTGCCGCCAAACCAGGCATGGCCAGTATCGAGCAGCAGCTTTGTGGTCGGTCCGGTATTGGCCATCAGCCTGTCGATCTCTTCACCGGTCTGTACGACCGTTCCCATATGGTGATGGTAGACGAGATCGATGCCCTGATCGGCGCAATATTGAGCGATCGCCTCGACGTCGGCACCGAACTTCTTCCACTGGTCCTCGGCCAGGTTGGGCTTGTCGGCCAGCGCCTTGTCATCGTCACCATGAATCGCATTCGACGTCTCGCAGACGATGCAGACCTTGCAGCCATTGTGCTTCAACAGATCGAGATGCGGCTGGATCGCCTTCTTCTCGTCCTCAACGCTGTGGACCAGAAGGTTGAGCGAGTGCCAGCCCGAGACAAAGACGAGCTTGTGGGCGGCCAGCGTGCGCTTCAGTTCCTCCGGATCAGTCGGCATCTTGTGGCCCTTTTCGATGCCGTCGAAGCCGATCTTTTCGCAGTCGCTAAGGCAGTCCTCCAGCGAAAGATGCGCGCCGATCGTGCGGTCGTCGTCATTGCTCCAGGCGATGGGATTGGTCCCGTAGCGGATCATTCTTGTCTCCGAATATGATTTCAGCGTTGATGCTTGCGCGCTTCGACATAGGCCGCACGCGCCTTGTTGACCTGTTCGCGCGGGCTCACCTCCGGCACGGCGACATCCCACCAGTGACCACCTGCTGTTGTGGTTATCAGCGGATCGGTGTCGATAACGAAGACCGAGGTGCGATCGTTGGTTCTCGATTTCTCAATAGCCTGCTCCAGTTCCGCGATCGAGGAGACCTTCACGGCGATGGCGCCCATGCTTTCGGCATGTGCGCGGAAATCGATTTCAGGCATGATCTCATGGCGCGCGTCCTTCAGGAGATTGTTGAAGTTGGCGCCGCCGGTCTCCATCTGCAGGCGATTGATGCAGCCGAAGCCGCGATTGTCGAGCACGACGATATTGAGCTTCAGGCCGAGCATGACGGACGTCGCGAGTTCGGAGTTCAGCATCATGTAGGAGCCGTCGCCGACCATGATAACAACGTCTTTTTCCGGCCGTGCCATCTTCGCGCCGAGGCCGCCGGCAATCTCGTAACCCATGCAGGAAAAGCCGTATTCCATATGATAGCTGCCAGGCGCTGTCGCTGGCCAGAGCTTGTGCAACTCACCGGGCAGGCCGCCGGCCGCACAAAGCAGAATCGTGTTTTCGCCTCCAATAGAGCGTGTGACGGCGCCAATCACCTGAGCGTCGGAAGGTAACGCCGCATTGGTTGTCGCCATCGCCTTGGCGGCGGCCTCCATCCAGGTTTTTTTCTCGCGCGTCGCCTTCTCGGCAAGGGCTGCGGGCGCTTTCCATCCGGCCAGTCCCGCCGAGAGCGCCTTCAATCCTTCGCGGGCATCTGCCACCACTGGATGGCTGTCGTGTTTGAGCGCATCATAGGCGGCGATGTTAAGGCCGATCATGGAGAACTTGTCATTCTTGAAGAGCGCCCATGACCCGGTGGTAAAGTCCTGGAAGCGCGTGCCGACTGCGATGACGAGATCTGCTTCTTCGGCGATCGCATTCGCGGCGGAGGTTCCGGTCACACCGACGGAGCCGAGTGCCAGCGGATGTGTTTCGTCTATCGCCGATTTGCCGGCCTGGGTAACGACAATAGGAATGCCGTGCGTTTCGGCAAATGACGTCAATTCCTTCGTCGCCTGGGAATAGAGAACGCCGCCGCCCGCGACGATCACCGGCCGTTCGGATTTGCGAATGAGCGCAATTGCGCTGGCCAATTCATCGGCATCCGGCTGTGGGCGGCGTTGCGTCCAGACATGCTCTGCAAAGAAGCTTTCGGGATAGTCGAAAGCTTCGGTCTGAACATCCTGGCAGAGCGAAAGCGTCACCGGGCCACAATCGAGCGGATCGGTCAAAACCTGCATGGCGCGCCTTAGAGCGGCCATGATCTGCTCCGGTCGGGTAATCCGGTCGAAGTAGCGCGAGACAGGGCGAAAGGCGTCGTTTGCCGAAACCGTGCCGTCGCCGAAATCCTCGATCTGCTGCAGCACCGGGTCCGGCGCACGGTTTGCAAAGACGTCTCCAGGCAGGAAAAGCACGGGAATGCGGTTTACATGAGCGACACCGGCTGCCGTTATCATATTGAGCGCGCCGGGACCAATCGAAGTCGTGCAGGCCATGAAGCGCTGGCGGAAGCTCGCTTTCGCATAGGCGATCGCGGCATGCGCCATGCCCTGTTCATTGTGGGCGCGCCACGTCGGCAATTCGCCCCGCACCTGGTAGAGAGCCTCGCCCATGCCGGCGACGTTGCCGTGGCCGAAGATCGCCCATACGCCGCCGAAGATCGGCACCTTCCTACCGTCGATCACGGTCATCTGCTTTTTGAGGAAATGCGCAACTGCCTGCGCCATCGTCAGTCGGATCGTCTTGCCCATGGGGCGCCTCCCAAACTTATCGTGTCAGACCGCGTGTTCTGAGCCACGCCTCGGTCAATTGCCGGAAGCGACCGGCCATGTCGGTGATCGCTTCCTCGTCGTTCATGCCGCCCGACATCCAGGCGCGCGCCGCATCTGCGAAGATCGTGCGTCCAACGGCAAAACCCTTGACGGTCGGTGCCGCGAGCGTCGCCTCGAAGCTGCGTATCAAATCCGCCGCGGGCGCCTCGAGCCCGAGCAATACGATACCGCGGCACCATGGATCATTTTTGGCAATGACGGCATCGATCTTCCTCCAGGCGGCGCTCGAAGCCTGTGGTTCCAGCTTCCACCAGTCGGGTTTTATCCCGAGCGCGTAAAGCTCTTCGAGTGCTGTCGCGATCGTATCATCGGAGAGCGGGCCGTTCTTGCCCGCAATGATCTCGATCAAAAGTTCGCGCCCGACCTTTCGTGCGGCTTCGAAGAGCGTGCGCAGCTTTTCCTGCTGCTCCGTCTTCAGCTCCGCCGGATCGTCGGGGTGGTAGAAGCATAGACACTTTATGCAATGGCCAAGCGGCCATTCGACGAGCTGCGACCCGATATCCTGGCTGAATTCGAAGCGCAGCGGCTTCGATCCCGGCAGTTCTACCGGCCGCCCGATCCAGGAGAAGTTTTTGGTTGCCGCATCGAAGAAGGCATCGCGCCCGAATCGCTCGTCGATCAGCATGCCGTAGCCCTCACGTCCATCGGCGACACGGGCGGCGGACTGGACGGCAAGCCGCTTGAAAGCGGAGATGCGATCGTGCCCGACACCGAGTTCGTCCGCAACGCTGACGAGCTGGGAGCGGTGGTCGATGGCGAGCGCCATCAAAAGCGGGATTTCGCCGCGCCGGGTCGACGCCCAATGGAAATGATTGATCGCCTCATCCTTGCGCAGCGCCCGCTGCTTGCTGCCGGTCTTCAGAAAGAAGTCGAGTTCCGCCCATGTCGGATATTCCGGCGAGCAGAGCAGGCGCGAGACCGCGAAGGCACCGCAGGCATTGGCCCATGTCGCGCAGGTTTTTAGAGGCTCGTTTTTGAGCCAACCGCGCAGAAAGCCGGACATGAAGGCGTCACCCGCACCCAGCACGTTGAAGACTTCGATCGGAAAGCCCTGGCCGATGATGCCGGCCTCGAGGTCGTCCGAGATCGGTCCATCATAGACGATGCAACCCATGGCGCCACGCTTGAGCACGATGGTCGCCGGCGAGAGACGGCGAATCTCCTTGAGTGCGCCGAGCACATCGTCGGCGCCTGAGGCGATCAGAATTTCCTCTTCCGTACCGACGATCAGGTCGCAGTCAGGCAATGTCTCCTTCATCTTCGAGGAGACGCGGTCGGATTTCACATAACGCTCGAAACCTTCGGCATGGCCGGCAAGGCCCCAAAGATTGGGCCTGTAGTCGATATCGAAGATCACCTTCCGGCCATTCGCCTTGGCGATCCGGATCGCCTTGCGTTGCGCCGCCTCGGTATTCGGTCGGGAGAAATGCGTGCCTGAGACGAGCACCGCACGCGACGAAATGATAAAGCTTTCGTCGATATCGCTTTCCTCCAGCGCCATATCGGCGCAGTCCGAGCGATAGAAGATCATCGGCGAAACGCCTTCGGCCTCGACGGCAAGCAGCACAAGCGCCGTCAGGCGATCCTTGTCGGTGACGATACCGCTCGTCGCCACACCCTCGCGTGCTGATTGTTCGCGGATGAAGCGGCCCATCTGCTCGTCGCCGACACGGGTGATAAGGCCCGATTTGAGCCCGAGCCGCGCAGTGCCGATCGCGATATTGGCAGGGCAGCCGCCAACTGATTTGGCAAAAGAGGCGATATCCTCGAGTCGCGAACCGATCTGCTGACCATAAAGATCGACGGAGGAACGGCCGATGGTGATCACATCAAGTGTGGGTTCCGGCAGCGCGCCAGTATTCGCTTGTGTCATGATGTCCTCCCGTCGCCGCATGATCTGTCCCGGAAAAACCGGAATCGGTCTTCGAGGACAATGCGCATTCAAAAGCGTTACTTGTTGCAAGCGCAACGGGCATCTCAAACGCCCGCTTGTTTTCCATAATGAAACATTGGTTCCGAGATTTTGTCAATTCGGAATGTTTATTCCATTTTTGCTTTCGAGGATTTTGTTGATGCCCATTTGCGCCGTCGCTCGGCTATGGCGACCGGGAAAGCCATAATGAGCGCCATTGAGGCGGAGAGTGAGCGAAAGCCCGCGAAATCGGCCTCAGCCACTTCGAACCAGTGGGTTGCGCAGGCCGCAAGCGGCGAAAAGGCCGAATCGGTAATGGCGATCACCGGGATGCCCCGATCCGAAAGCTCCTGTGCCTGCGTCAGACTTTCCGCGGCATAAGGTGAGAAGCTGGCGGCGATCGCTGCGTCCCTCGGCGTGGCGAATTGCACCAGCTCCGGATCGACGCCGTTTGGCGAGGCAACGATCTGATGACGGATCTTCAACTTGGAAAAGGCGTAGGTCATATGCGCCGTCAGGGGATAGGAGCGCCGCTTGGCGATCAGATAGATGGTATCGGCTGCGGCAAGGATGTCGACCGACTTGGCAAAAGCCTCGGTTTCGACCGTGGCGGCCAGCCTGCTGATCGACTGGCTCGCGGCCGACAAAAAGCCGGATAGGATGCTCGCATCCTCGTCTTCGGCTCCAGACTGTTCGAGCGTGACCAGCCGCTCCTCATAGCTCATCGTCCGGTCGCGGAGTCTTTCGCGGAAGATGCTCTGCAGATCGGAGAAGCCCTCATAGCCAAGATGGTGCGCCAGCCGGACCAGCGTCGAGGGTTGAACTTCGGATGCCGCCGCGATGCTTGCCGTTGTGCCGAACGCGATCTCGTCGGGATTGTTGAGAGCAAAGGCTGCCACCTGCGCAAGTCGCTTGGGCATCGCGCTCTTGCGCTCGATAATCGTGCTGCGCAGGCTCTCGAAATCGCGCGGAACCTTCGTGCGGGCGTTGATGTCGTTATCCATGGCCGGCCTTTTGCTATGCCATTGAATGAAACAAATATTCCGTATTCCGCAACCATAACCGATTTCAAAATACGAACCTAGATTTTTTTAATGTTTATACATTTCAATTACTTGCTTTGAAATCGGTCAAGTGTCGGATCTGCGAGGTATTACGTTCGTTTGTCAAAATGGTCTAAATATTCCAAAAATTTTGCGCTATTCGAGGAGGAGATGCGATGAAGCCGCTTGGCGTAGGATTGATTGGAACTGGCTACATGGGAAAGTGCCATGCGCTGGCGTGGAATGCGGTAAAGACCGTATTCGGCGATGTCGAGCGGCCGCGTCTGGTGCATCTTGCGGAAGCCGATGCCGGTCTTGCGAGGGTGCGCGCTTCCGAGTTCGGTTTCGAGAAGGCGACGGCGGATTGGCGCGAGCTTGTTGCGGATCCGGATGTCGATGTCGTTTCCGTCACGACGCCAAACCAGTTTCATGCCGAGATGGCGATCGCGGCGCTCGAGTCCGGCAAGCATGTCTGGTGTGAAAAGCCGATGGCGCCCGCCCTGGCCGATGCCGAGCGCATGCTGCAGGCGGCTGAAGCGTCCGATAGGGTGGCCGTGCTTGGCTACAACTATATCCAGAACCCGGTCATGCGTCATATCAAGGTTCTGATCGGCGAGGGCGCGATCGGGAAGGTCAATCATGTCCGCGTCGAGATGGACGAGGACTTCATGGCCGATCCGGACGCCTTCTTCTATTGGAAGAGTGAACTTTCGGCGGGCTATGGAGCGCTCGACGACTTCGCGGTGCATCCGCTGTCGCTGCTCTGGTTCCTGTTCGGCCATGTCGAGGCCGTCGTCACCGATATGGTGAAGCCCTACCTCGATCGTCCTATGAAGGACGGGGGGCAGCGCCGCCCCGTCGAGAATCATGACGGCGCGAATGTGCTGATGCGGCTCCAAGGCGGAATTTCCGCCGTGCTGATGGCGAATCGTGCGGCCTGGGGGCGCAAGGGTCGGATTGCTTTGCAGATCTTCGGATCGAAGGGGGCGATCACCTATGATCAGGAGCGGATGAATGAGTTCGAGCTCTATCAGGCTGAAGGGCGGGGGACGGAGCAGGGCTTCCGCAAGATCCTGGCGGCCCCCGCCCATCAGCCCTACGACCGCTTCATTCCCGCGCCTGGCCATGGCCTCGGCTTCAACGATCTGAAGATCATCGAATGCCACGAACTGATCCGAGCGATTTCCGGCGAACCTGCCTCGCTCGTCACCTTTGACGATGGGCTGCGGATCGAGAAGTCCGTCCATGCCATGGCGCGATCCTTTCATGAACGTCGTTGGATCGAGATCGGCTGATCGTGATCCGCTTTCGGTTGACGCGATGACGGGCAGGCGTTACCCCTGCCGTTGACTAAGGCGGCACGCTTGCGGGCGGCTGTCTCTGATCGATCGGGAGCAAAGTCGTGACAGACAGACTGGTCATCATCGGCGCGGGGCAGGCGGGTTTCGCGCTTGCAGCGAAACTTCGGGCGCTCAAGGATACACGGCCGATCACCCTTATCGGTGCGGAGGAAAGCCTTCCCTATCAGCGCCCACCACTGACCAAGAAATACCTCCTTGGCGAAATGAGCTTCGACAGGCTGCTCTTCCGCCCGGAACACTGGTATGCGGACAACGATGTCGAGATCCGGCTGTCGACCTGGGCAGAGGAGATCAACCGCGGCAAGAAGCAGGTCGTCATGCAGGACGGCTCGGTTCTCGACTATGGCACGCTGGCGCTTGCGACCGGTTCGATGCCACGCCGATTGCCTCCTTCGATCGGTGGCGATCTCGAAGGCGTCTATGTCGCCCGCGACAAGCGCGATGCCGACCTGCTGTCGGCCGAAATGCGTGCCGGGCGCCGCGTTCTCGTCATCGGCGGCGGGTATATCGGCCTTGAAGTGGCTTCCGTTGCGCGTCATCGCGGTCTTGAGGTGACGCTCATCGAGATGGCCGACCGTATCCTCCAGCGTGTCGCGGCCAGGGAGACCGCTGATATCATGCGGGCCATTCATCGGGACCATGACGTCGTGATTCGGGAAAAGACCGGGCTCAAGCATTTGATCGGCAAGAACGGCCGCGTCGTCGGGGCGGAGCTTTCGGATGGTTCTGCCATCGACATCGATTTCGTCATTGTCGGCATTGGTGTCGCGCCGAACGATCAGCTTGCCAAGGAGGCGGGGCTGAACGTCGCCAATGGAATCGTCGTCGACGAGTTCACCCGCACGTCTGATCCTTCGATCCACGCAGTGGGGGATTGTGCCGATTTGCCCTGGAAGGGCGGGCGAATCCGCCTCGAATCGGTACAGCACGCGGTTGATCAGGCAGAGGCTGCTGCCGCCATCATCGCCGGCAACAGCGAGCCTTACGATCCCAAGCCCTGGTTCTGGTCGGATCAATATGACGTGAAGCTGCAGATCGCTGGCTTCAACGATGGTTATGACGAGACCCTGCTGAGAACGGGCGGGCGCGAGGGCGCCTATTCCATCTGGTATTTCGAGAAGGGCGAGTTCATCGCCGTCGACGCCATCAACGACGCCAAGGCTTACGTCACTGGCAAGAAGCTTCTGGAAACGGGAATCAATCCGGATCGTGACGTCCTCGCCGATCCTTCCGCTGACCTGAAGCAATTGCTGGCATAGGGCAATGCTCCTCAGGAGCGGATCGCGATTCGACCGTCGCCGATTTCGTGCCGTCTATGCCAGTGCGTATCAGAAGCGTTCGGCCTTTTCCCGTAAGAACCTGCTCCTATATATGGAGGGGAAATTCTAATTGCGGCGAAAAAAGCCTTGCATTCTCAGGCTCGTCAACTTAGTTAGGCCGCACCGGAGAGGTGGCCGAGTGGTCGAAGGCGCTCCCCTGCTAAGGGAGTATACGTCAAAAGCGTATCGAGGGTTCGAATCCCTTCTTCTCCGCCATCCTTCTTCTTCCGCCGATTTTATGTATCCAGTCCTTTGTCGACGATATGACAACGGAGCGCCATGCTGCGTGTCGCGCGAAATATGCGCGAATCTCGATAAGAGAATCACCGACCTGGAATTGTGCAAAAATAAGCAGGAAAACTTGCCCGCCACTGATTGGTGTGGCGCGAAGGCATGACCGAGAAGCCCAATCGCTTTACTTAGTTTCACAGCGGAATGCCGGAATCACGGCTAGGAAACGGCCGCGAACAAGGCCGCCACAGGTGTGTATTTTTCCTTTAAGTCCCAGCAGATAAAGAATTTTCTTAATGAAGTATAAATAAGTTGCGCCAGCGCATGGGGAGCTTGTGTCCTTTCGGCAACAGCCTTTCGGGAAGGCTCTGGCAAATGCCTCGTCCAAGCAAGTTGGCGATTGCGTGACGGCTTCCGTCTTGTATTTTCAACCTCGGAAGCGAGGGCGGTTGATCGTCCGACTTCTTGAAACACGGGGATGGGGCAGGGAACGCTGTCCGACAGTGAAAAATCCCAGACCCGATCGAAACTTTGAATTGGAGGTCACTATGAACATCAAGAGCCTTCTTCTCGGCTCTGCTGCTGCTCTCGCAGTAGTTTCCGGTGCTCAGGCTGCCGACGCTATTGTCGCCGCTGAACCGGAACCGGTCGAATATGTTCGCGTCTGCGATGCATACGGCACCGGCTATTTCTACATCCCGGGCACGGAAACCTGCCTGTTGATCGACGGTTACGTCCGCTTCCAGACCGACTTCGGTCATGAAGTTGGCTCTACCTTCGCTTCCGGCCGTCATGGCTCTGACTGGGATGCCTTCACCCGCGCTCAGCTGCAGTTCACGACCAAGAGCGACACCGAGTACGGCACTCTGACCGGCCTCATCGCTCTGCGTACGAACGCCGACAGCCCGAACAATGACGGCGACCGTGGTTCCGGCCGCAACACGTTCATCGACGTTGCCTATATCGACATTGCCGGCTTCCGCGTCGGTTACCAGTACAGCTGGTGGGATGACGATCTGAGCGGCGAAACGGACGTTCTCTCGAGCAACGAAACCAACCACAACTCCATTCGTTACCAGTACGAAGGCGGCAACTGGGCAGCCGGCGTCTCGGTTGACGAACTGCAGGGCAGCACCGCAGAATTCTCCGATGACAACCAGGCGGTCGGCGTTGCAGCTCAGGTTTCTGCTACCTTCGGCGGCGTCAATGCATACCTGCTCGGTGGCTATGACACCGACACCGAAAACGGCGCGGTCCGCGGTATCGTCACCGCTGACATCGGCCCGGGTACATTCGGCATCGCTGGTCTGTGGGCAAGCGGCTCGAACGCTTACTACGAAGAATCCGAGTGGGCAGTTGCCGTTCAGTACGCTGTCAAGGCGACGGACAAGTTCACCATCACCCCCGGCTTCCAGTACTTCGGCAGCTACGGCCTTGTTGATCAGGACGACTTCTCTGACGACGACGCCTGGACCGCTGGTGTAACGCTCGACTACCAGATCGCAGAAAACCTGTCTTCGAAGATCAGCGTTCAGTACTTCGACTCGGACGCACCTGGCCAGGACGAACAGTGGACCGGCTTCTTCCGTCTGCAGCGCGCATTCTAATCTGATCTGACCTCGGTCAATCAGGAAGCCCGGCTTTCGAGCCGGGCTTTTGTTTTTGTTGGGCAATGATCAGGATTGAAATAGACGGGAAGTCCGCTCTTATACCGACGACAGAAATGTTCGGATCCGCTCCGGAATGTTGCTTAGATGAAGAATCGGCGCGTGTCCTTGCATGGAAACGGTCAATGCCGTCATTCGTGGGTGACGCCTTTTCATCTCTTCCAGCGTCTCAACTGAGAGCAGAGTGGTATTTTCACCGCGAATGACCATCAACGGCACCGGGGCTAATCCTTCGAATTGCGGCCAGAGATCTGGTCCCAACTTCTCCATGTCCAGCGAACGCATCTGTTCGGCGATGGCCGGATCGAAGTCGGCCACGATGCTGCCGTCGGCTTCTCGATAGAGAGACTGCGCCATATCGTGCCAATCCTCCTCGACCAGTGCAGTGAAGCTGGCGCCATGGATCTCTTTCAATATATCGACGGCATCCTTCCAATTCTGTGGAGGCCGGCTGCGGCTCAAATAGTCCCTGATCTGCTCGAGGCCCCGGCGTTCGAGTGCAGGACCGACATCGTTCAGAATCACGGCGCCGAGAAGTTCCGATCGGGTCGCCGCAAGCATATGCAGGATAAGCCCGCCACGCGAAGTGCCGATGAAGGCCGCTCTGGAAATGCCAAGTGCGGAGCAGAGGGAAAGCACGTCATTTGCTTCCACCAGGAGATTGTAATGGCTTCGGTCGGAATCCCATTGCGACAGGCCGCGTCCGCGATAGTCGAGCGCTATGACTCGGCGCGGTGAGGAGGCATCCTGTGACAGGATCAGCGCCAATTGGTGAAAATCGCGCGAATTGCGTGTCAAACCCGGAAGGCAGAGAAGGGGAAGCCGGTCGCGGGTTGCAGGATTGTCGCCGCCGTAATCCCGGGCATGAAGCCGCAATCCGTCCGAGGCGTCGAAGTCGAATGGCCGGAAGCCGTAATCGTCATTGCTGTCCATTGCCGTTCCCCTCAGTCTTGCCGAAGAACAGTAGCGTTGTTTTCCGCAAATGGACAAGCTTCTGTGTGGCCGCTTATTGCTCCCGACCGTAGACGAGGTCGCGCTCGATATCGGTTTTTTGACCGAGGCGGGCCTTGTAGACTTGATAGTTTTCCATCACGCGCTGCACATAATTGCGCGTCTCCGGGAAGGGAATGCGCTCAATCCAGTCCACCACCTCATCGATCGGCTTGTCGCGCGGATCGCCATAGCGGCTGATCCACTCCGGGACCCGCTTCGGTCCGGCATTGTAGGCGATAAAAGTGAGAATATAGGAGCCGCCGAAAGCATCGATCTGCTCTCCGAGATAATGCGCGCCAAGCGTCGCATTATAACCTGCATCGCTCGTCAGTCTGTCGGGCGAATAGGCAATATCGTGCCGCTTTGCCACGGCCTTCGCCGTTCCCGGCAGCAATTGCAGCAATCCGCGCGCATTTGCGGCCGACACGGCAGCCGGATCGAAAGCGCTCTCCTGGCGCGCGATGGCATAGGCCAGAGCTTTTCCTGATCCGGAAATATTGGCGCTTGCCGGGATGACGCCGGTCGGGAAGGCAAGTGCCGCGACGTCGATCCCCCGGCCATAGGCGATCTTGCCGACCTGTAGCGAAATATGATGATTGCCAGATTTTTCTGCCTGCGCCGTTAGGATCGCCAGTTCACCCGGGCTCTGCATCTGCTCGGCAAGCCCGCGGTAGAGGCTGTCGGCGCGCCAGCGATGTCCTGCAGCTTCCAGACGCGCAATTGCCTGCACGGCTTCGCGTGACTGGAAGCGCTGGCGGTCTTCAGCCGTCGGCGCCGGATAGGAAACGTTCAACGTCTTGACCCCTAGACGCTCGGCTGCGAGCTGCCCGTAGAATGTGCTCGGCAGTGCCGCAGCTTTCGCATAGAACTCGGAGGCTTTGCCCGGACCGCCGGCCTCGGCAGCGCGTCCAAGCCAATACCAGGCACGTGAAACTGAAAGCGGCCCCTTCGATACCTGCAGAATCTTGCGGAAATGGGTTTCCGCGGTCGCAGGATCCTGCAGGCCGCGCAGGGCATACCATCCGGCATGAAACTCGGCTTCAACGATATCTGACGGATTTTCCGCGACATGGTTGGCGACAACGCGATAGGCAGTCTTGAACTGGCCCTGGTCGACGAGGCCGCGGCTGACGATCCTTTGCTCGTCCCACCATTGTCCCGAATTGATGAGCTCGTTTCGATCCTTCGGCATCTGCTGAAGCAGTTTCGCCGCCTCGACGTACTTATCCTGACGCCGCAGATATTCTATGCGGGCGAAGAGATAGCCCGGATCAGTGCTCCATTTCGCAT
Source organism: Sinorhizobium sp. CB7 (assembly GCF_041357635.1). Taxonomy (NCBI): domain Bacteria; kingdom Pseudomonadati; phylum Pseudomonadota; class Alphaproteobacteria; order Hyphomicrobiales; family Rhizobiaceae; genus Sinorhizobium; species Sinorhizobium sp. CB7. The sequence goes on from NZ_JAULLL010000008.1 coordinate 161,399, forward strand.
TCGCGGCGTTGAGCAGCGCGCCAGCGTTGCCAGCCTGCTTCAGCACCGCGCTCCAGCCGGTATAAAGGGACTGGGCCTGGCCGAGATCACCAAAGCGTTTTGCTTGCGCGATGCGGTTGCGATAGAGGAGATACTCCATTCGCGCCTTGTGGTCCGCGGGGCTCAGCAGGCCGGAAAATTCCGCAAGGATCTTATCTTCCAGCCCGGTGTCTAGCGTTTCGCTGCGCCAGACCTTGCGCATTATCTTTGCGGCCTGCGAGGCCGCGCCCGTTGCAGAAAGCGCCCGGCTGAGAACGATTGCGCCTTCAGGGGTCTCCGGCAAGCTGTTGCCGAAAGCAGACAGAACTGCAGAAGAGGATGGATTTTCGTCGTAAAGCGCCCGTTCGGAATTAGCGCGCAGCCGAGACAGCCCCGGCCAGCCTTTTAGTTCGCTCGACGCGGCGGCGATTTCGACGGAAGGGATGCCCTTCAGGCCTGAAACGGCGATAGCCCAGGTCAGGATATGACGGTCGAGGGTGCCCTGTTCCATGCCGTTTCGGATCGCGAGCGCCCTTTGTGGGTCCTTGTTGGATAGTGCATCCAGTCCCACTTTGAGATCCGTATTGACCGGAGCAATGACTGAACTGCGTGGAATAGCGCCTGTTATAATGGGCTGCGGCATTGCTGCCGTTGGCACGAAGCCAAGCGGCTTTACGCTCGGGACGGGGACGTTCTCACCGGGAAGGGGCGACGCGACACTGCTCCACGCAGCGGCGGTGAGGCCGAGGGCGGACAGGATCATGACTGGACGCTTCATCCGGATTACTCGCAACGAAAACTGGCCCCGTCATTTGGCAAGAGGCATATTAATGAAGCCTTACCGAAGCCGGTAAAATTCATTCACATTTGCTATCGGAATTTGCCCTAAACCGATCTTTGCGCGCTTGTCGCAGCGAAATCGCCGCTCTATGGTGCGCAACTTATAATCATGGAATGCGACCGAAGCAAGAACGCCCGGTCCGGAGGAATATGCATGTTCAAGGGATCCATTCCCGCCCTCGTTACTCCTTTCACTGATGGCGGCCTGGTTGATGAAGCCTCTTTTGCCACGCACGTCGATTGGCAGATCAAGGAAGGCAGCAGTGGGCTCGTTCCCGTCGGCACAACAGGTGAATCGCCAACCCTTTCCCATGACGAGCATAAGCGGGTTGTCGAACTCTGTATCGAAGTCGCGGCGAAGCGCGTCCCAGTGATGGCCGGTGCCGGATCCAACAATACGCGCGAAGCGATCGAACTTGCGCAGCACGCTGAGAAAGTGGGCGCAGACGCCGTTCTTGTGGTTACGCCCTATTACAACAAGCCGACGCAGAAGGGTCTTTTCGCCCATTTTTCGGCGATCGCGGAAGCAATCAAGCTACCGATCTTCATCTATAATATTCCGGGCCGTTCTGTCGTCGATATGTCGCCGGAAACCATGGGCGCACTTGCAAAGGCTCATTCCAACATTGTCGGCGTCAAGGATGCGACCGGCAAGATTGAGCGCGTCTCCGAGCAGCGCATCGCCTGCGGCAGAGACTTCAGGCAGCTGTCCGGCGAGGATGCGACCGCTCTTGGCTTCAACGCCCATGGTGGCCTTGGTTGCATCTCGGTTACGGCAAATGTTGCGCCGCGTCTCTGTGCCGAGCTTCAAGCTGCCACGCTTTCCGGCGATTACGCAAAGGCGCTCGACTATCAGGATCGGCTGATGCCGCTGCACAAGGCGATCTTCTTGGAGCCGGGTCTTTGCGGCGCGAAATACGGGCTTTACCGGTTGGGCCGCATGAGCCGGAATGTCCGCTCACCGCTTCTCTCCACCCTGGAACCCGGCACGGAGGCCGCAATCGACGCGGCGATGCGCCATGCCGGCATTCTGAACTGACGTCCCCTGAAAGAGGCTACTGTCTTTTTTACTTGCCTCACTGCGATTGCCGCACCTCTTCACAGCGAAGTCTCGTTCCCTTACATAAGCGGATCGGGTGCGCCCTTCTGTTGAGAGGGCAGAGGCAAAGGAACGGAATTCGAATTATGGCCCCCAAAGGCAGCCAGCGCGTCGTGAACAAGATCGTTGCGGAAAACCGCAAGGCGCGCTTCAACTACGAGATCATCGATACGTACGAGGCCGGACTTGTACTGAAGGGGACCGAGGTCAAGTCGCTGCGCGAGGGAAAGGCCAATATCGCCGAGTCCTACGCATCGGACGAGGACGGCGAGATCTGGTTGATCAATTCCTATCTTCCCGAATATCTGCAGGCCAACCGTTTCAATCATGAGCCGCGCCGCCGTCGCAAGCTGCTTCTTTCCGGTCGTGAAATCAGCCGTCTGCGCGCTGCGGTCAACAGGGAAGGCATGACGCTGATCCCGATGAAGATCTATTTCAACGACCGCGGCCGCGCCAAGTTGGAACTGGCCCTCGCAAAGGGCAAGAAAATCCATGACAAACGCGAGTCGGAAAAGGAACGCGACTGGAACCGGCAGAAGAACCGTCTTCTCAAGGACAATGGTTGAGTGAAGCTTGCCGAGTAAGGCCTACTCTTCGAAATCGCTGGCCGGTGCCGTTTCAGCCGGGCGGGGAGGCCTTTCGGAAGGATCGCGGCCGATCTCGTTTCGCAACGAGAGAAGATCGATGAAATGGTCGGCCTGGCGGCGGAGATCGTCGGCAATCATTGGCGGCTGCGTTGCCATTGTGGAGATGACGGAAACCTTCCGCCCCTTTCTCTGCAGCGCCTCGACGAGAGTCGTGAAGTCTCCGTCTCCGGAAAAAATCACAAGGTGATCGACGGTTTCGGACTGCTCCATGGCATCGATGGCAAGCTCGATATCCATATTGCCTTTGATTTTCCTCCGGCCCATGGAATCGGTGAACTCCTTGGCGGGCTTCGTGATGACCTTGTAGCCGTTATAATCCAGCCAGTCGATTAGGGGCCGGATCGATGAATATTCCTGGTCTTCGATCAGAGCTGTATAGTAATAGGCGCGCAGGAGATATCCGCGCTTCTGGAACGCCTTCAGCAGCTTTCGATAGTCGATGTCGAAGCCAAGACTCTTGGATGCTGCATATAGATTAGCGCCGTCTATGAAGAGTGCAATTTTTTCGCGTGGGTCGAACATCAGTCGTTATATCCATAATTGTTTAAGCTCAATCGCTTCCGTAAACGTGATTTAAAACAATACGTTGCACATCAGCGCAGAATAATTCTCGTACTTTATGAATTATTCATATAAGAAAGATTTAGGGCACGACTCGTCATATTCCAAGCAACCCTAGATAGAAATCGCGAATTGTTGAGATAATTTTAGTCTAATGTCCAGGGCGCAAGCCGGCCACGGATAAGGAAAAACTTGAATTTGCCGTCTTTTGATTGTATCGGGCGTGCTAATCCCTCGATAATGACCGTAAAGGACAGGCAATGGCCCGTGTCACAGTAGAAGATTGCATTGACAAAGTTGAGAACCGCTTCGAGCTGGTTCTGCTTGCCAGCCATCGCGCCCGGCTGATTTCCCAGGGAGCGTCCATCACCATCGACCGCGACAACGACAAGAACCCCGTCGTCGCTCTTCGTGAAATTGCGGATGAAACGCTTTCTCCCGACGATCTGAAGGAAGACCTTATTCACTCTCTTCAGAAGCATGTTGAGGTGGACGAGCCGGAGCCCGATCCGGCCTCGCTCATCGCGTCCGGTGCGGCGGCTACCGTGGACAATGTGGAAGAGGACGATCAGCCGGAAACCATCACCTTCGACCAGATGTCGGAGGAAGAGCTTTTGGCAGGTATCGAAGGCCTTGTGCCACCGGAGAAGAGCGACGATTACTAATCGTCAATCTTGTACCTGTATTGCTAAGGCATATTATTGCCTAACGTGTGCGCCAGTCGCTGGGTTGGCGCGCATTTATTTTTTCGGAGTAGCTTTGGATGATGCGGCAATACGAGCTCGTTGAGCGCGTTCAAAAATACAAGCCCGACGCCAATGAAGCTCTCCTTAATAAGGCCTATGTCTACGCGATGCAGAAGCATGGGCAGCAAAAGCGCGCCAGCGGCGACCCCTATATCTCCCACCCGCTCGAAGTGGCCGCCATTCTGACCGACATGCATCTGGATGAGTCAACGATTGCGGTCGCGCTGCTGCACGATACGATCGAGGATACGACCGCCACGCGTGCGGAGATCGACGAACTCTTCGGTGAGGATATCGGACGTCTCGTCGAGGGTCTGACGAAGATCAAGAAGCTCGATCTCGTCACAAAGAAGGCCAAGCAGGCGGAAAACATGCGCAAGCTGCTGCTGGCGATTTCCGACGACGTGCGTGTCCTCCTGGTCAAGCTGGCCGATCGCCTCCACAACATGCGCACCCTCGAGCACATGTCGCCGGAAAAGCGCGCCCGCATTTCGGAAGAAACCATGGATATCTATGCGCCGCTTGCCGGCCGCATGGGCATGCAGGACATGCGCGAGGAACTCGAGGAGCTTTCCTTCCGACACATCAATCCGGAAGCCTACGACACGGTCACCAAGCGCCTTGAAGATCTTGCCAAGCGCAATGAAGGCCTGGTCAAGAAGATCGAGACGGAACTGCGCGACCTGCTGGTCGCCAATGGCCTCACAAACGCCGTTGCCAAGGGAAGGCTGAAGAAGCCCTACTCGGTCTTCCGTAAGATGCAGTCGAAATCGCTGTCTTTCGAACAGCTTTCGGATGTCTACGGTTTCCGTATCATCGTGGAGAATATTCCCGCCTGTTACCGTGCGCTCGGGCTCGTGCATACGCGCTGGCGTGTCGTACCTGGCCGCTTCAAGGACTATATCTCGACGCCGAAGCAGAATGACTATCGCTCGCTGCACACCACGATCATCGGGCCGTCGAGCCAGCGTATCGAGCTGCAGATCCGCACCAAGCGCATGCATGAAATTGCGGAATACGGCATCGCCGCGCATTCGCTCTACAAGGACAATGCCACCACGGCCGATGGCGATATCCTGTCACGCGAATCCAATGCCTATTCCTGGCTTCGCCACACGATCGAGGCGCTTGCCGAAGGCGACAGTCCCGAAGAGTTCCTGGAACATACGAAACTCGAACTGTTTCAGGATCAGGTGTTCTGCTTCACGCCGAAGGGCAAGCTCATCGCCCTGCCGCGAGGGGCGACCCCGATCGATTTCGCCTATGCAGTCCACACCAATATCGGTGACACGACCGTCGGAGCGAAGATCAATGGCCGCATTATGCCGCTTGTCACGCGCCTGAACAATGGCGACGAAGTCGAGATTATCCGCTCCGGCGTGCAGGTGCCACCTGCGGCCTGGGAGGAGATCGTCGTGACGGGCAAGGCCCGCGCCGCAATCCGCCGGGCCACGCGGATGGCGATCCGCAAGCAATATGCCGGCCTCGGCCACCGCATTCTGGAGCGGACCTTCGAACGCGCCGGCAAGGTCTTTTCCCGTGATGCGATGAAGCCCGCACTGCATCGGCTGGGCCAGAAGGATGTCGAGGATGCCATTGCAGCGGTCGGCCGCGGCGAAATGTCTTCGCTCGACGTTCTGCGTGCCGTCTATCCTGACCATCAGGACGAACGCGTCACCGTCAAGCCGAGCGGTGACGACGGCTGGTTCAATGTCCGCAGCGCCTCCGGCATGATCTTCAAGATACCGGGCAAGTCCAAGACTGATCCCGATTCCAGAACGGAAGACTATGGCGTTGAGACGCTGCCGATCCGTGGGCTTTCGGGCGATGTCGAAGTGCGTTTCTCCTCGACGGGCGCCGTACCCGGCGACCGCATTGTCGGCATCATGGAAAAAGGCAAGGGGATCACGATATATCCAATCCAGTCGCCGTCACTACAGCGTTTCGATGACCAGCCGAACCGCTGGATCGATGTCAGATGGGATCTTGACGAGGCCAATAAATCACGCTTCATGGCGCGGATTCTGATCAACGCGCTGAACGAGCCGGGCACGCTTGCGAAGGTTGCTCAGACCGTTGCGGGGCTGGACGTCAACATTCGTGTTCTGAATACGGTCCGAGTCGCGGCTGATTTCACTGAGATGGCGCTTGACGTTGAAGTCTGGGATTTGCGGCAGCTCAACCAGCTGCTCGCGCAGATCAAGGATCTCGATTGCATAGCGACCGTAAAGCGCCTCTACGAATAGCTCGTATGTTTCTGGTGCATGGCTCCTTAAATCGGAACCGATCTAGGAATAAAAGCGTGCAGCCTTTCAAAATCTTATGAGTCCTTGTGCGTCTTGGGACCTGTGGCGCTGTAGGCTTTCGAGCTGTTCGAGCAGGCGAACCCCATCTGCGATATAGAGGCTGCATAATTTATGATCGTTTTATGACTGTACTTGCCCTGCATTAAGCAGAGACATGCAGGAAATGCATGACTGCCTCTATATTAGAGCGTTGGTAATTAGTCGCTGCAGAACCTATTTTCACCTCGTCAACGAAACGAAGAAAAGTTGAGGCAAGGATAATGTTCACTCCTATCAAGAAAATAGCTCGCGCGCTGCGCGCTCCGACTATCGAAGAACGTGAAATCGCGTATCTGAACGGCTCGCACGATCGTATCGATCTTGAATATCGTCAGCGTCAGGTCGATCGCGGTCTCTTTCGTACCCGTTAATAGTTGGTTTATACTTTGGTAAGCAGGATGCGTGCAAATCTGCTTGCCTCTGAACGAGCCGATGGAAATCGACTCGTCAACAATGGCCTGTCGCTCTTGCAATGGCATGTCTCGTTGCACTAGATAGGTCCATGTTGTTTCGCCGCCGAAAACCTGCAGGATTTCGCGAGAAGCTGCGGGAGCTTGTATGGCCTCGCAAGGGGTTCTTGCGGTCGCTCAGATATCTCCAAAAACGCATCGTTCGCCTGAGGGCATCACCTCATGCCATCGCGGCCGGGGTAGCGGTGGGTGCCTGCGTATCCTGGACCCCATTTATTGGCTTTCATTTCATCATGGCCTTCGTTCTGGCCTATTTCGTCGCTGGAAATCTCGTTGCTGCGGCGCTCGGTTGCGCGGCCTTCGGCAATCCTCTCACCTATCCATTCATTTGGGGATTGACATGGGAGGTGGGGCAGTTGCTGCTTGGCGGCAGCGGGAACAGGACGCACGGCATCGATCTGCCTGCGCTGTTCGAAAAGCTCGATCTCTCGCAATTGTGGGGTCCTATACTCGAGCCCATGCTGATCGGCGCGATCCCATTTGCGCTTTTCACCGGCGTGATCGTCTACGTGATCCTGTTCTACGCAATAAATCGGTTTCAGGTGAGCAGGCGTGCCCGCCGGCGTCCTGGCAAAGCGCTGGAAAGCGCGCCGACCGTATGACGTCCGGGATGACCTGCGCCATTCGCCTGTCAATCGTGGAAGGGGCTGATCGATGATCATTGGCATCGGCAGCGATCTTATCGACATTCGCCGCGTTGAAAAATCGATCGAGCGCTTCGGAGAACGGTTCACGCATCGCTGTTTCACGGAGATAGAGCGGGCGAAATCCGATCGGCGCAAGAATCGCGCCGCCTCCTATGCGAAGAGATTCGCCGCCAAGGAAGCCTGTTCGAAGGCGCTCGGCACGGGGCTTGCGCAAGGCGTGTTCTGGAAAGACATGGGAGTCGTCAATCTGCCGAGCGGAAAGCCGACAATGCATCTGACCGGCGGCGCGGCGGTCAGGCTGCGGGCCATTCTGCCGCAGGGGTACAAGGCTGCCATTCATTTGACAATAACGGATGATTACCCGCTGGCTCAAGCCTTTGTGATCATCGAAGCGTTGTCAGAAGGCGGCTGATCGCGCCCTTGTGGCGCTTTTAATGTTGGCGCCATTGCCGCCGCCCTATGAAGCGGCTAGAGACATTCCAATACCGATTGCGCCGGTGGGGTGCAAAAAAGGAAAAAGACGACGTGTCCGAGCAAGTCGAAAAAAAACAGAATGCCCTTTGGGAAAACATCAAGGTCATCATTCAGGCGCTGCTTCTGGCGATGGTCATCCGAACGGTATTCTTCCAGCCCTTCACCATTCCCTCCGGCTCGATGATGCCGACCCTGCTGGTCGGCGACTACATCTTCGTCAATAAATACATCTACGGCTATTCCAGATATTCGCTGCCTTTTTCGCCGAATCTCTTCAGTGGCCGTATCTTGGCTTTTAGCGAGCCAAAGCGCGGCGATGTTGTCGTCTTCCGCTTCCCGCCAAATCCCGATGTCGATTACATCAAGCGGTTGGTCGGTCTCCCGGGCGATCATATCCAGGTGCGTGACGGCGTCCTCTACATCAACGGTACGGCGGTTCCTCGTCAGCCTGATGGCTTCTTTACATCAGATTACAGGCTCGACCCGGGCGAGAACGTCCCGGTCTACAGGGAAACGCTCGATACCGGAAAGACCTACGACACGCTCGATCAGTCGCCCGATTCCCGTGGTGACAACACCCGTGAATTCATCGTCCCTCCGGATCATTATTTCATGATGGGCGACAATCGCGACAATTCCCTGGATAGTCGTTTTGACGTCGGTTTTGTCCCTGCGGAAAACCTCGTCGGTCGCGCAAGCATCATCTTCTTTTCGCTCGGCAACGATACGTCGTTTCGCGAGATCTGGAAGTGGCCGACCAACATGCGCTGGGATCGGCTTTTCAAGGTTGTGGAATGAGCAAGGCTCAGACGCTCTCGGCGGCGGATCGTGCGAGGCTTGAAGCCGCTATAGGACACGAATTCACCGAGAAGGGGCGCCTTGACCGTGCCCTGACACATGCCAGTTTCCGCACGCCGAAGGGAAGCGATTACGAACGTCTGGAGTTTCTCGGCGATCGCGTGCTCGGCCTCTGTATTGCTGAGCTTCTGTTCAGGACGTTCGGGACTGCGACGGAAGGCGAGCTTTCGGTTCGCCTCAATCAACTCGTCAGTGCTGAGACCTGCGCGCAGGTCGCAGATGAGCTGGACCTTCATCTCTATATCCGCACAGGCGCGGACGTGAAGAAGCTGACCGGCAAACGCATGATGAATGTGCGCGCCGATGTCGTTGAAAGCCTGATTGCAGCGCTTTATCTCGACGGCGGGCTGGAGGTCGCACGCGGGTTCATCCTGCGCTACTGGGAACGTCGGGCGGTACGTGCGGACGGTGCCCGCCGCGATGCCAAAACCGAGCTGCAGGAATGGTCGCACGCGAAATTCGGCATCACGCCGATCTACAGGATTGAAGAGCGTAGCGGACCGGATCATGATCCGCGTTTTAAGGTTACGGTCGAAATTGCCGGGATCGCGCCGGAAACCGGAATAGATCGCTCCAAACGCGCTGCCGAACAGGTGGCCGCAACGAAGATACTGGAGCGTGAGGGAATTTGGCAGAAGGTTTCTGCCGGAAATTGACGGTGAAAATGAAAGACGACGAAAACATGGCTGACGCCGGCGCGCCGGCGTCCGGATCGACGCACTCAGGTTTCGTGGCATTGATCGGACCGACCAACGCCGGCAAATCCACGCTGGTCAATCGGTTCGTCGGCGCCAAGGTCTCGATTGTCAGCCACAAGGTGCAGACGACACGGGCCATTGTGCGCGGCATTGCGATACATAACAACGCGCAGATCGTGTTCATGGATACGCCGGGCATTTTCAAACCTCGGCGAAGACTCGACCGCGCCATGGTCACGTCGGCCTGGGGCGGTGCGAAGGATGCCGATCTCATCATGCTGCTGATCGACAGCGAGCGCGGACTGCGCGGTGACGCGGAAGCGATTCTCGAGGGTTTGAAGGAAGTTCCGCAGCCGAAGATTCTTGTGCTCAACAAGATCGACCGGGTACGCCGCGAGGATCTTCTGGCCCTTGCCGCAGCCGCGAACGAGAAGATTGCCTTCCAACAGACCTTCATGATCTCCGCGGAAAACGGCTCGGGCTGCGATGATGTCATGGACTATCTGGCAAAGACGCTGCCCGAAGGTCCCTGGTATTATCCGGAAGACCAGATCTCCGATCTGCCGATGCGCCAGCTTGCTGCCGAGATCACCCGCGAGAAGCTGTTCCTGCGTCTGCATCAGGAGCTTCCTTACTCCTCTCACGTCGAGACGGAAAAGTGGGAAGAGCGCAAGGACGGGTCCGTCAGGATCGAGCAGGTGATCTATGTCGAGCGCGAAAGCCAGAAGAAGATTGCTCTCGGAAAAGGCGGCGAAACGATCAAGGCAATCTCGACCGCATCTCGTAAGGAACTGTCCCAAATCCTGGAGCAGCCGGTGCACCTGTTCCTCTTCGTCAAGGTTCGGGAAAACTGGGGCGACGATCCTGAACGCTTCCGGGAAATGGGGCTAGAGTTTCCGCAATAAGGCGCCTTCGCAATTTTGCGCCGACGGCATAAGTTTCGCCATATAGCGGTGCTCCCGAGGACAGGAACAAACCCGCATCTGGGATGTTATGCGGTGGACGGATTTCGGGAGGCCGCCGTTCACGGTAACCGCTAGCACTGGAATGGCGAACACGAGAACGTCTCACATCATGAAAACCCCGTGCGAACAATGTCCGCTCCGCGGATTGCCGCATTTCAGGGAATTCAACCGGGATGAACTGGATTTTGTTTCGCGCTTCAAGAAGGGGGAACTGGCAGTCGATGCCGGCGCGACCATCCTCGTAGAGGGATCCTATAGCGCGCATCTCTTCACCGGGCTCTCGGGCTGGGGTTTTCGCTATAAAACGCTGGAAGACGGAAGGCGGCAAATTCTCAACTACATCATGCCTGGCGACCTCATCGGCCTCCAGGGGACGATCATAGGCGAGATGCAGCATTCTGTCGAAGCGCTGTCGCCAGTTTCCCTTTGCGTTTTCGAGCGCGAAAGCCTGATGACGCTCTATAACCGACACCCGTCTCTTGCCTTCGACATTACCTGGATCGCTGCGCGAGAGGAGCGCATTCTCGACGAGCATCTGCTGAGCATCGGTCGGCGCTCAGCTCTTGAGCGCGCCGCATATCTGATTGCTTATCTGCACGAGCGCGCAAGGGCTCTTCGGCTGTTCGACGGAAGACATTCGCTTCCGCTTACCCAGCAGCATATCGCAGATACGCTGGGACTATCCATTGTTCACACAAATAAGACCTTGAAAAAACTTGTCGAACGTGGATTTATCCGCTGGCAGGAGCGTAGCTGTGACGTTCTTGACGGCAAAGCCTTGGCAGCCCTTGCCGGGTGGGACGGTCCTGATAGCAGCAAGCGCCCCTTCATATGACCTACCGTCAACCATGTCTTTTTTAAATGTCAGCCGGAACATGACGGCATAAATTGCGGCCGCCGTCACGTTTCCACCCGGTTCGGCTTTTATCCCAGATAGAAATTGGTTGGGTAACCTGAGTGGCGAGATGTCACGCATAAACGGACGTCGCGAGGGCGCCGGAGGAATAGATGCAAAAACAATCAGGTGGCGCTTGCGGGGGCGCGTGGCTGGAGGCAGGGCGGTCATGAGTTCGCGCCGAGTCCTGATTCTCGAAGACAGTCTGATCATCGCCATGGAAGTGGAGGAGATTCTCCGCGCCACCGGCGTCGAAACGGTGGAAATCGCTGCTAACCTGGAGCAGGCGATGAATGCCATCGACAATCAGCGCTATGATTTCGCTCTTCTCGATGTCAATTTGGGAGAAGCGATGAGTTTTGGTTTCGCACGGCTGCTCATGGAGCGCGGGATTTCCTACGGTTTCGTCAGCGGCTATTCGGACACGCAGGATTTTCCGGACGACCTGCGGCATGTGCCGCTGCTCGTGAAGCCGTTTGATGAAGCCGGAATGCGGGAATTCATAGAAAAACTTGGTTCGTCCGCCTAATGCATGTCGCGCAAAAGTGTGCAGCGGTTTTCGCGGGAACGACATGCATGAAAACAACAAGCTAAAGCCTGTCGCGTGAGCCTGCCGTCATGCGGCAGGCTCTAGCCACCAGCGTTTAAGTGGAATCACTTGAACGCAGAAAGATGCTTTAGAATTAAAGAGTTCTGCCCTGGATACAGGACTGCATAATCGGAAAGCGATTCCGATTTTGATGGTTCTGGGCTATCTTCTCGTGCACAATCATCGAAACCGGCCTCGATTTCCGGAGGTCTGGAAGTCCGGCGCCGTCCGATAGGACTCGACATACGATGCAATGGCAGGATCAGGCGATCATAATCGGCATCAAGCGCCACGGCGAGACGAGTGTCATCGCCGAGGTGATGACGCGCCAGCGCGGGCGTCACCTGGGGCTCGTGCGGTCCGGCCGGTCCCGTCCCATGCAGCCTGTTCTTCAGCCGGGAAACGAAGTCGAGGTCACCTGGCGTGCCCGCCTGCATGAACATCTGGGCGAATTTCGCATGGAGCCGGTGCACCTTCGTGCGGCACGGCTTATGGAAACGGCCACCTCTGTCTATGGGGTGCAGGCGATGGGAGCGCTCCTCCGGTTGCTGCCGGAGCGTGATCCGCATCCGCATCTCTACGATGCTCTGCATGTGATTCTCGAAAACCTTCACGAGCCGGCCGATGCTGGCGAACTTTTCGTCCGCTTTGAATTGGCTGTTCTGAACGATCTCGGCTTTGGTCTCGACCTGACCGAATGTGCAGCGACGGGGACACGGGACGACCTCGTCTACGTCTCGCCGAAGACCGGCAGAGCCGTCTGCCGCAGCGCTGGTGCACCTTGGGCGGACAAGATGCTGGCGTTACCGGCCTTCCTGCATACAGGGCAGACAAAAGCCGCCGATTGCGACAGCCTTGCGGATGCCTTTCGTCTGACCGGTCATTTCCTGCATCGGCACGTTTACGAGCCGCGTGGCATAGAGGCGGCCGCAGCGCGCGACGGTTTCATTCAGGCGGCGCTGAGAGCCCTTCGCTCTTCACAAGCGAACGATACCCTTGAGACGGAGCGTTCAGCATAAACGCGAAAGACGTCGGCTGCTGCAGTGACCTCTGCGCGTCTTATAAGATGAACGGCGCCGTAGGCCGTGCTCATCGAACCTTTAGCGCCCAGCCTTCCGGTCGCCGCGCTACGATTTTCGCCTCGTCTCCGATCGTTATGGTGCCGTCATTGCGCGGCGTGGCGTTCCAGCCGAAAAGAGGGCCGGGAACACGCCGATCGGCCGACATGCGGATGCGGCCCATGGCGGGCATCGGATTTGCTGTTTCCCGCGAACCCGTTTTTTGATCCTGCGTCGTCATGATGCAGCGTGAGCAGGGCTTGACGAAATCGAAGCGGATGCCTCCGATCTCGACTGCCGCCCAGCGATCTTCCGGCCATTCCTCGCCGCAGTCGATGACAATATTGGGCCGAAAGCGATCCATGCCGACCGAGCCTTCGCCATGCTTTTCCATTTCTGCATTGAGGGCCTTCAATGAGCCCGTCGTGGTGACGAGAACCTGGTAGCCATCGGCAAAAGCGACAGGTGTGCCGGTGCCCGCCCATTCGGCGTTGGCCGTGCGTTGAGCATGTCCGTCGAAATAGACCAGCTTTACCTCGCGACCGAGCCATCCGGAGAGCTGGCGGTTGGATTCATCATCGGCAACGGCAGCGCTGACGATCGACCTCCAGATGGCCACGTCCATGCGCCTCTCCGGATGGGGCGGCGGCACAAGAATATCATTGCGGCCCTCCATCAAAAGACGAAGTGCGGCCGGCTCGGGCCGGACGTCGATTCTGGCCAGATCGGACAGTTCACGCTGCGTGATGAAGTGTCCCGATGGATCGACGACCATGATACGTCGATCGCCCGCCAGCCCGGATGCATTGATCATGGCGGATGGAATGGCGATACCGCGGGCACTCTTGAGCGGATAGATGAAGAGATCGCTGACGCGCATGAAATCTCCTTAGATAGACTAGAGCGGGATGCGGGCGGAAAACCGCACACACTTTTCTCATCCAGCTCTAGATCTCGTCGATGAACATCTCCAGAAACCGGTGCAGCCGTTCATGCCGCTCGCGCGCAAGCATGCGGCCGGTCGTTGTCTGGAACCCGTCGGCGAGTTTGAACAGTTTTGTCTGGAAATGGTCAATGGCAAAGCGCTTGTCGTCGAAGTCCCGGGCTTCGGCCGTCGGATCGAGAGGATCGTAGAGGCCTGACCCAAGCCGCCCGGCAATGTAGAAACAGCGCGCCGCACCAACCATTCCGATCGCGTCCAATCGGTCGGCATCCTGCAGGATTTTCGCCTCCAGTGTTCTGGGCGCGATATTTGCCGAAAAGCTATGCGCGGTGATGGCGTGCGATACGGCATCGATATCCGGGCCATTCCAATCCAGTTCGCTCAGGATGACGGACGCGCGTTCGGCGGCAAGCTTCGAGGCCTGCGCCCGCAAGGGCGAGTTCTTTTCCACTGCGACACAGTCATGCAGCAGGACGGCCGCCGACAACAAGCGGATGTCGCCGCCTTCGTCCTTCTGGATCCGCAGCGCATTCTTGAAGACGCGCAGAATATGGGCGATGTCGTGCGAACCATCGTCACCCTCTGCAGCAAATGGGAGGAGCGCGTTCGCAAGCGCCTCCTGAGGGGAGAAGGCGCGCGCAGTGTCTGTATCGAGCATCATCTGTCCGTTGGAAGGGATTCGCAGAGACCTTCTACCGGGTTGCGGCGTGGGTGGCAATCAATCACCACGCGTCGAAACGCGAACCAGGCGTGTCGTATCGAAACCCCGGCCCGGCTGCTTGATCTCAAGGGAAAGCAGAAAAGGGACTTCCGCGGCCGGCTTCGGCGCGCTGATGTAGTAGCCCTGAATTTCGTGGCAGCCCTCGCTTTCGAGCAGCGCGAACTGACTCTCGCTTTCCACACCTTCGACGGTCACCCTCATGGCAAGCGCATCTCCAAGCACGATAATGGCCTGCATGATCGCGCGCGCTTCCTTGTTTTCCGTGATGTCGTTGACGAAAGACTTGTCGATCTTGATCTTATCGAAGGGGAAGCTGCGCAGATAGCTCAGCGATGAATAACCCGTGCCGAAGTCATCCATTGAAATGCGGACACCCTGCGCCTTGAGCGTGTGCAGGGTCGGCAGGGTTATGTCGAGGTTCTGCATGAGAACGCTCTCGGTAATTTCCAGCTCGAGCCGTGACGGCGAGAGATTGGCGGCCGCAACTGCCGCCCTGACGTCGCCGGCCAGATCGCTGCGCTTGAACTGGATGGCCGAAACGTTGACCGCAATCTTGATGTCGCTGGGCCAGCCGGCCGCATCCCGGCATGCCCGATGCAGAACCCACCGGCCGATGTCCACGATCAAGCCCATTTCTTCGGCAAGCGGGATGAAATCCATCGGCGAAACCTGCCCGCGTTTCGGATGGTTCCATCGCAGCAAAGCCTCGAAGCCGTTGATTTTCATTCGCGCCAGATCGAAGAGAGGCTGGTAATGCACCTCGAATTCTTCGTTTTGCAATGCCCGGCGCAAATCCGCCTCAAGCGCGTGCCGGGCCTGGATCCGCGCCTCCATCTCGCTGGTGAAGAAGCGTTCGCGATTGCGTCCCTCCGCCTTCGCATGGAAAAGGGCGACGCCTGCATTCTTGAGCAGCATATCGGTTTCCATGCCATCGATTGGAGCGATCGCGACACCCATCGAAACACTGAGTTCAACCTGTTTCTTGCCACGGAAAAACGGCTCGGCCAGTTCGCGTCCAATCTGATCGATGAGGGCAGTCACGTTTAGCGGCTGCTGCCGCCCGCATTGAAGAATGGCGAATTCGTCAGATCCGAGCCGGGCCAGAATATTTCCTGTTCCGGCGGACGAGCGCAATCGCTCTGCCACCTGCCGAAGGAGCTTGTCGCCCGCTGAGACGCCGAGCGTGTTGTTGACGGATTTAAAACCGTCAAGATTGAGATGGACGAGTGCAATCTGCTCGTCCGGACCAAGTTTGGCCAGGGCGGCTTCCAGTTGCTCGCGGAAGCTTATTCGGTTTGGCAGGCCGGTCAGCGGATCATGGTGGGCAAGATAGGCTATCCGCTCGGCTGCCTGGCGATCTTCAGTCACATCCGCATGGATGGCTATGCTGCTTCTGTCCGCAAGCACCGTTACGATGCTTTGTATCGTCCGACCGTCTTCCATTAGCCATTCGCGGCGCCCGATCTTGTCGCCTCTAAGTGAACGACCGGCCATGTTTGACAGGCGAAGGTTCTTGGCCCTGGCGCGTTCAGCGCCTCTGATCCGCTCGATAAGCGATGTGATCGGCGTGCCGGGAGACACGTCCATTTCCGTGAGATTGAACAGTTGTCGGAAACGGGTATTGCTGAGTGTGAGCCTCTGTTCGGAATCGAAGACACTGAGACCGAGCGGCAGATTTTGCAGAACGACATCGAAGAGCTTGTTCTGGCTGTTGAGTGCGGTCGCGGTGGAATGCAGCTTGTCCATTAACTGCCTATTTTGCCCGCGAAGGACATCGCTCTCCTGTTCGATGCGTCTCAGATCGAGAGCGTGGTCGCGATAGGCTTGGACGACCAGATCCATCAGGCGCTGCGCGTCGACCCTCCCGTCGTCATCGAGCGCATTTGCACATTGCTGGCGGAAAAATGATTCAGCTTCCGGCATTGGTGACTGCCCCGAAATGTGGCGGCGACAACGTGTTTGGCGGATATTCGACCGGAAATGTTCTGCCGGCAAAAGTTGCAGATGGCGTCCGTTCTGGGCTGACCGGATGCAGCGCGCCGGGCATGATGAAAGGCCTTTCTAATAAAATATCTTCAATAAAAACTGTATCTTACTATTCGAGCGATCTGCGATGTCCGCCGAATGCCCTATGTCAGAGTTTGTCCCTAGCAGATTAATAATCGGTTGCGGAAGCGGAAATATAGTGAATCTGATATAGGTTTTGTGGCGCCGCACTTTCGGCGTTCAACCCAGTGAAACATGAACGCGGATGCTGGAGTATCTTGTCCCTATATTCCGTTGCCGCGAGCGGCCCGGCGCCAAGCTCCCAAGAGCGAATTAGCACACGATATTTATCAGTTCCGATTAATCGAAAATTAACATCTAATTGACGCGCCGCACAAATCAGTTTATCCCGAGCATAAGATGCTCCCCAACGTATTGCGTACAAACATTCGCCGGACAGGCGGTGTCCATTCAATTGGAGGTTTGTATGTCTGATGTTTCTTCAGTTTCAAACAGTTCCTATGCATTCCGCGGTACGCTCACTCGGCTCGACACGAATGGTGATGGCGTTCTGAGCCGAGGGGAATTGGCTGCCGAGGAGCGGCCAGGCATCATCCGCGAAACATCGGATGGCAACGACGACTCGTCCCGCAGTGTCGAGGGCGGTCTTGTGGCTATGCTTTTAGAGATCAGGGATAACGGCACCGTCCAGACAACCGCCAGCCAGCCGCTTCCGCTGAAGCAACTGGCGCCCGGTATCATCGTTTCGGGAACCGTAGGAGATGGCGCGACGCCCTCCGGGCAGAGCATGCAGGTCGCGAATGATCTCTATCGCAACACCTACGGACAGTACGAGCCGCAGCAAACTATTGCTGCAAATGGCTGATTCTCTTAGCAAATGGCTTCTCCGCGTTCGGAACTACTGCCGCCGCCAAGCGTTCGGCAGAAGTAATCGGTTAAGGAGTGTGTTTGATGAAGCTCTTATTTCGCGTAGTAATGCTCGTATTGGCACTGATATTGCCGGCCGCTGCGCAGCAGCAGGAGCAAAGCCAGAGCGCGACAGCCAACTTCATTGACAGGGAAGGCAAGGATGTTGGACGTGCTGCGTTAACGGTTGCCGAAGGCGGTGTCTTGATCGATCTCCAGGTGTCTGGACTCCCCGCCAATAGGTGGGTTGCCTTCCATGTCCACGAAACCGGCAACTGCGACCGTGCCAGCAAATTCGAAACAGCGGGCAAACATTTCAATCCGGGCAATAAGGAGCACGGCCTTCTCGCGGCTGATGGGCCGCATGGGGGAGATATGCCCAATCAATATGTCAATGAGGATGGAATTCTACGCGCACAGGTCTTCGACACTATGGTGACGTTGGACGAAAAGGATAACGGTATCCGCGGTCGCGCTTTGATAATCCATGCGAATTCGGATGACTATCGCAGCCAGCCCGCCGGAGATTCCGGCGATCGGCTAGCCTGTGCCGTTATCGAATGATAGTCACTGCTGCCCTCATGGGACATGCCGATGAGATGGCGGCGGCAATGCAGACCAGATGAATACTACCTCCGCCTGAAGAGGTTTCAGTATCATGAAAGGCGGGATCTGCGTGGCGCGGTTCCCGTCTTTTCCGTTTCCTCGTCCTTGTTCCCATTCGAACTGTCTTTCGGTCTCGCCGAATGATCGCCCGAAGCGAGAGGCGGCCCGTCGCCAGAAGGATTCGCAGCAGTGTAGGTGACCTGCGGGTAGGGAATGGAAATTCCCTTTTTGTCGAAGGCTTGTTTTGCGCCTTTGATCATATCCCGGCTGGTGTTCCACCAATCCGCAGTCGTCGTCCAATATCTCAGCATAATGACGATGTAGCTCTCGCCAAGGCTATCGACAAACGTCTCGGTTGCAGGGTCTTTCAACACTCTGTTATCCGCTTCAGCCAGTTCTGAAAGCGTCTTAAGTGCAAGATCGATATCATCGTCATAGCTTATCCTGATCGCAAGATCATTCTTGCGGGTTGCTTCTCGGCTGAAATTCGTAATCGGCGTGTTCCAGAGGGTGGAATTGGGCGCCAGCCGATAGACGCCATCGGCAGTTCTAAGCTCTGTCGCAAAGAGACCGATTTCCTTCACGGTACCGGACACGCTGCCCGTGTCGATAAATTCACCAACTCGGAACGGACGCAGGATGAGCAGCATGATGCCGGCTGCAATATTCTGCAGCGTCCCCTGCAGCGCGAGGCCAATTGCAAGGCCGGCGGCGCCGAGCGCGGCGATGATCGATGCTGTCTGCACGCCGAATTGGCCGAGCACCGTGACGATGACGATGGTTAGCATCGCGTAGTGCAAGACATTCGCGAAGAAGCGCGCCAGCGTCTCATCGATGCCGCGAATGCGTGCGGCCGCCTCATAGGCCCATCGGCTCAGAAAACTTGCCAGGATCCAGCCAAGCAGGAGCAGAATGATGGCACCAAGTATTGAAAAGGAATATTGCACCGCCAGTGCGCTGGCCTGATTAAGCGCGGTGCGGGTTGCCAGGATGAGGTCGGTTGCTTGCTGTTCCATGTTCCGCCGATAATCCCGTTCATTGCCACTCGGGGCTAACTAATGCATGTTGCGCAAAAGTGCGCAGCGGTTTTGCGCCAACGACATGCATGAAAAACAATGAGCTAAAGCCTGTCGCGTGAATCTCTTTTCACGCGACAGGCTTTAGATGGGGCAAGCAGGTGGGGCGGTCAACCGGTTGTGCTCAAGCCTGGCAGGAAGACGGCCCAAGCGGCAGCAGGAAGGGCGTGTTGCCATCAGTCTCCGCGCCGCGGCCAATACTACGGATCGCATCCACCAGCCTGCCGCGGCGATTAAGTATTTGGTCGCCAATCTCGATCAACCGTGCATTCGGAGTGGCATGCGGGGCAGCTCGGCGGAGGCGCGTTGCGAGAGCTGCGTCCTCTTGCTCTGGATTGAGCGATAAGGCAACGATGACGGCCGCGGCCGGCGAACGGGAGACGCCCATCCAGCAATGGATCAGCAGTGGCGTCTCCCGCTGCCAGCTTAGTGCAAAATCGATGATCTGACGGACATGCGCCTCCTGTGGGGCGACGAGATCGCCTGTGCCGGAAAAGGTGATGTCATTCATGTTGAGGAGGAGATGCCGTTCCGCTCTGATAATTGCCGGCCGGTGAAAGACCTGCTCCTTGGCAACGACGCTGATCATGTCGCGGGCGCCATGCCTGACGGCCATTTCGGCGATTCGGGCAAGAGGCGAGACGACGATCATGGCTGTGCTTGTGCTTTCCGCTCGGCCGCTAGCGCCTCGAAGCGCTCGCAAAAGAGCCGTTGCGCCTCGACTGCGGGCAGTGGCTCGATCTGCAGCATTTCCTTCGTGATGCCTCGCGGTTGGCCGAAAAACCTTTTCGCTTCCGCCGACGTAAAGCCGGCAAGCACTGTGGCCTCGAAATAAGCGGCGATGGCGTCGGCCTTCTTGATCCGGTCTTTAAGCTCGCTTTCCGGGTGTGCAGGCAGACCGAAGCGGAGATAGATGGCAGCCTCGAGTCGGTGTTCGACCGCTTTGTAGCCGCCGCCGACGACGGATTTGAACGGCGAGATCATGTCGCCTATCACATATTCCGGCGCGTCGTGCAGCAATGCTGTCATCAGCTCGTCCGGCGTAGCATCGTTGCAGCGACGAAATATGTCCTCGACAACGACGCTGTGCTGAGCGACGGAGAAAGCATGGCTCCCGACGGTCTGACCGTTCCAGCGCGCGACACGGGCGAGGCCGTGAGCGATATCGGCGAGTTCCACGTCGAGTGGCGACGGATCGAGAAGATCGAGCCGGCGGCCAGAAAGCATGCGCTGCCAGGCGCGAGGTAAGCCTGTATTTGTCACGCCGTTGCCTCGTCGGCGCTGGATGGGAAGGCGAGACCGGACCATGCGGGCAATGAAAGCGATACCGGGCTGTCGCCTGCAAGGATCGGCATGCCGTTCGCCATTGCCTCACCAGCGCGATCGATGCGCAGGATAGCCAGGCCCTGTCTGCCAGTGACCGAACCCAGCGTTCCGAGCGACTTACCGCCCGCTGTGATGGCAGTGCCCGTCATCGGCAGATCGCTCTTGCCCGCCACGATGACGATACGTCGACGCGCGGTGCCTCTGTGTTGCATGCGCGAGATGACCTCCTGGCCGACATAGCAGCCTTTACGGAAGGAGAGGCCATCATTCAGATCCATCAATACGTCATGCGGAAAGGCATCCTGCAGATCGAAATCCCGCCCGGAAGCGGCGATGCCATTGGCGATACGAAGCGCGTCGTAGAGCGCCTCGCTGTCTGTGCCATGCATGCCAACACGCCTATACAACGCAATTCCCGCCCTTGCGAAGCGGCTGTCCTTCACGCCTACCTGAGGGGTGTCCATGCCCCAGGACACCGTCACGCCATCTTGTGCCACCGGGGCAATCTCGACAGCAGCCCTCAGCTTGTACATGGTGAGGCGTTTCAATAGCCCGTCGCGCTGGCCGATGTCGGCTTCCAGAATGAAATCATCACCTTCGCGCCAGATCATGAAGTCGAACAGAATCTTGCCTTGCGGCGTCAGCAGTCCGCCCGGACGCGCGTCATCGATGGGCAGTGAAACCACGTCGGTGGTGATCAGATTGTGCAAAAAGGCCGCGGCTTCCGAACCGCCGACGCGAAGAAGGGAGCGGTCTTTCAAGAATACGGCTGGCATAGGTCGACCCGTCACGTTCATCTGCTGTTCACAGGTAAGTTCTCGCGGCTCAAACCGCAAGCAGGACGGCGTGTTCAATCACCGGCGGTGAAGAATTTCCATTTTCCGTCCGGCGTGATGCCGATCCGGTAGAAATTGTAACCGCCGAATTCCAGCATGTCGGAAAGGTCACCGGCGGTGACGATGCGCAGCAACTCCACTTTTTCCGGTGGTGACAGAGTCTTTAGGTCCTTCTCGGCGAAATAAGGCCAGACATACATCTCGTCCGGTGTTCCCTGGCCGACATGCACGAAACCGGTAGAAAGGATGTCGAGCATGATGGCAAGAATTTCCATGCCCTCCGAGTCGCCCGAAAGATCCTTAAGGGTCGAGACCGGATCGTCACTGGCCTCGCCAACCATCACCTGGGTCTGGTTCGGTCCGGGGCTCATCAGCGGACGTAGACGTTCGATATCGCCGGATGCGGCCGCTTCGACCATCATCTCGCGCAAGTGGCGGACCGGCTCGGGTACCTTGCTGATGTCGTAGATTACCTCGACCGGTTTGGAATTATCGCTCTCCTGTGCGCTCGGCGTCATGTCGCCGCTTTGCTCCTGATTGACCAGCGGATCCGGCGACGGCATGGCGGGCTCGCTGGGCGGGGCTTCACCCTTCTCATTCGCTGCCTGGGCTTCAGCCTGGCCGGGAATCGTGTGCAATTCGGAAAGGGCATAG
Source organism: Sinorhizobium sp. CB7 (assembly GCF_041357635.1). NCBI lineage: Bacteria > Pseudomonadati > Pseudomonadota > Alphaproteobacteria > Hyphomicrobiales > Rhizobiaceae > Sinorhizobium > Sinorhizobium sp. CB7. The sequence continues at coordinate 183,384 of NZ_JAULLL010000008.1, forward strand.
GCGGGCAGGGGAGAAAGAATGCTGACTGTCGCAAAAGCCGCGGTGATGACGACCGGCAACATCGAGCGCTGCTGAGCATTGCCCTTTAACGTGCGCATGAGAGATCTCTGGATCCTATTGCAGGGTGCGGTTCGGGGAGAATTCACCAGCGAGAATGCGTTCGCGCAATGATTCGAGCAAGGCCTCCGCGCTGCCTTCGCCATGTCGACGGATCGTTTCGCGGATTGCATGGGCAATGGCGGCATCGGCAATGATCTCCGGCTCGATGCCATCGGCCATACCATCGGCCCAGGCTTCGTTCTGGTATTCCAGAGCGGCCTGCATCTTCTCGTGAACGATCATATCATCGATGTCGTTGAGGCTTTGTTCCATCATTCTATCCTCAAAACGGGCATGCCCTTACTTGTCCGTTAACAACTCTAGCAGCCTTTTCCCAAAACGACACGGCTACCCGAAAAAAGGGGTTAATAATTCGTTAATTTCCGTAACGGGATGTGATTTCTGTTACGAGTGTTGCACCTTCGTTACGGTAGCGTTCCTCCGCTGCAATGGCCGATACCGTGCAAGTTGTATAAACTGAAGCGAAAGTTCGGTATCCGCGGTTAAACGCGGCCGTTAGCCTTTCCTTTCGCTGCGGTTCATTGTTGGCCTCGGAATCCAGCAGCTGTTGCATTTTCGCGCGCCAATCGTCATTTCTGCCGCTCTCACACAGATTGCGCAGGTAATGCACTGATCCCAGCACCTCGGCGAGCCTTGTGAGCCGGTCGTCATAGGGCGCAGTATCGCTATCGCCAGTGGCACCGGGTTGTGTCGCCGTAGGCTCATTCGGCTGCGCAAAAACGGGCGATGCCGTCAGGCACAGGACCTGGAAGAGAAATGCGCAAAACAGGCGTCGCCCAAGAATCATGTTCCTAATTGATACCATCAAGCGTGACCGGAACAAGGCAGCCGCACCGCTTTTCCACGTTATTATTCCTTGATCGCGAGGCGTTCTGCGCATTCGAGAACGCTTTGTGGCACAGGAAGCCGGCGAATTTCATCAAGCGTATACCATCCGAGGTCGGCGGCGTCGTCGGCAGCTTCGGCAATCGCGTCCGCCTCCGCCTCGATAGTGAAGACCGACAGAAAGAAATGGCTGCTGAGGCTGCCGTCGGCCGCGTGGCTCTTGAGGTCGTAAGTCGCAAAGAGGCGAGGATTGCGGGCAATGATTCCCGTCTCCTCGGTGAATTCGCGCAGAGCCGTTTCCGCGGGCGTTTCGCCCGGCTCGGCCCTGCCACCCGGGAAGGCATACATGTCGGCTGATGGCGGATTGCGCCGGAGCACCAGAAGAAAACGGCCGTCGCGCTCGAGGATGGCTGAGGAGGCAGGATCGGGGTGTGGAGACATGATTGACACCATCAGTGGGGGATGCACTAGTCAGGATCGAATTTTGACAAATTGATATCTCCGTCTTGCGGGGAGATCCTCTGTTGTGAGTATCATTTCCCGCTTGCAGATCCAAAATGATCGAGCGTTCTGGTGCTGCCGGACGCGGGCGCCCATATCTGGCCAAGGCCTGTCGGTAAAATAGAAATCGTTGAATGACCTATATCTATGTCCTCTACGCGCTCGCTGCTCTTTTTGAAATCGCGGGTTGTTTTGCATTCTGGGCCTGGCTGAAATTGGCCAAGCCGATCTGGTGGCTGGCGCCGGGAATGGTATCGCTGGCACTTTTTGCCTGGTTGCTGGCCTTGGTCCCGAGCGAGGTGGCCGGGCGGACCTTCGCCGCATACGGGGGAATCTACATCGTTGCATCCCTCCTGTGGCTCTGGATCGTGGAAAGCCGCCTGCCGGATCGATGGGATATTTCTGGCGCGCTCGTCTGCCTTGCGGGAACGGCAATTATCCTATTCGGGCCGCGGGCCTGACTAGTGCGCCTCGCGTCCGCTAGGACGCGCTAAGGACGCTCTAACCCTTTAATTCTAGAGCATCTTTTCTGCGTTCAAGTGTTTCCACTTGGACGCAGGATGCTCTAGGCTTCTTGACCATGACAATACGAGGTGCAAAGAGACCTGGATGTGCGGACGATTTGCGTTGACGGCAGGACCGAAGGATGTGGCGGAGTTGTTCGGTCTTATAGGAGCCGAAGACTTTCCCGCGCGCTATAACATTGCGCCGACACAGCCGATCCTCGTCGTCATTGCCGGGGATCGTCAGGAGAGGGGCAGCAATCTGCCCGATCGCCGCGCACTGCTTGTGCGCTGGGGATTGACGCCCTCCTGGGTGAAGAACCCAAAGGAATTTCCGTTGCTGATCAATGCCCGTGCCGAAACCGCGATCGGCAAGGCCTCGTTCAGGGCGGCCATGCGCCACCGCCGCGTTCTCGTGCCAGCCTCAGGCTTTTACGAGTGGCATCGTCCATCGAACGAAAACGGTGAAAAGGCGCAGGCCTATTGGATCCGCCCGAGACGAGGCGGCATCATCGCCTTTGCGGGCCTCATGGAAACCTGGTCATCGGCCGACGGTTCTGAAGTCGATACCGGCGCAATCCTGACTGTTTCCGCCAATACTGCGATCTCGGCGATCCACAATCGGATGCCGGTGGTCATAAGGCAGGAGGATTTTTCCCGCTGGCTCGACTGCAAAACCCAGGAGCCGCGCGACGTTGCCGATTTGATGACGCAGGCCGATGAGGATTTTTTCGAGGCCATCCCGATTTCCGATCGCGTCAACAAGGTTGCAAACATGGGGCCGGATCTGCAGATACCGATCGCCATTGAAAAACCTCCAGCTCCGCAAAGTCGCGTGAGGCCGGACGATGGCCAGCTCAGTCTTCTTTGACGAGTCTTCCGCCACATCCCGCACTTTCCCGGATACTCCTCATGCCATTGATTTCTGCCGCCTTGTCCGGTTTCCTCCTCGGCGCTTCGCTCATCATCGCGATCGGCGCTCAGAATGCGTTCATCCTTCGCCAGGGGCTGCTGCGTTCGCATGTCTTCGTATTTTGCCTGATCTGTGCGCTTTCTGATGCCCTGCTGATCGCCGCCGGGATCGGCGGTCTTGGAACGCTCGTCTCGCGCTCGCCAATGCTCATTTCCGTCGTTACCGCCGGCGGCGCAGCTTTTCTGGGGACCTATGGAATCATGGCGTTTCGCCGTGCGGCCGGGCCCCTGCACTTAAGGCAGGACTTGCGGAGGGTATGAGCCTCAAGGCTGCAGTTGCGACTTGCCTTGCCTTCACATTCCTCAATCCGCACCTCTATCTGGATACGGTCGTTCTTCTCGGCAGCCTTTCAGCGGCCTACCAGGGCAAGGGCCGGATTTTTTATGGAATGGGCGCCGCGGCGGCGTCTTTCGTCTGGTTCTTCGCGCTGGTTACGGCGCGCGGCTACTGCAGCCGATTTTTGCAAAACCCGCCGCCTGGCGGGTCCTGGATGTCATCATCGGGATGGTCATGAACCTGCTTGCCATCAGCCTGCTCACGCGTTTCTTAGCGCGATCTAAGCAGGCTCCTTCTGCTTCGGCTTGTCCTTCAGCATCAGATGGGCTGCAAGAACAGCCTTCAGCCCAAGTGGACGATAATGCGTACTGAGGTCGATCTTTGCCGGCTTCTGCGGCGCGGCGCTCTCTTTCTTGAAGGTCACACTTACACTCCTTACGTGGTCCCTAGATCAGTCTTTTTATTTTCTAATGACTTGATTCTCGTCGCAGATCTTGACGGAAACGGGATCGGATCAATCAGGATTTGTGAACGGTCACCATAATCCGCGAGGCTGGCGCGAGGCCTGTCTGTGTAAGATATCGCTAAAAAAGGTTATGCGAGCGTTAAGATTAATAACAGCCCTGCTGCATGGTTCCCTGGATCGAGGCCCATTTCAGGATGAAACCATTCAGCGGTCGAAAGTGCTGCCGCGGCCTTTTTGCGTCTTGTAAGACGTACGGTGTGCAATGGCACGGCCCCGGCTCAACACGATCAAATATGACGTCCGATATCGTCTTCCGCCTCGTCAACTTCGGCTTCGGTTGGCCCTTCTATGGTGTAAGTTCCATATTTACGCTGCCAGGAACGAGCTCCCAAGGGCAGGGATAAGAGGTAGGCGGCGACGGTCACCACCATGACCTCCCAGGTGTAGCTCATGAGAAGCGCCACATAGATGACCACGCCAAGCATGATCGGCAGAACAAGATCGCGTCGGATCCGGCTGGTTTCGGACTTTCCTGACCAGACGGGCAGGCGGCTGACCAGCAGGAAGGCGATGAAGACCGTATAGACTGCCGATCCATAGGCGAAAAGACGATCGGGCGTAACACCAAGAAAGCCGAGATAGACCGGCAGGAGAACCAGCATGGCGCCAGCCGGCGCCGGAACGCCGACGAAATATTCCGATTGCCACGTGGCTTTCGTTTCCCGCTCCGCCATGACGTTGAAGCGCGCGAGCCTGAGACCTGCGGCAATGGCATAGATGAGAGCCGCGATCCAGCCGAGCGAACGGGCCTGGTCGAGTGCGAAGACATAGACAACGAGAGCCGGTGCAACCCCGAAATTGACGATATCGGCAAGCGAATCCATCTGCGCGCCGAACTTCGACGTCGCCTTCATTAAGCGGGCGACGCGGCCATCGACGCCATCGAGAAAGGCTGCGAGCAGCACCATCGCCACGGCAAGTTCGTAGCGGTTTTCGAAAGCGAGGCGAATGCCTGTCAGTCCCGCGCAGATGGCAAGCACGGTGATGAGATTGGGAACGATAAGCCGAAGCGGGATTTCCCTGAGGCGCGGACCGCGGGCGGCGTCATTGGGGCCGTTCGGCTCGAAAGGGGGAAAAGGTGTCTCCATCTCAGCGCTCCTGACCTTAGCTGCGGCGGCCGAGCACAGGTCCCTTGGCGGAACCGAATTCCGCGATGATAGTCTCGCCGGCTATTGCCGTCTGGCCAAGCGAAACCCGCGACGCTGCTCCTGTCGGGAGGAAAACGTCGAGCCGCGAGCCGAAGCGGATGAGGCCAATGCGTTCGCCGGCATCCACGGGGTCGTTCGGGTTGACGAAGCAGAGGATACGCCGCGCCACGAGGCCCGCAATCTGCACGACGCCGATCTGGCCGTGGCGTGTCTCTATGACCAGACCATTGCGTTCGTTCTGTTCGCTCGCCTTGTCCAGCTCGGCGTTAACAAAACTTCCTTCGCGATGGACGATATCGAGAATGCGTCCGCGCATGGGCGCGCGATTCACATGGCAGTCGAAGACGTTCATGAAAATCGAGATGCGCAGCATCGGTTCATTGCCGAGATTGAGCTCCGCAGGCGGCATGACCATCTGGATGGACGAGACTTTGCCGTCCGCCGGCGAAAGCACGAGATCGTCATCCTGGGGAACGATACGCTCTGGATCGCGGAAGAAATAGGCGCACCAGAGCGTCAAGATCAGGCCGATCCAGAACAGCGGCTTGAAAATCCACCCCAATACCAGCGACGCGACGAAGAAGCCGGCGACGAAGGGATAGCCCTCCTTATGCACCGGAACGATCGTGTTGCGGATGGTATTGAACAAACTCATGGAAGGCGAACTCCTCTGATCTTCGTCCTCGCTGCACTACAGGGAAACGCGTCCCGGAGCAATGCCGCGCGCTCCTACAGCGCCGTGCGTCTTATCAGAACCACAAAGGTCGCTGTAGCACTTTGAATTGCTGCATGTTTTTATCCTCAAATCGGCTCCGATTTAAGGAAACATGTAGTAGCTCGCAAGCCGTGGCGACGGGGGATCAGTCCGCCGGTGCAAGCCGCATGATGACGCCCATGTCATCGCTTTCGCGAACATTTTTAAGATGTTCCTCAGCCTGTGTGGCTTCGCGCTGACGGTTCCACATGGAGGCGTAAAGGCCGTTCTCTTCGAGAAGCGCAGCATGTGTCCCTCGCTCGGCGATCTCCCCGCTCTTGAGCACGATGATCTCGTCGGCACTGATGACCGTCGAGAGCCTGTGGGCAATGACGAGTGTCGTCCTGTTCCTGGAAACCACATCGAGGGCAGCCTGGATCTCGCGCTCCGTCGTTGTATCCAGCGCAGATGTCGCTTCGTCCAGGATCAGGATCGGGGGTGCCTTCAGGATCGTGCGCGCGATCGCTACACGCTGCTTCTCGCCGCCTGAAAGCTTCAGCCCGCGTTCTCCGACTTTTGTGTCGTATCCCTCCGGCAGGTGCCGGATGAACTCACCAATCTGCGCTACTTCCGCTGCCGCCGAGACTTCAGCGTCGCTCGCCGCCGGTCTTCCGTAGCGGATATTATAGGCGATCGTGTCATTGAAGAGCACCGTGTCCTGCGGCACCATGCCGATCGCCATCCTCAGGCTCTTCTGCGTCACCGAACGGATGTCCTGTCCGTCGATGGTGATCGCACCCGCCTGAACGTCGTAGAACCGATAGAGGAGGCGCGACAGCGTGGACTTGCCTGCGCCCGACGGGCCGACAACGGCAACCGTCTTGCCAGCGGGAACCTCGAAGGAAATACCTTTGAGAATGGGACGCGCCGGATCATAGGCAAAATGCACGTCCTTGAAGATGATGGCGCCCTGACGGACCGTCAGATCGCTGGCGTCTTCCGCATCGCTGACCTCAGGCTCGACCTCGAGAAGGTCGAACATCGCCTCGATATCCGTCAATCCTTGCCGGATTTCACGATAGACGAAGCCGATGAAGTTCAGTGGCACGGAAAGCTGCAACAGCATTGAATTGACGAAGACGAAGTCCCCGACGGTCTGCTCGCCGCGTTGCACCGCCAGTCCCGAAAGCACGAGCATGACAGTGGTGCCGAGACCGAAGATAACGCCCTGGCCGAAGTTCAGCCAGCCAAGCGAAGTCCAGACGTCGGTGGCAGCCTTTTCGTAGCGTGCCATCGACTTGTCGAAGCGGCTCGCTTCCATCTGTTCATTGCCGAAGTATTTGACCGTTTCGAAGTTGAGCAGCGAATCGATCGCCTTGGTATTGGCTTCGGTGTCGCTGTCGTTCATCGAGCGGCGAATGGCGATACGCCAGTCGCTTGCCCGGATGGTGAACCAGGTATAGGCCCAGACGGTGAGGGCCGTAATGGCGAGATAAGAAAAGCCGTAGCCACGCCAGAAGATGATTGCCGACAACAGGAATTCGATCACCGTCGGAACGGAATTGAGGATCGTGAAGCGCACGATGGTCTCAATCCCCTTGGTGCCGCGTTCGATGACGCGTGAAAGTCCGCCGGTCTTGCGCTCCAGATGGAAGCGCAGCGACAGCGAGTGGATATGGACGAATGTCCTGTAGGCAAGCTGGCGGACAGCATATTGGCCGACGCTGGCAAAGAGCGCGTCGCGGAGCTGGTTGAGACCGAGCTGCAGGAGCCGCGTCACATTGTAGGCGATGATCAGAGCCGTCGCGCCAAGCAGATATGTCGGAAGGGTACCCGATAAGTCGATCCTGCCATTCAAGGCGTCAGTCGACCATTTGAAGAAGAAGGGGACGAGTAGCAGGACGAATTTCGAGATCAGGAGATAGACGGTCGCCCAGACGACACGCATCTTAAGATCGAGGCGACCTTCAGGCCACATATAGGGCCAGAGATTGATAAGGGTCCACAGGGGATTTTTGGAATCCGCCGAGATCGTCTTTCTGCCGTCTGCCATATCGATTCTCCAGCCCGTGCAGCGGCTTATACGGCGCCTTGCCTGTCGCTCGCGGTGCGAATGCGTCGAGAGCGGGATCCCGAAAAGTATGTGCGGTTTTCGGGCGACATCCCGCTCAAGCTTTTGATGTAGTGCCGTGCCTCTTATAAGACGCACAAAGGTCGCTGTAGTACTTTGAATTGCTGCATGTTTTTATCCTTAAATCAGTTCCGATTTAAGGAAACATGCAGTAGGCCGAAACAAGAAAACAGACTGGAATCCACTCCGCGGGACGCAGCGTCTTCCGGTCGGGCATGATCGCTACCGCAACCGGGCGAATGCCGGTCGGACGAATACACTATTTCTTCCGCCGAGGAAAAGAGCGACCGGGCGAGATATCGCCCGGCCGGGTTACATTGGCCCCATCACGACCTTACAGATGTCCGCCAGACATCCGCTTGCGGTGCAACTCCTCGGCGTTCGGCAGCGCTTCCTTCGGCAGCCCGAAGACCTGGCCCGGCCGGATGCGGTCCGGATTGAGGATCTTGTCTTCGTTGGCCACATAGATGGTCGTGTAGCGTACGCCGAGACCATAGAAACGCCTGGAAATCTGCCAGAGCGTGTCGCCGCGACGGATAATGACAGCGCCGTTGCTGGCCTCGAGGGGAGCTTGCTCAAAGGTCTTCGGTTCGGCGTCGCCACCGGACATTTCGACGGTTGCTTCCGGCGCGGGCTTGCTCACCGTGAGCGAAGTGATCATGGCGTCGATTCTATCCAGCGCATCGCCGACCGCCTTGGCATCCTTTGGCGCCGTCTGCAGGACGCCGAGTGCACGCGCGGCCGTTTGGGAAGCGGAAGTAGCTGCCTGTTTGAAAGCCTCCTTCGCGTCTGCCGCCGGATGGAATTCGGCAAGCGAGCGAAGCGCGATCTCGGTCGCCGAGCGGGCGGCAGCCAGCTGTTCGTCGCCCGGCAGCTTGCCGTCGACAAAAAGCCCCTTCAAAAGCGCAAATGCTTTGACGGCATCCTCCTTAAGTTTGCCGAGCTCTCCTTCATCCAGCGGCACTATCGCCAGCGATGCACCGCTGCTGTCGCCCGCCGCGACGGTGACCTGATCGCCTGCGGGGCGATTGAAGTTGACTGAAGTTCGCACCAGCACGTTGCCACCAGCGTCAAGGACATCGACGCGGATCCTGTGATCTCCGACGGAAAGAGCCATGACGCCATCGATCACGAAGTGCCCGTCGCGTCCGGCCAGCGTTTCCCCGATGAACTGGTTATCCGCATAGGCACGGATCCTGGCGTTCGGCCGGGCCGAGCCTGCGACGAAGATCTTGCTGCCCTCGATCTCCACGGCGTTGACCCTTACGTCAGGCGTCTCGGTTGGAGCGGCCGCACTCGGTTGACCTGCGCCGGCATCAGGCGCCGGGGATATGTCGCTGCTTGAATTTGGCACGGCCGCCACCTCATTCGATGGAGCCGATGTGCCGGCGGCCGCGCTTACATCACTACCTGCCGGCGCTGGGGAAGCTGCGGCTGTCTCCGTTGTCGGCGCTGCCGTCGGAGCCGTGATGATGCGGCTCGCCTCTCCTGGCTTGGTAACCATGGCAAGAAGCCCGCTACCGCCTGCTTGCGGCACGGAAACCGTCGCGACCTCGTCGGAGATTATGCTTTTTCCGTCCTTGCCGGTTGCCCTCAGGACGAGTTGGTGATCGCCGGCAGGCAGCGGTTTGTCGAGAACGGCTGCGAAATCACCGCTCTCTCCGACATCCGTTGTCGTGACGACCCTTTGACCGTCGAGAATTTCAAGCTTGGAACCTGCTTCTGCCGATCCGGCAATGACGGTGGAGCCGTCCGGCTCGACTCGCAGGACGTCAAATCTGGGAACAACCTCTCCGTTGTCCGTTAGGGCGGAAGCCTGTTGTTGCGGCTCGGGAGCGCCGGTAAGCGCCGCTTCCGCTCTCGCGATGGCCGCCAGTGCATCGACGATGTTTTCGGGCATCGACTGAATGATGGCGAGCGCTCTTGATGCGCCGTCACGGGCCTTGGCGACCAGCGCGGCTGTTGCCGAATCTGCATCGTCCGGAGGGGCAAAATCGACAATGGCCTTCAGAGCCGTCTCGGTCTTGGTCTTGGCGGCGGCGAAAACATCGGCCGGCGGACCCTTGCCGTCCGACAAGAGCGCCTTAAGTTCAGAAAGAGCCTTGCCTGCGTCAGTGGAGAGGCTGCCAAGTTTTTCCGTGGTCTCCCGGGCAATGGAGGCTGCGTTGCGAGCGGTCTTCGTGCCCTCCGTGACAGTGTTTTTCAGTTCGGTGCCGGCCTCGTTGATGGCATCACCGACTGATTTCGTGCTGTCGCCAATTCGCGGCAGAACAAAAAAAACCATAAGGATGGTAGCAACTGCGAGAACCACGATGGCCAGCAAGCCGGCACGGTTTTTCATCATTATTCCTCTCCAGGCGGCGAATTCGCCATGACTTCGGAAATTGCTAACGATTTCCGGCGCTTTTACAAGCATCCTCAGCTAATGCCGAACGTCGAAGCGTAAGTTTTCCTTCAATTTTCTTGACTGCGTACCTGCAGCATAGTTGTTTGCCTCCATGACAGATCTATTTGCGCCGATTCAATCCATTTGCGTCTACTGCGGCTCCCGCCCCGGACACAATGCCGTTCACATGGCCGCAGGCCGGGCTCTCGGTAAGGCGATCGCGGAAAGCGGGTTGCGTCTCGTTTACGGCGGCGGCACAAAGGGCATCATGGGAGCAGTCGCCGGTGGCGTTCTTTCCCATGGCGGTCAGGTGACCGGCATCATCCCCGAATTCCTGGTCGACATGGAAGCGACTCGTCATTCGCTCGGCCAGTTGAGCGAACTCATCATAACCCCGGACATGCATACGCGCAAACACGCGATGTTCGAGCGTGCCGATGCTTTCGTGGCGTTACCGGGTGGGATCGGCACGCTCGAGGAAATCGTGGAGATCATGACCTGGGCGCAACTCGGCCAGCACGAAAAGCCGATGATCTTCGCCAATATCGATGGCTTCTGGAATCCGATGATGGAGCTGTTGCGCCATATGGCCGAGGAAGGTTTCCTGCATACGGCGCATCGGGTCCAGCCGCTTTTGATCGATCGCATAGAGGACATCGTTCCGGCAATCGTGAAGCGCGCAGGCGAGCTCACCGGTGACCGCGGCGGCGAGGACGCGGTCATATCGAAACTCTGAAGAGTCGGGACCATGCGTCAAATATGACGCGCAAGGATGCTTTAGCTCTTTCATTTCAGAGCATCCAAGGGACGCCATTTGAGCGCAGAATGCTCTTAAAGACGGTCGCCGAGAAGAAAAGCGCTGAAGGAGAGAATCATCGGCTGCCAGCCTCCGAACTTGCAGGATGCCGAGGCAGTCGCACTCGCCATCCCCGACGTTACCGAACGAGTCTGGGCAGTATCATTGAGATCGGTTTTGGCCGACCTGCGCCTTGCTTCAAGGTGATTTGCCGTCCGGTCGGCGGCTTGTTGAAGCGGCGTTCCCCACGCAGTTAGTTGCTTTCAGCCATCTCGTCGTAGTTGTTGCCATCCTTCACCAGCTTTAGCATTCGGTTTAGCGCTACTTTGGCCTGTCGAATGGCTTGTATGGCCTTCATTCCCTCATCGATCATCATCGATACTTCTTCCGAGTTCCGACCCCACTCTGGCGTCTTTTCCCACTCTTCGAGATCGGATTGAATTGCCCCGAGGCTTGCCCGCGCCTGAAGTATTTGCTCGCGCAAACTCATCTCATTTTACCCTGAAGTCTATACATAATTTTCCCGGCTACCGAGCGTCTCATCAGGCCGGTGTGCTCATTTCCGGCGGTTTGTGTTCGTTTCGATTGTGTAGCTGCTGCCGCACATGAATCAGCTGTCATTAGTATCCAGAGCGTAAAAACATGATTAATTAAAAGTGGTAAATGGTTGCTCTCGCTAACCCTAGGGTGCGGGTTGTGCAATGGTCGTAGCGGCGTCAGGATAGCTGTCACATTGGCTCGTACGAGCGATGCGGCCCGGGCGTCCCTTAGTCACAAACGCGGGCGTGGTCAATGCCGAGTTTCCTGGCAATTTCGGTTGCACCCTTCCGCTTGTCGCAAACGCGTACAACCGCACCTAGCGCTGACGGCTCTGCATCAGCATCGACCAGCTATAGAGCGCCAGCCCCGCCCAGATCAGCGGGAAGGCGATCATGCGGGCCGTACCGAACGGCTCCTTGAAGATGAGGACGGCGATCAGGAAGATCATGGTCGGCGCGATATATTGCATGATGCCGATCGTCGACAGACGAAGGAGCTTCGCTCCGTTCGCATAGATCATCAGCGGAATGGCGGTCACAAAACCGCAGCCGACCAGAAGCGCGGTGTCGACAAGGCCAGTCCGGTAAAGATGGCCGGTGCCGCCGCTTTCGAGGTAGAGAATATAGAGCAGGGCCGGTACGGCAAGGATCAGCACTTCCAGGAAAAAGCCCTGGTTGGGGCCAACCGGCAGCGTCTTGCGGAAGAAGGCATAAAAACCCCAACTAACCGTGAGGCAGAGCGCCACCCATGGGATACCGCCGCTGTCGAAGGCGAGAACGATGACGGCCACCCCGGCAAGCGCAATCGCTGCGATCTGCGTCGGCTGCAGCCGTTCCTTAAGCAGCGCTGCGCCAAGGAAAATGCTGAAGAGCGGGTTGATGAAATAGCCGAGCGCTGCATCGAGGGCGTGACCGGCGCCGATTGCCCAGACGTAGGTTCCCCAATTCACGGTGATGAGCGCCGCCGTCAGCGATGCCATGGCGAGCGTGCGTGGCGAACGCAGCGCCTCTCTGACGTCCCCCGTGCGGCCGAGGAACAATAGGATGATGCCGGCTATCGGTACGGACCAGACGACACGATGAGCGATCACTTCGGCAGGTGAAATATGTGCCACCGCCTTCATGTAGAAAGGCAGAAATCCCCAAAGCAGGTAGGCAGCAAGTGCAAAGGCAAATCCGCGTGGACTATCTTCGTTCCTGATTTCCGGAGCGGCAATATCGGCAGACATCGGGTGTTTCCATCTTTGTTCTTGTTCTGATCCCGATTAACCTAACGATCGCGAATAGGCCAATTCATTTCAGTGAAGCTTACATTCAGCTCTGTTTCCTCAAGAAGAAGCGCATATGGATCGCCAAGAGGATGCTCGCCAAGGGAAATACAGAAGACGGAGGCTTCCGCGACCGAGGAGCCTCGAAGCACTTTGAATGTCTCGCCGCAACTAGACAGTTTTCAGCAACCGCCGGCCGACGCTGTCCAGCACCCGACGTCCAACCTTCTGTCCTGGCATCTCCACACGGGTAAAGCCCAGATAGGCAAGGGCATATGAGAGTGGAATCAGAACCACGATGGTCATGAGAAACCGTATTGGCGCTGAAATGTCGTTGCCCAAATGCTGGATGATGAAAGCCGCGATGGGTTGAAGCAGGATCAGGTGGATGAGATAGACACCAAATGAAAGCTCGCCGAGCCAGTGTGAAAACCTGTTGCCGAGAAGCGTGGAAATTCGCTCGCCAATGCGTCCGGCGACGCCCGGCAGCATCCGATGATGAACGAGTGCAAAAAAGCCGACGACAAGCAGAACCCTTACCGTGACCCTTCCTGGCGTCATCGCGCCACCGATTGGGATCATCACGAGAGCGACAGCGAGGATGGCGCTGGCAAAGCTCTGGCGGGGGCTCGTGAACAAACCATTGGCAAGCAACATGCCGCACAGGAAAACATGCAGCTTCAACGGCAGGAAGGATGGCATCGGAAACCCGATGTGGGCAGCGTGCATGATCGTCGCAAAGAGGAACGCGACAAAAGCGACCAGGGCAGCGCCCACGAGCCAGCGGAACTTCCGCATCAGCAGCATGATGAATGGAAATGCGGCATAGAACTGCATCTCCAGACCCAGACTCCAATCCGGCAGCGGAGTCCTGAAGGCATAGCTGGGAAAGAAGCCGAAGAAAAAGCTCGCATGCATCAGGAAATTGCGGAGCGAGCCGTCGAGATATCGTTCCGACAGCTGAGGGTTGTGACCCAGAAAGTGATCGATGATCATGCGGCTATCATAGAGCATCGGCCCGAGTATCAGGGCGACGCTAAGCATGACATAGTAAAGGGGAGCAATGCGGAAGAACCGTTTCAGCCAGAATCCGAACCAGGTCGACGGCTTTTCCCAGGGATTTGCTTCTTTTCGAAGCTCATAGTGAAACACCATGAGGAAGCCGGAAAGCATGACGAAGAGGTCCACTCCGAGGTCCGGCGACGAAAGGATTGGTATGCGCCAGCCAGTCAATTGGGAACTATGACCGAGGAGGACCCAAAGGGCCGCAAGACCGCGCAGTCCGTCCAGGCACTCAATCCGCTTGCCCTCAATGATCATCAAGAATTCCTTCTGGTTGAGGTTGAGGCGTCGGCCCGGAACATAGCCGGGTGTGCTGCAATGCACAATGCAAAGCCGGAAAAATTGATTGCTTCTATGAAGTCGGATCCTGGGCAAATCATGGCGCATTGGAATATGCACGTAGTAAGTACGGCTAGAGTCGGGTCGAACCGACCTGACATCTGAATTCCGTCTCTGAATCAAAAGGTTAGATCGGAATGCTACCCGAAAACCGCGTGCAATGTTCCCAGCGGTCGACGCAGGAGGTGACAACCTTCTCAAAGGAGGGCATGAGCAGCATGACCGGAAAATTGCCTACTCGGCTGCGATCTTTCCCGCCATGTGGCGGTTTTTCATCAGTTTGTAGATGACCGAATCCATCAATGCCTGAAACGAAGCGTCGATGATGTTTTCGGAGACGCCGACCGTCCACCAGCGTACGCCATCGCTATCGGTGGATTCGATCAAGACGCGGGTCACGGCCTCAGTCCCGCCGTTAAGGATCCGGACCTTGAAATCAGCGAGCACGAGATCATCGATTTCATGCTGGTATTTGCCGAAATCTTTGCGGAGCGCCAGGTCGAGCGCATTGACCGGGCCTTCCGCTTCTGCAACCGACATCAGCGTATGCCCGTCGATCGTGATCTTCACGACGGCTTCCGAGACGATCTTTAGGCGGCCATGGGAGTCGAAGCGCCGTTCGATCATCACGCGGAAGCCATCTACGGAGAAGAATTCCGGGATGGTGCCGAGGGTCCGGCGTGCAAGCAGTTCGAAGCTCGCATCCGCTCCCTCGTAAGCATAGCCGGATGCCTCGCGCTCCTTCACGATCGAGATCAGCCGGTCTAGCCTTGGGTCGTCTTTCGATACCTCGATGCCGCGCCGCTTCAGCACATTGATGAAATTCGACTTCCCGCCCTGGTCGGACACCATGACCTTGCGGAAATTGCCAACACTGTCCGGCGGGACATGCTCGTAGGTACGTGGGTCCTTGAGCAGCGCGGAGGCATGGATGCCGGCCTTGGTCGCAAAGGCAGACGCGCCGACATAGGGCATCTGGTGATCCGGCGAGCGATTGAGCAACTCGTCGAATGCGTGTGAGAGACGGGTCAGGCCGACCAGCCGTTCCGTATCGATCGCCGTTTCGAAGCGGTCGCTATAGGTGCCTTTCAGCGCCAGCGTAGGGATGAGTGTTATGAGGTTGGCGTTGCCGCAGCGTTCGCCGACGCCGTTGAGCGTACCCTGGATCTGACGTACGCCTGCTTCGACGGCGGCGAGCGAGTTGGCAACCGCCTGCCCGGTGTCATTATGGGCATGGATGCCGAGCGAACTTCCAGGAATGCCGGCCGCGATCACCGCTTCCACGATCGTGCGGATCTCCGGCGGCTGCGTTCCACCATTGGTATCGCAGAGCACGACCCACCGCGCGCCTGCGTCATAAGCGGTCTTGGCACAGGCGAGCGCATAGGCGGGATTTGCCTTGTAGCCATCGAAAAAGTGCTCGCAGTCGACCATCGCTTCCTTGCCCGCTGCGATCGCCGCCTTGACGCTCTCCGCAACGCATTCGAGGTTTTCCTCGTTGGTACAGCCGAGCGCGACTTCGACATGATAGTCCCAGCTCTTCGCGACAAAACAGATGGCGTCGCTTTCGGCCTGCAGGAGACTGGCCAGTCCCGGATCGTTCGAGGCGGAGACGCCGGCGCGCTTGGTCATGCCGAACGCGACGAAGGAAGCCCTGGTTGTGCGCTTTTGGCGGAAGAAGGCGGTGTCCGTGGGATTGGCGCCTG
Source organism: Sinorhizobium sp. CB7 (assembly GCF_041357635.1). Classification (NCBI taxonomy): domain Bacteria; kingdom Pseudomonadati; phylum Pseudomonadota; class Alphaproteobacteria; order Hyphomicrobiales; family Rhizobiaceae; genus Sinorhizobium; species Sinorhizobium sp. CB7. The sequence continues at coordinate 199,177 of NZ_JAULLL010000008.1, forward strand.
GATATCCGCCTTCGACATAGTCGAGGCCGAACTCGTCCAGCATGTCCGCGATCGCAATCTTGTCCTCGACCGAAAAGTCGATACCGGGGGTCTGCTGCCCGTCGCGCAGTGTCGTGTCGAAGAGGTAGATTTTCTCGCGTGTCATGATGCTTCGGTCTCGTGGCGGCGATGATAGCCTTATTGTTTGCCTGCGTATTTGTCGGTGGCGCGGATGAGCTGGTCGAGGATGCCCGGCTCAGAAAAAGCATGGCCCGCGCCTTCGATCAGATGGAACTCCGCTCTCGGCCAGGCCTTGCTGAGCGCCCAGGCGTATTTGGCCGGGCAGGGCATGTCGTAGCGTCCATGAACAATCACGCCCGGAATATCCTTCAGCCTGTGTGCGTCGCGAATGAGCTGGCCTTCGTCCATCCAGCCGGCATTGACGAAGAAATGGTTTTCGATGCGCGCAAAAGCGTACGCGAATTCCGCTTCTTCGAACTTGCCGCTGGTCGATGGTTCGGGAAGCAGCGTAATGGTCTCGCCTTCCCAGATGCTCCAGGCCTTGGCGGCGGTAAGGCGCTCAGCCTTGTCCTCATGCGTCAGGCGGCGGTGATAGGCCTGCATGAGCTCATGGCGCTCTTCAGGAGGGATAGGTGCGATGAAGCGTTCCCACTTGTCCGGAAACATCTCCGAGACGCCGAATTGGTAGTACCAGTCAAGCTCCGCCTTGGTCAGGGTATAGATGCCGCGCACAACGAGTTCGGAAACGCGCTCGGGGTATTTTTCGCAATAGGCAAGCGCCAGCGTCGACCCCCAGGAGCCGCCGAAGACCAGCCACTTCTTGACACCGGCCATTTCCCGTAGGCGCTCGATATCGGCAACCAGATGCCAGGTTGTATTTGCGTTGAGGTCGGCATGTGGCGTGGACTTGCCGCAGCCGCGCTGGTCGAAGAGCAGGACGTCATAGAGCGCAGGATCGAACAGGCGACGGTGGCTTGGCGATATGCCGCCACCCGGCCCGCCATGCAGGAAGACTGCTGGCTTTGCCCCCGGCGTTCCGCAGCGTTCCCAGTAAATGACATGGCCGTCACCGACATCGAGGTGGCCGGAGGCATAGGGTTCGATCTCAGGATAAAGCGTGCGCAAAATTTCAGTCATATTTTGAATCCTTGAGAGGGCCAGTGTTCCGTGTCGTGATCGGGATGCTGGAAGGATATGATGCGTTCCTGCCGGGCGACATCCTCCGCGTCGTCGCGAGCGGGCTGGTCGAATATCGTCGTAACCCAAGGGATGCGCGAAGCAAAGTTCACCTGAATCTTCGGAGCGAGATCGCTGCGGTCGTCGAAGGAACCGATCGAGAGTTCTATGCCGTCCGGATGCCGGTAAGTCAGCGGCGTACCGCAATTCCCGCAGAAGCCGCGCTCGATATTGACGGAGGATTGGAAGTACGTGGGCTCTCCGCGAGTCCATTCCAGGCCATCCTTCGGCGCGGTGACGAGCGGACCAAAAAGGCCGCCAAAGGCTTTCTGGCACATCCGGCAATGGCATATGGATGCCCGCCCCAGCTCACCGCGGGTGCGGAAACGCACGGCGCCGCATTGGCAGCCACCTGTTTGAATGGTTTCACTCATGCTTGTTCTCCGCTGGCCAGGTTTGGGTATCGCAATCGGGGTGCTGACAGCTGGTTGCTGCGATCGTTGCTTCGCGAACGGGCGCGTCGGTTTCCGGCTCCCGTGGCAGGCCGTCGAGCTCATGAAACCAAGACATCTTTCGTGACGTATTCGACTGCATCACGGGTTTGACGGCGTTGGGATCGTCCAGGGAGCCGAGCGTGATGTTGATGAAATCCGCTTCGAAAATGTCATAGAAAAGCGGTGTGCCGCACTTGCTGCAAAATCCGCGCCGAACCAGTTTCGAGGATTGAAACCAGCTGGGAGCGCCGCGCGTCAGCATGAAGTCCGAACGCATCACAGCGGCGAGAGGCATGAAATAATTGCCGGCCGCCTTCTGGCACATGCGGCAATGGCAAAGATGCGGGTAGCGGAGTTCGCCTGCAGCATGGTATCTGACCGCACCGCATTGACAGCCCCCGCTACGGGTGGCTCCTGTCGTCACGGGCGCGTCTCCGGCGGCCATTCCTGTGTATCGTGGTCAGGATGCTGGTAGGAGACGATTTCGAGAACGAAGGGCGTCGCAGCATCCTCCGCGGTCCGCATTCCGGGAAGTGTATGCAATGTGTCGGTAAAGGAGATCTTGCCTTCGATGCCGTATTGGATGACCGGTGGCAGCGCGGAGGGATCATCGAAAGCGCCTGCCGCGATCGCGATACCGTCCGGCGCCTCATAGGTCAGAGGCGTGCCGCAGTCCGCGCAGAAGCCGCGCTCGACCAGATTGGAGGAGCGAAATCTTTTACGCTCGCCGCGCGTCCATTGAAGCTCCGCGCCGCGCACGGAAACGAGCGGCGCATAATAGGCACCGAAGGCCTTCTGGCACATGCGGCAGTGACAGATCGAGGAATCCTTGAGTTCGCCGTCGACGCGGAACCGGATCGCTCCGCACTGACAGCCGCCGGTATAGGTCGTCATCTCTTCACCTCCCAAGTTGTCACACGTTCGCCCGTCTGAGGATCCTTTCCATCCTTCAGCTGAATCCCCTCGGAAAGAAGTATCTCGCGGATTTTGTCGGCTTCGGCAAAATTCTTCGCCTTCAGGAGCTCAAGCCGTGCGCGGACGCGCGCATCGATCTCGGATGCGACCGCCTCGTCCAATTCCTTTTTCTGCGGCAGTACGCCGAGAAGGGCGGCACTTGCGGCAAAAACGGGAAGGGCGGCCGGATCGGCATTGGCCGATTGCGCCAGTGAGTGCAAGGCCTGGATGGCCGCGACCGTATTGAGATCATTGGCCAACGCCGACAGGACGGCCGCATCCGGTGCTACGCCCGATGCGTCCGCTGCAGGCCATTTCGCAAGCAGGCGTTCGGCCTCCTCCAGACGCTTCACCGAGAAATCGATCGGCTCCCGATAATGCGTCATCAGCATCGCAAGCCGAAGCACTTCGCCCGGCCATCGGCGGCCGCCGAATTTCTCCGTGTGCAGCAGTTCGTCGATCGTGACGAAATTGCCCTCTGACTTCGACATCTTGCGGCCCTCGACCTGCAGGAAGCCGTTGTGCATCCAGACATTCGCCATAACATCCGTGCCGTGCGCGCAACGCGACTGCGCGATCTCGTTTTCGTGGTGAGGAAAGATGAGATCCAGCCCACCGCCATGGATATCGAAGACCTCGCCGAGATAGCGTTTGCTCATGGCGGAGCATTCGATATGCCAGCCCGGGCGGCCACGACCCCAGGGACTTTCCCACCCAGGCTCAATGTCACTGGAGAGTTTCCAGAGCACGAAGTCGCCCGGGTTCTTCTTGTGCGCATCGACAGCGACGCGGGCGCCCGCCTGCTGCTCGTCGAGATTGCGCTTCGAAAGCTGACCGTAATCGGCCATGGACGTCGTATCGAACAGCACCTCGCCGGCAGCCTGATAGGCATGGCCCCTGGCGATCAGCGTCTCGATCATCTCGATCATCTGCGCAATGTTCTCGGTAGCGCGAGGCTGCGCAGTCGGCTCCAGGCAGCCGAGCTCCTTCACATCATCGAGAAATTGCTGCTCGGTTGTCCGGGTGACTGCACGGATGGCCTCGTTGAGCGGCAGCCCCGGATGGTCGCGCAGCGCCCTCCGGTTGATCTTGTCATCGACATCGGTGATGTTGCGGACATAGGTAACATGATTTTCGCCATAGACATGGCGCAGCAGCCGGAACAGCACGTCGAAGACGATGACCGGGCGGGCATTGCCGATGTGAGCGAAATCATAGACGGTCGGACCGCAGACATACATGCGGACGTTCTGCGAATCGATCGGCGCAAAAGCGACCTCCTCGCGTGTCAGCGTGTTGTACAGCTTAAGTTCCGGTTTCCCGTCCATTCCACTTCTCCCAAATGCATCAGAGTGGTAAAAATATCGTCCCCGGCTGGCCGGGACGTTTGTCATCTTGCGGATTTGGGAGACGAAAACGGCCAGACCAGCGCGAGCGCTAGCGAATGATCTTCCGGCAAATAATGCAGATAACCGTTTTCATGGTCGGCTTTATCGCCTGACTGCAGAAATTGGTCAAGAGGCGAGAACTGCTATTCGCTAACGCAAAGAACCGCTGGCGCGGCGACGGATATTTGTGTCGGTTCGGCGAGGGGAAACTCACTCCGGCAGGCGATAATCCGCGAACCTGTTCTCTCGCGCGACGAAAAGCTTGCCCGTTTCAGTCATCTCGGTAGAGGCGAGCGGCAAGATGGATAGCGCCACTTCGGAAGGATGGGGCAACGTGTCGGGATCCTCGCCCGGAATGGCTTGCGCCCGCATCGCGGTGCGGGTCGGTCCCGGATCGACGCTGATGATGCGCAGGTTGGTTCGCTGCGTTTCGCCGGCCCAAGTCCGGGCCAGAGCCTCGACCGCAGCCTTCGCCGCCGAATAGGGGCCCCAGAAGGGGCGGCATTTGTGCGCTGCGCCCGAGGAAATAATGACGGCGCGACCGGCATCCGAGCGCAGCAGCAGCGGCTCGACGGAACGGATCAGCCGCCATGTCGCCGTCACGTTGATGGTCATGACTTTCTCGAAGACCTTGGCCTCGACGTGGCCGATCGGCGAGATCACGCCAAGAATTCCGGCATTGGCGACAAGTATATCGAGTTTGCCCCAGCGCTCGAAGATCGAGGCGCCGAGCCGGTCGATCGCTTCCATATCCGAGAGATCGAAGGGCACGAGCGTTGCGGATCCGCCAACCGCCCTGATGGCGTCGTCGAGTTCCTCAAGGCCGCCGACGGTGCGGGCGCAGGCGATGACATGGGCGCCAGCCCTGGCGAGTTCCAGCGCCGTGAAATAACCAATTCCACGCGACGCACCGGTCACCAGTGCGATTCTATCCTTCAGATTGACGCTCATGCTTCGTTATTCCGTATTCGCCAAGAAAAGAAGGGCGCGCTCATTCGCCCAGTTCACAAGAGGGAAAAGGCCGCAAGGCGGCCAGTGCTAGCCGTTGCTCGCGAGCACGGAAAGCTTGCGCACGTTGCTGGTGCTGTCCTGATCGAGGAGGCGGGTGGGGTAGTCGCCGGTGAAATAATGATCAGTGAACTGCGGATTTGCCGGATCACGGGGAGCACCGCCGACGGCGCGGTAGAGCCCGTCGATCGAGAGGAATTCCAGCGAATCGGCACCGATGAATTTGCACATGGCTTCGAGGCTCGAATACTGGTTGGCAATCAGCTTGTCGGCTTCGGGCGTGTCGATGCCATAGAAGTCGGGGTAGTAGATCATCGGGCTGGCGACGCGGATATGCACCTCGCGGGCGCCGGCGTCGCGGATCATCTGCACGATCTTGAGCGAGGTCGTGCCCCGGACGATGGAATCGTCGATCAGCACGACACGCTTGTCCTTGATGATGGCGCGGTTGGCCGAATGCTTCAACTTGACGCCGAAGGCACGGATCTGCTGCGTTGGCTCGATGAAGGTGCGCCCGACATAGTGATTGCGGATAATGCCGAGCTCGAAGGGAATGCCGCTAGCCTGGGCATAGCCGATTGCCGCCGGCGTCCCGCCGTCGGGAACCGGAACGACGACATCGGCTTCCACCGGCGCTTCCTTGGCGAGATTGATGCCCATGTTCTTGCGGGCGGTATAGACATTGCGGCCGCCGACGACGGAATCGGGACGGGCGAAATAGACATATTCGAAGAGGCAGAGCCGTTCCGGCTTTGAGACTTCCGGCTTGCGTGCGTCAATCGTGATCGAGCCGTCCGGCTGGATTTCGCAGATGACGACCTCGCCGTTCTCAATGTCACGGATGTATTTCGCGCCGATGATGTCCAGAGCGCAGGTCTCGGAGCAGAAGATCGGCTTGCCGTCAAGTTCCCCCATGACCAGAGGGCGAATGCCGATTGGGTCGCGTGCGGCGATCAGCTTCGTGCGCGTCATGGCAAGCATGGAATAGCCGCCTTCCATCTGGCGGATGGCATCGATGAAGCGATCGGAGGAGGAGACGTGTTTGGAGCGGGCGATGAGATGGAGAACGACTTCCGTATCGGAGGTCGATTGACAGATCGCACCGTCGGCAATCAGTTGCCGGCGCATCGTCAGCCCGTTGGTGAAATTGCCGTTATGCGCAATCGCGATGCCCCCGACTTCCAGTTCCGCAAAGAGCGGCTGCACGTTTCGAAGGATCGTTTCGCCGGTCGTCGAATATCGGACATGGCCCATTGCGCGGTCACCGGGCAGGCGGGCCAGTGTCGCTGGGTTGGTGTAATGATCGCCGACGAGCCCCATCTGCCGTTCAGAGTGAAATCGCTGTCCGTCGAAGGAGACGATGCCGGCCGCTTCCTGGCCGCGATGCTGGAGCGCATGCAGGCCGAGCGCCGTCAGCGTAGCCGCTTCCGGATGTCCAAGGATGCCGAACACTCCGCATTCTTCATGCAGGGTATCTCCGTCGAATTCATCCTCGGATCGGAAGGAATATGATTCGTTCATTGCTGCGGCCCTTTGCTCTCACAAGGAATGGATCGGCTGTTTCCAAAAACGGCGGAAGTCCGGCGGAGCACTTGCCCGGCCGGACTTGGGTTTATCTCCCGCTCAAATGGCGATTGCCATTCGACAGGTCAAGCTGTTGAACACTGCGTCAATCGGCAGGCGGCTGCGTCTCGCCGGCAGGCGGCGCATCTTCCGAGGGCGCCTGATCCCCTGCGGGAGCATTGCTGCCATTTGCGCCTCCCTGCTGAACCTTGTCGAAGACGCTCGCCCGGATCATCTGCGCGAATTCTTCCGGCAAGACCGACTGAAGCTTCACGACAAGCGAATCCAGAAACGGTTTGGACTTCGCATTGTTGACCCAGTCGGGACGATGGTTGACATCGACCAGCCAGTTCCAGAAGGCGACGGCCACGACAAGCAGGAGTATGCCGCGCGCCGCGCCAAAGAGAAAGCCCAAAGTACGGTCGAGCGCACCGATCCGGCTGTCGATGATGAAATCGGCAATCCGCATCGTGATGAAGGAGATGACGATCAAAGCGATCAGGAAGACGACGGCCGCAGAACCGGCGATCGCGATACGGTCGTCATCGGTATATTTGCGGGCATAGGGCAGGAGGTAGGGATAGAGATAATAGGCGGCCGCGGCCGAGCCGCCCCAGCTCGCTATGGACAGAACCTCGCGGGAAAAGCCGCGAACCATCGCCAGTACGGCGGAGAAGAGTACGACGCCGATGACAATACCGTCGAAAATCGTAATGGGCATATAAATTCAACTCCAGAACTTGCCGTATCGCCGCGTCTTTCGCATGTCCGCTATAGCATCACCGCCGACGGCGAAGAAAGGATCAAACATTATCTTCCACATGCCGTAACGCACCTTTCGATCCGGCGATCCGCGCCACCAGATCCGGCAAGCTGTCGATCTCGCTCCAGCGTCCGCCTGAGCCCTTTGGAAGATCGGCCGAGGCCGCCGGAAGCAGAGCTGCAGAAAATCCAAGCTTCTCGGCTTCTTTGAGGCGCTGCGCGGTGTGTGCCACCGGTCGGACCGCGCCCGACAGGCTGACTTCGCCGAAATAGACGCAATCGGCCGGCAGGGCAAGACCGGCGAGAGAGGAAACAAGAGCCGATGCAACCGCAAGGTCGGCAGCCGGTTCGGACACGCGATAACCGCCGGCGATATTCAGGTAGACGTCGTGTTGCCCGAGGCGCACGCCGCAATGGGCTTCGAGTACGGCAAGGATCATAGACAGGCGCGCCGAATCCCAGCCGACGACTGCGCGTCGGGGGGTGCCAAGAGAGGTCGGCGCGACGAGGGCCTGCACTTCGACGAGGACTGGCCGGGTGCCCTCCATTCCGGCAAAGACCGCTGCACCCGGCGATTTCTCGTTGCGTTCGCCAAGAAAAAGCTCCGATGGATTGGCGACTTCGCGCAAGCCCTTGTCCGACATTTCGAAGACGCCGATTTCGTCCGTCGGCCCGAAACGGTTCTTGACCGTGCGCAGAATGCGGTAGTGGTGGCCGCGATCCCCCTCGAAATAGAGAACGGCATCCACCATGTGCTCGACGACGCGAGGGCCGGCGATCTGGCCGTCCTTGGTGACATGACCGACGAGCACCATGGCCGCACCGGTCTGCTTTGCAAAGCGGATCATCGACTGCACGCCGGTGCGCACCTGCGTCACCGTGCCGGGTGCGGACTCCGCAAGCTCGCTCCAGAGCGTCTGGATGGAATCGATGATGATGAGATCTGGACGCTTGCCCTCGGCAAGTGTTGCCAGAATATCCTCCACGTTCGTTTCGGCGGCGAGCATCACGTCGGTATCGGCCGCATGCAGCCGCTGCGCTCGAAGGCGGACCTGCGCAACGGCTTCCTCGCCGGAAACATAGATGATGCGATGACCGCGGCGCGAAAGGGCCGCTGCGGCCTGCATCAGAAGCGTCGATTTGCCGATGCCGGGATCGCCGCCGACAAGAACGGCCGAGCCGCGTACAAAACCGCCACCGGTGACGCGATCGAGTTCCGATATGCCCGTCTGGACGCGCGGCGCCTCTTCGATCTCGCCGGAAAGCGCCGTCAGTGCGACAGGTCGCCCCTTCCTAGGCACCTTGGCAGGCCCCCCGCCGATACCCCCCATCGGGTCTTCCTCCACGATGGTATTCCATTCACCGCAATTATCGCATTTGCCGGCCCAGCGGTTATGAATGGTGCCGCAGCTTTGGCAGATGAATTGTGTTCTGGCCTTGGCCATCGGTTGCTTCTTTCATTTTTCGTGCCGGACAAACACTGCAGTCTTCGTGTCGAATCACCGCTCTCCGTCAGATAATGGCTCCCCGCATAGATCAAAACTAATGATTTCCCTATCAACGCCTGCCATGTCAGCCTTTGTGCAGGTATTTCGACAGGTCGATCATGTTCGATTATTCGCTTGCGCACTGGCTCACTTTTCTTTCGGCCGCGATCCTTCTCAATGTGTCGCCAGGCCCGGACATCGCGTTTATCCTGGGACACACTATCAGGAGCGGAACCCGGGTGGGCTTTGCTGCGCTGTTCGGCATATGGACGGGGGCCTGTCTGCATGTGCTGATGGCGGCGCTTGGGCTCTCGGCGATACTGGCAGCGTCCGCCGTCGCCTTTTCGACTGTGAAATGGATCGGCGCCGCTTACCTGATATGGCTTGGAATACAGGCCTTGCGGTCGAGCGAAGGCGGAAGCTTTATCAAGCCTCAAAACGAGATCCTGCCATCCAGCCGCATCTACCGGCAGGGAATTCTCGTCTCGCTTCTCAATCCGAAAGTCGCGATCTTTTTTCTCGCCTTCCTGCCGCAGTTCGTTGTTGAAGGCGCGGGGCCGGCCTGGGCACAACTATTGCTGCATGGCGGCTTGATCATTGTCGTCGCGGCCTTCATCGAGCCGCCGCTGATCCTTCTCGGCGGGCGCTTGGCGGGCGCTTTGAAGAGCAATGTGAAAATCGGGCTATGGCTTGATCGCGGCCTCGGTGCTTTGTTCGTTGCGCTCGGCGTCCGTCTGGCTTTGAGTTCACGCTAGAGCAATTCCAGGAAAAGTGCGAAGCGGTTTCCCTCCGGAATTGCGTAAATCAAAAGGTCAGAGCGGTTCTGCGCTTCCATGAAAAGCTGAAACGCTCTAAGGCGGGGCCCACTCTTCTTCGGCCTCGATGTACCGGCGCTCGTGGCGCAATCCGATACTCGTCAGCACCTCGTATCCGATCGTTCCCGCTGCTCGTGCCAGATCGTCGACCGGAATATTGCTGCCAAAGAGTTCGATATAGTCTCCAGTCCGTATCCAATCTTCCGGCACGTCGGTCACGTCGAAGATGGTCAGATCCATCGTGATGCGGCCAGCGACCGGCACGCGATGGCCGGCGATAAAACCGTATCCACCTTCGGGCACGGTCTTTCTGAGCGGCACGCCGCCGCTTGAAAGACTGCGCATATAGCCGTCTGCGTAGCCCGCCGAGACGATCGCCAGACGGCTGTCGCGGGTCAGTTGCAGAGCCCCGCCATAGCTGACCAATTCTCCGGCCTTCACGGAACGTATCTGAATGACGCGTGTCTCCGCGGTGGCGACCGGACGCATCGGATTGGCCATGCCCCTGACGGCCTCGCCGCCGTAAAGGGCAATACCAGGCCGTGTGACATCGAAGTGGTAATCGGGGCCCAGGAAAATGCCGGCCGAAGCCGCAAGACTTGATTCAATACCTTCGAAAGCGGCGCTAACCCTGTGGAAAGATTCGAGCTGGACACGGTTCATCGGTGACGAGGGGTCGTCGCCGCAGGCAAGATGGCTCATAACAAGGACCGGTGAGAAACTTGCCGGTCGCGAGACGTCGCCGGCAAGCTCAAGCGCATCCTGCATCGGCAGTCCGAGTCGATTGAAACCGGTATCCACATGCAGTGCGCAGGGATGGTCGCCATGATCTGCCGAGACGGCCATCCAGAAGGCGAGCTGCTCCTCCGAGGAAATCACCGGAACGAGATCATGTTCGAAGAATAGACGCTCCAGACCCGGCCAGATGCCCGAAAGCACAAAAATGCGCGCTTCCGGCGCGTAGAGCCGGAGCGTGGCGCCTTCGTCCGCCGTGGCGACGAAGAAATCGCGAGCACCGGCGAGATAAAGCGCTTCGCCGGCATCTTCAATGCCCATGCCGTAAGCGTCGGCCTTGACGACTGCGGCTGCACGCGCTTTGCCCGATCGGCGCGCCATATTGCGCCAATTCTCGACAAGGGCGCCGAGATCGACTGTCAGACGCAGTCCGGCGGAGGCAAAGGCATCGTAATCATCGAAGGTATCTTGAAAGTCGGTCATGAGCCCACTGTTAAAACGGCGGAGGAAGATTCTGCGCTCAGTCTATCGCATGTATCCTCTAATCGGGATCGATTTAAGGACAGAAACATGCAGCAATTCAAAGTGCTACAGCCAGCCTTTCCGATAGGAACTGCCGCCTTGCACGCCCGAGCCCGCATAAAGGCATCATGCCTCTGGGCTTAGTGTTCCTCATATTGCATGAAGGACGGATCGGCGAGATCGGCAAAGCGCGTGAATTCCGATTGAAAGGCGAGCTTCACCGTACCGGTGGGGCCGTGGCGTTGCTTGGCGATGATGACGTCGGCCGTACCCTTCACCTTGTCGAATAGCGCTTCCCATTCCGCATATTTCGGATCGTTCGGATCGCGCGGCTCCTGGTTCTTGACGTAATATTCCTCACGAAACACGAAGAGCACGACGTCGGCGTCCTGCTCGATCGAGCCGGATTCGCGAAGGTCGGAGAGCTGCGGGCGTTTGTCGTCACGGCTTTCGACCTGGCGCGACAGCTGCGACAGCGCGATAATCGGAACGTTGAGTTCCTTGCCGAGCGCCTTGAGGCCAGTGGTGATTTCAGTGATTTCCTGGACGCGATTCTCGCCAGCCTTCTTGGAGCCGGTCATGAGTTGGACGTAGTCGACGACGAGCACATCAAGACCGCGCTGCCGCTTGAGGCGTCGGGCACGTGCGGCGAGCTGCGCGATCGAAATGCCGCCGGTCTGGTCGATATAGAGCGGCACCTTCTGCATCATCATCGAGCAGGCGACGAGTTTCTCGAAGTCGGCATCGTTGATGTCGCCGCGGCGGATTTTCGAAGAGGAAACCTCTGTTTGTTCGGAGATGATACGTGTGGCGAGCTGCTCCGATGACATTTCGAGCGAATAGAAGCCGACCACGCCGCCGTTCTTCGCCTTCATGCTGCCATCCGGCTGGACCTCGCCCTCATAGGCGGCGGCGATGTTATAGGCGATATTGGTGGCGAGCGACGTCTTGCCCATGCCAGGACGTCCGGCAAGGATAATGAGGTCCGACCGTTGCAGTCCGCCCATCTTGCTGTCGAGCGAATGAATGCCGGTGGAAATACCCGAAAGGCCCCCATCACGCTCCTTTGCCACGGCCGCCATGTCGATCGCGAGCGCGACGGCGTCGTTGAAGGATTGGAAGCCGCCGTCGTAGCGGCCATTCTCGGCCAGTTCGAAGAGGCGGCGTTCCGTGTCTTCGATCTGGGCCTGGGGCGGCATGTCAAGTGGCGCGTCATAGGCGATATTGACCACATCCTCGCCGATGGTGATCAGCGCGCGGCGCAGTGCCAGATCGTAGATCGCGCGGCCATAGTCTTCGGCATTGATAATGGTGACCGCTTCGCGGGCAAGACGCGCGAGATATTCCGAGACGGTAAGGTCGCCAACTTTTTCCTGAGCGGGAAGGAAGGTCTTGATGGTGACCGGATTGGCGGTCTTGCCCATGCGGATGATATCGCCGGCCACCTCGAAGATCTTGCGATGCAGGGGCTCGTAGAGGTGAATAGGCTTCAAGAAATCCGATACCCGGTAGTAGGCGTCGTTATTGACCAGAATGGCACCGAGAAGAGCTTGCTCCGCTTCGATGTTGTTGGGCGCCTCACGATAATGCTGCTCGGCTTGAGCAACGGCGGCAATCTTTCGAACGGCGTCGTTCATCCTGTTCTCGTCTCTTTATTGCTGCCTATCGGTTTGCGGCGGGAACTCTCCACGGTCAAGGCTCTTGAAGCGAATGCCCCGCCCGATTGCCCGAAATCGTTCGAAGCATTCACGTTGTTCCACTCTTCCACAGACCGTCACCGGCCTGTTGCAAATTATTAGGAGTGTCGCGTATGTGCCACGGTCCGACTCACTCGACCACTTGGAGATCCTACCGTCTCAGGACTCCCCGGAAAACGTATTTGGCGATTTTTGCGCTTGAAAATTCCATATATTCATTTAAGAACTAGCGAAATAATTAGTGCACTAATTAATTGAGGTGATGCACGTGCCGAACATGTCGCTGGGGCGGGAAGTGATCGAGGAAGTCGCGGCTTTCACCCGAAAGCTCAAGGCGAGCTTTGCATCGCTCGTTCGCGAACGGAACATGACGCTGCCGCGGGCTCGCGTGTTTTTCGCGCTGTCCAAGAAGGATGGCATCAATCAGCGCGAACTCGCAGAACTGCTTGACCTCGAAACGCCGACGCTGGTGAGAATTCTCGATGCGATGGAAGCCCAGAACTTCGTCGAACGCCGCACGCCCGACGCCGACCGGCGAGCCAAGCAGATCTTCATGACCGAGGCTGGCAGGGCGATCGCCAGCGAAGTCGACGAACTGGCGACTGAGGTTCGTGCGCGCGTTATTGAAGGTATTTCCGAACAAGAGCTAAGGGTCGCGTTGAAGGTCGTTCGCGCCATGATGGCGAATTTGACATCAGTCGGCAAGGATTGAACACGGGCAACGATCCCGGTCGAACACGAGGGAACGGTGCGATAAAGAGCCTGTTCTCCGAAATATCCGAAGCCAACCGCGATGGAAAAAGCCCGGATCGAGTATCCGGGCTTTGATATGAAGGACGATGTCCTGTCCGGTATATTAGGCTTCGTCGCTTTCGATTTCAGCTTCCGGATCGAAGAAGTCTTCGGGACGCAATGCGTCTTCGTCAACACCGTAAATGGCTTCGGCGGAGGTGAGCGTCTCGCCCTTGGACTGACGCTCTGCCTCTTCGGCCGAACGGGCAACGTTCAGCTCGACATGGATTTCGACTTCGGCATGCAGCTGAATCTCGACCTTGTGCAGACCGATGGCCTTGATCGGCGTGTTCAGGTGAACCTGGTTGCGGCCGATATTGAAGCCTTCGGCGGCGAGGATTTCAACGACGTCACGGGCAGCGACGGAACCGTAGAGCTGGCCGGTTTCACCGGCGGACCGTACGGCGATGAAGGACTTGCCGTCGAGAACGTCGGCGACCTTCTGGGCTTCGGACTTGCGCTCGAGGTTGCGAGCTTCGAGCGTTGCGCGCTCGGCTTCGAAACGGGCCTTGTTGGCGGCATTGGCGCGCAGCGCCTTGCCGAGCGGCAGCAGGTAGTTGCGGGCAAAGCCGTCGCGGACCTTTACGGTCTCGCCCATTTGGCCGAGCTTGGAGATGCGCTCCAGGAGAATAACTTCCATCTGTTTGTTCCTTTCGATTTCAGAATTTCGTGTCGGGTTGGTTCTGTGCATTTGCATCCTTGTTGGGGGTCAACGCGATCGCCTTGCGCGTATCGGAAAGACCAACAACGAGGATGAAGAGGGCCGGCAACGCGAGCATGAGCGATGCCAGATAGCAGAGGATCAGGGCGGGTATGCGCCAATCCTTGCCGCGGGTGCGGTAGTGCAGGGCGGCGAAGCCGGAGAGCAGGAAGCCAGCCCCGAAGGTGCCGAGTACGGTGGCGCCGATGAGTGCAGGCACGCCACCCAGGAAGCAGGCGATCAGTCCGGCGAGAAAAATGAAGATCGCGTTCCTATTCATGCGCAGTGCGGAAGGAATATCCTCGCGCGGGCGGAAATTGCGTCCGGAAACGGTCACGATCCGGGTCGCGACATAGTAGGCTGCAAAGAGCAGACTTACCCAGAACGCGCCCTGGACTGCAGGGATAGCAAGCAGCATCAGCGCCTTGGCACGGGCCGTAGCCTCCGGATCGGGTGCAAAGGTCGGCTGCTGCTCGCGAAGCGAAGTGATGAAGAGGTCGACGATCTGGTCGGTCAGCGTCGGGCCGTAGCCGATCATGACCCCGATGACGATCATGGCGAAGGTCACGAGACCACAGAGGTGCAGCAGGATGTCGGAGAGCGGATACCACGCCGTCAGATGGTCCGGTCCACCGAGCTCGGATGCTGGGCGGGCCAGATTGGCGAGATGGCTGAGCCAGCCGGCCGGAGCAAGTGTCACCAGGGTCATGACGACGGCAAAAGAGGGAGAGATGGTGAGTGCGCTGAGAGCGGCCGCAGTGATCACGGCCGCGATCGCAGCGACATTGCCCCAGCCAAGACCGGCAAGCAGGATCGGAAGGGCGGAAGCGGCATAAAGAACGACGCTGAAAGACGACTGCGCATTCGCGCCCAGCACCAGCAGGGCGGCGGTAATTCCGGCGAGCGCGCCGGTCACAAGCGTCTTCGAGTTCAATCTTTGCACGTCGCTGTCCTGCTTCATCAAGCAGTTAGGGGAGGTTTTCTTGGATCAATTCCAGAGAAGCAAGTCCCCAACATGGGTTTTAAGGGTTCCGATCCGCGCCCATCGCGGAAGGGAGAAGGGAAGGCATGACTGCCTCCCCTGAAAGCATTCTAAGTCGGCCGATTAGGCAACGACGTAGGGCAGCAGGCCGAGGAAACGGGCGCGCTTGATCGCCTGAGCGAGCTCGCGCTGCTTCTTCTGCGAGACAGCCGTGATGCGGGACGGAACGATCTTGCCGCGCTCGGAAATGTAGCGCTGCAGGAGGCGAACGTCCTTGTAGTCGATGCGCGGAGCGTTTGCACCGGAGAACGGGCAGGTCTTGCGACGACGATGGAACGGACGGCGAACCGGAGCGGAGGATGCTTCAGCCATATCTCAAATCTCCTTATGCACGGTCTTCGCGCGGACGGCGCGGACGGTCTTCACGGTCGCCGCGATCCGGGCGCGGGCCACGGTCGCCGAAGCCGCCTTCACGCGGACCACGGCCATCGCGCGGACGGTCATCGCGGTCACGCTTCTGCATCATGGCGGACGGGCCTTCCTCGTGCTTCTCGACGGCGATCGTCATGTAGCGAAGAACGTCTTCGCTGATGCGCATCTGACGTTCCATTTCCTGGACGGCAGGGGCCGGTGCATCGATGTCCATCAGGGCGTAGTGGGCCTTGCGGTTCTTCTTGATGCGATAGGTGAGGGACTTGAGACCCCAGTTCTCGACACGCCCGACTTTGCCGCCGTTTGCTTCGATCACACCCTTGTACTGTTCGATAAGGGCATCGACCTGCTGCGCGGAAACATCCTGCCGGGCAAGGAATACATGTTCGTAAAGAGCCATGGTAAGCTTTGCCTTTCTTGCGTTGGTCTGAACCCGGGCCCTAGCGGCTAAGCCTCAACGACTGCTCCTGAGAGGGCGGACCCAAGCAAGAAAAGCGTTATCCGAGACGGTCGAGAGCGGAGACACGGGAGGCTGGAACGCTACGGTTCCGAACGGTCTCGCCAAAAGCGAAACCGGCCCTCCGTTCAGCCACCAGCCAGTAGACCGGGTTGCGAACAGAGGGCCTTATACGGATTTTTGCACGGAAGGCAAGCGAGGAAATCCCCGCCGGCTTCAGTTCGAGCTAGCGCCACGTCCTACATCGGCATTGGATACTGCCGGTGAACCTTCTCGATCTCGATCAGGACATCGTCCGACAAAGTCACGTCTGCGGCGCCGATATCGATTTTCAATTGCGGTATCGAGGTCGCACCGATGATCGCCGCCGTCATGAAGGGCTTGGTCAGGCAATAGGCGAGCGCCATCGCGGCCGGATTGAGGCCGTGCTTGGCGGCGATGTCGAAATAGGCGCGCGTGGCCGGCTCCTGCAGCGGCTGCAGGCGTCCACCGATGTCCCTGTTAATAGAGCCGCGCGAACCTGCCGGCCTTTCTCCACCGACATATTTGCCGGTGAGAATACCACCGGCAAGCGGCGAATAGGCAAGCAAGCCGACATCTTCGTAATGCGAAAGCTCGGCTAGATCGAGATCGAAGTGCCGATAAAGGAGATTGTATTCGTTCTGCACGCTTGCGACGCGCGGCAGGCCCTTCTGTTCCGCCAGGGTCAGGTACTTCTGTATGCCCCAGGTCGTTTCGTTCGAAAGGCCAATGGCGCGGATCTTGCCGGCCTTCACCAGTTCGCTCAGCGTTTCGAGGGTCTCCGTGATTTCAGCGATCGCCTTCGCGCGGTCTTGCGTGAAGGGGTTGTAATTCCAGCATTGGCGGAAGTGGAAGTGGCCACGGTTCGGCCAGTGGATCTGGTAGAGATCGACATAGTCTGTTTTAAGCCTGGAGAGGCTGGCGTCGAGCGCCTCCCGAATGCCGGCAGCATCCGTCGGCCGACCGTTACGGATATAGTCGCGACCGGAGCCGGCGACTTTCGTGGCAAGAATGATATCCTTGCGCTTTCCGGTCCTTTCGAACCAACTGCCGATATATTCCTCGGTGCGGCCCTGTGTTTCGGGCGAAACCGGCGTCGTTGGGTAAAGCTCCGCAGTATCGAAGAAATTAACGCCTTTTTCGACGGCATAGTCCATCTGTTGGTGGGCATCGGTTTCATCATTCTGGGAGCCCCAAGTCATGGTGCCGAGGCAAATTTGAGAGACGGAAATGTCAGTCCGTCCTAATTTATTGTATTTCATGGGAAAACCTTTGGTGCAGCTCAAAGAGTTTCGATGGGGGCGAGACCGCGCAAATCTAGAAAAGATTTGAACGGACGCAAGGAGAAAAATCGGCGCTTTGTGCGGATGCGAAAGGACTTGCGGCCTTTGAGGCGCCTATTGACTCCTCAGGAAAGAATGTCAATTGGAGAGCAAATCAGCCTGAGGATTTATTAAGAATGACGATTGCTTTTACATTTCCCGGCCAAGGCAGCCAGGCTGTCGGCATGGGCCGCGAGCTTGCGGATAATTTTGCCGAAGCCCGCGCCGTATTCGAGGAAGTGGACGATGCGCTGGACGAGAAGCTCTCCGACATTATTTTCGATGGTCCTGAAGACACGCTGACGCTGACGGCGAACGCGCAGCCTGCGCTTATGGCCGTTTCAATGGCGGTAATGCGTGTGCTCGAGGCAAGAGGCTTCGACCTGAAAGCCAGGATCTCTTATGTCGCTGGCCATTCGCTCGGCGAATATTCGGCGCTCTGCGCCGCCGGCACTTTTTCACTGGCCGACACCGCGCGGCTGTTGCGCATTCGCGGCAATGCGATGCAGTCGGCTGTTCCCGTCGGCGTTGGCGCCATGGCTGCGATCATCGGGTTAGAGCAGGCTGAAGTCCTTTCCGTCTGTGAGGAGGCTTTGGTCATGGGCTCCTGCCAGATCGCCAATGACAATGGCGGCGGTCAACTCGTCATTTCCGGGGAAAAAGCGGCCGTCGAGCATGCTGCCGCGCTGGCGACGGACAAGGGCGCCAAGCGGGCGATCCTGCTTCCCGTCTCGGCCCCTTTCCATTCGAAGCTGATGGTTCCGGCGGCGGATGCCATGCGGGAAGCGCTGGTGAATGTTCAGAAATCCGACCCAGCTGTGCCGTTGGTTGCCAATGTGCGCGCCGCGCCGGTGACCAACGCGGCAGAAATCGCAGGCCTGCTGGTCGAGCAGGTGACGGGACAGGTCCGCTGGCGCGAAACGGTGGAATGGTTTGCTGCCAATAATGTGACAACATTGTATGAAATTGGCGCAGGCAAGGTGTTGACCGGGCTTGCCCGGCGCATCGACAAATCGGTAACCGGCGTTGCCGTTAATTCGTCAGCCGATATCGATACCGCGCTTGCGAGCCTCATCGGCTGATCGTGAAACTTGAAGAACAAGGATGCACCCATGTTTGATTTGACCGGCCGTAAGGCGCTGGTAACCGGAGCGACTGGCGGTATCGGCGAGGAGATTGCGCGCCTCTTGCATAGGCAGGGTGCCGTCGTCGGCCTGCATGGCACGCGCGTCGAAAAGCTCGAGGCATTGGCAGCCGAACTCGGTGAGCGCGTCAAGATCTTTCCGGCCAATCTGGCGAACCGCGACGAAGTAAAAGCGCTTGGAGCACAGGCGGAGGTCGAGCTTGAGGGCGTCGATATTCTCGTCAACAACGCAGGCATCACCAAGGACGGTCTATTTGTCCGCATGAGCGACGAGGATTGGGATAGCGTTCTGGAAGTCAATCTGACCTCCACCTTCCGCCTGACGCGTGAACTCACACATCCGATGATGCGTCGCCGGTATGGCCGCATCATCAATATTACTTCCGTTGTGGCTGTGACTGGTAATCCGGGGCAGGCGAACTACTGCGCGTCGAAGGCCGGCATGATCGGTTTCACGAAATCGCTGGCGCAGGAGATCGCCACCCGCAACGTGACGGTGAATTGCGTGGCTCCCGGCTTTATTGAGTCCGCCATGACCGGCAAGCTGAACGACAAGCAGAAGGAAGGGATCATGGGCGCGATCCCGATGAAACGCATGGGGACAGGTGCTGAAATAGCCTCCGCCGTTGCCTATCTCGCTTCGTCGGAGGCAGGCTATGTCACCGGTCAGACTCTGCACGTCAACGGCGGCATGGCCATGATCTGAAACGAGAAAGCCGACTGGCGCGAAAATTCCTTCCAATAGCGTGTTGACCAATCCGGCGCGGTTGATTTTCTGGCTTTGCGACAGACTTAAACCGTGTTAAGCGGGCCATGACTGTGAACAGTCGTCCCGAATATGTAGACGGGCCGGACAACTTCTGTGGGGCCCGGGCCGCATCTCAAAGCCGGGTTGAACGGGTTTGTCAGCGGTGCCGGCTTTGTCGGCGCTGCAGGCTCTAACAGGGTAGGGATGCTGTACAGCATCTGATCAAGAGATAAGGTCGAGGAAACCGACATGAGCGATATCGCAGAGCGCGTAAAGAAAATTGTTATTGATCATCTTGGCGTTGATGCCGACAAGGTTGTTGAAAGCGCAAGCTTCATCGACGATCTGGGCGCGGATTCGCTCGACACCGTTGAATTGGTCATGGCCTTCGAAGAAGAATTCGGCGTTGAAATCCCCGACGATGCTGCCGACTCCATTCTGACGGTCGGCGACGCAGTAAAGTTCATTGAAAAGGCTCAGGCATAATCGCTTGTGATTTAGTGAGGGCGGTCTCATCGAGTCCGCCCTCTTTTGTCCGCAGATGCGGGCCAGTTTCTCCATAAGACCTATGTGAAGAAAAAGACGGGGGGTTACGGGCGATGAGACGTGTCGTTATCACTGGTACCGGCATGGTATCACCTTTGGGATGCGGGACGGAGGTAAGTTGGTCTCGGCTCCTTTCCGGACAGAGCGGTGCCCGCCTCGTCACCGAATTCGAGGTTGACGACCTCCCCGCGAAAATCGCTTGCCGCATTCCGGTAGGCGACGGCAGCGCAGGCACGTTCAATGCTGACGATTGGATGGAGCCCAAGGAGCAGCGCAAGGTCGACCCCTTCATCATCTACGGCATGGCTGCTGCTGACATGGCGCTCGCTGACTCCGGCTGGCATCCCGAGAGCGACGAGGATCAGATCGCGACCGGCGTCCTGATCGGCTCCGGCATCGGTGGCATCGAGGGCATCGTCGAGGCGGGTTATACGCTGAGGGATAAGGGACCGCGGCGCATATCTCCCTTCTTCATCCCGGGTCGTCTCATCAATCTCGTCTCCGGCCAGGTTTCGATCCGTCACAAGCTGCGTGGCCCGAACCATTCGGTTGTCACCGCCTGCTCGACGGGTGCTCACGCCATCGGTGATGCCGCGCGTCTGATTGCGCTTGGCGACGCCGATGTGATGGTCGCCGGTGGCACCGAATCGCCGGTCAGCCGCATCTCGCTTGCGGGCTTTGCCGCCTGCAAGGCGCTTTCCACACAGTTCAACGATGAGCCCCAGAAGGCTTCCCGCCCCTATGACCGGGATCGCGACGGTTTCGTCATGGGCGAGGGATCGGGTATCGTCGTTCTGGAAGAACTGGAGCATGCCAAGGCCCGCGGGGCGAAGATCTATGCCGAGGTCGTCGGTTACGGTCTTTCCGGCGACGCATATCATATTACCGCTCCCTCCGAAGACGGTGAGGGCGCGCAGCGTTGCATGACCGCTGCCCTCAAGCGTGCAGGTCTCACGCCCGCCGATATCGACTACATCAATGCGCACGGAACCTCGACCATGGCCGACACGATTGAGCTCGGCGCGGTCGAACGCCTGGTCGGCAATGCTGCCTCGAAGATATCGATGTCTTCGACCAAATCCGCGACCGGCCATCTGCTTGGTGCGGCCGGTGCCGTCGAAGCCATCTTCACAACCCTTGCCATTCGCGACAATATTGCGCCACCGACGCTCAATCTCGATAATCCGGAACGCGAAACCGTCATCGATTTGGTTCCGCACAAGGCTCGTAAGCGAGAAATCAACGTGGCGCTGTCCAATTCCTTCGGATTCGGCGGCACCAATGCGTCGTTAGTACTGCGCCGGTATGAAGCGTAGGGGCAGGTTCTGACCCTCCGGCCAAGGAGACGGTGCGCGTCGCGCATTGCCTCCTGTACCTGTTTTTGCCGCATTGCTTGGTAAAAAATGCAATGCCAATTGAAGAGGATTGCTGGTGAGCGACACGAACAACGGAATCCCGAACGGACAGGAGGGCCAAGCGGCGCAGAAGGGACCGATTATCCCCAAGTCTGCCAGCGAAGCCCTGCGCCCGGAGCGTGTTCCTGAGCCGCCACGCCGCTCGAAGAAGGCCCGCAGCCAGATGGTCATCTTCCTCAACTTCGTCATGACCATGACGGTTCTCGTCTGCGCGGTCGCCCTCATCGGCGTCTATTACGCCATATCCACCTATCAGAACCCGGGGCCCCTGCAGACCAACACCAATTTTATCGTACGCGATGGGGCCGGCATTACGGAAATCGCATCCAACCTGGAGCGGAACGAGATCATTTCCGACGCTCGCATCTTCCGTTATGTGACGGAGACTCGTCTGGGCGCTGGCGAGACGCTGAAGGCGGGCGAGTATGAAATCAAGGCCCGTGCGTCCATGAAGGACATCATGGAACTGCTGAAATCGGGAAAATCGATCCTCTATTCCGTCTCTTTCCCGGAAGGCTTGACGGTCCGGCAGATGTTCAAGAGGCTTGCCGACGATCCGATTCTCGAAGGCGAATTGCCGGCGGACTTGCCGCTGGAAGGGAGCCTGCGGCCGGAAACCTACAAATTCACCCGTGGTACGAAACGGGTGGAAATCGTCCAGCAGATGATCGCCGCCCAGCAGAAGCTCGTCGATCAGATCTGGGAAAAGCGCGACCCTGGTCTTTCGATCCCGAGCAAGCAGGAACTGGTTGTCCTCGCGTCCATCGTCGAGAAGGAAACCGGCATCCCCGACGAGCGTGCGCATGTCGCTTCGGTTTTTTTGAACCGCCTCGGCAAGGGCATGCGGCTGCAATCCGATCCGACGATCATCTATGGTCTCTTCGGCGGCGATGGAAAACCTGTTGATCGGCCGATCTATCAGTCCGACCTGAAGAAGGACACACCCTACAACACCTATCTCATCAAAGGTCTGCCGCCGACCCCGATCGCCAATCCGGGCAAGGATGCACTGGAGGCAGTCGCCAATCCCTGGAAGACGCAGGATCTCTACTTCGTGGCCGACGGAACGGGCGGGCATGTCTTCGCCGCAACGCTCGAAGAGCATAATGCAAATGTGAAGCGCTGGCGTGAGGTTGAAGCCCAGAAGGGGATCGATCCGGATATAGCTGTTGACGGTCAGCCAGAAGCGCTACCGAGCAGCACCGGCGGTTCTCAGAATTCTCAGAAGAAGAGACGGATCAACTGATTTTGGGAGGTATGATGGCTTTGCTGCAGTCCATGACCGGCTTTGCCAGACGCGAAGGCACGAGTGGGCGCTATCGTTGGGCCTGGGAACTGCGTTCGGTCAACGGCAAGGGTTTGGATCTGCGTCTGCGCCTGCCACCCGGTCTGGAGCGGCTGGAAGCCGATGTGAGACGCCTCGCGGCGGAATATTTCAGCCGTGGCAATCTTCAGGTGGCGCTTTCGCTCACGGCAAGCGACAATCGTTTCGAAGCCGTGCTCAATCAGGAAGCGCTGACCGCAATCCTCGCCATGCGCAGCCAGTTGGATGGCCTGATCGATCCCGCGCCGCTTCGTCTCGACACGCTGCTTTCGCTTCGCGGTATCGTTGAATTCCGCGAGGCTGAAGAGGGTGAGGAGGTTTTAGCGGAGCGCGATGCCGAGATCATGGCTGGTTTCGTCGCCGCTCTTGTTGATCTGCGTTCCATGCGTCAGCAGGAAGGCGGAGCGCTGAGCGAGATCCTGCGTGGTCATATCGCGACGATAGAACGGCTGACGCTGGCTGTGGAGGGCGATCCTTCCCGCTCTCCGCAGGAGATCGCTGCAAGGCTTGCGGCTCAGATTGCCGTTCTGATGGATGGCATGCCGGGTCTCGATCGCGAGCGCCTGCATGCCGAAGCGGCATTGCTGGCGACGAAGGCGGATCTGCGCGAAGAGATCGATAGGCTGAAGGCGCATGTCGCCGCTGCCCGGGAATTGCTGGCGAAAGGCGGTCCCGCAGGCCGGAAGCTCGATTTTCTTGCACAGGAATTTAACCGCGAATCGAATACCATCTGTTCGAAATCCAATGCAGCCGCCGTCACCTCGGCCGGCATTGAGTTGAAGGTCGTCATAGATCAGTTCCGCGAGCAGGTTCAGAATTTGGAGTAAGGCATGAAGCCGGCGACACCATCGCCTATCAAGATTGCGCGCCGAGGCTTGATGCTGGTGATTTCTTCGCCGTCCGGCGCAGGAAAGTCGACAATTGCGCGAAATCTCCTCGAAGCTGACAAGCAGATAAGCCTGTCCGTTAGCGTGACGACACGGCAGCGCCGGCCGAGCGAAATCGAGGGCATCCACTACCATTTCGTCTCGCTACGCGAATTCGAGCGCCTTCGCGATTCCGATTCCTTGCTGGAATGGGCTGAAGTGCATGGCAATTTTTACGGGACGCCACGCGAACCCGTGGAGATTGCCATGGGCGAGGGGCGAGATATGTTGTTCGATATCGACTGGCAGGGCGCCCAGCAGCTTCAGGAAAAGATGTCCGCCGATGTCGTATCGGTTTTTGTCCTTCCGCCGACGATGACGGAATTGCAATCACGGCTGCATCGGCGCGCCGAGGATACGGAAGAAGTGATCGCCACCCGCCTCGCCAATTCTTGCGCCGAGATCGGGCATTGGCGCGAGTATGACTATGTCATCGTCAATGATGATCTGGACGCTGCCTTCAACGCGGTTCAATCCATCGTCAACGCGGAGCGGCTGCGCCGCGATCGCCGGCACGGGATGTTCGATTTCGTGCGTGGGCTTCTCGACGAAAAGCCAAGACTCTGAGTTCGCAAGCTTGAGCAGCTTAATGAGAGTTGAACCACTCTCTAGAGCAATTCCAGGAAAAGTGCGAAGCGGTTTTCCGTCCGGAATTGCGTAAAAACAAAAGCTTGGAGCGGTTCTGCGATTCCATGAAAAGCTGAAACGCTCTAAAGGCAGTTCGCCAACCTGCAAAATTCCTCGACGGAAAGCGTTTCCGCGCGTCGCATGGGATCGATGCCGGCCTTTCCAAGCAACGTTTCGCCGCCGAGCGATTTGAGGCTCTGACGCAGCATTTTTCGGCGCTGGCCGAACGCGGCCTGAGTCACCTTCTCGAGATTGCCGACGAAACAGGGGATGGGATTTTCCCTCGGCGTCAGATGGACGACCGTGGACGTAACCTTTGGCGGCGGCGTGAAAGCTTGTGGCGCGACGTCGAAGACCATGCGGGCTTCGGTACGCCAGCCACAAAGAACGCCTAGCCGGCCATAATGGTCGTCGTTTTCAGCGGCGACAATGCGTTCGCCTACTTCCTTCTGGAACATCAGTGTCATCGACTGCCAAAAGGGCGGCCAATTTCTCGTCAGGATCCAATTGACGAGGAGTTGCGTGCCCACATTGTAGGGAAGGTTTGCGATGATCTTCACAGGGCCGCCCGACGTCAGGCTTTCCAGATCGGTCTTCAACGCGTCGCCTTCGATCACATCCAGCCGCTCGGGATAATGGGCGGCGATTTCGGCCAGTGCCGGAAGGCAGCGCTGATCGCGCTCAATCGCTATCACTTTTCGCGCACCGAGAGCCAGAATGGCACGCGTCAATCCTCCTGGCCCGGGACCGATTTCGAAAACGGTCGCATCGTTGAGATCGCCAGCCGTACGGGCGATCTTCTGCGTCAAATTGAGCTCAAGGAGGAAATTCTGCCCGAGCGCTTTTCGGGCATCGAGACCGTGCCGATGGATAACATCGCGCAATGGCGACAGGCCATCGAGTGCGGCCATCAGCGATGGCGCTCCGAGCCGAGACCGAGCTGGGCCGCAAGCTTGAGAGCTGCCACAAGGCTGTCTTCGCGCGCGATGCCTTTCCCGGCGATTCCGAAGGCGGTTCCATGATCCGGAGACGTGCGGATGAAGGGAAGACCGAGGGTCACGTTAACCGAGTCGTCGAAGCCGAGCGCCTTTGCGGGGATGAGCGCCTGATCATGATACATGCAGATCGCCACATCGTAACGGCGGCGCGCGTCATCATGGAACATTGTGTCGGCGGGAAGGGGACCAAAAGCGTCGATTCCCTCTGCGCGCAGAACCTGGACGGCCGGATGGATGACGGCGTCGTCTTCCTGGCCGATCGCGCCGCCTTCGCCCGCATGCGGATTGAGACCGGCGACCGCGAGCCGCGGCTGCTCGATGCCGAATCGTTGCCGCAGGTCTCGGTCGGCGATACGGCAGGTTTCGACGATAAGCTCCGACGTCAATGCGAGCGGCACGTCCTTCAGAGGAATATGGATCGTAACGGGAATCGCCCGCAGCTTAGGGCCTGCAAGCATCATCACAGGCGTGACGGGCGTGCCCGTGGCGCGAAAAGCAAGATCAGCAAGAAACTCCGTATGTCCCGGGAAGCCGAAGCCTGCTTCGTAAAGAACCGACTTGGCGATCGGATTTGTCACCACGCCAAGAGCCTCACCTTTCATGGCAAGTGAGACGGCTGTTTTGATGGCTGCGATCGTTCCGCGTGCTGTTGCTACGTGCGGTTCACCGGCGGCCACTTCGACACCGGCAGGAACCGGAAGTACCGGCAGCGCCTCTGCAAACGCGCCATATGCTCCCGCGCAGTCGGTCTGTCGCAATGGCACGTTCAAATCGAGCTGCCGCGCGCGAACGGCAAGCACATCGGGGTCGCCGATGAAAAGGAAGGGCGACAACCCAAGTTCTCGACGACGCGTCCATGCAACAAGAGTTATGTCGGGACCAACGCCCGCCGGATCTCCTTGGCTGAGTGCAAGTGGCCTGGAAAAGGATACGGCCATGGTACGAGATCAACGATAGATGATTTGCGCCTTCTGGCGCAGCTCATCGATATATTTCTTGCTGTTTTCCTCGCCTGGACCCTTTTGATCCTTCTGCTTGCCAAGATCCTCCTCGCGAAAGACCATTTCGGCGGCCACGTCATCGGAAACCTGCCTCTGCCGGCAGATGGCAAGATATTCGACGCCCTGGTTCGTCACCCGGGTGCTGGTCGTCATCCCTTTGGCGCCCTCGACCAACGGCTTCCAGTCGCTCGGCAATTCGGGTGCCAGGACGCGACCGAGGTCACGCACCGATACGTCCCGCATCGTGGCGGCAAAAACCTTGGCCTGATCGCATCCGGGATATTTCGAGCGGGAAGCTTCAGCCTCTGCCTTGCGCTTGGCCGTTATCGCGTTCTTTTTAGATTCGGGAATAACGAAGATGATCTGCTGCAGGAAATATTCCGTCGTTACCGGCTTCTGCTTGTTGTTCTCATTCATCCGCGCAACGAGATCGGCGCTGGACATGCGGGAGCTGGAACCATAGCGAGCATTGACGACGCGCGGCCAGCTCATGGAAACGGCGATGTAGCTCTTGAAGTGATCTGCCCCTACACCAGCGCGATCGAGAATCTGGCCGAGCTGATCCGTCGACATCTTGTTGTTGGCGGCAAAACGTCCATAGGCTGCATCGACGTCCTGGGTGCTTACCGACATGCGCACGCGTGCAATTTCCTGCCGCTTCAACGTCTCTTCGACAAGCTGTTCTTCGGCCGTCTTGGCGTCCGCCTTCTGACGCTGCAGGCGAAGAAAGGCAACGCGTTTGGCCACGTCTCCGCTGGTGATCGCCGCACCATTGACGACGGCCTTGACTTCGCTGGCGGCAAATGCCGGACTCCCGCCCGGCTCAGAGACAACCGCAAACACCAAGGCTGCGGCACCGGCAACAAGAGCCCGTATCGCTGTCTTTCCGGAAACCATCAACTATTACCCTCCAACGACGTGGCAGCGATCGGTCGCACTATCGCAACACACGCCGCCGCTTCGATCCTCATGCCGGTAACGTATTTCGACGTACTGTAACGGCGATGTCCTGTACAATTCTTGCGGCAAAACAATGACAATATCGCCCGCGCGGCAAATGCTCGAACTTTGGATACCATCTGCTTTGCTCTGCGATCGCCTCAATTGAAATCCGCAGTTCCGAGCTTAATGTCACCGAGCGTACGGAAAGTCAGCCTGGCGCCAATCGTCCAATCGCTCGCCGATTCGTTGAAAACGTCTCTGCTCTCGGTATAGGCGATGGTGAAAATCGTGCATTCGTCGGCATAGCTTAGGCCAATGGATTGTCTGCTTATCGCGCTGTTGTTCAGGTCCCAGGCTATACCACCGAATACGGACCAATAGTCATGGAACTTGATTGATGCGTTGGTTTGAAGTTCATCATTGTCCGTTGCCAGGCCATAGGCCGGTTGCGCGGCGATATGCGTGTAGATCAGTTGCGTGGCAAACCGGTCATTCCGGTAGCCGGCCATGGCGTCACCGCGGCGGAAATCCAGATCCTTTTCATCCAATCGATAGGACGCGGAAAGCGAAATGCCCTGAGGCGTTTCGATGCTGCCCATGCCGACATAGTCGGATGTGTCCGTTTCCAGGCCCGAATCTGCACCTACATTGACGAGATCCGGCGTCGCAAATGAATTCTGTCCCGCCAATTGATAGGATTGGCCGAAGAGGGCGCTGAGCTTATAGCCGCTGTCAAAGGTTCCGGTATAGCGGATACCGAGGTTCGCGCGCGTGCCGCCTTCGATGCGGTCATAGCCGGAGAACTTGTCGCGATCGAACAGCGTCGTCGCATCGAACACGAAACTCTGCGCGTCCTCATTCGGAAGCCCACCAGCGTTTTGCTCATCAGGCCGAACGTAGATTTGCGCGATCGGCTCGATGACGTGACTGCTGTTCTGGGTCGTCATCAGGATCGGATAGCGCGCCTCAAGACCGGCAGTTACCATCCCACGGGTTGAGCCGCCATCTTGGAACGAGCCATCGTAGGTGAAGTTCGCAGGATCAATCGAATTGGGATTGTCCATGTTCACCGACAGGGCATCCCCTCTTGCCGCCAGAAGCGGTGTCAAAAGCAGACCGCTCGGCGCAACAAAGGTGCGCTGCCATTGAACTTCGGTGGTAAGACGCGCAGTCTGCCCTGGGAGACCGCGGAACCGGTCAAAGCCATCGACGCTGAAAAGATCGTCTTCCCGGCGCGAAATATTCGTGAAATTGACGTCAGCCGACAACTCGCCACCATATACCGGCTGAGGAGCGACATAGTGATAGTCGATCACCGGATAGGTGATTGCCTGCTTCTTCTCCAGAACGTTATTGGGATCTGCGTTCTGCACATCGAAGTAATAAGCGCTCGCGTCGAAATAATTGCGCTTTCCGAGGCCGGTCAAATAGATCTCGTTTGTATGAATTGTCTGATCCAGCCCATCGAGCTTGTAGGTGCGTGAGAAGTTATTGTCGCTCTGCACCATGACATCCCAGCCGAACGTCCAGCGCGGGTTGATCTTGAACTCTGCCCTGGACGCGACCATGCCGCGGTTTTCCCGCTCTGCATCGCTAGTCCCGGGGTCAAAGGCGCCAGGATTGGCCTGACTGATTCCCGCTGCACGAAGGACATGGGTTCCGTTCTCGAAGCGCTGCCGGAATTCACCTTCAAGCAGGAAGCCCTGGTTGGTATAGCCGGTCGCATAGACTGTCGCATCCATGCTCGGCGAGATGACGTAGTAATAGGGTACCGTCAGCCCGAAACCGAGATTTTCCGAGATGCTCATGGTTGGGAAGAGAAAGCCGGATTTCCTCTTCACCGTCTGGTCAGGCACTTCGATAAAGGGGAGGAATGCGATGGAGCGACCGAGCAGCTGAAACCGCGCCTTTTCCAGGCGAATCGTATGCGTCTGTCCGTTCTGAACCACGCGCTCAGCCTTGACCTGCCAGAACGGCGGATGTTCAGGACGTTCCGCGCAAGGCAGGCACGCCGTATAGACACCCTTGTTCAGGATCATCAACGTGTCGTTCACACGCTGTCCAGTTTCTGCAACGAGGCGCGTATTGTCCGCTGTCTCGATGCGCAGTGCATTCACAAAGCCCTGTGCGAAATTGTCCGTCACATCGAGGTTGTCGGCATACATGCGGTTGCCGTCCGGACTGACCAGCTCGATGTTGCCGATCGCCATGACGCGACCTGTCTTCTGGTTGTATTCGACGCGCTGGGCCACCATCTTGTAGCCCCCATAGTTGATCTGCACGCCGCCGACCGCTGAAACGACTTGCGTATCGCGGTTGTAGATAATTTCATTGGCCGAAAGCAGCATCTTCGCCTCTTTCGGAATATTCTGTCCCAGCTGTTGCGCTGTGCTTGTCGGTTCCTGCGCATAAACGGCCGGAACACATATCAAATATGATTGTGCCGCCACGCCTGCGAGCAGGGCAACCACAAACTTCCTATTATTCTTGCGGTCGCCTACCGCCACTAGCCGTCCTCCTGATGAAGCAAAATTGTTGCCCCGAGAGCCAATGCAACGATCACTGGAACCCAGATCGCCACGAAGGGAGGAACCACTCCGCTGCTTCCGAATGCCTTAACCAGCACGGTGACCACATAAAGCACGAAGCCCGAAATGATTCCACCCAGAATCACAGAACGTGACTGGTTGAATCTACTGAATTTTAAGGACACGGTTGCAGCAATGAACGTCATCGCGATCATAAGCAGCGGCTGCGAGAGCAGAAAGTGAAACTGGGTCTCGAGCATCTTGGTCGGGATGCCAAAGGATTTCGCTGCCGCAATCCGTCCTGAAAGATCAAAAAAAGCAATGGTTTCGGGCTGGGTAAGCCGTTCCTGAACGAAATCCTGTTTCAGATTGGTGCGGACCTGCACCGTATCGTGATGAACCGCGATCTCGCCTGGCGCCCGTTCAATCACATCCTTAAGCAGCCAGTAACCATCTTCCAATTTTGCCGCGGCGGCATCCTGCCTCAGGGAGACATGGCCGGTGGAATCAAAATGGATGAATACGGCGTCCGTAAGCAGCGTTCCGTTGTCGAGAATCGAATGCGCGCCGATGATGATGTCGTCCGCTCCGCTAATCTGACGCATCCAGGGAACAATAGGCGCCTTGCGCGCCACCACCGTCGCATCTTTCCAGCTTGCTTCGAGGTTCAGCGCCTGACGCTGACCCCATGCCGCCAAAGGATTAATGGCAACCAAGGTGAGTATACCGACGATGAAGGCGCCAGCAACGAAAGGCGCCATGAATTGCCAGACGGAAATACCAGCGGCGCGGGTGACCACCAATTCATATCTGCGGTTCAGCGCAATCAGCGTCGTCATTCCCGCAAACAGCGCGATGAAGGGAACTGTCTGCTGTAAGATCAGCGGCAATCGGACGGCCGTGATAAGCAATCCCCCCAGTACGGTATAGCCGGGAAGGTCTGACATTCTTCCGGCGATTTCGCTGAAATCCACCAAGTAGGCGATCGAGCTGACGCCAAGGAAGAACCAGAAGACTGTAACCACATACCGCACGAAGAAATAGCGACTGAGCGTGCCGAAAATCATGCACTGCCTCCACTCTGCCGGCCGCCTGTCGTGAAATAACGGTTCTGAAGCCGTTGCCAGAAGTCCGAGCCCCGATCCTTCAGGGCGTTGGAAACCGGATTTCTCCTGCGGCGACCCAGCAGGAACGCCGCAATTGCACCGCTGACGACGGGAATCGCATAAAGAGCGTAGATGAAGATCGGCGCGGTCTCGATTTTGTTGGTAGCATAGAACGTCGCCCAACGTAGGATGAAGGCAAGGGTGAGGGCGATCATCATCGGATGCAGCCGTGCCTCGCGATGCGAGCGAGCGTCGCCCGCTGCCGCAAGCGCTATAAGCGCGAAGGTTGCCGGCAGCATCCAGTCCGTCAGGCGCCGGTGCAGCTCCGTAAGGTAAGTGCCGGGCCTCGCCTTGTAATCCTTGTCCTCCGGATCCGGATGCAGGAGGAAGCCGAGATCACGGTCGCTGGCGCGCAAAGTGGGATCCCCGCGGCTTTCCGTCATGTCCGAGAGGTCGAAGGCATAGGAATCGAACCGCACGACCGATACGTTTCCGTCCGGAGCTTTTCGCTGCACTTCGCCGTCCTTCATGATCAGTGACGTGCCTTTATCGTCCACAGCGCCTTCGCGGGCATAGTAGATGAGCTCGAAGCTGGGATCGCGTTCGTCGACGACGAAGAGGCCTTTCAGGATGCGGCCCGAAAGACGTTCGGAAATCTGGACATACAGCCCGTCCTCAATCTTGCGGAAGGTCTTTTCTTCGATGACCGACGACAAGAGATCGGCATAGGCCTCGGCAACCATCTGCCTTATGGCTGTTTTCGACCTCGGCTCCACGACATTGTCGACGAAGAAGGAAAAGGCGCTGGCAACTGCGGCCAGCAGCATGATGGGGCGAACAATCGTGCTGCGTCGGGCGCCGGCCGCATCGATGACGGTCAGCTCCGAATCGTTGTTCATCGCAGTCAAAGTTTGTGTGATGCCGATCACCAGCGCAAAAGGCAGGACGATCGGGATGATGGACGGCAGGATGAGTGTCGCCAGTATGGCGAAAGAACCTATCGACTGGCCGCTATCGGTGACGAGATTGATTCGCGCCAGAACCTGGGTCGTCCAGATGATTGCGAGAACAGGCAGGAGCGCGACCATGAACATCTGGCCGACGCGTCGCAGGATATATGTCTCGAGTAGGTTCATGCCTGTCCTGATCGTTCGCCCCGGAACCTCAATCCGAACAGCGTCGCTCCGGGGAAGCTTCATCTACGCTGTTTGCCGGAATATTGCGACAACCGGCTACAGAAAATTGAGTTAAATTCCGGATTTTTTTTGATGGTGTGATTTTTCCGATAGCGCCAGCAGCGCTGTGAATATGACAAGGGTCGAAAGCCAGCCGAGCGTGACATCGGAGAGGTAGTGTCCTCCGAATGCGACCCTCAAGGCCGTCATCAAAAACGAAATGGCGGCAATCGGCAGGGCGAGCGCGGACCGGGCCGGTTGCGGAATGAGGAATATCAGGCAGAAGAGCCATCCCGCCGATGCGGCCTCCCCAGAGATGAATGAGCAGTTGCCGATGCATTTTCCGGCAAAGGAGCCGGCATCCACGAACGGCAGGGGACCTCCGAATAGGTCCGTCTCGTAAGGACGCGGGCGCCCGGAAAACGCCTTCAGGATGCCATTGATCAGGAGGCCTGGTCCGATGACGAATGTTCCCAGCGCAACCTTTAGCTTACGGACCCTGGCGGCATCGAAGGTGGCGCCATGCTGCTGATAGCAGGCAAAGAGCATGACCAGGAGCACGATCGCTGTCACATAGGGCAACTGGAAGAATACCCTTCTGATGATGCGGAGCAAATGCTCGTCGCTATAGGGAAAGCTGCCGCATATTTGCTTGGCTTCATCCGTGCAGGCCGTGGCAGCAAAGAAAAGGTGCGCCGTAGCGATGTCGATCTGGGGCCAGGTATTGAAGATCGCAAGCAGCGCCCACCAGGTCCAGAAAAGCACGATAAAAGCGCCTCCGGGCGTCTCGGGCAGCTGCAGCCATTTTCTGCGGGCTTGGCGTTCTGGGTTGCGGAACACGAGTGTCACCGGAAGCATTTCCTGTCGGCGGCGGAGGCGTAAGGCGCCAGAAGACCGTTTTGCCAGCCGCATATGGCATGAATTGGGAGGGATTTGAAGGGGGACGACAATTTGGCGGGAAACATCCCGCAAAAGCTTGTATTCCCGACAGAAACCCAGAATGATTACGTTTTCAAAGTGTTCTTGCCTGTTCAAATCGGAGAAGACATGTCAACGAAGTTCGAAATTTCATTTGCCAAGTCGGCACGGCTCAGCGGCGGCTTGGCCATCCTTTTGAAGACAGCGGAAGGTGATGCTCCTGCGGGCATCGAGGCCGCCGACCCGGCAAATGTATTCGCCAAGGCGGCAAAGATAGCAAAGTTCTCTGGCAAGGCGCTGAGCAGTCTTGATCTGGTGGCTCCGGAAGGATCGCCTGTCGATCGGATCATCATCATAGGCATGGGCAAGGGCGAGGCGATAAGCGCTCACGACTGGCTGAAGACCGGCGGCAGCGCGGCGGCAAAGATCAAGGACACCGACAAGGCAGTTATCTTCATCGATACTCCCGGCGCGCAACCCAGCGCCAGAGCGGCAGCGGATTTCGCACTCGGCATGCTGATGCGAGGCTACAGCTTTGATACCTACAAGACGAAGAAGAGCGAAGAGGAGGAAAAGTCCGCTCCGAAGTCGGTGAAGGTGACAATCGTGACCGCCGATGCCGCTGCCGCGAAAAAAGCTTTTGCCGTGTCTGAGGCCGTAGCCGGCGGCGTCATCCTGGCCCGTGATCTCGTCAACGAACCGCCGAACGTCCTCGGTCCCGTCGAGTTTGCCGAGAGGGCGAAGGAACTCGAAAAGCTCGGCGTCGAGGTCGAGATTTTGACGGAGCGGGAGATGCGCCGGTTGGGCATGGGCGCGCTTCTCGGCGTCGCACAGGGCTCTGCACGGCCGCCCCGACTGGTCGTCATGCAATGGAGGGGCGGCAAGAAGGAAAAGCCGATTGCCTTCGTTGGTAAGGGTGTGGTGTTCGACACTGGCGGTATTTCGATCAAGCCTGCTGCAGGGATGGAAGACATGAAGGGCGACATGGGCGGGGCTGCGGCTGTGACCGGCCTCATTCATGTGCTCGCGGCCCGCAAGGCAGCCGTCAATGCGGTTGGCGTTATCGGGCTGGTCGAGAATATGCCTGATGGCAACGCGCAACGGCCAGGCGATATCGTGACCACTATGTCCGGCCAGACGGTCGAGATCATCAACACCGACGCCGAAGGCCGGCTGGTGCTTGGCGACGCCCTCTGGTACTGCAACGATCGATTCAAGCCGCAGTTCATGATCAATCTCGCGACGCTGACAGGGGCGATCATGGTTGCACTCGGCAACGTTCATGCCGGTCTGTTTTCCAACGACGATACACTGGCAGCGCAGTTGACAGCTGCCGGTCTGACGACCAACGAGAAGGTCTGGCGCATGCCGCTCGGCAAGGAGTATGACAAGATGATCGACAGCAAGTTCGCCGACATCAAGAATACCGGCGGACGCAACGCAGGATCGATCACCGCGGCGCACTTCCTGAAGCGCTTCGTGCAGGAGACGCCTTGGGCGCATCTCGACATTGCCGGAACCGCCATGGGATCGCCGCAGGACGAGATCAATCAGTCCTGGGGCTCGGGCTTCGGTGTGCGTCTTCTGGACGAACTTGTTCGCGCCCATTACGAAGCCTGATACGGGACATGGAAGGCGGTTTTGACCGAGGTTCTTTTCTACCATCTGACGGAATCAAAGCTTGAGGATGCGCTTCCCCCGCTGCTCGACAAAAGCGTCGAGCGCGGCTGGCGCGTTGCCGTTCAGACGAGCGAGGCGGCACGTCGGGATATGCTCGATGCTCATCTGTGGACATTTCGGGACGACAGCTTTCTTCCGCATGGAACGGACGAGGCCGAAACGGCAGAACATCAGCCGGTTCTGCTGACGATCGCGCAAGCGAATCTGAACGACGCCACCGTCCGGTTCATTGTTGACGGTGCGGAGCCGCCGCCGCTCGCAGCCTATGATCGGGTGGTCTTCATGTTTGATGGCTACGATCAGGAGCAACTGGAATCGGCGCGGGCGCAATGGAAGAGGCTGAAAGGCGAGGGGCTCAATCTCACCTATTGGCAACAGACTCCTGAAGGGCGTTGGGAAAAGAAGGCTTGAGCGTCAGTCCGCCCAAGCCACCTGCAACGGTTCATGCACAGGCTTGTAGCGCAAGGTCACGACCTTGAAGCCCTCGTTTTCGAGCCTGCTGAGGAGCGTTGGCAGCATTGCCGCCGTGCGCTGATGGATGTCGTGCATCAGGATTATGCCGCGCCCGCGTTTGTGGAGCAGATTCATTGTCCGCTGTACGACCACGATCGGCGTGGTCTTGAAATAATCCTTGCTGTCGATATCCACATCCATCACGACCAGATCACGCAGGGCGACTGCGGCGCGCAGCTTCTTGGAATCCGCAAGATAGGGAAAGCGGAAGAATGAGACATCGACACCAGTCGCCTTCGTGACGGCGTTTTCGCCACGCGTAATTTCCTTCATGGCCATGTCAAAGCTCAGCTTGTCGAGATCCGGATGGTCATAGGTGTGGCTGCCGATGGTATTGCCTTCCTCGGCCACTTTGCGGGCGGTCTCGGGATGTAACTCTGCCATCTCGCCGACCATCATGAACGTCCCTTTGACGCCAAACTTGTCGAGTGTCGCAAGGATGCGATCGGTTTTGCCCGGAGCAGGGCCGTCGTCAAACGTGAGGAGAACTTCCTTATCCTGAAGTTTCATCTCGCTCAGCGAGGAGACGGAGAGGATGCGTCCGGCAAGGTGATGGGGGTTTTCCGCATGCATCCACGCGGCCGGCTCCATCTCCACCGGATCATCGGCCTTCAGCTTCTTTGGAGCAGGTTGCGGTGTCACAAACGCGGACTTCAGCGAACTGTCGCTGGCGGGAGGTTTGGTTGTGCAGCCCGTCAAGGCGAGCGTTAGGAGAAGACTCGTGAACAATCCGCAACGGAACATGAAAAGGCGCTCGACAACAGGGAAATGACGCCGGCGAGCTTTTCCAATTTATGGTTAATGTTCGGTTTAAATTCTGTGGCAGCTGTGGGCTGCGCGGCACTTCGCCGCTCCGGCGGCTGCTGAAATTATCCGACCATGGCCTCTTCATATTCAGCGGAGAGTTCGAGCCATTGCTCCTCGGCGACGGCAAGTTTTTCCACCGCGTCCGCCCGCTGCTTGGCCTTTTCGGCAGCCTTTGCGGGCGACTTCTCGTAAAGCCCCGGATCGGCAAGCTCGCTGTCGAGAGCCTGAATCAGTTTCTCCAGTTTTCCCGTCAGGGATTCGATTTCATTGATTTTTTTCCGAAGGGGAGCAAGCGACGCACGCTTTTCGGCGTTCAGCTTGCGCTGGTCTGCCTTTGAGACCGGTTCATCCTCAGAACCGTTCCTTGCCTTCTCATCCTTCCCCTTCGGGCTCGCGACGATGAGGCTGCGATATTCTTCCATATCACCTTCGAAATTGGTGACGGTGCCGTCCTTGACGAGCCACAGCCGGTCAACGGTTGCTTCGATCAGATGTCGATCATGTGAAATGAGGATGACAGCGCCGGAATAGTCGTTCAGCGCCTGAATAAGCGCCTTTCGGCTGTCGATGTCGAGATGGTTTGTCGGCTCGTCGAGGATCAGAAGGCTCGGCGCATCGAAGGCGGAAAGGCCCATCAGCAGACGCGCCTTCTCCCCACCGGAGAGATCCTTGACCTGGGTGTCCATCTTCTCGGTCGCAAGTCCCATCTGGGCGACGCGTGCACGCACTTTGGCTTCCGGCGCTTCCGGCATCAGCCGGCGGACATGCTCGACCGCAGTCTGGTTTGGAACCAGATCGTCGAGTTGATGCTGGGCGAAGAAGCCTATCCTGAGATTCGGCGCCAATCGCACCTCGCCGCTTTCGGCGCTGAGACGGCCGGAGATGAATTTGGCGAAGGTGGATTTGCCGTTGCCGTTCGAGCCGAGCAGCGCGATGCGATCGTCCGCGTCGATGCGCAGGTTGAGGCGCTTCAGGATCGGCTTGCCTGGTTCGTAGCCGACGGCGCCGCCGCTTACTGCGATGATCGGCGAAGAGACCTGTTTTTCAGGTTCCGGAAAGTTGAAGCCCATCACATGATCTTCGACAACGGCTGCAACCGTGCCCATGCGCTCGAGCGCCTTGACGCGGGACTGTGCCTGCTTGGCCTTCGAAGCCTTGGCCTTGAAACGGTCAATGAAGCTTTGCAGATGCTTGCGCGCGGCTTCATTTTTTGCCTTGGCCTTCATTTGCAGCTCGTCCGCTTCCGCCTT
Source organism: Sinorhizobium sp. CB7 (assembly GCF_041357635.1). Lineage (NCBI taxonomy): Bacteria > Pseudomonadati > Pseudomonadota > Alphaproteobacteria > Hyphomicrobiales > Rhizobiaceae > Sinorhizobium > Sinorhizobium sp. CB7. The sequence goes on from NZ_JAULLL010000008.1 coordinate 236,132, forward strand.
CTGCCGCTCGAACTGATCGTAGGAGCCGCGATAGAAGGTCAGCTTTTTCTGGTCGAGGTGGACGATGGCGTTGACGGCCGTGTTCAGCAGATCGCGGTCGTGCGAAATGATGATGACGGTATGTGGGTAGCGGCGGATATAGTCTTCCAGCCAGAGAGTGCCTTCGAGGTCGAGATAGTTCGTCGGCTCATCCAGGAGCAGCAGGTCAGGCTCGGAAAAAAGAACCGCTGCAAGCGCCACGCGCATGCGCCAGCCGCCGGAAAAGGAGGAGGCGGGGCGTTGCTGGGCGTCATGGTCGAAACCCAGTCCCGCCAGGATGCTCGCCGCGCGAGCTTCCGCCGAATGCGCACCGATATCCGCAAGTCGGGTCTGGATCTCGGCGATCCGATGGGGATCGGTCGCCGTCTCGGCTTCCTTGAGCAGTGCCGACCGTTCCTTGTCCGCCGAAAGCACGATCTCGATCAGCGCATCTTCGGTGCCTGGCGCTTCCTGCGCCACCTGGCCGATGCGGGCGTTCTTGGGGATGGAGACCGAGCCGCCTTCTGCTCCGAAATCGCCGGTGATGATGCGAAACAGCGTCGATTTCCCGGCGCCGTTCTTGCCGACGAGCCCGGCTTTCGTGCCCGCTGGAAGCGTCACGCTGGCATGATCGATAAGGAGACGCCCGGCAACACGGGCGGAAAGGTCGGAAATCGAAATCATGGCGCGGTTTTGGCCGAAACGATCGCCGAAGGCAAGCGGTCCGATCCCGAACCGGACGGAATATGTCGCCTGCTTACTACCGCGAGAAGATCTTGATTGGCGTGCGGCGGTCGGCCTTTGCTGCCGAAAGGGCAGCTTCGCCATTCGCTTGAAGCCGCGTCGCGGTCGGCGCGTCGGCGCCGGACGCGATGCCGAGCGAAATCGTCAGTCGGCCGGGATCGGCCTTGTCCGAAGTGGCGAAGACAATATTGTCCTCGACCGCGGAGCGCAGCCGTTCGCCGATCGCAAGAGCATCCTGGATGCCGGTGCTGCCGAACAGGAAGGCGAATTCATCGTCGCCGATGTGCGCCACGAAATCGTTCTTTTTAATGGACCTGCGGAAGAGAGCAGCCAATTTCCGAAGAATTCGGTTCGTGGCCTGTGCGCCGTATCGGCCGCTGAGCTGTTCGAAATCGTCGACGCTGGCCAGCACAAGCGCGGAGCCCGCCGCTCCTTCGGCGCGGCCGTAGAGCGCCGTCAGCCGATCGGTGAGGGCGATGCGGTTCGGAAGGCCGGTCAGGCGATTGCGGAGCGTTGCGGCCCGTACTGCCGCCACCCCCTTCTCGATCATGTTCAGCTTCTCGGCACCATCGCTGAGCGTCTCGGCCAGTTCAGCCTCGGCGAGCACGAGGCCGGCGATCGCGGAATTCAGGAAATCCATTTCGGCGACGAAGGTGGCGAGGCCCTGATCCTGATCTTCCGCAAGTGAATGCGCGACATTTTCCATGGAACGGACGAAAGCCTGTTTTCGCGTGAGGCCGGTAGCGAGCTGTTCGGAGATATCGCGCAACATCTGGACAGCTTCGGTCTGGGATCTCTCCGCCGCAACGCCGCAATGACTGACGAGGCGATATTTGAGGCCCAGTTCATCAAGGCTGATCTGATGCGGGTTCGGCCCGAGCGCCGCAATATCGCGGGCGAGCTCGCCATTCTGGCCGATAATCGCCTCATGGAAAAGTTCATAGTTGCGCGGCAGGCCCGGGACATTCAATCGCGCCATATGATGGGCGATCTTCTGCATGTCGTCCATTAAGGCGGACGTGCCGCCTCGCGCAGGTGCCGCGCTTGCAGAAGAATTCCCCATGATATTCCCGATCGACTACCTATCCGTATTTTCTTTGCCATTCATACTGCGTGGCAATTAAGAACCGCTGAATCCTTCCCGCAGATGATGGCATTGAGTTCCTTGATAGACGCTCAAGACTGTGACAGCGGCGTGAAATTGCCGGATACCCCTTGTTTTCGGCCCTTGGGGCGGTTAAACACCGCCCACTTTTTCCGAAAAACCAAGGACGAGTAACCATGGCGATTGAACGCACCTTTTCGATGATCAAGCCGGATGCAACCAAGCGCAATCTAACGGGCGCCATCACCAAGATGCTGGAAGATGCGGGTCTGCGCGTCGTCGCTTCCAAGCGCGTCTGGATGAGCAAGCGCGAAGCCGAAGGCTTTTATGCGGTTCACAAGGAACGTCCTTTCTTCGGCGAACTGGTTGAAATGATGACCTCCGGCCCGACGGTCGTGCAGGTTCTCGAAGGGGAAAACGCTATCCTCAAGAACCGCGAAGTCATGGGTGCGACCAATCCGGCAAACGCCGCGGAAGGCACGATCCGCAAGGTGCATGCGCTTTCGATCGGTGAGAACTCCGTCCACGGTTCCGATGCTCCGGAAACCGCCGTTCAGGAGATTGCCTACTGGTTCGCCGAAACCGAGATCGTTGGCTGAGGCCGCCTGTCGCCTACATCGCTGAACGTATTAAATTGATCAGAGAGGCAGGCCGGGGCATTCGCTCCGGCTTTCTCATGTTGGGCAGGCAGAGTCATGTCCGTAATCGACGGTACCGTCCGCCTTGTAGACCTCCGGATTTTTCATATAGCCCGCACCGGCGACAAGCGGCTTCGTCGGCATGATCGACTGGTCCACACTGGAAATGACCTCGGTCTTGATCGTCTGCAGCGTCTCGTTGTTTACGTCGACGAGACGGATTGAAACCGCATAGGGCTTGTCCTTGCGCACACAGCGCAGATTGGGGCTTTGAAGGGTAATTTTGTCCCACAGCGGGTAGATCTTCTGCTGAAGGACGATCGGTTCACCGCCCATCGGATCTTCGAATTCCGCAACGGCTATCGCACCATCCGGGATCGGTGATGTCTTCTTGAGCGTAACCAGGTAGGTTGCAGACGCAATTCGGTAATTAAAGACGAAGAGCCGTCCCGTGAGCTCCACCATGTTCTCGGATTGCCTTTGACAGCCGCCGAGTGTGAGGCCGGCCGCCAATACCAGAAAGCTGATCCATCGGGCTGTCATGGCGCATTCTCCTGCTTCTTGCGATGATAATGCCGGTTGGCTTTGGCGCGATTGCCGCAGACCGCCATGTCGCACCAGGCGCGACTTTTGTTCTTGCTACGGTCGATGAACAACCAGCCGCAATTGCGGCATATCTTCATCCTCTCCGCATCCGGCATGGAAAGCAGCCGCAGCGTTGAATGGACCGTCGCTGTGTCGAGGCCGTCGGCCGATGCCGCACCGCGCAATGTCCGTGCCAGCGCCTCCAAAAGCGTGGCGAGCATTATATCATCGTTACGTCTCAGAACACGTGCCCTGAAATAGCGATCGGTTGCCTCGCGAAGCGCGATGAAATTCGCCCTGTTTTCGGCGGCAACCGGTTCAATATTCCCGAAAAGCGCGCGTTCGGCGCAGAATTGTGCGGCGGCGCGCGGAAAGCTGTCCAGTTGCCCTTCGGAGGCGAAGCGGTCGATGCGCGACGCCTCGTCATGGCGCAGGATGACGCTGTTTGCGACATCGAGAGCAAGCGCGCCTCCCGAAAAGCGGTGTGGTGTCCAGGAAAAGGTCATGAGGGAAATATAACTGGCAAAATGCATTTTACCAGTTATTATTTCACCTGCTTCGGAGTTCAGTGATGGCCTATCTTCTGCAGCAGCTAGCCAATGCCGTTCCGATGGCGGCGCTCTATGCGGCGCTTGCCTTTGGCTATGCTATTGCCTTCGGCGTGACGAAACGCGCCGACATCACCTATGGAGCGCTCTTCGCCTTTGCGGGGCAGATTCTCCTGCTTTTCACCGATGTGGGTTACACGCGGCTCTGGCTGGTATTGCCGGCCGCCTTCGCATTCGGTGCGGTGATCTCCTTTGCCTATACGATCGGAGCAGGCATTTTCATCGGTCGGTCGATCATGCAGCCGCTTGTGAAAAAATCACCGAACACGGTGATTGTCGCAGCGCTCGGTATCGTGATCGTGCTGATGGAGACGGCCCGTCTGGCTTCCGACACGCGCAGCCTGTGGCTGCCGCCGTTTCTCAACACCGCGGTCGTCTTTTGGACGGATGGCTCCTTCAAGGTGACCCTGACCCATATTCAGTTGCTCAACACCGGCCTGATGTGTGCGATGATCGCGCTCGGCGCTTTCGTTCTCAGACAGACCGCCTGGGGTCGGGTCTGGCGCGCCGTAACGGATGATCCGCTGGCCGCCGAACTCTGCGGCACTAGCGCCGACCGCGTCTTTTTGATCGCCTATGCCGCCGCGGCGCTCTTCGCCACACTCTGCGGCCTGCTGGCGACCTCCTACTACGGCACCATGGATTTCGGCGCCGGGCTGATGTTCGGGCTCAAGGTTCTGATGATCGCTGCCGTTGGCGGTTATTCCGATCCGGTGAAATCGGCCGCCGGTGCCGGTGTGCTCGGCGTCGTCGAGACCCTCTGGGGCGCCTATGGCCCCTTCCTCTGGCGCGATCTGATGATCTTCTCGCTGCTGGTCTTTCTGCTGGTCTTGAGCCGCCGCGAACGGGCCATTCCTTGAGGCGAATACATGTCGCGCAAAAGTGCGACAGACTTAGTTGGACGTCCACTTGTCGCGCGCGGCATCGTCAGCGTCCTTCGCCGATACCCATTCGCCGGTCTTGCCATCGCGACCATGCTCCTTCTTCCAGAATGGAGCGGAGGTCTTCAGGAAATCCATGACAAAGCTGGCGCCGTCGAAGGCGGCCTGCCGATGCGGTGCGGCCGCGATGACGAGCACGATATTCTCGCCCGCCGCTATCTTGCCGAAGCGGTGGATGGCGGTCAGGCCGAGAAGATGAAACCGCTCGATGGCAAGCTTGGCGATGCGCGCCATCTCTGCCTCCGCCATGCCGGGATAATGCTCGAGCTCAAGAGCGGACAATGTACCGCCGTCATCCCGGCAGAGGCCTGAGAAGGTCACGATTGCGCCGAGGTCAAGTTGCCCTTTCCTGAGAAGGTCGACTTCCGTCTGCAGATCGAAATCCTCGCGCTGGACCCTGATCGTCGGCACCGCGGTCATGCGCGTTCACCCTCCCGTCATCGGTGGGAAGATGCCGATTTCGCGCGCGCCGCCGATCGGCTCGTGATGATCGACATGCTCCTGATCGATGGCGACGCGGATGACATCAGGATATTGAAGTGCCGTCTCATATTCGTCACCTAGCGTCTTCAAATGATTGAGAAGATCCGCAACGGTCACGACGTCGGTCGGCAGCGAAATCTCTTCCTCTCCCTTGCCGATCCTCTCGCGTATCCAGGCAAAATAGACGAGCCGTGTCATCATTCCTCATCCACCACATGTTTCAAGCCGGCACGGAAATAATCGTAACCGGTGTAGATCGTCAGCAGCGCCGCGACCCACAGAAGGAATATACCCATTTGCGTCGTGTAAGGCACCATCTTGTCGCCCGCCGGGCCGGCAAGCAAGAAGGCAATGGCGACGAGCTGAAGCGTCGTCTTCCACTTCGCGATCCGAGTTACCGGCACGCTGACCTTGAGGCCTGCCAAATATTCCCGCAGCCCTGAGACCAGAATCTCGCGGCAAAGGATGATGATTGCGGCCCAGAGGGACCAGCCGGCGATCGTTCCGTCCGCAGCGACCAGCAGCAGGATGGAAGCGACGAGCAGCTTATCGGCGATTGGGTCCAGCATTCGACCAATATTCGACGTCTGGTTCCAGATTCGTGCCAAATAGCCGTCGAGGAAGTCTGTGATCGAAGCGATGACGAAGATCCACAGCGCGACCCAGCGAGCGAAATCGGAACTCTGCAATCTGCCTTCGATGAAAAAGCAAAGCACGATGAGCGGCACGGCCAGAATGCGGCCATAGGTCAGCAGATTGGGAAGGCTGTATGCGCGCGACGAGGCCATGAGGATCTTTTCTCTGAAATAATTCGCCGTAGATGAAGGCTTTCGCCCGAGAGCGTCAACATTCTTTCGAGTTTTTCATTGAGTTTACGTGGAATTTGCGACCGGAGGCCACTATTTCGCGGCATCCTCGTGAAAGTGATTGTAGACCTGCCTTGCGACTGCTTCGGAGATGCCTTCGACTGCCATCAGATCCGAAAGCGCCGCGCGTGAGACGGCTTTTGCCGTGCCGAAATGCTGCAGCAGGGCCCGCTTGCGGGAAGGCCCGATGCCGCCGATTTCGTCCAGCGGGTTCTTGACCATCTCTTTCTTGCGCCGCGCCCTATGCGAACCGATCGCGAAGCGGTGGGCCTCATCACGCAGGCGTTGAATGAAGTAGAGCACCGGGTCGCGCGGCGGCAGCGTGAAACTTTCACGACCCGGCGCAAAGAAGCGTTCGCGGCCGGCGTCGCGGTCGACACCCTTGGCGACGCCAATGGCGATGACGCTGTCGGTGATCCCGAGTTCTTCGAGAATGGCGCGGACGGCGGTCATCTGTCCCTGTCCGCCGTCGATGAGAATCACGTCCGGCCATGTCGGGAAAGGCATGTCGGCCGACTCCGCAGAGGAGGGAGGCTCGCTGCGGTCGGGCTTGCCTTCCTCCTTCAACAGCCGGGAAAAGCGGCGAGTCATCACTTCGCGCATCATGCCGAAGTCGTCGCCTGGCGTAATGTCGGTCGATTTGATGTTGAATTTTCGATATTGGCCTTTGACAAAGCCTTCCGGCCCGGCGACCACCATGCCACCGACGGCGTTCGTGCCCATTATGTGCGAGTTGTCGTAGATCTCGATGCGTTGTGGTACGTAGGGGAGCTGGAAGGTTTCCCTGAAGCCTTCGAGCAGCCGCGATTGCGATGCCGTTTCGGCAAGCTTGCGGCCATGTGCTTCGCGGGCATTTGCAACGACATGATCGACGAGGTCCCTCTTCTCGCCGCGCTGGGGCACCAGGATCGAAACCTTGTGCCCTGCCTTTTCCGAAAGTGCTGCGGTGAGCAATTCGATTTCCTCCACCGTCTCCGATAGCAGGATCTGCCGCGGCACGGGCTTGTCGTCATAGAACTGCGCCAGGAACGCGCTCAGGACCTCGGCGCTGGAGAGCTGCGGATCGGCTTTCGGGAAATAGGCGCGATTGCCCCAGTTCTGTCCCGTGCGGAAGAAGAAGACCTGGATGCATGAGACGCCGCCTTCATGGTGAATGGCAAAGACGTCCGCTTCCTCGACCCCCGCGGGATTGATGCCCTGATGGCTCTGTACATGCGACAGTGCGGCCAGTCGGTCGCGATAGATCGCGGCGCGCTCGAAGTCTAGGTTCTCGGCAGCCTCGTTCATGGCTTCTGCCATATGCGCCTTGACGTTCTGGCTCTTGCCGGAAAGGAAATCCTTGGCTTCCCGTACAAGCTCTGCATAGCCTTCGTCGCTGATCTCGCGCGTGCACGGGCCGGAGCAGCGCTTGATCTGATAGAGCAGGCAGGGACGCGTGCGCGTCTCGAAGACGCTGTCCGTGCAGGTGCGGATCAAAAAGGCTCGCTGCAGCGAATTAATCGTGCGGCCGACCGCGCCGGCCGAGGCGAAGGGGCCAAAATAGTCCCCCTTGCGGGCGCGCGCCCCGCGGTGCTTGAAAATTGCCGGTGCGCGATGGTCACCCGTTATGAGGATATAGGGAAAGGACTTATCGTCGCGCAGCAGAACGTTGAAGCGCGGCCGCAGGCGCTTGATCAGATTCGCTTCCAGCAGCAGCGCCTCGATTTCCGTTCGCGTCGTCACGAACTCCATGTTCGCGGTCTCGCGGATCATGCGGGTGATGCGGTTGGAATGGCCACGACCGAGGGCATAATTGTTGACGCGTTTCTTCAGGCTCCGCGCCTTGCCGACATAGAGCACGTCGCCAGTTTCGTTGAGCATGCGATAGACGCCCGGCGCATTCGGCAGGCGCTTTACGAACGCGCCGATGAGCTCCGCGCCGCTGAGACCCGATTCGTTCTTTCCGCCTTCGTTCCAATCGATAACGCTTCCGACCGCCGAGACGGTTTCGCTTTCCACCACCTCGATATCGTCTTCAGCGTCATCCGAGTCGTCATAGAGAATGCCGCCGTCAGGCAGCTTTCGTCCGTTCATTCCTTGATCTCCAACACATCCGGCGTTTGCCACCGAAGATGCTGACCGCCGTCCAAGGCAATCATTTGGCCCGTGATCGAGGGCGTGTCAAAAAGAAAGCGGATCGTGCGGCCGAATTCCTCCGGCTGCGGGCCAATCTTCAAAAGAACGGCATCGATCTGGGCCTGGAAGTCCTCGACCGATTGCCGGCTGCTCGGCATTGAGGGGCCGGGACCGATTCCGTTCACGCGGATGTGGGGAGCCAGAGCCTGTGCCATTGTCTGCGTCGCCGTCCAGAGCGCCGATTTAGAAAGCGTATAGGAATAGAAGCGTGGATTGAGTGACCACACGCGCTGGTCGATGATATTGACGACGAGGCCTGTCGCGTCCGCGGGCAACTGCTCGGCAAATGCCGCGGCAAGCATGCTCGGCGCACGAACATGGAGGGCGAAATGCTCTTCCCATATGGCGCTGTCAAAATGCAGCACGGTATCGTTGCGAAAAATCGAGGCATTATTCACCAACAAGCCGATCGGTCCGATAGCGGCTGCAGCCTGACCCAGAAGTGTTGCCGTTTCCCCGGTATCGGTGAGGTCTGCCTTGATAGCGACGGCGGTGCCGCCTTTGTCCCGCAATTCCGCAGCCAGTTGTTCAGCCATCTCCAGGGAATGATTGGCATGAATGGCGACGGCGAAATCATGCGCCACCAGATCCTCTGCAATGATCCGACCAATTCGTCGCGCCGCACCGGTCACCAGAGCTGATTTCAGTCTTTTCTGCCTCAAAGTCTTGCCTTTTCAATCGCACGATCTCAGCTAGCCGTTATATAGGCTGCTGGCCCTATCCATAAATAGATAAAGCCAGCGCATTTTCTCTCCGTTCTTCTCTGTAGAACTTAAGAGATATTTGCGTAAAATTAAGTATATTCACTTTAACTATTCATTATGGTTAACAATTTCCGATGTTGCTGTTAAGCAACATCGAATTTTGGCCACGTCTGAGCCACAATGATTTCATATTTTGGCTCTTCCAATTCCTCAATTGCATTTCAATTTCATCACCAACCGGGAGGGACATTTAGTAATTTCTCGTGATGCTTCGCGGATAGCGACGAAGGGCACGAGACTGAAAGGAGAAATGTATGCGTATATTTATAACCTCCCTGCTGGCCTCGACTTTCGCCATTGCGGGCTTTACCGCGGCGCGCGCGGCCGATGCCGTCGATCAGATTCCGCAAGCTCCCATTGCACAGGAAGAGCCTGTCGCCATCCATAACTGGCAGGGCTTCTATCTCGGTGGCGCAGCCACCTATAACGCGGGTAAGTTCAAGGACGATCGCGGCGCATATGCGTGGGGCGGTCAGCTTTACACCGGTTATAACTGGCAGATGGACAAGATCGTCTATGGTGTCGAAGCCGACCTGGGCTATTCCGGCGCCGACCAGACGGTCAATGGCATCGACAGCAAGAACGAGGCGAACGGCTCGGTGCGCGGCCGCATCGGCTACGACCTCAATCCGTTCCTGCTCTATGGTACAGCAGGTGTGGCTTTGACAAAGAACAAGGCTGAAGACGCTACCTCTTCGGACAGCAACACCGCATGGGGTTACACGGTCGGTGCCGGTGTCGAAGCCTTCGTCACCAACAACATCACGACCCGCGTCGAATATCGCTTTACCGATTACCAGAACAAGGACTTCAATCTCGACTCTGGAACGGTCTCGCGCGGTTACGACGAACACAGTGTCAAGGTCGGTATCGGCGTCAAGTTCTGATAGCGCTAGCAAAGTGATTGAAAAAGCCGGGCATGTCCCGGCTTTTTTGTATGGGAAAGATGTCCTCAAGCCTGAGGCTTGAGCTCCGCATAATCAGGAAAACGCGTTTCAAATGCCTGCACCCAGTCGGCGAGGGCAGCGCGACCGGCCTCCCACTGACCCTTGAAGCGCAGGTCCAGATAGCCGAGTGTGGCGGCAAGAGCGAAATCTCCACCAGTCAGATTTTCTTCAAGCTTCGGCGGGTTGGCGTTGATGTGATCGAGGCTGCGCACGACCTTGCTCCACTGCCGGTCGATCCAAGGCTGGTGAACCTTTTCTTCATCGCGGAAGCGCCTTTCGTAGACGATTGCGAGCAGGGAGTCGCAGATGCCGTCGCAGAGGGACTCCAGTATATCCGCCGTCGTGCGTTTCGCATCGTTCACTGGATAGAGCGTTCTGCCCTTCAGGCGATCGAAATAATGCATGATGGCGATGCTGTCGAAAACCGAGACGCCATCATCCGTCAGAAGCGTCGGGATCTTTCCGAGCGGATTGTTCTCGATGAGAATCGGCGTGCCGGCATTGCTGTCGACCTGGACTTCGGTGATCTCCATGCCGAGATACCGGGCTGCCATGCGGACCTTGCTGGAATAGGGGGATGCGGGAGAACAAAGCAGGTTCATGAGGAGAGACCTTTGGAGCGGATGCAGCGGTGAGGGGCAGGCCTATTCATCACGCCTCTATGCGCCGGTCAATCTCGCCGCGGAGCCAGAACGCTCGATGCGAGGCGAAGCGGTCCTGTGCGAGGATATCTTTCAAGGCGGGTAACAGGGCGTGCAATTCGTCCTTCAGCGTGAACGGCGGATTGACGATGACGAGCCCGGAACCTGTCAAACCAGTCGTATGGCGATCGCTGCGCACGGCGAGCTCGACGCAAAGCATTTTCGGAATCGTGAGCGCCTGCAATGTCTCATGGAAAGTCTGGATCGGCGCACCCTTTTTCATGGGGTACCACAAGCAGTAGGTGCCGCCCGGAAACCGGCGCCAGGCCCTGGCGAGGCCGTCGGCAAGCCGCTGATATTCGTCATCCTCCTCGAAGGGCGGATCCACCAGCACAATGCCGCGCTTCTCCTTTGGCGGCAGGTGCGCGCCGAGCGCCAACCAGCCGTCGAGTTCGGTGATGCGGACATGGTGATCGCCCTCGAAGAGCCGATGCAGCCGTGTATAGTCTTCAGGGTGCAGTTCCATCGCCGAAAGCCGGTCCTGCGGCCGGAAGAGCATGCGCGCAAGTTTGGGCGAGCCCGGATAGAAGCGGATGCCACCCTCGGGATTGAGCTGGCGCACCGCCGAAAGATAGGGCTCCAGCAGATCCGCGATCTGGGGCGTCAGATCCGCATCGATGATGCGGCCGATTCCGTCGCGCCACTCGCCAGTCTTCTGTGCTTCCTCGGAAGAGAGATCGTAAAGTCCGATGCCGGCATGGGTATCCAGCACCCGGAAGGCCTTGTCCTTGTTCTGCATGTAGCGAATGAGCCGCGCCAGTACTGCGTGCTTGAGGACATCGGCAAAATTGCCGGCATGATAGAGGTGGCGGTAGTTCATTTTCGCTGATGCCTCGATGAAATCACATTATCGGTGCGATTTGCGGCTTTTGGCCTGCTGTGGCTTGGCATATAGAAATCGCATGAACATTGCGACCCCGACACACGCCAAAACGAGAATCGGTCATACCGCCTGTCCCCATGACTGTCCCTCCACCTGTGCGCTCGAGGTGGAACTTGTCGAGGATGGCAGAATCGGTCGCGTGCGCGGCGCCAATGACCATTCCTATACTGCAGGTGTCATCTGCGCCAAGGTCGCGCGCTACGCCGAGCGTGTCTATCACCCGGATCGCCTGATGCGTCCGCTGCGCCGCAGCGGCAGCAAGGGCGAGGGGAATTGGCAGGAAATCTCGTGGGAGGATGCGCTGGACGAGATCGCCAATGCCTTCGTCAAGGCGGAAGCCAAGGATGGCAGTGAGGCAGTCTGGCCCTATTTCTACGCCGGCACCATGGGCTGGGTGCAGCGCGATTCCATCGAACGGCTGCGTCATGCCAAGCGTTATTCCGGTTTCTTCGATTCGATCTGCACCAATCCGGCTTGGACCGGCTTCACCGCAGCGGCCGGTACCCTGCGCGGACCTGATCCACGGGAAATGGGCCGGACGGACTGTGTCGTCATCTGGGGCACCAATGCGGTCTCCACGCAGGTCAATGTGATGACCCATGCCGTGAAGTCGCGCAAGGACCGCGGCGCCAAGATCGTTGCAATCGATATCTATGACAATCCGACCATGAAGCAGGCCGATATGGCTCTCATCGTCAAGCCGGGCACGGACGCAGCCCTTGCCTGTGCCGTCATGCATATCGCCTTTCGCGACGGCTATGCCGACCGCGCCTATATGGAAAAATATGCCGACGATCCGAGAGGCTTGGAAGCGCATCTGAGGGCAAAGACGCCTGAATGGGCGGCAAGAATTACTGGATTGTCGGTGGAGGAGATCGAGACCTTCGCTCGCCTCGTGGGTACGACCAAGAAGACCTACTTCCGTCTCGGTTACGGCTTCACCCGGCAGCGCAACGGGGCGGTCGCCATGCACGCGGCCGCGTCGATCGCGACCGTTCTCGGTTCCTGGCAATATGAGGGTGGGGGCGCCTTCCATTCCAACAACGGCGTCTTCCGCATGAACAATGCCGAATTGACCGGTCGTTCGATGAAGCATCCGGATATCCGCATGCTCGACCAGTCGCAGATCGGGCGGGTGCTGACCGGCGACGCCGTTGCGTTGCGCCATCGCGGTCCGGTCACGGCCATGCTGATCCAGAACACCAATCCGATGAACATCGCACCGGAGCAACGGCTGGTGAAACGCGGTTTCGCCCGTAGCGACCTCTTTGTTGCTGTCCACGAGCAGTTCATGACCGAGACCGCCGAGATGGCCGATATCGTCATTCCGGCGACCATGTTCGTCGAGCACGACGACATCTACAAGGCTGGCGGCCAGAGCCACATCCTGCTCGGACCGAAGCTGGTCGAGCCGCCGCCAACCGTCCGCAGCAACCTCTTCGTCATCGAGGAACTGGCCAAACGCCTCGGCGTCGCCGATCGGCCTGGCTTTGGTTTGACGGCGCGTGAGATGATCGACCGCATCCTCGCGGCCAGCGATCTGCCGGACTACGACCATTTTCTGGAACACAAATGGTTCGACCGCCAGCCCGCTTTCGAGGAGGCTCACTTCCTCAACGGGTTTGCCCATCCGGGCGGCAAGTTCCGCTTTCGGGCGGATTGGGCGAACCAACCGGCGCCGAACCGGCCGCCCAAGTCCGTCGGCTTGCTCGGACCCCATAAGGAGTTACCGGTTTTTCCCGATCAGGTCGATGTCATCGAAAGCGCCGATCCCGAGCATCCGTTCCGGCTCGCGACGTCGCCCGCCCGCAACTTCCTGAATTCAAGCTTCACCGAGACGAGGACCTCACGGCAGAAGGAGGGGCGTCCGGAACTGATGATCAATCCCGAGGATGCTGCGACCTACGGCGTCGCCCATGGTGATCTCGTCCAGATCGGCAATGGTCGCGGCGAGATCCGCATCCATGCGCGTGTGACGACGGAGGTCAAGCGTGGCGTGCTGATTGCGGAAGGGCTCTGGCCGAACAAGGCGCATGTGGACGGCGAGGGGATCAATGTCCTGACCGGTGCCGACCCGATTGCACCCTATGGCGGCGCTGCAGTTCACGACAATAAGGTTTGGCTTCGCAGGGACGCTGCATGAACAAATTCGAGAGAGCAAAAGTAGAGATCGTCAGCGAAGAAACGCTGTCGAACCAGTGGACACGGTTAAGCATGTTCGCCCTCGACTACACGGATTCGCAGGGCGAGACGCATCGGTTGAAGCGCGAGGTCTACCATCGAACGCCTGCGGCCTGCATCCTGCTGTTTGATCCGAAACGGGAAACAGTCGTCCTTGTGAGACAATTCCGCCTGCCGGTCTATCTCCACGGCGAGCCTGCCTGGACGATTGAGGTTCCTGCCGGGCTTCTCGACGGCGACGAAGCGGAAGAGGCGATTCGTCGCGAGGCGATGGAGGAAACCGGAATTCGCGTACGCAACGTGCAGTTCCTTTTCAAGGCCTACAGTTCGCCGGGTTCGAACTCCGAGGTCATCCATTGCTTTGTGGCTCTCATCGACGTCGCCGACCGCATCGGCAACGGCGGCGGACTGGCCGAGGAACACGAGGACATCGAGGTGCTCGAAGTTCCGCTCGGCGCGGCCATGAGGATGATTGAAACCGGCGAGATCCTGGACGCGAAGACCATCATGCTGCTGCAGTGGGCCACGTTGAACAGGAATATTCTGGTTTCATCCGACGATGCGTCGACAAGATCATAATCATCAAAACGTTCATGCAGCTGTCATAGAGGAAGCCTACTGCATGGCCTCAAAATCGGAATCGATTTAAGCAACCATGCAGCAATTCAAAGTGTTATTGCGACCTTGTGCGTCTTATAAGCGCATGACGCCGTAAGCGCTGCATTTCAGCAAAGTTGAGATGGTCAGGAGAAAGCCGATGTGGCTTAGCAATTTCACCCTCGTTCTTCCCGATGAAGTCGTAAGCGAAGGCTCGGTGAGGATCGAGGACGGCGTGATTGCTGAACTCCGGCCGGACCCGGTCGACGGTGCCGCAATCGATGGCGGCGGACGTCTGCTGATGCCGGGCTTCGTCGATTTGCATGGCGATATGATCGAGCGTGAGATCGCGCCGCGGCCGAATGCGATGATGCCGATCGATTTCGGTATCCACGAACTGGACAAGAAGCTCGCCGCCGCCGGCGTGACCACCGCCTTCGCCGCGGTCTCCTTTGCGACCGAAAGCGTCTATGGCCACGTGCGTTCGCTCGAAACGACGTCGGCCGTCATCGAAGGAATCAATCGGCTGCGCGACCGGCTGCTGATCGACCATCGTGTTCACGCACGTTACGAGATCACCAATATCGGCGCAGCCGCCGCTTTGGAAAGACTGCTGGAAGCCGGCCACATCGATATGGTCTCGTTGACCGACCACACTCCGGGCCAGGGGCAATACAACAATATCGAAAGCTACATTCTGAGCATTGCCGAACGCCGTGCCGTCTCGGAAGAAATGGCTGCCGAAATCGTCGCAAAGCGCATTGCAATGCGCAACAATCCCGAGATCGACGCCAAGCTGAGGGAGATCGTGGCGCTTTCGCTCAGACACAAGCTTTCGCTTGCCTCCCATGACGACGACAGCGTCGAGAAGGTCACCGAGATGCACGATCTCGGCGTGACAATCAGCGAATTTCCGGTGACGCTTCCCGCCGCCGAGGAGGCGCGCCGCCGTGGCCTCTGGACGCTGATGGGAGCTCCGAATGCACTTCGCGGTCAATCCATGTCGGGTAATCTCAGCGCGCTCGATGCTGTGAAGGCCGATTTGCTGAGCACCATCGCCGCCGACTACCACCCAGCTGCCTTCGTACCAGGCATTTTCACGATCGCGGACGTTGCAAGCGGTGGACTGCCGGCAGCAGTCGCGATGGCCACCCGGAATGCTGCGCGCGCAGCCGGTCTCACGGATCGTGGCGAACTCGCCGTCGGTCAGCGTGCCGATCTGGTTGCCGTTGAGCCCGGAGACGTTCACCGTATTCGCGCCACCTTCCGCGCAGGCCGTTTCGTTTACAGTGACGGCACGCTGCATCCGCTCAAGGCTTTGGCGGCGTAAGTCAGTTTAGAGCGGGATGCCGAAAAGTGTGCGCGGTTTTCGGGCGACATCCCGCTCCAACTCTTTAGATTTAGAGGCGGATTCAGATTTCAGGTCGATTCGACCTGAAATCATCCGACTCTAGGTCGCCGAGCAGGGAAAGAAGCTGTCTTGCAGGTTCGCGCGGCGCTGCTCTATTCGTTTGGGTGACCGAGACGGCTTTTTCGCCTTCCATTCTCACTTTGCCTTCGGCAACAAGACGCAGTGACTGTGGATAGAGCTGATGCTCGACGGTAAGAACGCGCGCGGCAAGTGAATCGGACGTGTCTCCGGCGAGAACGGGTACCGCGGCCTGTCCGATCGACGGCCCTTCATCCATGCCTTCATTAACGAAATGCACGGTGCAGCCGGCAATGCGCATGCCCGCGTCCAATGCGCGCTGATGCGTATGCAGGCCCGGAAAGAGCGGTAACAGCGAAGGATGGATATTGAGGATCCGGCCCTCATAGCGTTGAATGAATGCGGCGCTCAGTAGCCGCATATAGCCCGCAAGGCAGAGGATATCCGGCGACAATGTGTCGAGCGTTTCGAAGATCGCTGCCTCATGCGCCTCCTTGCTGGAATAATCCCTCCGAACGAATGCGAAGGTCGGGATGCCTTCCGCAGAAGCCTTTGCAAGACCTCCGGCATCGGCCTTATCGGAAATAACGCCGACGATTTCGGCGGGATAGTCGGCGGCCCTCGCGGCCTGAACCAACGCCATCATGTTGGAGCCGCTACCGGAGATGAAGACGACGACACGTTTGCGCTGCAACGTCATATCGAGAGCGTGCCCTTGTAGGCGGTGCCGGCGATGCTTTCGGCGCGAGCGATCATACGTCCCAGCTTTATGACCTTCTCGCCGTCGGCTTCCAGAACCGCCGTGACGGCGGCGGCGTTTTCCGGAGCGACGACGATGATCATACCGACGCCGCAATTGAAGGTGCGCAACATCTCCTTGGCTTCGACGCCGCCAGTCTTGGCGAGCCATGAGAAAACCGGTGGAACGTCGACCGCCGCGAGATCGATCTCCGCTGTAAGATGCTTAGGCAGCACACGCGGGATATTTTCCGGAAAACCGCCTCCGGTGATGTGGGCAAGGGCCTTCAGCGCGCCTGTCTCACGGATCGCCTTCAGCAGCGGCTTTACATAGATGCGCGTCGGCGTCAGCAGCGCCTCGCCGAGTTTTTTGCCCTCGGCAAAGGGTGCGGGCGCATCCCAGTCGAGACCGGAGATCTCCACGATCTTGCGCACCAGCGAAAAACCGTTGGAATGGACGCCCGAGGAGGCGAGGCCGAGTATGATGTCACCCTCGGCTATGTCGCCGGAGGGAAGAAGCTGCCCACGTTCGGCCGCACCAACGGCAAAGCCGGCCAGATCGTAGTCACCATCGGAATACATCCCCGGCATTTCCGCGGTCTCGCCACCGATCAGCGCGCAGCCCGCTTCGCGGCAACCGGCCGCAATCCCGCCGACAATCGCAGCGCCCTGATCCGGATTGAGCTTGCCGGTTGCGAAGTAGTCGAGGAAGAACAGCGGCTCCGCGCCTTGGACGACGAGATCGTTGACGCACATGGCGACAAGGTCGATGCCCACAGTATCGTGATAGTTGGCGTCGATGGCGATCTTCAGTTTCGTGCCGACGCCATCATTGGCGGCCACAAGAACTGGATCGGTAAAGCCGGCAGCCTTGAGGTCGAACAGACCGCCAAAACCGCCGATCTCTCCATCGGCACCGGGGCGCCGGGTTGAACGGACAGCGGGCTTGATCTTTTCGACAAGCAGATTGCCGGCATCGATATCAACGCCCGCGTCGCTGTATGTCAGGCCGTTTTTTTCAGACTGGCTCATACTCGCCTCCGATGTTTCGCCGAGCTTTCGCAGGCATCGGCCGTATTTGCCGGTGGCAATTGCATGACAGCATTCTTTATGCAAGCGTCGGCTGGCTGAAAGCCGCAATTTCCAGCGGTTTAAGCGTTTGAATCGGTGAATTGTCGCGGCAGGGTTGACCACCCTCTCGCACGCATCCTATGTCCTTCTGCGGATGCGGCGAGTGAGAGCGGCTGCGGCCGGCAACGATGCGAATGCTCTCGATAATCGAGGAAAGCGATGCCACAGCAATTCAGCGGGGCAGGTCTGAAGCGCCAGGTCGTTTTCTGGCTGCTGGTCCTGTTTGCCTTCATTGCGTTTCTCTATCTTTTCAGCTCGATCCTGCTGCCCTTCATCGCCGGCATGGCCGTCGCCTATTTCCTTGATCCGGTCGCCGACCGCCTGGAGCGGCTTGGTCTGAGCCGTCTTATGGCGACTATCATGATCCTGATCGCCTTCGTGGTGGTCTTTGCGCTTGCGCTGATGATCCTGATCCCGGTTCTGATCAACCAGTTCAACGACTTCGCGCAGGGCCTTCCCGGATATATCACGCAGCTGCAGCAGTTCATCGCGAAATCCCAGGATTCGCTGCTTCCGGATTGGATCAAAAGCCAGACGGATGCCATCAAGGACAATTTGTCTGGTCTCTTGACCGAAGGCATGGGTTTCATCGGCAGCCTTTTCGCCCAGTTGTGGAATTCCGGCAAGGCAATCGTCGACGTCATCTCTCTGCTCATCGTCACGCCGGTCGTCGCCTTCTACATCCTGCTCGATTGGGACAGGATGATCGCCAAGGTCGACGCTTGGATCCCGCGTGACTATCTCGGCGATGTTCGTCAGATCGCCCGCGAAATCGACGCTGCCGTCGCCGGCTTCATCCGCGGCCAAGGCTCTCTTTGCCTGATCCTCGGCATATACTATGCTGTCGGCCTCTCGCTGCTCGGGCTGAATTTCGGCCTGCTGATCGGGCTCTTTGCCGGGATGATCAGTTTCATCCCCTATGTCGGCTCCATGGTCGGCCTCGTTCTGGCCGTCGGTGTCGCCATCGTCCAGTTCTGGCCGGACTATGTCTGGATCGGTCTGGTGCTCGTCGTTTTTTTCAGCGGCCAGTTTCTCGAAGGCAATATCCTGCAGCCGAAGCTCGTCGGCTCAAGCGTCGGCCTGCACCCGGTCTGGCTGATGTTCGCCCTCTTCGCCTTCGGTGCGCTGTTCGGTTTTGTCGGTCTTCTCGTCGCGGTTCCGGCTGCAGCAGCCGTCGGCGTTCTTGTTCGCTTCGCCATTTCGCGATATCTTCAGAGTGATCTTTATTCCGGGCATTCCCAAGACAAATCGGCGCCCGGAAAAAGCGGCAATTCCAGAGCATTAGATGAGCGATTTAAAGAACGCTGATTCAAGGCGCCGGAGCGCTGAACAGCTTCCCTTGGCCTTTACCCATGCCGCTGCCAGTGGCCGCGACGATCTGTTGGTCTCCAATCGCCTGACTGCTGCGGTCGGCGTTGTGGATGCCTGGCCGGACTGGGCCTCGCCGATCGTCATCCTCGCAGGACCCGTCGGCTCCGGCAAGTCGCACCTGGCCAGCATCTGGCAGATGCGCAGCGGCGCGCGCAATATTCATCCCAGGGCGGGCTCCGGCGCGGCGATTGCTGCGGCAGAAGGGCCAGTCGTGTTCGAGGATGCCGACAGGCAGGGATTCGATGACACGGAGCTCTTCCACGTCATCAACAGCGTTCGGGAAAACGGCACTAGCCTGCTCATGACCAGCCGGCTCTGGCCCATGTCTTGGCCGGTTGCGCTGCCAGATCTCCGGTCGCGGCTGAAGGCTGCGACGGTTGTCGAAATAGGCGAGCCGGACGAGGAACTTCTATCGCAGGTCATCGTTAAGCTCTTTGCCGACCGGCAGCTTTATATTGATGACAAACTTGTCCTTTATATCGTCAACAGAATGGAGCGGTCGCTGAACGCAGCCCAGACCATCGTCGATCGGCTGGATCGGCTGGCTTTGGCGCGCGGCACCAGAATAACCCGCACGCTGGCCGCGGAGGTATTGAACGAATTGGGAAATCCCGGCGCGGATGATTGACTGTCACAGTTCTGTCGTGAAACCTATATTACGTAGCGAAAATTAAGAACGAGGGGCAGCGGACGATGGATTCGGCAGTTACGGAACACCAGGAAATCGGCCAGGCGAACGAAAGCGTGCTTGCTCCGCTCGAAGAGCTTCTTGCGAGCCCGGAACGTTTCGTCAATCGCGAATTCTCATGGCTACAGTTCAATCGTCGCGTGCTCGAGGAAACGCTGAACACCGAGCATCCACTGCTCGAGCGTGTCCGTTTCCTCTCGATTTCCGCCGCCAACCTCGATGAATTCTTCATGGTGCGCGTCGCCGGCCTGGAAGGGCAGGTGCGTCAGAACATTTCGATGCGCAGCCCGGACGGCAAGACACCGGCCGAACAGCTGGATGATATCCTGCGGGAAATCGACAATCTGCAGATGGAGCAGCAGGCCTCGCTCGCGGTGCTGCAGCAATATCTGGCCAAGGAAGACATTCTCATCATCCGTCCGGCCGCGCTCAGTGAAGGCGACAGGCAGTGGCTTGCGAGTGAATTCGAACAGTCGATCTTTCCCGTGTTGACGCCTTTGTCGATCGACCCGGCGCATCCTTTCCCGTTCATTCCCAACCTCGGCTTCTCGATCGGCCTGCAACTCGTCAGCAAGAGCGGCCGCGAGCCGATGACGGCGCTTCTGCGTTTGCCTCCCGCGCTCGACCGTTTCATTCGTCTTCCCGACGACAGGGGCACGATCCGCTACATCACGCTCGAGGATGTCGCAAATGTCTTCATTCACCGGCTCTATCCCGGTTACGAGGTGCAGGGTTCGGGAACATTCCGCATCATCCGCGACAGCGATATCGAAGTCGAAGAAGAGGCAGAGGATCTGGTGCGCTTCTTCGAAACCGCGCTGAAGCGCCGCCGGCGCGGCAAGGTCATTCGCATCGAGACGGATTCCGAAATGCCGGCATCGCTGCGCCAGTTTGTCGTGCATGCGCTGAGCGTTCCGGACAATCGTGTTGCCGTTCTCCCAGGGCTTCTCGCTCTCAACACGCTTTCGGAGATCACCAAGGCGCCGCGCGACGATCTGAGATTCCCGCCATACAATGCGCGATTTCCCGAACGTGTCCGCGAGCATGTCGGAGACTGCTTCGCAGCCATCCGCGAAAAGGACATGGTCGTCCACCACCCCTACGAATCTTTCGACGTGGTGGTCCAGTTCCTGCTCCAGGCTGCGCGCGATCCTGATGTTCTGGCGATAAAGCAGACGTTGTATCGTACCTCTCACGACAGCCCGATCGTTCGCGCCCTCATCGATGCGGCCGATATGGGCAAGTCGGTGACGGCCCTGGTGGAACTCAAAGCTCGCTTCGACGAAGAGGCCAACATCCGCTGGGCGCGTGACCTTGAACGCGCCGGCGTACAGGTCGTCTTCGGCTTCATCGAACTCAAGACTCATGCCAAGATGTCGCTGGTGGTGCGTCGTGAGGAAGGCAAGCTTCGCAGCTACTGCCATCTTGGAACGGGCAACTATCATCCCGTTACGGCGAAGATTTACACAGATCTTTCCTTCTTCACCTGCAATCCCACCATTGCCCATGACATGGCGAACATCTTCAATTTCATTACCGGCTATGGCGAGCCGGAAGAAGGAATGAAGATCGCAGTATCGCCCTATACGCTGCGTTCGCGCATTCTCCGTCATATCGATGAGGAGATTCGGCACGCCCAGAATGGCACTCCGGCTGCGATCTGGATGAAGATGAATTCGCTCGTCGATCCCGAGATCATCGATGCGCTCTATACGGCGAGCCGCGCCGGTGTTGAGATCGATCTTGTCGTTCGCGGCATCTGCTGCTTGCGTCCGCAGGTGCCCGGCCTTTCCGACAATATCCGAGTCAAATCGATCGTCGGACGCTTCCTGGAACACAGCCGCATTTTCTGCTTCGGCAATGGCTACGGACTGCCGTCGGACAAGGCGATCGTCTATATCGGCTCGGCCGATATGATGCCGAGAAACCTCGATCGCCGCGTCGAAACGCTTGTTCCTTTGACGAATCCGACCGTTCACGAGCAGGTTCTTTCACAGATCATGCTGGGTAACGTCATTGACAATCAGCAGAGCTACGAGATATTGCCCGACGGTACATCCCGGCGCATGGAAGTGCGCAAGGGTGAGGAGCCGTTTAACGCCCAGCACTATTTCATGACCAATCCCAGCCTTTCCGGGCGTGGCGAGGCTCTGAAGTCCAGTGCACCCAAACTCATTGCCGGGCTGCTCTCCGGCAGGAACAAGTAAAACTGGAACTGCATGGTTGAATCTGAAGCCCAGGGGCGCCTCCCAGGAATTGCCCCGGTCTCCGTTGTCGACATTGGCTCGAACTCGGTTCGTATTGTTATTTACGAGGGCTTGTCCCGCTCGCCAACGATCCTCTTCAACGAAAAGGTGCTGTGCGGTCTTGGCAAGGGAATAGCGCGAACAGGCAAAATGGACGAGGAGAGCGTCGCTCGCGCTCTTGCTTCGCTTCATCGTTTCAAGGCGCTTTCGGATCAAGCCAGGGCGGCCACCATGTACGTGCTGGCGACTGCCGCGGCCCGAGAAGCCAGCAATGGGCCTGAATTCATCCATCAGGCCGAATCGATCCTGCAGCGGAAGGTTCGCGTCCTCTCGGGCGAGGAGGAGGCGCGTTTTTCTGCGCTCGGCATCATCAGCGGCTTCTTCAATCCGGACGGCATCGCCGGCGACCTCGGCGGCGGTTCGCTGGAACTGATCGACATCAAGGGCAAGGAGATGGGCAGAGGGGTCACCCTGCCGCTTGGCGGCCTGCGGCTTGCCGAGTATGCCGACGGATCAATTCAGAAGGCGCGCTCCTTCGCCCGCAAGCACGTCAAGACTGCCGAGTTGTTGCAGAAAGGCGAGGGGCGCACCTTCTATGCGGTCGGCGGCACCTGGCGTAACATCGCCAAGCTACACATGGAGATGATCGGGTATCCGCTGCATATGATGCAGGGCTACGAAGTTCCCCTCGACGTCATGATACAGTTTCTTGATCAGGTTGCGGAAGCCAGGGATTCGAAGGAGCCCGCTTTCCAGGCAATCTCCAAGCACCGTCGTACGCTGCTGCCCTTCGGCGCCATCGCAATGCGGGAAGTTTTGAATGCGATGCGACCCTCAATGATTTCCTTCTCCGCACAGGGCGTTCGTGAAGGCTATCTTTACTCGCTGCTGACGGACGCCGAGCAAAGGAGCGATCCGTTGATCGCGGCAGCTGGGGAGCTGGCGATTCTGCGGGCACGCTCGCCCGAACACGCGCGCGAACTCGCAGAATGGACCGGGCGGATGATGCCCCTTTTTGGTGTCAGGGAAACCGAGGAAGAGAGCCGGTACCGCCAAGCCGCTTGTTTGCTCGCCGATATAAGCTGGCGCGCCCATCCGGACTATCGCGGATTACAGGCGCTGAACGTCATCGCACATTCATCCTTTGTCGGAATAACGCATCCGGGGCGCGCCTTCATTGCTCTTACGAATTATTATCGTTTCGAGGGCCTGCATGACGACGGCGCAACCGGGCCGCTCTCCACGATCGCGACGCCGCAATTGGTGGAGCGTGCCAAGCTGCTCGGGGGTATGCTGCGCGTTGTCTATCTGTTTTCTGCGTCAATGCCTGGCGTTGTCAAAAGCCTGACGTTCAGGCTAGCGGCGGACAGGGATCTCGACCTCGAATTCGTAGTTCCGCCCGAATATCGCGATTTTGCGGGTGAACGCCTCGAAGGGCGTCTGCAACAACTTGCGCGGTTGACGAACAAGCGGCTTGCTTTCCGGTTCGAATAGCTGGTCTCAACCTAAGGAATAGATTGAAGATCGGGGCCGCTTTCATAAAGCGGCCCCGATTTTCTTACTTCGCGTTCAGGAAGTCACCGACTTCGAGAATGCTGAATTCGTTGTTGTCAGCCTTGTCGACGGCGCGGCCTGCCGAGAAGGGCAGGTTGTTGTCGTTGCCGATGATGATGTGAGTTGCATCCACCCGGTCGACGTTCTCGATCGTGACGAACGGCATGTCGTAATAGCCTTGACCGTTGCCGGCCTTCTTCTTGTTGTCCGGATCCTGGATCTTCAAAAGATCGATGTAGCCGATCTTGCGGACAGCCTTGCCGACATTGGCATCATTGAACTCGATCTTGTAGACGCGCTTCAGCTCGGCCGGAGCTTCGAAGCAATCCGGCTTCGGCTGCTTCGGATCCGCGCAGGCCTTGTCCTTCGTGCCGGCGCCGTTGTCGCGTTCGATGACGAGAGCGGTCGAATCGTCCAGCATGTTGAAGTCGCCGATCGAAACGCCCTTGTCTGCGAAGGGATAGAGCCAGCTGCGGCCGGTCCAGCTCTTCGAGGCGACGTCGAACTCGATGACGCGGATCGCGGTGTGGCCGTCGACGCTTTCCATCTGGCTGTCATCCTTGTAGATCGCGCCTTCGAGCAGGCCATAGAGCTTCGTGCCGTCCTTCGACATGGCCAGGCCCTCGAAGCCGCCGGAGCGCTTCAGGTTGAAGGCAGGCATCTTCTGTGTCGGGTTTCCCGGGAGCGTCAGCAGGGCATTGTCCGGCGAAAGAACCGGCTTGCCGTCGACAGTCGTCGGAATCACGTCCGTCAGCCGGCCTTCGGTATCGATCTTCAGGAGGTAGGGTCCAAACTCGTCGCCGAGCCAGAAGCCGTCGGCAACGGGCTGCACCGATTCGACGTCGAAGTCGGCACCGGTCAGGTAGCGCGTATTCGCGCCTTCCATGACGATCGGGAAGGGCGCCTTCTTGTTCGGATCCGAAAGGAACAGGTTCTTGACGACCTCGACCTTTCCATTGTCCCAGTCGAACTTGAGCTGGTGGAGGAACAGCATGGCATCGCTCGAATTCAGTTTCGAACCGAAGCCGTTGTCGGAGAGCGTCCAGAAGGTGCCGTCCGGCATGGTCTTGATGCCCGAGAAGCCCTGGATCGGTTGACCATCAAGCGGAAGCTTCAGGTCGGTGACGCGGGCGCCATCCTTACCCGGCACGGTGCCGAGGGCATCGGTGCGACGACGATCAGGCGTGGTAAACTTGCCGGAAGTCTTGAGAAAATCGGGCGCATCGGCCGGAGCGGGAACGATGGTGTTGGCCGGAAGGATGGCCTGGCTGACGAGTTTTGCGGGAAATGACTTTTCTTCGGCGGAGGCCGAAGCTGTCAGAATAAAAAGGGCTACTGAAGCAAGAAAATACTTTTTCATCGTGTCACCTGCTGTTGCGGATTGGCGAAGGGTTCCCGCTTAACAGGCGACCAAATCGGTTGCTTGACGTTTCGATGAAGCTTTGATGACGCCCCCGAGGATCTATCAGGCAAGGCGAGCGTGGCTTTTTGAAGAGCACGAACTCAGTGCGACGACGCCGAGTGTTTGCCCACGTCCTTTTACGGCATGACTGCCAAGATCCTCGGCTTGAATATCGTCCGGAAGCTTCATGCGCTGGGCAAGCTCTAAGGAAATAAGGATCGGTCTGCCCAATGCTCGGCACAGGGATTCGAGCCGGGAAGTCGTATTCACCGTATCGCCAAAATAGGTGATCTTGTGATGATCCACGCCGATTTCCGCCGTGATGATCGGGCCGCCATGAAGTGCAGCGCGCAGGCGCGGCACCTGGCCATAGTTTCGCTGCCAGCTTTCGGCATTCGCCTCGATCTCGTCCAGGATGTCGAACACGCAACGGACGCAACGCGCGTCTTCGATCCCCCTTGAAAGCGGCCACGTTATGATTGCCGCATCGCCGACATAGTCGTCGATCGCTCCCTTGTGGCGCCGGACAGGTTCGGCGAAGGCGGAAAAGAGCGAACTCAGAAATTCCTGTGTGCGCAAGTCTCCGAATTTTTCGGCGAAAGCCGTCGAGTCGGCTAGATCGATGAACAGGAAAATACGATCCTCGTTCACCGGGTTGCGATAGCGGTTCATCAGCATGCTGACGAAGATGTCGCGGCCAAGCAATTCGCGGACGCGCAAAAAGAAAATGACCATCGAGCAGACGGCCAGCGAATAGAGGAACACGTCAAACGGCATGCCGATCAGATCGGTCCAGTACGCCGACGGCAGGAGTCCGAGCCCCGACGTCAGAGTGCCGGCGAGCGTGAAGCCCACATTCATGATAATGATATAGACGAGAAGCTCGGCAACGATGAACGAAAAGGTCCCAAGCTTCTGAATGCGTCGGTACAGGCCTCTGAACAGCACTTCCCGTTCGTAGGCAAGCATCGGCATGGCGATGAAAAGCGCGAAAATTGCTCCGACGATGGGCGTGCCCGATGCAAAAAAGAGCATGTCATAGAGCACACCGCTTCCGCCGACGAAGATCGCGATCAGGAGCCAGTTTTGTGCCGGAAATATTTCCTTCATTCCGCTCCTTCTTGCCTCGAAATCACGCCGGGCCATTCTTCCGAGCGCAAGATCCGGGTCCGCTGCATAATTCCTTAAATCGACATTGATTTAAGGTAAAATTATGCAGCAGATTTAAAGTTCTACAGCATCCTTTGCACGTCGCATCGACGCGGGGCGCTGTAGTGCTTTTGAAGCGGCGATCTCTTCAAAGGGTTACTGTCTCGACCTTCTTGCCGACGAAGCGTAGCGCGACCTGGCCCTGGATCAGCTGAAGCGCGGTCTCGCCGAACAGATCGCGCCGCCAGCCGTGCAAGGCGGGAACATCGGCCCTCTCGCCGTCGGCTGCGATCCTGTCGAGATCCTCGCTGTTGGCGATCACTTTCGCGGCCACACCATGCTTCTCTGAAATGAGCTTCAACAGCACCTTCAGGAGCTCGGCCGCTGCCGCCGTTCCCTCGGGCGCCTGTGCGGGGCGGGGCACGTGCGGCATCTCCGCCTTGGGCAGAGCCAGGGCGGTGTTGACCGCTTCCAATACGGCTGTACCCGCAGCCGAACGCTCCCATCCCTTTGGAATCGTTCGCAATCGGCCGAGGGCCTCGGCATCCTTCGGCTGCTGCTGCGCGATTTCATAGATTGCGTCGTCTTTCAGCACGCGTGAGCGCGGAACGTTGCGGGCCCGCGCCTCCCGTTCGCGCCAAGCGGCGACATATTTGAGGATGGCCAGTTCCTGCGGCTTGCGCAGCCGCATCTTCAGACGCTGCCAGGCATCGTCCGGATGGAGGTCGTATGTCTCCCGCGCTTCCAGGACATCCATTTCTTCCGACAGCCACGAGGCTCGGCCCTCGCGCTCGAGCTGCGTTCTCAGCGCTAGGTAGACATCGCGCAGATGGGTGACGTCGGCGAGCGCATATTCAAGTTGCTTGTCCGAAAGGGGGCGGCGGCTCCAGTCGGTGAAGCGCGAAGACTTGTCGATGTGCACGCTCTTGATACGACTGACGAGCTGATCGTAGGAGACTGAATCGCCAAAGCCGCAGACCATGGCGGCGACCTGGGTGTCGAAGATCGGATGCGGGATGAGATTGCCGCGGTTGAAGATGATTTCGATATCCTGCCGCGCCGCGTGGAAGACCTTTAGGACGGCCGGATTGGCCATCAGATCGAAGAAAGGTTTGAGATCGATGCCCTTGGCCAGAGGATCGACCAACACTTCTGTTGTCGGGCTTGCCATTTGAATGAGGCAGAGTTCCGGCCAGAAGGTCGTCTCGCGAAGGAACTCGGTATCGATGGTAATGAATTCCGATTTGGCCAGCTCGGCGCAGGCCGCCTCCAATCCAGCAGTGGTTTCGATCATATCAATTCGTTCGTCAGAGAATGCAGTTACTTAAATCTTCCTTCTCCTTTCGGCCCGGTATGTCAATACGATGCTGTACTTCCGTCTTGTTCGGCAGCAAATTTGCTCACTCTCTGTTGCAGTCACCATATCTGCGACATGGATATAACGATACTGAGCGAAGCGCGGCCGGCGGGGCTATGGGCGCGACAGTCGGGCGGATTTGTCGGTACGAACGTGGCGTTGCCGTTCTCCACGTATCGTCGGGGCAGGTCTTCTCACGTAACCCTGAAATAACACGTCATGCCTGTCTTCTGGTGCTCGATGATGTGGCAATGCAGCAGCCAATCGCCCGGATTGTCGGCAACAAAGGCGAGTTGCACCTTTTCGTCCGGCTGAATCAGATAGGTGTCGGAGACAAGCGGCATCACTTCGCGCGTCGACGAGGAAAGGACCGTGAAACTCATTCCATGCAGATGGATGGGATGCGTGTGCGGCGTCACGTTTTCCATGTTGATCACGTAGCTCTTGCCGAGCTTGAGCTCGGCAAGAGGCGCGGTCGGATCCGGCGTGTCGCCGGGCCAGGGCCTCTGGTTGATAGACCAGAAACTGTAGCCGAGCGAGCCGCAGATGCTGTCGGTCGCTGCGTTTTCCGCAGTCGCGCTGAGAACGAGCGGGATCCGTTTGGCCGTGGAGAAATCCGCCTTGGCAACGGGGTTTTCAGCCAGCGGACCAAGGTCGCCGAGATCATGTCGAAGCGAGCCGCCAACCGCCCGAAAGCTGGCGATCGTGGTCGGCCTAGTGCCGCGAATATCTTCGAGGACGGCGACGGAGCCTTCGCTGTCTGGCATGCGCATGGCGAGATCGAGCCTCTGCCCGGGACCGAGCAGCAGGAGATCGAGCGGGAAACGCTTCGGCACCGGATTGCCGTCGATCGCGATCACGGACGCTTCCGCACCCTCCATCTTGAGCGAGAAGATGCGTGTCACGTCGGTGACCGCGATCCGCAACCGGATAAGCCCGCCAGCCGGCGCATCATATTGGGGTTCCCGTAGCCAGTTGGCGGTGCGCACCGTGCCGTAGGTGCCAGACTTGGCCGCATCTCTCGGACGGAACTGGGCGATGAACTGCCCGTCGCCGCCAAGCCGCCAGTCGCGCAGGTTGAGGGCGATTTCGGAATCGAACTGCGGGTCGCCCGCGGCCTCGACGATGAGAAGCCCGGTCATGCCGTGCCCCATCTGGGTCAAGGTATTGCAATGCGGATGATACCAGAAGGTGCCGGCATCGGGTGGCGTGAAGGTATAATCGAAATTATCGCCGGTATAGACATAGGGCTGCGTCAGAAACGGGACTCCATCCATCTTGTTGTCGATGCGAAGCCCATGCCAATGCACTGTCGTCGGTTCGGCAAGGGTGTTCGTCAGCCGCGCCGAATAGGGTATGCCCTGCTTCATCCGCAGCGTTGGCGGCATGCCATCGGCGCCGTAGCTCATCACGTCTTTGGTCGGGCCCGCATCGGCGATGCGTGCCTCCGTCGTGACAGCCTTCAGAACCTGAGGTTCAGGTGCTGCCTCCGCCAACCGGAACTTTCCGGCGATTCCGAGCCCGACTCCATAGGCGCCGGCGACAGCGGAGGCTTTCAGCAGGTTGCGGCGACTAAGGACGGGCATGGCAGATTCCGGCTATGGTGACGTGCCTTCCTTTTAAAGTTGACTTTTCTTTTCATCAATACTCGGCAATCGCCCAAACTGCCGCAGGCAGATCAGTCATTCTTCTCCGGAGGCGGTGCGGCGAGCTTGTTGAAGAAGGTCGAGGTCCTGAGCAGATTGCGGAACCGCATGGTTCTGGCCTCGGCGGGCACGCCTTCTCGCACCGTCATGCGTTGCAGCGTGTAGAGGATGAAGAGGAAGAGCACGACCGTCATGTAGGTAAATAGTATACGCGGTCCGAAGATATCCAGCATGAAGGATGCAAAGAGCGGACCGATGACGGCGCCCAGCGACCAGAAGAACAACGTTCCCGCTGAAACCAGGGCATGCTGTCCGGGAGCGGCGTGATCGTTGGCATGCGCAGAGCACAATGAGTAAAGCGGCATGGCGAAGGCGCCGAAGACGAAAATGCCGGCGAAATTGAGCCATTCGTTGCCGCCCGCCAGCAAGGCGAGGAAGAGACAGGCCGCGAGCGACCCGAGGGCTGAAACCAGGATAATCAATCGACGATCGAGCTTGTCCGAGTATGCGCCGAGCGGATATTGCAGCACGACGCCGGCGAAAATCCCGATGCTCATGAAGGTGGCGATCGCCGTCACCGAAAGGCCGATGCCCTCGGCATAGACAGGCCCCAGTGAGCGGAAGACGGAGTTTGTGAGCCCGACGACGATGCATCCGATCGTGGCGAGAGGCGAGATGTTCCAGAGAGCCTTGACATCGAAGCGGATCGCTTCCGGCGCACCGGGGCTCGACCGATCGGTCAGGGAGATAGGCACAAGCGAGAGCGTCAGCGCCATCGAGATGATGGCAAAGAGCTGGAAACCCTCGATGCCGACGGCCGGAATGAGATATTGAGCGAGTGTCACCGAGCCGAGGTCGACGAAGCGGTATATGGAGAGTGTCCGAGCTCGGTTGGCGTTGGTGACACGTGCATTCAGCCAGCTCTCGACGACAGCGAAAAGCCCCGCGAAGCAGACGCCCTGGATGAGGCGCATCGCGCACCAGAAGGCGGGATCGATAAGCAGGACCATGGCGATAGAGGCCGCCGAGGCGATGGCCGCGAGCGCGGAAAATGTCCTGATATGGCCGATCGAACGGATGATGCGGGTCACGTAGATGCAGCCGATAGCAAAGCCGATATTATAGCCCGCGCCGACGAGACCGATCGTCGAGGGGGAAAAACCTTCCCGTAAGGCTCGCAGTGAAATGAAGGTCGACTGCAGGCCGTTGCCGCCGATCAGGATACCGGCGGTCACAAGAAGGGGGATGAGCGGCCGTATATGGCTCATGAGGCAGGACCTGAATGCGGGTGACGCCTGAATCGGCGCCTCCGAGGCAGGTTGTCTTTCTAGCCAAACCTAAGCCGCAAAAACAGCTTAAAACGCGACGCTGTTTGTCCGAGCCTTGACAAATCGGGCCGGCCATGCGCTTTTCCGCCCGATTTTCCTATCGGCAGGCGAGGCGTTTTCCGCCCGCTGCCGTTTACCGAATCCGGGATTGATAAAATGCATCGCTATCGCAGCCACACATGCGCCGCTCTGCGCAAATCCGATGTCGGGTCGACCGTCCGCCTTTCCGGCTGGGTTCATCGCGTCCGCGATCACGGCGGCGTGCTGTTTATCGACCTGCGTGACCATTACGGCGTTACACAAGTCGTTGCCGACCCGGATTCCCCGGCCTTCAAGATTGCAGAAACTGTGCGTGGCGAATGGGTGATCCGCATCGACGGTCTCGTGAAGGCCCGCACCGACGACACCATAAACAAGAACATGCCGACGGGCGAGATCGAGCTTTATGCTCAGGAGATAGAGATCCTTTCCGCCGCCAAGGAATTGCCGCTGCCGGTCTTCGGCGAGCCCGACTATCCGGAAGATGTCCGTCTTAAGTACCGCTTCCTCGATCTTCGCCGCGAGACGCTGCATAAGAACATCGTCAAGCGCACGCAGATAATCGCTGCGATGCGCCGCGAGATGACTCAGGTCGGCTTCACCGAATACGCCACCCCGATCCTCACGGCCTCCTCGCCGGAAGGAGCCCGCGACTTCCTGGTTCCGAGCCGCATTCATCCCGGCAATTTCTACGCGTTGCCGCAGGCGCCGCAGCTGTACAAGCAGCTCCTGATGGTGGCCGGCTTCGATCGATATTTTCAGATTGCGCCGTGCTTCCGTGACGAGGACCCGCGTGCTGATCGCCTGCCGGGCGAATTCTACCAGCTCGACCTCGAAATGAGCTTCGTCGAGCAGGAGGATATCTGGGACACGCTGGAACCCGTCATTCGCGGCATCTTCGAAGAATTCGCGGACGGCAAGCCAGTCTCGCAGAAGTTCCGTCGCATACCTTTTGATGACGCCGTCCGCATGTACGGCTCCGACAAGCCGGACCTGCGCAACCCGATCGTCATGGAATCGGTCACCGAGCATTTCGCCGGCTCCGGTTTCAAAGTCTTCGCAAACATGATTGCCTCCAACCCGAAGGTCGAAGTCTGGGGCATCCCCGCCAAGACCGGCGGTTCGAGAGCCTTCTGCGATCGCATGAATGCCTGGGCGCAGAGCCAGGGCCAGCCGGGCCTCGGCTACATCTTCTGGCGCAAGGAAGGCGACAAGCTGGAAGGTGCAGGCCCGCTCGCCAAGAATATCGGCGAAGAACGTACGGAAGCGATCCGCATACAGCTCGCCCTTGATGATGGCGACGCCTGCTTCTTCGTCGCCGGCGAGCCGGAGAAGTTCTACAAATTCGCGGGCGAAGCGCGCAACCGCGCTGCCGACGAGTTGAACCTGATCGACCGCGACCGCTTCGAGCTTTGCTGGATCGTCGACTTTCCCTTCTACGAGTGGCTCGAGGAAGAAAAGAAGATCGACTTCGCGCATAATCCCTTCTCCATGCCGCAGGGTGGCCTTCGGGCGCTGGAAAGCCAGGAGCCGCTCACGATCAAGGCGTTCCAGTACGATATGGTGTGCAACGGCTTTGAGATCGCCTCCGGTTCGATCCGAAATCAACTCCCGGAGGTCATGGTCAAGGCCTTTGAACTGACCGGCAAGTCGCGTCAGGAAGTCGAGGAGCAGTTCGGCGGTCTTTATCGCGCGTTCCAGTACGGCGCCCCGCCGCATGGTGGCGCGGCTTTCGGTATCGACCGTATCGTCATGCTGCTTGCGGGCGCCAAGAACCTGCGCGAGATTTCGCTGTTCCCGATGAACCAGCAGGCTCAGGACCTGCTGATGGGTGCACCGTCGCCGGCAACGCCGACGCAACTGCGCGAACTGGCGATCCGCCCGATTCCGCCGCAGAAGAAGGATTGAGATTTATCCTCTCTTGAGACAATAAACCCGGCGAACAAAATCGCCGGGTTTTTGATTTGCGGACGAAAGCTCAGTTGTTGGCGGTAACCTTGACGCCTAGCACCTGTGGCAGCGTGTTGGGAGCGCCCATTGCCGCGCCCATGATCATCGGAAACGGGACCGGCTTTTCCGGGGCAGCGCTGATTGTAAAGCTCTTCGGGTCGTCCAGATAGGTATTGACCGCCGCTGAGACGGCTTTCTGAAGCTCCGGAATGTTGAGCTGCGCCAGCATGATCGGCGTCATCGCCTTCAAGGAATTGGCAAACTGCTTTCCGGACATGCCCTGCTGCGAGCCGGCATAGTCGAGCACCCGATTGGTGATCGAGGCATCTTCGAAACGGATCTGAGCGCTGATGAAGTTGAGCTGCTGCGTCAGGCCGAGTATCGCCAAGCCAAGAGCCTGCTGCGCTTGTTCCTTGTTCGGATTGGCCTCGGAAGCCTTTACCGCATCCTGCATCGACCGAAGGAACTGCAACGTATAGCCGGAGAGATTAAAGGCCATGTTGAGCCGGCCGACATTGTTGAAGTCGAAGGCGAATTCCGAGAGGTCCATCGTACCGGAACCAACCTCCCATCCACCCTTCATGGTGAGTTCGCCATCGAGATGCTGAAGCGCGAGCTTCTCGATCGCCTCTTTGCTCTGCGGGTCGCCGGCTTTCGTCAAATCGGCCTTCACATCCCTGAAGCCCCCATCGAAGTCGACGCCCGACTTATTGTCACGCGGCGTTACTGTTAACAGGCTTTCGCCGATTGAGAAAACTTCCTCGCCGTCCTTGACAATTCTGACGGGACCCGCATGGCCACTCTCATACATCAGGAGCGAATCGAGAGTGTCGCCACTGGCATTTGCAGGCACGGTCATTCCTCTGAGCGTGAGCTCCTGCGCGGTGACGGTGAGGCCTTCGTTCGTCATGTTGACGTCAGGGAAAGCAACCTGATCGACGTGATATCCGCCGTCGGCCTGTTCTTCGACGCCGGTCAGCGTCACATCGCCGAGCGCAATGGCATTAGCGCCGCCATTCGGCATGAAGGTCGTTCCCTTCAGCGTGACTGTCGTTCCCGAGACATCGATGTTTGCGGCAGCGAGAGTTCCGCCTTGAAGATTGTAGGCTGCATTGATCTTCTTTAGCAGATCGGCACCGTCGAGCGCAAAGGCACTGCCTGCAAGCGACAGAAACGCTGCGCCAGAGAGCATGAGCCGGGTGGTCCGGTGAAATGTCATGTGGGGGTCCTTTGTTGCAGTGTCTAGAATTTAGGCGGCAAATCTAATGTGCGATTAGGACTAGTATATATTTATGTCTTTCAAAATTTCCGATGAGAGTAAAAAACGAATAAAACCGCCATTGGCCTTATGAAGAAAACGAGGCAGCGTTTTTTTCGCTGACGCGGTCATCCACAACGCGATCCATTGGTTTCCTTGCCGGGAATCGCATTCTCCGCTAGTCAAGGGCCATGGGACAAGAAATTTTGCCGCCCGCCGGCGGAGACGACGACAGCATTCATCCGGTTGACCTGAAGGCAGCGCTCGAGGAGCGCTATCTGGCCTATGCGCTTTCGACGATCATGCATCGGGCGCTGCCCGATGTTCGTGATGGTCTGAAGCCGGTTCA
This sequence comes from Sinorhizobium sp. CB7, assembly GCF_041357635.1. Lineage (NCBI taxonomy): Bacteria > Pseudomonadati > Pseudomonadota > Alphaproteobacteria > Hyphomicrobiales > Rhizobiaceae > Sinorhizobium > Sinorhizobium sp. CB7. Next base: position 270,003 of record NZ_JAULLL010000008.1, read on the forward strand.
TCGTCGCATCGTCTATGCCATGAGCGAGATGGGCTTGCGCCCGAATGCCGCTTTCAGGAAATGCGCCAAGATCGTCGGCGAGGTGATGGGTAATTATCACCCGCATGGCGACCAGTCGATTTATGACGCGCTGGCGCGCCTGGCGCAGGATTTCTCGCAGCGCTATCCGCTTGTCAACGGACAGGGCAATTTCGGCAATATCGACGGCGACAGTCCCGCCGCCATGCGTTACACCGAATCCAAGATGACGACGGTCTCCGAGTTGCTGCTCGAAGGCATCGACCAGGATGCGGTGGATTTCCGCGATACCTATGACGAGTCGAATTCCGAGCCGATCGTCCTGCCGGGCGCTTTCCCCAATCTGCTCGCCAACGGCTCCTCCGGCATCGCCGTCGGCATGGCGACCTCGATCCCGTCGCACAATGTCCATGAGCTTTGCGATGCCGCGCTGCACCTGATCAAGCATCCGGACACCTCCGTTGAAACCCTGGTGGAGCAATTCATTCCCGGGCCGGATTTCCCGACGGGCGGCATCGTCATCGATGACCGTCAGAGCATCATCGAAAGCTACAAGACGGGTCGCGGCGGCTTCCGTGTCCGCGCCAAATGGGAGACCGAGGATCTCGGCCGCGGTGGCTATCAGATCATCGTCACCGAGATTCCGTTCCAGGTGCAGAAGTCGCGGCTGATCGAGAAGATCGCCGAGCTGCTGATCGCCCGCAAGCTGCCGTTGCTCGAGGATATTCGGGACGAGTCGGCCGAGGATATTCGCGTCGTTCTCGTCCCGAAGAGCAGGACGGTCGATCCCACGATCCTGATGGAATCCATGTTTAAGCTGACTGAGCTCGAAAGCCGGTTCCCGCTGAACATGAACGTGCTCTCGCTCGGCCGCATTCCGCGCGTCATGGCGTTGAACGAAGTGCTCAAGGAGTGGCTCGATCATCGCCGCGAAGTTCTACTGCGCCGTTCGCGCTTCCGGCTGGCCGCGATCGAAAGGCGGCTGGAAATCCTCGGCGGCCTGCTCATCGCCTACCTCAATATCGACGAGGTGATCCGGATCATCCGAGAGGAGGACGAACCCAAGCCGGTGATGATGGCGCGCTTCGGACTCACCGACAATCAGGTCGAGGCGATCCTCAACATGCGGCTGCGCTCTCTGCGCAAGCTCGAGGAATTCGAAATCCGCAAGGAGTTCGACGATCTTACCAAGGAGAAAGCCGATATCGAGGCGCTGCTTGCCTCGGATGAGAAGCAGTGGCAGACAGTCGCCTGGGAAATCGGCGAGGTAAAGAAGAAGTTCGCCAAGGCGACCGACATCGGCCGGCGCCGCACGCAATTTGCTGAAGCGCCGGATGCCGACGTCGAAGCCATTCAGCAGGCGATGATCGAGAAGGAGCCGATCACCGTCGTCGTCTCCGAAAAAGGCTGGATCCGTGCGCTCAAGGGCCACATCTCCGATACGTCGACCCTGACCTTCAAGGAAGGCGACGGGCCGAAGGTGGCATTCCCGGCACAGACGACTGACAAGATTCTCATTCTCACCACGGGCGGCAAGGTCTTCACGCTCGGTGGCGACAAGCTCCCCGGCGGACGCGGCCATGGTGAACCGCTGCGCATCATGGTCGACATGGAGAGCGACCAGGACGTGCTGACGGCGTTCGTTCACGATCCGGCCCGCAAGATGCTGGTGGTTTCGACGGCCGGTAACGGCTTTGTTGTGCCGGAAGCGGAAATGGCAGCCAATACCCGCAAGGGCAAGCAGATCATGAATGTCTCCTTGCCGGATGAGACGAAGCTGATCGTTCCGGTTCAAGGCGATCATGTCGCCGTTGTCGGCGAAAACCGCAAACTGCTGGTCTTCCCCCTCGCGCAGATCCCGGAAATGTCGCGCGGCAAGGGTGTGCGCCTGCAACGCTACAAGGATGGCGGCGTATCGGATATCCGCTGCTTTGCCATGGTCGATGGTCTCGTCTGGGAAGATAGCGCCGGGCGCAGCTTCACCAAGACGAAGGACGAGCTTGCCGAATGGCTCGGCGACCGCGCTTCTGCTGGACGCACTGTTCCGAAAGGGTTCCCGCGCAGCGGCAAGTTTTCGGGATGACGGTCGGCCCGATCATGCGGGCTGATGGCGACGGAACAGACCGTGTTTTATCGCCTGACGCATCGGCATTTCAAAGTAGCGTAGTGAAATGACGGCGGCGACGTAGGTCGCCACAAGACCTGCAGCGACGACCGGTATAGTGACATCGCCCAGAAGGCGCGGCGCAAGAACCGAGAACAGCACCGTCGCCACGAGCGGATGCAGCATGTAGATGGAGTAGGTCAATTCGCCTCGCTCTCGTAGAGGAGCCCAGGAGGCGATGGTCGGCATGTTCGTCCGATCGCACAGGAACCCGGTCGCTGCGACGCCATAGACGAGAAACAAGCAGAGTAGCGGCCCCTGATGCGTGAGAAGTGCCACGGCGGCGGCGATGAGCAGGCCATGAAATAGCCAAGGTGCGAACTTTCCAAGGGAATTTGCCGGGCACCGCATTTGCAGCCAGACGCCAAGGGAAAACGCCGGCAGTGCCCTGAGGATCGAATAGTCCCAGGTCAGAAGAGGGAGCGGTCGCCCGGCGATGATGAGAGCAGCAAACCACGCGGAGACGAAAAGAGCGGCCAGAACGGTCAATGAAACTCTATTGCCGCGCGTCATCAGCCACAGGACAAGCGGAAAGAGCAGATAGACGAAGAATTCGGCGCTCACGGACCAGCTGACATAATTGAAGCTGAAACCCTGAGCGAAACCCCAGGCATGGACAAGCAGGAGATTCGGGATCAGGTCGGCAAAATTATACTTGTCGGCATTGGCGGCATTGAGGATACCGCCGATGACCAGGCATCCGATCACGACATAGAACAGCAGGGTCGCTAGATGCAGCGGATAGATGCGGGCGATGCGGTTCTTAAGGAAGGAGCCATAGTCTCGACGCAGGTCCCAATCCGTCCCGTAGACATGGGCGATGACGATGCCGGAAATGACGAAAAACAGGTCGACGGCATAGGAAAAACTGCTGGTCCAATTCAGCTCTGTCTGGTCGGCGAGCGTGTAGGGTACGTAATGCGTCAGAACGATCATAACGCTCGATATGAATCTCAGACCTTCGAGTGTGTTGTATTTCGTCGGCATCGGGCGCGTCGCTGGGCGGGACGTAAGGGAACGTCGGTTTCATAGGCAGAACCACTCTTTACACCACGACCGGTGAACGGCTGGTGTGAAGTCAAAGTTAACATTGCCTTGCCGGACGAGACGCATTGTAAAAATTCGATGCACTCGACCGGCTGATCGTGGCATCAAGAGGACATCTGGAATCTGGAATTATGCTGCGTTCTTTACACGGCCGGCATTCACTCGGGCTTGCCAGAGAGAATGAGCGATCAGAGCGAGGATGAGGATCAGACCGCCGGTCAGCGTCACGTGGCTCGGAGCCTCGGAGAAGATCAACCAGACCCAGATAGGCGCCAGAATCGTTTCGAGCAGATAGAACATGCCGACTTCCGGCGCGGAGAGATAGCGCGGGCCCGTCGCAAGGCACCAGAACGCGACCGGCATCATGATGGCGCCATCGACGAGTATCCAGACTGGATTTTCCAGATGAAACCCGGTGGATTGCACCTGGTAGAGGCCGATCGCCGCAGGTATGAGCGCCGACAGCATCGAAACGAATCCCATGTCGCGCCGCGATGCGCGGCTGACGGTAATGGCCGAGGCAAGCACCAGCGCGGAGAACAGGGCGATAGCATCGCCGAAGAAGTGTCCGCTCGCAATGCCGCCCTGGACGATGAGACCAACACCGACATCATGACGGCCATTGTGATCAGAGTTGATGTCGAGGGCCGTTCGGCAAGAAAGACCCAGGAGAGCAGCGCGGCGAACATCGGATTGAAGGCAAGGATGAAGACGACGTTTGCCGCAGCCGTATGATAGATGGCTGCGAGGAAGGTAAGCGTAGAAAGACCGTAGAGGCAGAAAGCGATCACGCCATACCAGCCTGGTATCAGAACGGGTCGCGCGCGCCAAAAGAGGCGCAGGATTGCCATGATTGCCGCCATTGCAACCACGGTGGCAAGTCCGCGAACGCCAAGGATGGTCCAGACGCTGCCGTCGGCCAGGCGGATGAGCGGAATGTCAGCCGAGAGGGCAAGGCCGCCGATCTACGTCAGCAACAGGCCTTTCCTGTGCGGGGAAAGGGAGGGAAAGACCATGATAATCTAGCCGGAGCCCTCGTCGTCCAGCTCAAAGCGCTCCCATCCGCGTGCGGTCAGATGTTCCTGCGGCTGGAAACGCGTCTTGTAGTCCATCTTGCGCGAGCCCTTGACCCAGTATCCGAGATAGACGTGGGGGAGCCCGAGGGTGCGGGCGCGTTCGACATGATCGAGAATCATGAACGTTCCGAGGGAGCGCTTGTCGAGAGACGGATTGAAATAGGAATAAACCATCGACAGGCCGTCGCTCATCGTATCGGTCAGGGCCGCGGCCAGCAATTCGCCTTTCGGCCGTTCCTGGAAGGCGGATCCTTCCTCGCGACGCCGGTACTCGATGATGTGCGTGTTGACATGCGTATCCTCGACCATGATCGCATAGTCGAGCACGGTCATGTCCGACATGCCGCCCTGTTGGTGGCGGTAGTCGAGATAGCGGCGGAAGAGGGAATATTGTTCACTGGAGGGCTGCGCAGGGTATTCGGTGGCCACAACATCGCTGTTGGCCGCGAGCACCCGTCTCATGGAGCGGGTCGGTTGGAACTCCTGGGCAAGGATCCGAACTGACACGCAGGCGCGGCAGGACTCGCATGCCGGCCGGTAGGCGATATTCTGGGAACGGCGAAAACCGCCCTGCGTCAGGATGTCGTTCATCTCCGGCGCACGCGGTCCGACAAGATGCGTAAACACCTTGCGTTCCATCTCATGCGGCAGATACGGGCAGGCAGCCGGAGCCGTCAGGTAAAACTGCGGAGATGGCGTCGACTGCGTGTTCATTTGCCGCTGATCAATCCTTTCCTCCGCCGCTCGGCTTTACTTTATAAGCATGGCCAAAGATTGAAAAACGTCAACTGCGCCTTTGGCCTCAAAAGCCCTGATTTTTAGGGGGCGGCGTAAAAATCCTGTCACGGGCGACGGGCTGTGAATTTGAGACGCAGTCGCGAACTGACCTTCAGGCCGTACGGATGACGACGGTTCCCAGAAGGAGGTCGTGGATGAGCCTGCTGCGCTCGATAAATAGGCCCGCCAGCAGGATGAGCGGTGTCAGGACCGAGTTCAGGATCCAGAACAGCGCCAGGTGCACGATGGCGATCAGGAAATCCATGGGCTGGCCGTCGAGCCTTACCATCGCAAGTCCCATGGCCCGCATTCCCAGGGACGCCTGGTTCGGGCCGCCGAGGGTCAGGCCGAAATAGAGTGCCGCGACGATGATGAACAGGATCGGATAGAGAAAGAATCCGAGCCCCAGCGTTACGATCCCGAGGAAGAAGACGACAATCGCCGCAGGAATGCAGAGCAACAGCACGATCACGTAATCGACGAGAAAGGCGAAGACGCGCCGGCTCAGCACGCCGCTATAAGCGCGCCAGTCGTCCGGTGCGGCATAAAGCGGGTTTGGGTTCAGGCTCATCTGGCTGCTCCTTTGAAGAATTTAGAGCGGGATGCCGAAAAGTGTGCGCGGTTTTCGGGTGACATCCCGCTCTCACTTTTGATTTAGAGACGGATTCAGATTTCAGGTCGATTCGACCTGAAATCATCCGGCTCTAGGCAGATGATATGGTAACGGCTGGGGCAAATACAACGATTTCCCCCGTCGTCAGCCTCTTTTCGCCAGCAGTTTCGCCACCTCCGGCGCGAAATAGGTGAGGATACCGTCGCAGCCGGCACGCTTGAAGGCGAGCAGTGTTTCCATCATGACCCGCTCGCCATCGATCCAGCCGTTCATCGCAGCCGCCTTGATCTGGCTGTATTCGCCGGAGACCTGATAGGCGAAGGTCGGCAGGCCGAAGGCCTCCTTCATCCGCCAACAGATGTCGAGGTAGGGAAGGCCGGGCTTGACCATCAGCATGTCGGCCCCTTCCTCGACATCGAGCGCGGCATCGCGCAGCGCCTCGGTGCCGTTGGCCGGATCGATGTAATAGGTCTTCTTGTCGCCCTTCAGGAGACCGCCGGTACCGATTGCCTCCCGATAGGGGCCATAGAAGGCCGAGGCGAACTTGGTGGCATAGCTCATGATGCCGACATTCTGGTGCCCCGCCGCATCGAGCGCCCGTCGGATCGCACCGATGCGGCCGTCCATCATTTCGGAGGGGGCGATGATGTCGGCGCCGGCATCGGCTTGCATGACGGCCGCACGTGCGACCTGCTCGACCGTCTCGTCATTGACGATCTCGCCGCCCCTGAGGATGCCGTCGTGACCGTGACTGGTGAAGGGATCGAGCGCGACGTCGGTGATGACGCCGATGTTCGGAACCGCCTTCTTGATCGCCCGAGAGGCGGCATTGATGAGATTGTTCTCCTCGAGACTGTTGGATCCGGTCTCGTCGCGCAGCCCCATCTCTATATTGGGAAATGTCGCGAGCGCCGGTACGCCGAGGTCGGCCGCTTCCCTGGCGGCTTCTACCGCCTTGTCCACGCTCAAGCGACTGACGCCGGGCATGGCAGGGATCGGCTCGACGATGCCGCTGCCGGGAATGATGAAGATCGGCCAGATCAGATCGTCGACCGTCAGCCGGTTTTCCTGCACGAGCCGGCGCGTCCAGTCGGCCTTGCGGTTGCGCCGCATCCGGCGGTGTCCGGTGATTTCGTCAACGAGATGCGTCTTGTCCTGCATGGCCCGTCATTCCTTGTCTGCTTTCTTTTTATGGCAGCGTCATTATCATGCCATCTCGTCAATTCAAAACGGTCGAAAGGCCGCAGCCGCACTATCCCTCTGGCGAGGGGAGGGCGGCATACTTATTGTCTGGGACATGGATATTGATTCTCCAACGATGCCGAAACGGACACTGATAGGGATTCTGTTCATCCTCTTCATGCGGCTGATTGCCGTGTCCTGTTTCTGGTTCGGTCTCCAGTACTGGGCGATGCTTGTCGGCTATTCGCTCGGCGGCGGCGGTCGGTTCGATCTCCTGACGCTGCCGTGGAAAGTGGCGGGCGCCGGGCTCGCCGTCATCTTTCCAGTCGCCTCGCTCGGTCTCTGGCTTACGGTGTCCTGGGGACCCGTCATGTGGGTGCTGGCTGCGGGCGGTCAGGTCCTGATGTACGGCGTCTGGCCTGAGATCTTCGGTCATAACCAATTGATCCTGATACTGCACAGTGTAGTCGCGCTGCTCTATGCTGCATTCCGGGCCGCGCTGTGGCTCGAGAAGCGGCGTCAGCGCGATAGCGTGATGATTGATTTACCATGATACAACGACGCTCTCTGGTAAGGCGCTGTTAAGGCTGCGTTTTAAGTAGAATTTTATGTGTATTCGATAGGGTCTCACTCAAGGCGGGAAGAAAAACCAACACCGCCAAACAAAACAGTGAGGCAGTCATCATGAATACGAAAATCAAGCCGCAGGCCGTTGCAGGCGTCCGTGACCAGCAGGATCAGGACATCCGTAATCTCTATATGGAATCCCTTCATCTCGTCGAGCGTCTGCATCGCCGTCTTCTCGACGTCATCAAGGACGAATTCGACCGTCAGGGCCGCAGTGACGTCAACGCCGTTCAGGCGCTCCTTCTCTTCAACATCGGCAATTCCGAGCTGACCGCCGGTGAGCTGCGTTCCCGCGGCTACTATCTCGGCTCGAACGTCTCCTATAACGTCAAGAAGCTCGTCGACCTCGGCTTCATCAACCATCAGCGCTCGCGCATCGACCGTCGCTCGGTCCGCATCAGCCTGACGGAGACTGGCCAGGATATCGCCGAAACGGTCGCCCGGCTTTATGAGCGTCACATCGTTTCGATCGACAAGGTCGGCGGTATCGGCACCGACGAATTCAACCAGATGAACAAGCTCCTGCAGCGCCTGGACCGCTTCTGGAACGACCAGATCTTGTATCGTCTCTGATATTCCGAAGCCTCCTTCGGGTTTGAAAAAGCCGGGCGCTCCCTGCGTGCCCGGCTTTTCCCGTCCACATCCCGCGTGTCTTCTTTGCAACGCATGCGAAGGATGAGCCCATAGCGGTATTCAAGCCGTTTTTTAGCCGCTATTAACGATGATCGTGTAGTTACCAGTGGTGGTTGTCCTGACATGCTTCTGTCATCGGTGGACATCGTGGCAAGCGACACGAATTGGCCATATTGACGTGGCAGCGGAAATGGACGGCAACCAGCGCTCTCAGGATATTTGTTCGTTGTGCCGCGCTTTCGGCTCGCAACTTTGTGATGCCCCTGCGCGAGAATTCTGTAGTGCGTCGAGGCAACGAATTGATAGGGAACTGCGTTATTGGCAGTGCTTCGCAATTGCTGCACCAGTGAATTAGTTGCGGCGTTCAACGGTAGGAAAAATGTCGAAGAAAAACGGAATTGAAGCTCTCTCGCGCCGCTCCTTCCTGCGGTCCGCGACAACGATCGGTGCGACCGCCCTGGCGGCGCCGGCCTTTGCGCAATCCGCTCTCGATGCGCTGATCAATGCGCCCCGCCGCGGCAATTGGGACGATCAGTTCGACGCCAAGGCTGCCTCCCGCACGGCGAGCGCCGTCGTTTCCAACACGCCGATCCTCAGTTCTCAGTCCGTGCCCAGCATCCAGCAGGCGATCATGCAATATCAGCAGATCGCCTCGGCCGGCGGCTGGCCGCAGATCAATTCGACGCAGCGTCTGCAACTCGGCGTTACCGATCCTGCTGTTCAGACGTTGCGCCAACGGCTTGCGATCTCCGGCGATCTGCCGCAGGAAGCAGGTATGTCGAGCGCCTTCGACTCCTATGTGGATGGCGCCGTCAAGCGCTTCCAGGCCCGTCACGGCCTTCCCGCCGACGGCGTCATCGGCGAGTTCACCGTCAAGGCGATGAACATCCCGGCGGAGGTCCGCCTGCAGCAGCTCAACACCAACCTGGTTCGCCTGCAGACCTTCCCTGAAGATCTGGGTCGCCGTCATGTGATGGTCAATATTCCGGCGGCCTACATCGAAGCGATCGAGGATGGACAGGTGGCGCTTCGCAACACCGCGATTGTTGGCCGCATCACCCGTCCGACGCCGATCCTCAATTCCAAGATCTACGAGGTGATCCTCAACCCCTACTGGACCGCACCGCGCTCGATCGTCGAAAAGGACATCATGCCGCTAATGCGCAAGGATCCGACCTATCTGGAGCGCAACAGCATTCGTCTTTTCGATGGCCAGGGCAACGAGGTTGCGCCGGAAACGGTGGACTGGAACGCCGAAAAGGCACCGAACCTGATGTTCCGGCAGGATCCCGGCAAGATCAACGCCATGGCCTCCACGAAGATCAACTTCCACAATGAATACGCCGTCTATATGCACGACACGCCGCAGCAGGGCCTGTTCAACAAGCTGATGCGTTTCGAATCGTCCGGCTGTGTTCGCGTCCAGAACGTGCGCGACCTGTCGACCTGGTTGCTGCGCGAAACGCCAAGCTGGTCGCGCCAGCAGATGGAGCAGGTCATTGCCAGCCGCGTCAACACGCCGATCAAGCTGGCCGAGGAAATTCCGGTCTATTTCGTTTATATTTCGGCCTGGGGCATGCCGGATGGCGTCGTGCAGTTCCGCGACGATATCTATCAGCTCGATGGCAACGCGGAACTGGCGCTCGACACGACGTCCGGTATGGAGCAGCCGGTTCAGTAAGCCTGATTAGTTTTCTTACGCTTTGCGGACCGCGCCTGATGAGGGCGCGGTCTTGTTGTATTTAGTCCCCACCGTAGAACGCGCAGCAAATGTCGCGCATCGTATTGCTCTTGGACGACTGGAACGCTAGAACCGTCGCGCATTCCAGCTGAGGAGCCCGCCCATGACAAATGCTTCGACAGAGCCCTTTTTCAACCGTTCACTGGCTGATACCGATCCGGAAATTTTCGGCGCCATCCAGAAGGAACTCGGCCGTCAACGGCATGAAATCGAGCTCATCGCCTCGGAAAACATCGTTTCGCGTGCGGTTCTGGAAGCCCAGGGCTCCGTCATGACGAACAAGTATGCGGAGGGCTATCCGGGCAAGCGCTACTATGGCGGCTGCCAGTTCGTCGATATCGCGGAGGAACTTGCGATCGAGCGGGCCAAGAAGCTCTTCGGCGTCGGTTTCGCCAATGTGCAGCCGAATTCCGGCTCCCAGATGAATCAGGCGGTCTTCCTGGCGCTGCTGCAGCCGGGCGATACCTTCATGGGCCTCGATCTCAACTCGGGCGGTCACCTCACGCACGGTTCGCCGGTCAACATGTCCGGCAAGTGGTTCAACGTCGTCTCCTACGGCGTGCGGGAAGGCGACAATCTGCTCGACATGGACGAGGTCGCCCGCAAGGCGGAAGAGCACCGGCCGAAGCTCATCATCGCCGGCGGCACCGCCTATTCGCGCATCTGGGACTGGAAGCGTTTCCGCGAGATTGCGGACAGCGTCGGCGCCTATCTCATGGTCGATATGGCCCATATCGCCGGTCTCGTGGCCGGTGGCGTCCATCCGTCGCCTTTCCCGCATTGCCACGTCGCCACCACCACGACGCACAAGTCTCTGCGCGGTCCGCGCGGCGGCATGATCCTGACGAATGACGAGGACCTGGCAAAGAAGCTCAATTCGGCCGTCTTCCCCGGTCTCCAGGGCGGTCCGCTGATGCATGTCATCGCCGCAAAGGCCGTGGCTCTCGGCGAGGCGCTGACACCGGAATTCAAGGATTATGCGGCCCAGATCGTCAAGAATGCCAAGGCACTCGCCGAAACGCTGATTGCCGGCGGTCTTGACGTGGTCTCCGGCGGCACGGACAACCATTTGATGCTGGTGGATCTGCGCAAGAAGAACGCGACCGGCAAGCGTGCGGAAGCAGCCCTCGGCCGCGCCTATATTACCTGCAACAAGAACGGCATCCCCTTCGATCCAGAAAAGCCCTTCGTCACCTCCGGCGTTCGTCTCGGCGCACCGGCCGGCACTACCCGCGGTTTCAAGGAGGCGGAATTCCGCGAGATCGGCAATCTCATCGTCGAAGTGCTTGATGGCCTCAAGGTCGCCAATTCAGACGAGGGCAACGCTGCTGTCGAAGCTGCCGTCCGTGACAAGGTTGTCAAGCTCACCGATCGCTTCTCCATGTATGGCTACATGGGCTGAGGAGAGGCGATGCGCTGCCCTTTTTGCGGCTCTGAAGATACGCAGGTCAAGGATTCCCGTCCGGCGGAGGACAATACGTCCATCCGCCGGCGGCGCATTTGTCCAGATTGCGGCGGCAGGTTCACCACCTTCGAGCGCGTGCAGCTGCGCGAGCTGACGGTCATCAAAAAGACCGGCCGCAAAGTACCGTTCGATCGTGAAAAACTGGTGCGTTCCTTCGAGATCGCTCTGCGCAAGCGTCCCGTCGACCGGGATCGCATCGAGCGCGCGGTCTCGGGCATCGTTCGCCGCCTGGAGAGCTCGGGCGAGACCGAAATCAGTTCCGAAGAAATCGGCCTGCAGGTGCTGGAAGCGCTGAAGAGCCTCGATGATGTCGCCTTCGTGCGCTATGCTTCGGTCTATCGCGATTTCTCTCACGCGGAGGATTTCGAGAAGGTGATATCGGAAATCAACGCTAAGATCGGTCGCGATCCCCTGGATGGCTGATCGATGACCATCCGGCCTGAAGATGAACGTTTCATGGCCGCGGCGATCCGTCTCGCGCGCTGGCACACCGGCCTGACCTCCACCAATCCTTCCGTCGGTTGTCTGATCGTCAAGGACGGCACCATTGTCGGCCGCGCGGTGACGGCGCTCGGTGGCCGCCCCCATGCCGAGCCGCAGGCGCTTGCAGAAGCCGGCGAACGGGCGCGCGGCGCGACCGCCTATGTAACACTCGAACCCTGTTCCCATCACGGCAAGACGCCGCCTTGCGCCGAGGCCTTGATCGCCTATGGTGTCGGGCGTGTCGTCATCAGCGTCACGGATCCAGATTCCCGCGTTTCCGGCCGGGGCATCGCCATGCTGCGGGACGCCGGTCTTGAAGTCGAGACGGGCGTCCTGGAGGAAGAAGGCAGAAGGGCGCTTGCAGGCTATCTCACACGTCAGGTGAAGAACCGGCCGTATGTTACCCTGAAGATTGCTGTTTCTGCCGATGGAATGATCGGCCGTAAGGGCGAGGGCCAAGTGCGCATCACTGGTGACGTCTCCCGTTCTCAGGTGCAGGTGTTGCGGGCAGAAACTGATGCGATCCTCGTTGGCATCGGCACCGCAACCGCCGACGATCCGGAACTGACGTGCCGCATTCCAGGCCTTGAAGACCGCTCTCCGATCAGGATCGTGATCGACGATCGATTGGAATTGCCGCTTGCGAGCAAACTCGTGAAAACGGCACGGCAGGTACCGGTGATAGCCGTCGCCGGGGAGCCGCCACATTTCGACAACAATCCTGACGAGGCATTTCTCGCACGGCGTGCTGCGCTGGACGAAGTCGGAGTAGAGGTCGTGCAGTGCAGTCCTCAGCATCTCGATGATCTGCTTCCGGCGCTCGCCTCTCGCGGAGTGTCGTCGCTCCTGGTTGAGGGCGGCGCAAGGACGGCGCGGGCTTTCCTCGATGCCGATCTCGTCGATCGCATTCTGCTGTTTCAGGGACCGGGTGTGATCGGCGAGGGTGGTATTGAATCGCCGGTTAAGAAGAACGATATGCCGTCCGGTTTTGCACATTTCCGCACCTTCGTGTTCGGCGATGATATTTGCGACGAGTTTGAAAGAGGCTCTTGATGTTTACCGGAATTGTCACCGATATCGGCACGGTCGAATCCGTCTCCGCTCTCAAGGAAGGTATCAAGCTGCGCATCGCGACGAACTACGATCCGAAGTCGATCGATATGGGCGCTTCGATCTCCCATTCCGGCATCTGTCTGACGGTGACGGGCTTGCCGGAACTCGGCAGCAATGATCGTTGGTTCGAGGTGGAGGCCTGGGAGGAGGCGCTGCGGCTGACGACAATCGGTACGTGGCAGTCCGGAACACACGTCAATCTGGAGCGCTCCCTGAAGATCGGCGATGAGCTCGGCGGTCATATCGTCTCCGGCCATGTCGATGGCAAGGCTGAGATCTTGTCGGTGACGGCGGAAGGCGATGCGACGCGCTTCCGCCTCCGCGCGCCTGAGCACCTGGCTCGCTTTGTTGCCCCCAAGGGCTCGATCGCGCTCGATGGGACATCGCTGACCGTCAATGCCGTGGACGGTACCGATTTTGACGTTTTGCTCATCCGCCACACGCTTGAGGTTACCACCTGGGGCGAGCGCCGGCAGGGAGACTTCGTCAATTTCGAGGTCGATACGATGGCGCGCTATGCTGCAAGGCTTTCGGAATTTCCGGCGGCCGCGCCCAAAACTGTATTCTGAAAACAGGCTCTTGGCTTTTCCACCCCCCGATATCCTTGTCGCAAAGGAACGCCGCCTCGGAAGAATGCCGCTCCAAATTGGCTTCCAATTCAGAAACAGCCGGCTTCGGGCGCAAGCGTCCGGAGCCGGGGTAGGACGTCAGTTGATGCAGAAGATGATGCTGCCGTCAGCGGCCTCCTCGGCGTTGACGATGGCATGCACCGCGATATTGCAGTCCTTCTTGCGTAGAATGCCTGCCCGACAAGAAATTCTGCCTGTGAATGGCCGAAATGCGTGAAAAGCGCTTGCCAATCCGGCAATGGCGTGGTTTGACCGCCGCCAATCCGGCCGGTGCCGATCTTCTTCCTCTCACGAAGGTGACGTATGTCCAGCTCTTCCAGCCCGCATATCCTAATCGTCGAAGCTCGCTTCTATGACGACATGGCCGACGCCCTTCTCGACGGCGCCAAATTTGCGCTGGAGGAAGCAGGTGCCACCTATGACGTTATCACTGTTCCAGGCGCGCTGGAAATTCCCGCAGCAATCGCCATGGCGCTCGACGGTGCGGATAACGGCGGAACGGAGTATGATGGATTCGTCGCCCTTGGCATGGTCATCCGCGGCGAGACCTATCACTTCGATATTGTCTCGAACGAGTCTTCACGGGCGCTGATGGATCTTGCCGTCAGCGAGTCGCTGGCGATCGGCAATGGCATTCTCACGGTCGAGAATGACGAACAGGCCTGGGTGCGTGCCCGCCGTTCGGAAAAGGACAAAGGCGGCTTCGCCGCACGCGCGGCGCTGACGATGATCGAACTGAAGAAGAAACTGGGTGCCTGAGCAATGAGCAAGCAGGATGTCGAGCGACCGGCGAAGACCGCAAACCAGCGCGGGGCGGCGAGGCTTGCAGCTGTTCAGGCACTTTATCAGATGGATATTGGCGGCGCGGGAGTCCTGGAGATCGTTGCCGAGTACGAGGCGCATCGTCTTGGGCAGGAGCTCGACGGTGAAACCTATCTGAAGGCTGATGCCTCCTGGTTCCGCTCGATCGTATCCGGTGTCGTACGTGAGCAGCTTAGGCTTGATCCCCTGATCGCTTCGGCTTTGCAGGATGACTGGGCTCTCTCCCGTCTCGACAGCACGGTTCGCGCCATCCTGCGCGCGGGCACCTTCGAGCTTCTCGACCGCAAGGATGTACCCGTCGCGGTCATCGTCTCCGAATATGTCGAGATCGCACACGCCTTCTTCGATGAAGATGAGCCGAAACTGGTCAATGCGGTGCTCGATCGGATTGCCAAGCAGGTCCGAAGCGAGACGAAAAATAAGTGACGCGCACAAAACTTGCCGGCGACCAGCGTTGGCTTGAGAGCAGCCACGCCCGTACTTCGTCGCACATGATTCGGCTTCGCTCTCCGTCCTGACCCGATCCATCCCACAATGCCCGCCAGGAAATGCGTGGTGCCGGCATTCCCTCCTTTCACCGCTTTCTTCCCGCAGTTGTGACATTTGCTCCGCGTCGGTCTTGACGGGCGGTTTGCCTGCACGCAATCTCGCGCGGCGCAGTGGCATGTTTGTTGGAGATGAAGCCGATCCGCTGCATTTACTGCCGGAGAGGGAGTGAGCTCCGGTGCTATGGGAGGAAAGAGCGAATGATCATTCTTTTAGGCGTTATCGTGTGCGGTCTGCTGTCGGTGGCTTATGCCGTCTGGGCGACCCAATCGGTTCTTGCGGCCGATCAGGGCAGCGCCCGCATGCAGGAGATTGCCGGATATATCCGGGAGGGCGCGCAGGCCTACCTTACGCGTCAGTATAAGACCATTGCCGTTGTCGGTATCGTTGTTTTCATCGCAGCCTGGCTGCTCCTTTCCGGTGCCGCTGCTATCGGCTTTCTGATCGGCGCCGTTTTGTCGGGTACCGCAGGCTTCATCGGCATGCATGTCTCCGTCCGGGCCAACGTCCGTACGGCCCAGGCTGCGTCCCACAGCCTTTCCGCAGGCCTTGATCTCGCGTTCAAGTCAGGAGCGATCACGGGCATGCTGGTTGCCGGCCTCGCACTCCTCGGGGTTTCGATCTACTACCTCGTGCTGACGAGCGGGCTCGGTTACGAGAGCGGCGCGCGCGAAGTCATCGATGCGCTGGTGGCGCTCGGCTTCGGCGCTTCGCTGATCTCGATCTTCGCCCGTCTCGGCGGCGGCATCTTCACCAAGGGCGCCGATGTTGGTGGCGACCTCGTCGGTAAGGTGGAGGCCGGTATTCCGGAGGATGACCCGCGCAATCCCGCAACGATCGCCGACAATGTCGGTGACAATGTCGGCGACTGCGCCGGAATGGCGGCCGACCTTTTCGAAACCTATGCGGTTTCGGTCGTCGCGACCATGGTGCTAGCTGCGATCTTCTTTGCCGGTGCGCCGGTTCTGCAGAGCGTGATGATCTATCCGCTGGCCATCTGCGGTGCCTGTATCGTCACCTCGATAATCGGCACCTTCTTTGTGAAGCTCGGAACAAACGGCTCGATCATGGGGGCGCTCTATAAGGGGTTGATTGCCACCGGGATCCTTTCGATCGTCGGTATCGGCGCCGCGACATCGCTGACCATTGGCTGGGGGGCGATCGGCAATGTCGGCGGCAAGGACGTTACCGGCACGAACCTCTTCTTCTGCGGTATCGTCGGTCTTGTCGTCACTGCCCTGATCGTGGTGATCACGGAATACTACACCGGCACCAACAAGCGCCCGGTCAATTCCATCGCCCAGGCATCTGTCACGGGCCATGGTACGAACGTCATTCAGGGGCTCGCCGTCTCGCTGGAATCGACTGCGCTTCCGGCAATCGTCATCGTCGGCGGCATCCTGGCGACCTATCAGTTCGCCGGCCTGTTCGGAACCGCCATCGCGGTGACTTCAATGCTGGGGCTTGCCGGCATGATCGTCGCGCTCGATGCCTTCGGTCCGGTGACGGACAACGCCGGTGGCATCGCCGAGATGTCCCATCTGCCGCCCGAGGTTCGCAAGTCCACCGACGCACTCGACGCCGTCGGCAACACGACCAAGGCGGTTACGAAGGGTTATGCCATCGGTTCCGCTGGTCTCGGTGCGCTGGTGCTCTTCGCCGCCTATTCCAACGACCTGCAGTATTTCGCCGCCCACGGCGATCAGTACACCTACTTCGCGAATATCGGGACGATCTCGTTCGAACTCTCCAATCCCTACGTCGTTGCAGGTCTGCTGTTCGGAGGTTTGATCCCCTATCTCTTCGGCGGCATCGCCATGACTGCTGTAGGGCGTGCTGCAGGCGCCATTGTCGAGGAGGTGCGCAAGCAGTTCCGCGAAAAGCCGGGTATCATGCAGGGCACGGAACGTCCGAATTACGGCCGTGCCGTCGACCTTCTCACCAAGGCTGCAATTCGTGAGATGATCGTGCCCTCACTGTTGCCGGTTCTTGCGCCGATCGTCGTCTATTTCGGCGTTCTGCTGATCTCGGGCTCCAAGGCTTCGGCTTTTGCGGCGCTGGGCGCATCTCTCCTCGGCGTCATCATCAACGGCCTCTTCGTCGCCATTTCGATGACATCGGGAGGCGGAGCGTGGGACAACGCCAAGAAATCCTTCGAGGATGGGTTTGTCGACAAGGACGGCGTGCGCCACATGAAGGGATCTGAGGCGCACAAGGCTTCCGTCACAGGCGACACGGTGGGTGACCCCTACAAGGACACGGCCGGTCCTGCCGTCAACCCGGCGATCAAGATCACCAATATCGTGGCGCTCCTTCTCCTTGCTGTCCTTGCCTAGGGCCGGATAATTTCAGGTCGGATCGGCCTGAAATCTGAATCCGTCTCTCAATCAAAAAAGTTGGAGCGGGATGTCGGCCGAAAACCGCGTACACATTTCGGCATCCCGCTCTGATTGTACGCCACATCATCAATAAAAAACCGCCGGCGCACAGGGCCGGCGGTTTTGTTTGACTGCGCCACGCTTCCGGACGACGCGCCAAAGCCTGTCGCGTGAAAAGAGATTCACACGACAGCCTTTAGAGTATCGTTTTCATGCATGTCGTTGTCGCAAAAGCGCTGCACACTTTTGCGCGATATGCATTAGAAGCCGCCCGCACTACCAGGCGTGCCGAGATTGTTGGCACTGCCGCCGAAGAGGCGTCCCGCCTGACTTGCTGCGCCGGCGCCCCTCGTGCCGGAAAGAATCTGCTGCAGGAAGGTGAGATCCTTGCCGCCGGTCGGTGTCGTCCGCGAGATGGTATCGAAGATCTTGCCATCCTGGAGCGTATAGTTGGCGCGACGGGATACGACGCCGTCCTTGTCGAAATAGATGGCGAGAATGCTCTGCTCGACCACTCTCGTCTTCATGAAGGCGACGGGGCGTGTGCGCTTCTGGGAAATGTAATAGAAAACCTCGCCGTCGAATGTCGCTGTGGTCGAGGGCGAGCCGAGCGACAGAAGCACCTGTTCGCGGCTTGATCCCTCCGGAACCAGATTGAGCGACTGCTGGTCCACGACATATCCGCCGTTGAAGACTTCCCGGGTCGTGCAGCTCGCAAGAGCAGTTGACGAGGCAATTACGATGGCGATGGCAGCATTGCTGAGGAACTTCTTATCAGACTTGAAATACCGTCTTTTCGACAACATCTACTCCCTGGAATTAGCATGTGCAGCCATCGGGCCGTGATTCTTGCTTTGCAGGACCATTATGGCCATTCCGCGATGTTGCCGCGCTCCCTCCTTCGATTTGAGTTAGGTCTGGAACGCCCTTCGTCGGCACCACAATCGGCATTGCAATTCGTGCATGCTTCGGTAAACCAGCTTTTAACATCATGCAACAAGGCGGAACGCCCGGCGGCGTTCAGAATGAGCCAATCCTGGGAATTTTGATGATCTTCGGACTGTTCCGGAAAAAAAGTAACAATCAGATGATCGTCGACCGGCAATACACTGCGTTGACGGCAATTGCCCGTCACCCGCATTTCTATACGTCCCTGCATGTGCCGGACACGGTCATGGGTCGTTTCGAGATGCTGTCGATCGTCATGATTCTATTTTTCAGGCGAACAAGAACATCGCAAGTGAGCGGCCAGGAAATCGCGCAGGAGATTGTCGATGCCTTTTTTCAGGACATCGACTATTCGATCCGGGAATTGGGAATCGGTGACAGCAGTGTGCCGAAGCGCATGAAAAAGCTTGCCGGAATGTTCTACGGGCGGCTCGAATCCTATGCAGCCGCAATGGAGAGGCAGGATGTCGATGCCCTGGTCGCGGCGCTGAAGCGCAACATCTATCCGGAGAATGCGGAAAGCGCGCCGGATATATCCGGGCTCGCCCGCTGGATGATGGACGCCGAAGCCCATCTGGCTGCTATTTCCGAAGCGGAGATCGCGACCGGATCCGCCCTGCTTCCGACGCCCGCCTGAACAGGAGGTCAGTATGACGAGATCAAAGATGGATGAAGGCAGGCCGCCATTCTCCTATCCGGTGAAGGTTGGCCATATCGCGGCGAACCCGGTGGAGGTGCATCTCGAGGCTGATGAAGAGGAGCGCAAGGGTTTGGCGGCACTTTGGGAAGTGCTCTCGGTGGAGAGCCTGCACGCCGATCTCCAGATTGCGCGCTGGAAGCGCGATGGCATCAGGATAAAGGGCAGGGTACAGGCGAGCATCGTTCAGGCTTGTGTCGTGACGCTTGATCCGGTCGAGGCGGAAATCGATGAGACGGTCGAACAGATTTTCGTTCCCGAAGGCTCGAAACTTGCTCGCCTGCCCGCAAACGACGTTGGCGAGATGATCCTGGATCCGGACGGTCCCGATCTTCCGGAGGTCTTTGCAGGGGACACGATCGATGCCGGCGAGGTGGTCGCTGAAGCGGTTGCGCTTGCAATCGACCCCTATCCGAGAAAGCCCGGCGTGGAATTTGAAACCCATATCGAGGACACGGAAGAGAGCGACAAGAAGCCCTCGCCGTTTGCGGCCCTCAAGGATTGGAACAGGTAACCTCCGTTGGGGATTTGATACAATTCAGTTGTAAGCAATGCGAAAACCGGTATTTTGGCCCAAATTTCGCCGCCCAGGCGAAAAAGAAGGATCAGGGACGAGTGATCAAAATTTCTCTTGACCTAATGGGTGGCGACTTTGGTCCCCAGGTTGTCATCCCCGGTGCTGCAAAAGCGCTGGACAGGCATCCGGATGTAACATTCGTGATGTTCGGTTTGAAAAATGAATGCGAGCCGATCCTCAACAGATTTCCGAAATTGAAGGAAAAATCCGTCTTCCACGATTGCGAGCTTGCCGTCAGCATGGACGAGAAGCCAAGCCAGGCGCTACGCCGTGGGCGGTATGTCTCGACGATGTGGCGGTCCATCGAGGCGGTAAAGACCGGTGAAGCCGACGTTGCCGTTTCCGCGGGCAATACCGGGGCGCTGATGGCAATGGCAAAATTCTGTCTGCGCACGATGGCCAACATCGAGCGTCCGGCCATCGCCGCAATCTGGCCGACACTGAAAGGCGAAAGCATCGTGCTCGATGTCGGCGCGACAATCGGGGCAGATTCCCAACAGCTGCTGGATTTCGCCCTCATGGGTGGCGCCATGGCGCGCGCCCTCTTCGAGGTCGACCGCCCGACTGTCGGTCTACTCAATGTCGGTGCAGAGGAAGTCAAGGGCCAGGAAGACGTGAAGGAAGCCGGGCGGCTGTTGCGGGAGGCCAATCTCGATTCGCTCGACTATTTCGGCTTCGTCGAGGGTGACGATCTTGGCAAGGGCACCGTGGACGTGGTGGTTACCGAAGGATTTTCCGGCAACATCGCATTGAAAACCGCGGAAGGAACCGCTCGCCAGATTGCAGAATATCTGCGCGCAGCCATGTCGCGCACGCTTCTCGCGCGCATTGGTTATGTCTTTGCGAAGGGCGCCTTTGACCTGCTGCGCGAGAAACTCGATCCCCGCAAGGTGAATGGCGGCGTGTTCCTCGGCCTGAACGGCATTGTCATCAAAAGCCATGGCGGTACGGATGCGGAGGGCTTTGCCGCCGCAATCGATGTCGGCTACGACATGGCGAGAAATGGCCTCAATCAGAAAATAGAAAATGATTTGAAAAAATATCATGCCAAGCGACTTCCTCCCATTGGGCCGGAAGCGGCATGAGCGACAAGGTGTAATCGGTATGATCCGTTCAGTGGTTCGCGGGTTCGGAGCAGCGCTTCCGAAGCGTGTAATGACCAATCGCGAAATGGAAGAGGTGGTCGACACATCCGACGATTGGATTGTGCAGCGCACCGGCATTCGTCAGCGCTACATCGCTGGCGAAGGGGAAACAACCGCTTCGCTCGGCGAGCAGGCCGCACGTGCAGCCCTTGCCAATGGCGGGCTGACACCGGATGACATCGACCTGATCATTGTTGCGACCTCTACGCCCGACAACACTTTTCCGGCAACCTCGGTGAATATCCAAAACAGGCTTGGCATGCGCCACGGCTTTGCCTTCGATGTCCAAGCTGTCTGCACGGGCTTCGTCTATGCGGTGACGACCGCCGATGCCTATATCCGCGGCGGGCTCGCGAAACGGGTGCTCGTCATCGGGGCGGAAACCTTCTCGCGTATTCTCGACTGGACCGATCGCACGACCTGCGTCCTGTTCGGTGATGGGGCCGGCGCAATGATTTTGGAGGCGGCGACCGGCGAAGGTACGACCGCTGATTGCGGTGTTCTGGCGGCGCATCTGCGCTCCGACGGCTCCCACAAGGACAAGCTCTATGTCGATGGCGGTCCTTCATCGACGGGAACAGTCGGGCATCTGCGCATGGAAGGCCGCGAGGTGTTCAAATACGCGGTCGGGATGATCACCGATGTCATTCAGGCTGCCTTCGATTCCACCGGCACGACGGCGGAAGATCTCGACTGGCTCGTCCCGCATCAGGCCAATCGCCGCATTATCGACGGCTCAGCCAGGAAACTCGGTATTTCGCCCGAAAAAGTTGTGATAACCGTAGACCTGCATGGCAATACCTCTGCCGCCTCCATTCCACTGGCGCTTGCCGCCGCTGCAGGCGACGGTCGCATCAAGAGAGGAGATCTCGTGATGCTGGAGGCGATGGGAGGCGGTTTCACCTGGGGCGCGGTCCTGTTGCGCTGGTAACTGTCAACCCCAAAAAACTGACATCAAACAAGAGCTTGACCGTGAAGCGCAAGACAAATACTCTTTGTGCGCTTTGAGAAAAAATATTTTGGAGAAACGGGCGGGGAGCGATGAGCGGTAAGACAGTAACGCGCGCTGACTTGGCGGAATCGGTATTCCGGAAAGTTGGGCTTTCCCGCACGGAATCTGCCGAGCTTGTCGAGACCGTGATCGATGAGATTTGCAACGCAATCGTGCGCGGCGAAACGGTGAAGTTGTCTTCTTTCGCCACTTTTCAAGTCCGTGACAAGAACGAGCGCATCGGCCGAAACCCGAAAACCGGCGAGGAAGTGCCGATTTCCCCTCGCCGCGTCATGACCTTCAAGGCCTCCAACGTTCTTAAACAACGTATTTTGAAAGCGCATATCGCCCGCAGGACCAAGCAGAAGCCGCCAAGCCCGGCCTCCTGACCGGTTAAAGAGGATAAACGGGGACTTCTTCCTGCTTTTTTGCCGATAAATTGGCCGGCTTCTGTGGGTCAAGTCGACAGACGACTTGAATTCTTTCCGCCAAACCGTTGAAATATGATGAGTCGTAGCACGGATCATATTTGACGGCGCGTAGGAGTTTGACGTTGGACAAGAGCCCGGATGCTTTTCGCACGATCAGCGAAGTGGCGGATGACCTCGATCTGCCGCAGCATGTCCTGCGTTTCTGGGAGACCCGCTTTCCGCAGATAAAGCCGATGAAGAGGGGCGGCGGGCGGCGGTATTACCGGCCCGATGATGTCGATCTTCTCAAGGGCATTCGCCATCTACTCTATGATCACGGCTATACGATCAAGGGCGTCCAGAAGCTTCTGAAGACCAATGGCAACAAATTTGTCATTGCCGTAGGCCATGGCGATCTCGCCAGCGTGGAGGCCCTGGCGGCTGCACAGGAGCCGACGATCTCCGAACCGCGCGTTGGAAGCCCGGATGAGGATCAGATCGTCGGGCGCGCCAAGCCGCCCATTAGCCGCCGCTTCTTTAATTTCGTTAGCGGTGAAGGCGACACGCCGGAGGTTTCCATCGGCAAATCCAGCGTTGGCAAGGAGGACCGCGCGCTCCTGCAGGAAGCGCTCTACGATCTGCTCGAATGCAAACGTCTGCTCGATCAGGTACGCTGATTTTTGGCGGCAGCGAGCGCTACGAGCGCCGCCTCCAGTTCATTGAGCTGATAGGGCTTTGTAAGCGCCGGAAGTCCTATTCCGGCCGTTCCTGCCGGCACGGTCCCATAACCGGTTGCAAACAGATATGGTGTGCCTTTCTTGTCGAGAAAATGAGCGACAGGATAAGAACTTTGCCCGGCAAGTGAAACGTCCAGAATGGCGGCATCGAACGCCAGACTGTCGGCGAGCGTCAGCGCTTCGTCAACGCATGCCGCCTTTCCCGAAACACTGTACCCGAGTTCGCCGAGCATCTCTTCCAGAAGCATGGCGATCAGGGCATCATCCTCTACGATGAAAATGCTTTCTATGCTTTCCGCCATCGGAACTCCCCTGCTACAGGTTCCTTGAATCGGAAGCGGTTCAAGGAATCATGCAGAAATTCAAAGCGTTACAGCGACCTTTACGCGTCTGAAAGACGCGGCGCTGTAATTTCAGGGTTGCTATCTGTCGCAGCGCTTCGTTCCGTCAAGGTCGAATTTGCGGAGATGGCAATATTGCGGAAGGCATATTCTCGGAAAAATCACCATGTGCCAGAGCGTTAACTTCGCGTCCGCGGGCCGGATGCGAGGTCAGGCGGCCAGCGGCTTTGATACGCTCGACCAGCTATCAACAGCCGAGAGTTGACGTCGTTTTACCGATATCGTCATGCAAGAGCTGAACGGCCGTCAGCTTGCGGATGGCGTCCTAGATCACGGCGTATCGCCAAACCATTCACGCTGGAACGGTTGCATACAAGATCCGCGAAGTTCTGAGCAAGTCATAGAAAAAGCAAAGCCGATCCCCACGGCTCTGCTCTCCACCGCCCTGCGTCGTATCCGACGCACAAAGGTCGCTGTAGCCTTGCCGCATGTTTTCGTCCTTAAATCGGTTCCGGTTTAAGGAAACATGCTATGGGCATCCGTTCCATTCGGTCTCACTTGAGAACCTCGATCACCCTGTGGCTTTGGGGTTCGACGATCACCCTGCGTTCATTCACGACGGCGTAGGCATAACCGCTGTTGTCAGGGATCGTCTGGATCTGGACGGTATCCGGCAAAGTCGTTCCCACTATGACATCACCATCATAGACGACCGATGGTGCCTTCTGCTCCATGACGTAGGTACGAACTTCTCCAGGAACCACGGTGGTCGATCCTGTCGTGCTTGCATCCGGCGTCACGACGACTGCACCCTGCGCAAGCGCAGTGGCGGAACCTGCCGTCAAGAAAGCCACTGCTGCAATCAGCATGGTCTTTCGCATGATTGTTCTCCTTCCTGCCCAGCCAATCGTGGAACGCCTGCCCACCGAGATAGTTCCGGCGTGTTAGCCCGACGAATACCGCGTCGCTTTCAGTAGGCGCCGTCGAAAGCTCCGTAGTGCTGGTAATTTTTTGCGAGTGCGCCCGTCCGCGAAAGCGTGTATCCATAATTATGGAGGAGGAGCGGTTATGGTTCAAATTCAGACATACATCATTGTTGCATTATTATCCTGCATGATGTGGGTCGCTGCCTATCAAGGCTTAAGCCACATCCTGATACGATGAAGCTCTACGGCGTCTATAAAGCGCACAGCGCAATAGAACGCTTTATAGATTTGAAACCGGAGCATATTCGGTTCCGAAGATCGATGCCGCTTAGCATCGGCAATATATATATCGGCAGGTGTACGGTCATCGCACAGCGAACTCTCACGAGCGCGGATAGACGGTGCGGATTTCGCTCATGTAGTAATCGCCAGGCGAAGCGGCGAGTTCGAAACCGACGACCACCCCCTTGGGCACGCCGTCGAATTGGCTGACGTGACCGTCGATGAAAAAGACAGTCAAACGTCGGGTGGTCTCGTCATAGCCAATTGCTTCGATCAGTTTGGATTTCACGGGCTTCGGTTGCAAATGCGCCTCCTATGGCTCGGCAGCCTGCAGCAAAGCGAGGTAAACGGATTTCGTCAAGCTCATTTCGGCAAGCAGAATGCGCGGAATATACTGTGTCATCCTCGCGACCTGCTTGTGCAGCGGAATTGCCAGCAACCAAATCGAAGATTATTGCTCGAAATATCGCGCTGAAGGTGATTTTTGCTGCCGAAACCGCAAAGTATCTTCGCTTTCTGGCGGCACGACGAACTGACAACGACAAAGGTCGTTGCAACACTTTGAATTGCTGCATGGTTCCTTAAATCGGCTCCGGATTAAGGAACCATGCAGCGGGCGATTCCACAAATTACATCCGCCAGCGGGGCTTGCGGGTCGCATTCATCATCAACTCGCATTCGCTCGCGGATGGGCCGAAAAGCTTGAGCAGCCGGGCTTCCTCGTCCTTGTCCAGACGAAAGCGGCGTGCGAACTCTCGCACATCCCACTCTCTCTCCGGCTTCGGTTGGCGGATATTCTTGACTTCGACGTGCTCGCTCATCGTTCCTCCCGAACTTTATCGCTGGACACTGATTTCGCCTGAATTGAGCATCAGGTAATGCTACTTTAGTATATGCAAAATATATTAGGAAGGCATTGAATAAAGATTTTTCAGGACAAGCATTTGCCTTGCTCTCTGACGATTTTCGTTAGAGCGGGATGAGGAATGCGTGCGGTTTTCTGCCCGCATCCCGCCAATCCATTAGAATCAGAAGCTTGATTTGCTGCGGTTAATTGCAATGGCGCTCCAGCAGGAGCCTTGCGCGGCAGATCTAATTCATTGGCCCGGCATTGCCCGAGGCAAAGCCCGTCCAAGTTGTATCGATATTAAGCCACGTGTTTTGCGGTTGGAGGGTCCTGAAGCCCACACTCCCCACGAAGAATGCAGATCCTCTGTCAAAGAAATTCTTGTAAAGGATCGTGTTGTGCTTGAGCGAGCTGCGTGCTGGCGGCGTTTTAAAACGTCCGGTGTAAGTCCAGAGCAACTGATAGGCGTCGATAAAGCCGTAGGGGAGGTTGGTGAACTTGTTCCATTCGAATACGGTGCCGTCGTAGTCCCCCCCGTCGAAATCCCACGTTTCGTATTCAACCCCGATATGGCTCAAATTATTGAAGCCGTTCTTGCGATAGATGTTGCCGAGGCCGCCCCAGACCCCGGCTGCTCCAGAGCGGGAAAAGGTCGTGCCGACATAGAGACCGCTATTGCTGTCCGTGACCATGTTGTTCGAATATTGCAGAAAGTATGGACTTAACCCGAACGCCGGATCCAGTGCGACGGTCATCATGCCATGGCGCATCTGCGAGATACGATTGCGATCCACGACCACGTCATAGACGTTGCCCCAAAGCAGAACCGCAGTGGAATTCGAGTCGTGCTGATTATAGGTCGGACGCCCTTGGAACACATTATTATATATAGCCGCCTGCGAGGCGGTCGCGGCCAGTGCGAACCTGCTAGAGCTATCCGGGACTACATTCCAGGGTCTGTCCAAAGTCGCTCTATTGTCGCTGACCGCGGCAATGTGACGACGTTGTCCGGCCCCTTTGCCGCCGACGATAACCAGGTCTTGTCCCCCAGCTTTCGAGGACGGCGATAGTGATCCGAATGACACGGTATTTCCAGTAGCTCCTTTGAAGTCGTCTTTGAGCGTGCTGCCAACAATCTCGAAGCAGATCTGTTCGCCCTTGTTGCAGTCCACCTTCGAGCAATCATGGGGGGCGGCCTGGCGGGATATGTTGTTCCCCCAGTACATGTTTTTCATGCTGCCGAAATGCCCTTGCGCGACAAAAAATCTTCCGATGCCGTGCCCGTCATCGCGGTTCTCATCGGCATTGGCCAAATCATTGCCGACCATGGAAAAATCGCCTCCTCCCCAAAGCGAGGCTACACTCTCGCCGTAGCCGGTCATGCGGAACCGGTTATCGGTCATGAAGACTTGCCGACTGCTTCCATAGAAGGATCCGTTTTCGATCAGCTCGGAGGAATTCACATAGAGACTCGTGGCGTCGTGCGTCTCCAGGGCGGCAACACCCCAAGCCGAGAGCCGCACGGATTCCAACCGCAGATTTTTGGCGGAAGGAATCCACAACAATGGATGCGAGCCGGTTTTTCCATTGGCATCGAGCGTAAGCCCTTCAAATTGAACATTCTCATCGGCGTCATGGACCATGCTGCGGTCGATGTTCGAATTCAGTCGAATTTCGGTGGATTCCCTATTATCGCCCAGCCAGCGGACATCGTTCGGTGCCTCGAGCGAGGATGTCACGACGTAAGTTCCGGCGGGAAAATAAACGGTTGATGGCGCGGCGTTCTTGGCCGCCTTCAACGCTGCCTGAATAGCGGCGGTATCGTCGGTGGAGCCATTGCCGAGTGCGCCAAAGCTTTTGACATTGAAAGTCTGTCGATCCTGACCTGCCCATGGCGATTGCGCCAAAACCTTCAACGGCAGGGGCCCACTCCAGCCGAAGCGGCCACCATGGCCATTATGGATCCAGACCTCATAGGATCCCGCCTCCAGCTCAGGTATCCGGAAATCGACCTTAAAAGGGTTGACAGAAATCGGGGATACATACCGGCCGCTTCCCTCGGCGGTCTTGATATAGACGAATGATCTCGATGTGCCGTTCGATTTGGCCAGATTGCGGCCGTAGACGGAAATCACCGTGCCGGCGACTGCATTGTCCGGTCCGAGCCACCAAGCCTCGGTTCGATTGATGGCGAAAGCCTTGCCACGAATTCCGCCGCGCTCCGGCCAGATCAGATACATCGACCATGCAGGCAGGGAGGAGGGCAACAGGATCGTTGCCGCGGTGTCATCGGCGCGCAATGCCTCGACTGAAATGATGGAGCCCCTGCGAGCGGATCGGTCTTGAGAGAACAGGTCGAAACGGGTCGTATTGTTGAGCTCTACGCCAGTCATCGAGACGATTTCGTCACTATCGGCAGTCTTTGACATCTCTGCAATGGAAGGACTGTTGGTGCTGACGGCGAAGGCGGGTGGGTTGAAGGCATCGACACCGGAGGGCAATGCCGGTTCGGGGTTGGGTGAGGGAAAACCGAAGTCACTGGGTTCTGCATCCCGCTGCATAGGCCCGTAATGATCGAGCTGCGTTGTGCCTCCGATTGAAGGGAACGCTATTGCAGAGGCTTCCTTGTTTGGGCCCTCAATGGACCATGAATCGCTTATGACTCCTGCACTGCCGGGACAGGCGGCCAGAGCGATCGTTATCGCAATCAAGAAAGAAAGATATTTCGCGAATTGGCCCATCCCGGTGACCTATCCCCGTGTTATCTCTTCATGACGCTAGAATCCGCCATTTGTTTGAAGCGGCGGCTATAGCCGAAAGAGCCGAGAAGGCTTTTCTTGCAAAGGCGGCTTGCCTCTCACTGGCAGCCCAAACAATACCCGCGGTGCATGCCGGATTCACTCAGTCTTGAACGGCTCGCAATAGCCGGTGATTTGACAGAATCGCAGTTTGTTCGAAACTGTATGCGTAATGCGCGCGGTAACAGGCGTCCGGGTGAAAGTCGCCTTGGCCGAAAGCGGTACGATCCTATTTGAAAGGAAATACAGGCGTGCCATTTGATCAGACCTTCCAGGAGACACGATCAACCTTGTCTGTTCCGGGATAAACGATTGATGAGAAAGTGCCGAGCGACGTTGTTTAGGTTGCTTTCAGCGGTTCAAAAAGATTTGAGGAGCTTTCGATGAAATATGTCAAATTTGGCCGTACGGGACTGACTGTTTCGCGCCTGTGCCTCGGAACTATGACCTTCGGCCTTCAGACCGAGGAAGCCGGCTCGCACGAAATCCTCGATAAAGCGGCGGATGCCGGCGTCACCTTCATCGACACGGCCGATGTCTATCCGCTCGGCGGCGGGGAAGAACTGGCTGGACGGACAGAGGAAATCATCGGTCGTTGGCTGAAGGGACGGCGTAATCGATTTGTCCTTGCGACCAAGGCGGTCGGAAAGGTCGGCCCATCACATTGGGACCGAGGCGCCTCACGCAAACATCTACTCGATGCCATCGACGCCTCGCTCCGGCGTCTCGGGACCGATCATGTGGATTTGTATCAGTTGCACTCCGACGATCCGGAAACCCCGATCGATGAAACGCTGGAGGCCCTGGATGTCATCGTGCGATCGGGCAAGGCCCGCTATATCGGTGTCTCGAACTTTCTGGCCTATCGGCTTGCGCGCGCATTGGGCCGTTCGGAATTGCTTCGGCTTGCCCGGTTCGTCTCGGTACAGCCGCGCTACAACCTTTTGTTCCGGCAAATCGAGCGTGAACTCCTGCCACTTGCGGCAGAAGAAGGGTTGGCGGTTATCCCCTATAACCCGCTTGCAGGTGGACTTTTGACAGGGAAGTACAACAAGGATCAGCCGCCCGCAGAAGGGCGCTTTACCGAAACCGTCGGAGCTGCCGGAGCGCTTTATCAGCAACGTTACTGGCACGAGCGCGAATTCGCGACGATCGAGAAGCTCAGATCCATTGCGCAGGAAGCCGGCCAATCGCTGATCAGGATTTCGGTCGCCTGGGTGCTTGCGAATCCTCAGATTACATCGGCGATAATAGGGGCAAGCCATGCCGGACAACTCGACGACACGATCGCTGCGGAAGACATGGACCTCGACGCGGCGCTGAAGGCAAAACTTGACGATGCCTCGGTGGAATACCGCTGGGGAGACGCCGCTCGTTAATGTTGCGCAAGAACGTGTAGCGCTTTTGCGGCATTATCACAGCGTTGAATTTCTTCAAGCGGGCATCATGTTTATAGGAAGTGATGGTTCATTGGGGGATGCTGATGTCAAAATTTGCAGTCGTTTTAGCGTGCCTGTCGCTGCTCACGCTTTCATCCTGTGGCAATACTGCCAGAGGTCTGAAACAGGATGGCGTGCAAACCAGCCACGCTTTGGATAATGCGACGCACAATGTGCTGTCCGCAGGCGCAGGCCGACGACGCTAGCTACTCGGCGGCGTCCAAAGCATCATAACGTTCAGACGCGCGCTGGATGCTGTCCAGACTGTTCATCAGCGTTACCATCTCGCACGCCTCCGTCCAGGGCATCCCCCTTAAGGGCGTTCCATCGATTTCGGCCAGTCTCATCGTCAAGCTGTCGACAACTTGCCATTTCGCCTCGTCGTCGCGTTTTAGGTTGTATCTGCGCACCCTTCCTACCTCCAACTGGCAGGGGACCTTAAACATAAGGGGCTAATTTTTGAAGTGCTAAAATCAGAAATCGCAAACGC
Source organism: Sinorhizobium sp. CB7 (assembly GCF_041357635.1). Taxonomy (NCBI): domain Bacteria; kingdom Pseudomonadati; phylum Pseudomonadota; class Alphaproteobacteria; order Hyphomicrobiales; family Rhizobiaceae; genus Sinorhizobium; species Sinorhizobium sp. CB7. The sequence goes on from NZ_JAULLL010000008.1 coordinate 299,945, forward strand.
AGAAGCGAATGACTGAGTGTGCTGAAGCGCTGGGAAATCTTTCGCAGGTTTTTCGGGACGTAATGTCCCATGATCAGCACTTTGTGTGCTCTTGTTCCGTTTACTGCTTGGCAGCCAGGAAGCGGAGAATAAAACAACCAGGGATATCAAGGAGATGAATGGTCGGGGCGACTGGACTTGAACCAGCGACCCCTTGACCCCCAGTCAAGTGCGCTACCGGGCTGCGCTACGCCCCGACCTGCCGAAACGGCCTGTTTGCATTAGACTTTCGATTTTCAGAGCGCAAGGGGAAAATGGCTTCCCCTGAATAAATCTCTCGCCGAGAAATGGTTTCAAACCAGAAGTCCGGCAATTCGCGCGGCGCGGACGAATGACATCTGCGCGCTTTTCGGACTTCTCAGGCCATCGAGTGCATCCAGGCAATGCTGGAAGGCGACGCGATATTCGCGTCCGCGGGTTGCCGGCCATTTCTTCAGAAATTCGACGGCGTCCCAGGCCGTAGAGATGATCGAACTGCGTCCTGCGGACTTCACCCGGACGGGTGCCGGAAAACTTTTGTTGCTCACGGTCACACTCATAGATTTTCGTAAAAACGGATATTAAAACGCGGGAGGTGCCGATTGGTTCCGTCAGCAAAAGTTGGCTTGCCAATTTTTTTTCGCCAAAGCATACTTCCATTCATCGTCGGCTATGGATAAGGCATTGGCGGGTGGAAGACGTGGTGTTTTCACTCCGACGGAAACGGTGGCACAAACTTGAGAATGTCAATTCATCCTCGTGATCTACCGTTGTTCTCGGACGACCTCGATCTTTTGCAGAGCGTGCTGGAGGGCATCTGCAAGGAGAGGGGAGTCCCGCTAAGGGGCCGGGAAGCGGAACGTCTCGGCGCGGTCATCATCCAGCTCTACAGACAGGGCGTGAAGGACGAGGCGAAATTGCTTGCCCTTGCCAAGGCCTATCTCTGATGTCTCTGCGGTGAGGTGCCGCCAATTAATTCGACATATGGAAAAGTGTGGGCGGCTTTCGGCCTACGTCCCGCTTAATCTTTGGAAGCGATCACGTTTACGATTTTGGGGCGATTTGGCCCAAAATCATCATGATTTAATCGCCTCTTTCTGACCAAACCGCCGCAACTTCTCGATCTAATCGTCATTGGCGGCGTTGAGGTTTTCCGGGCGGATGCCGTCATCGCTATCGTCCCGCGTCCTGAGCCGGATGCCGGGGCCGCCTTCATTCTGATTGCCGCTTGCAAGAAAGATGATGCCGCGTATTTCGAGTGCTGCCTTGATCGCGGACAGCGCTCCCGGCTCCTCTGTATGGCCGGCTTGTTCGATCATCCTTACTATGGCGGGGGAAAGATTGCTTGCAGCTGCAAGTTCCTCGAGGCTCAGACCGATCATGGCGCGAGCGCCGCGTATTTGTGCTCCTGTGATCATATTTCAATTCTAGCGCATGACCCTGAAAATCAGCAACGATTTTCGGAAAGGATTATGCGCCGAATCAGAATGATAGAGCGTCCAAAAGCCCGTTGCGTGAAAAGAGATTCATACGACAGGCTTTAGCTTATTGTTTTGATGCATGTCGTTGCAGCAAAGCCGCTGCACACTTTTGCGCGACATGCATTCGCCGACCGCTAGGACGCTCACATCTATCGCAGGCCGTGAGCTTCTCAAGGGGGAGATAACGGGACAATCTCCCTTTGTCGTAGACGATGGCGCCATTCGAGCGCCGCGCAACCCCAGATCACGCCAAGGAGCAGGTAGAAATGCCGCCAGTGGTCGGTATCGATGACGTTGCCGATGGCGGCATGGCCGATGATCGTGATCCAGGCGATTGCCAGATACGGTTGCCATGGCCGGTCCAGAAGCAGGTTCTTGAAGCCGATATACAGCGTCCAGCACAGCAACGTGATGTAGCTGACGAAGCCGAGCCAGCCGTAGGTGGTCAACGTCTTCAGCCAGACATTATGCTCGTCTTCTGGATACATGGTTCCGAAGACCATCGGGCCGATGCCGAGGGGGCGCTCCATAGACATCAGGAAACCCAGCCGATGCCTTTCGAAACGCCCGAGATGGCCGCCATCATAGTCCTGGACGAGTTCTGCGCGCGCCAGGAAGAGATTTCGGATCTGCTGGAATTGCAGGGCGATCACAAAAGCCACGATCATCAGGATCATCGCCGCTAACGCCAGGATAAGAATGCGCAATCGAAATGCGCCGCTACGCTCCTTGAGCAGCATGATGAAGATAAGAGCGACGACGCCGAACAGGAACAATGCCCATGCCGCGCGCGAGAACGACAGAAAGACGCCGAGCGCAAGGATGAGGAGGGCAACAGCCTTGAACGGCGCCTTTCTGAGGTCACCGGTCAAAATACCGTGCGTGAGATGAAGGCTGGGGGCGACCAGGAAGGGGCCGAAGACGTTCGGATCTTGAAACGCGCCCTTCGCGCGATCGTAAAGCGTGAAGACTGCCGCGCCGGGAAAGGCGTGGAAGTAACCGAGAATGCCGAGGCCGGAGGTTATGACCGCCGCCGCGACCCAGGCATTGAAGATCAGTTTCAAGCGATTGCCGTTATCCTCGATGATGGCTGCATAGAAGACCGATGACAACGCGAGAAAGGTCGACACCGCGATATACATGGGACCATCGGCGAGGTTCGTCATGGTCGTGAGCGAGAGCATGCCGCCGACATTGAAGGTGATGATGAGGCAGAGCAGGGGGGCGACGCTGCGCGAAATCTTCAGGCCGAGCAGGAACCAGAGCCCGATCAGGCCCGCCATCCACAACTCATAGGGGGCCGGTTCGTCGATAACGAAGCCCGAAAGAAAGACGCCGAAGGCGACTAAGGCCGATCCTATGAGCCGCATCGCAGCGCGATGCGGCCGGGCGACAGGAAGATAGGACTGGCCGATGGCGCTCAATAGGCATTTTCCGTGTTGAGCAGCCGGAACGGCGTCAGGAAAAGGATCTTCAGATCGAAGAGAAGGGACCAGTTCTCGATGTAGTAAAGATCGTAAGCCGTCCGGAACTTGATCTTCTCGTCGTTGTCGATCTCGCCGCGCCAGCCATTGATCTGCGCCCAGCCGGTCACGCCCGGTTTGACGCGATGGCGGGCGAAATAGCCCTCGACGATGTCTCCGTAAGCGCGATCCCGCGTCTGCGCCAGGACGGCATGCGGTCGAGGGCCGACAAGGGAGAGGTCCCCGAGCAATACGTTGAACAGCTGCGGCAGTTCGTCAATCGAGGATTTGCGGATGAAGCGGCCTACCGGTGTCACACGCGGATCGTTTTTGGTGACCGCATTGCGTGCCGTGTGGTCGCTCAAATGCGTATACATCGAGCGGAACTTGAAGACACGGATGATTTCGTTGTTGAAGCCGTGGCGCGCCTGCATGAAGAAGATCGGCCCCTTGGACGTGGCTTTGACGGCAATGGCCGTGCCGATCATGACTGGCCATAGCAGGGAGAGCGCCACAAGGCTGAAGAAAATGTCGAAGGCGCGCTTGGCGACGGAATCCCAGTCGCGAATGGGCTTGTGGAAAACGTCGAGCATCGGCACCGAGCCAACATGCGAATAGGCGCGCGGACGGAAGCGAAGCTTGTTGGCATGTGCGGCAATGCGGATGTCGACCGGCAGAACCCAGAGCTTCTTGAGCAGTTGCAAAATGCGTGCTTCCGCACTCAGCGGCAGCGAGATGATGAGCATGTCGATGCGCGTGAGGCGTGCGAATTCCACCAGTTCCGCGACTGTGCCCAGCTTTGGATATCCCGCGACGATGGCGGGGGATCGGCTTTCATTGCGGTCGTCGAAGATGCCGCAGATGCGGATATCGTTCTCGGGTTGCTGCTCGAGGACGCGGATTAGATCCTTGGCCGGCTGACCGCCGCCGACGATCACTGCGCGGCGCTCCATGATGCCGTTACGCGTCCAGTGGCGCATGCCGTAGGCGAAAAGCATGCGCTCGGCCAGCAGAAAGACCGCGCCGGCGATAAACCATGCCGAGGACATTAGGAGCATCTGTCCATAGTCGCCTGCCGCCGTCAGCCAGACAAAGAAAACAGTCACGGCAAAGGAGGCTGCCCAGGAGAGCAGGATTCGGTGGCCGATGCGCAAAGGCATGCGAAGTGAAGGGATCAGATAGGTATCGGAGATCTGAAGGATGAGAATTGCGGATGCCGCGCTACAAAGCGTGAGGAAGGCTCGCATCGGAATCAAGGCTTCGCTTGCGTAAAAGTAGAGGATTGCAAGACCAATTGCTGAAAGCGAAACGAACTCGAACAGACGCAACTGCCCGATAACGATCGAGGGCGAACGACTGCCGTCACGAAATTGCTCGGCGATCTGCCGCGCGAAGGGATTGAGCTGTCCTTCCACTGCGTCAGGTGATGTGGCCTGACTAGTCTCCGTCTCCTGCTTGTGGACGTCGGAAACCCGCTTGCGTATGGATTCTACGTCGAACAGTTCGTTCTTCTCGATCTTGTTCATAGGGTCTTTGATCCGCTCGCTACTGGAATTCCCAGTAGCAGAAAGGCCCTAAGAAACATTTACGACGATTGCCGCCGTTACGGCCGTGCCGCCGCCGGAACAAGCTCGTAGTACAATTTCAGCACATCGCGGGCCATCACCGATGCGGAAAAAACCGACCGGACCCAGTCCGGCTTCGGCATGATCCTGTCGTGCCAGCCGGGCGTGCTGACGGCTTCCGCCATCACCCGTGCCAGATCGCCGGAATCATTGGGATTGGCAAGTGCTGCGCTGTCCTTGCCGAGCACTTCCGGAATGCCGCCCACGCGCGAGGCGATGACCGTCTTCTCGGCCGCAAGCGCCTCGAGAACGATGTAGGGCATGGCCTCGGCGCGCGACGGCACGACGACGTTCTGCGACATGGCAAAGGCCTCCTGAACCCGCATTGGTGGAAGCATTCTGATGCGCTGTCCTAGCCCGCGCTCCACCATCATGTCGCGATATTTCTGCTGATCCGGTCCGTCCCCGATCATGAGGGCGGATAAGGGACGGCCAAGCTGCCGTTCGGCCTTCGCGAAGGCGTCGACAAAGAGATCAGGCCCCTTCAGATCTCGCATCATCCCGACATAGACGAAATGAACCGCGTCCGAACGCGTGGGAATGGCTCGGAAATCCTTTTCGCCAATGCCGTTGTAGACCAGCCGCGTTTTCGTCCGCGGTTTGCCAACCTTGCGTTCATAGGTCTGGCGCTCGAAATCGCAGATGAAGACGAGAGCGTCCGTCAAATATTCTTGCAAGCGTTCCGTTCGAAAAATGAACTGCCCTGACAGTGTGGCTGGCGAATAGTGCAGGCTGCCCCCATGGGCGGTATAGAGGCGAGCTACGCGATACCTGTTGACCCGCAGAGCTGAGCCGATAAAACGCGCGAGCACGCCGCCCTTGGCGCCGTGCCCATGCAGAATATCCGGCCGCAAACTTTTGATGTGATTGTAACTTTTCCAGATGGCGCCGAGATCTGACGGGCTGATCGAACGCCCGATCGGCAATCGCGTGAGCCCGAGTGAGAGGTGTGGACGGATGTCGTCGAAGAGCCGGTCCTCGTGGACTCCCCCGGTACTGCTGTCGCACAGGATCCCGACCTCATGACCTGCCTTGCTGTGCTCTTCGGCAAGATCGCGCACGTGGCGAAATATCCCGCCAACGGGCGATCTGAAGCAGTGCAGGATCCGGAGAGGGCGCAGTTGCGTCATCGATGATCAGAACAGCCGTTCGCGCACGTAGATCGTGTCGCCTGCCAGGATCGGATCCGAAATTCGTACTCGTCCGGTCATGACCTGACCGTTGAGTTTGCGCGTCACGTCGACATTGCCCTGGTAGCCGCGGCTCGTATAGCCGCCGGCGACGGCGATGGCGTTCTGCACGGTCATGCCGGGCACGTAGGAATATTGACCGGGCTGGCCGACTTCGCCCATGATGAAGACGGAGCGGTAGCGATCGACATCGATGGTAACGTCCGGATCGCGAAGATAGCCCTGCTTGAGTTTCTGAGCGATTTGCCCGGAGAGCTGCTGCAGGGTCCGACCTCGCGCCGGCACCTGCCCGATGAGCGGGAATGCGATATAACCCGCCTGATCGATCGTATAGGTATTGGTGAGACCCGGCTGGTCGAACACCGTAACGCGCAAACGGTCGCCGCTATCCAGCGTATAGGGCTGTATCGTAGCCGCGCTAAAGGCTTTCGGAGCGGGCTGATAGGTTGTGCAGCCGCCGAGCGCAGCCATTGCGGCAGCAATGTTCAGGGCCAGAACGATTTTTGGCTTTGCAAGGGGCATCCGCGCTCACCGGAAGACGAAATCACTTGGGCGTTGTTATCGATCCGTTAGGGTTAACGGCCGGTAAAAGGACCTGCGAAATTTTACAGCCATAAGGAGAGAAGCCGTCTTTACATAAAAAGTGAGCGGGATGCCGCGCGAAAACCGCGTGCACTCTTCGGCATCCCGCGCTGGATGTGGGTGATTAACGCTTGGGTTACCATAGTCGTTTACGCTGGCTCCATCTTTGTTTTGGAGTGCGTTATGGCCGGCGTAAGCAGCAATCGAGAAGATGTGGACATCGATCTGGGGCAGCTTGTGAGGGCGGTCTGGCAGCGCTGGCCGAGAGTTCTTGCTGCGACAGCCATCGGTGCGGCCGTTGCTTTTGCGGCGACGAAGATGATTGCGCCGGAATATAAGAGCGAGACCCGTATCCTGATCGAGCCACGCGCTCCCGCTTTTGCCAACACGCAGCCGCAGGGTGACGCCGGGCAGGGGCCGCTTCTGGACGAGCTCAATATCGTAAGCCAGGTGCAGATCCTGCAATCGGCGGATCTGATCAAGCAGGTGATCGGCAATCTCAAGCTCTACGAGCTGCCGGAATTCGATCCCGCCATCAAGTCCTCCGCGCTTTCCGATATTCTGGTCAAGCTCGGATTGAAGAGAAACCCGCGGGATACCCAGCCGGAAGAGCGGGTGCTCAACACCTTCATGGAGAAGCTGCAGGTCTATCAGGTCACTGGTTCGCGCGTCATCGGCATCAGCTTCACGTCCAATGATCCGAAGCTTGCCGCCGCGGTTCCCAATGCGATGGCAAACGTCTATCTTTCTATCCAGAGTGGTGCAAAGCTCGACTCCAATTCTGAAGCGACACGCTGGCTGGAGCCCGAAATCGCAAGTCTTCGTCAGAAGGTAAGCGACGCGGAAAAGAAGGTCGCGGAATATCGTGCCTCTCACGGACTTTTGCCGACCAGCAACGGCGCGACGTTCCCAACCCAGCAATTGAACGATATCTCCACCGAGCTCGCCCGAGTGCGCGGCGAAAAGGCGAATGCCGAAGCGCGCGCCGGAGCCGTACGCAACGCGCTCTCTTCCGGCCACTCCGCCGATACTCTTCCCGATATCGTCGCTTCGCAATCGATCCAACGGCTGAAGGCGACGGAGTCGGGGCTGGAATCGCAGATTTCGGATCTTTCGACGACCATGCTCGAGGGACATCCACGGCTGAAGAGCCTGCGCGCCCAGCTTGCGGATATCCGTTCGCAGATCAAGCGCGAAACCCAGAAGATATTGGCGAGCCTCGAAAACGAAGCGAAGGTCGCCGATCTGCGCGAGCAGCAGATCCTGCAGCAGTCGAACACGCTGAAGGCCAACAGCGCCCAGGCCGGCGAGGATCAGGTCGGGTTGAATGCACTGGAGCGGGAGGCCGCGGCCGAACGGCAGCTTCTCGAGACCTATCTGGCGCGCTATCGGGAAGCCGCCTCGCGTGCCGACAAGGACTCAAGCCCTGCCGATGCCCGCATCGTCTCTCGGGCGTCGCAACCGGCAGACCCCAATTTCCCGAAGGTTATCCCGATCGTGATCGTCGTTTCGGTTGCGACCTTCATCATGAGCGCAATCATTATCATGCTGGCGGAGCTCTTCAGCGGTCGAGCCCTTCGGCCGGTTGCAGAAACGGCTCCCGCCACGCTGATTGCAGAGCTGACGCCTGCCGCAGGGCTCGCCGCCCCTGCGCTTGATGAGGGAGTGCCGGCCAAGATACCTGCAAGCGAGACCACCGTTTCATGGGGCGAAAATCCGCAGCAAGAGGCGGCCGATCCCGTCGAACTCGAATCTATTGGCGAAGATGAGCAGCGGGTCGGGTTGGTGGACGAGGACGAATCCGATGACTATTCCATCGAGGCGGTGACCGCGCACCTGATGGAAGGTGAAAACAGGGTCGCCACCGTCATTTCACCGACCGGTGACGACGGTTCCGCTGCAACCGTGACGCTGGCGCGCATGCTGGCGGATGCCGGTCGACGGACGATACTGGTCGACATGACGATCTCCGGCTATCCGACACGGCTGATGTCGGACGTACAAGGCAGCGCCGGCATAACCGATCTGCTCTGCGGCGAGGCTGCCTTTACAGATACCATCCATGGTGACCGGCTTTCCGACGCGCATTTCGTTCCACAGGGCAGAAGCGATATCCGGCGCGCCATGCGGGGTGCCGATCGCCTCCTGCTCATTCTGGATGCCTTCGCGACCGCCTATGACGTGGTGCTGGTCGAATGTGGAGCGGCCGATATTGAAGGGATTGCCCGTCTGACCAGGAACAGGGAGACCGACATCATCCTGTCGATGCCGACAATAGAAGAGCGTCAGTTCGTCTCTTCGATGACTGCATTTGAAAAGGCAGGCCTCGAACGGGTTATACTGATGTCCGGCGCTGACGATCAGATTGCTGTTGCGGGTGGTCGTTACGCAGCGTGATCCCAATACTCACCCCGGAGCGCTGCGCTACCGGCCTGATGCCCGCCGGCGCTGGATGAAGGAATAGATACGCGGATTCTTCTTGATGAAAATCTTCGCCCGCGTCGTCGCCCTCTGCGCCAAAGCAGCCAGATGTCCGCGTGGCGATATCGGCAGGATGACGTCATGATGAACTGTTTCGACCGGGCACCATGAGCGCTTATAGAGCTGGTCGCCGATGCCGAAGTCGAAAAGCGCCACACTCTCCTGATGCAAATGCGAGATGATCAGCCAGAACAGGAATTCACCCGGGCTCGTGTCGGGAACGAGCGTCTGGTCGATCGATGCGAACTGGCATATGACATGGCCGCCCTTGCGCGATAACGCTGCGATAGCCACGATACTGCCGGCATGCTCGCCTTTGAGACGCAAGGCATGCAGTCCGAGCGGCATGTAATTGTCATTTCGTACGTCGACGTCGAGCAGAAGGTGGAAAAAGGCACGCTCCTTCGGCTCATCGAAGACGTCCGGCAGGCCGAGCGCCTTGAAGCGAACCGCCTTCTGACGGAAAAAGACATCAAGAAGAGCGTGCTGCTCATCGGCGGCGGCGATCACATGCTCGTAGCCGCCGATGGCTTCGAGCCGCCTCGACTGGACGCGGAATTTCTTGCGCCGCCCCTTGGCGTTCACCTGTTTCAGCGTCGCCTCGAAATTCTCCAGAAAAGGCAGTTGGAAGGCGTGGTTCTGGTTCTCGATCGCAGGCAAGGCGGATAGAGGGCTTTCCCGACCGCGCCAGTTCAGCGCCAGCTTTTCGAGAAGGATCAGATCAGCGGTGCCTTTCAGCGCATCGACAATCCGTGTCCTGAGTTCGGTCGAGGAAAGGGCGGACGCCGCCTTCAGAAACTCAGCGGAGAACAGCCCCGTATTGATATTGCTGTGACCGCTCGCGATGAAACGGGCGATCCTGCCCATCCTGCCGCCGACAATTTCCATTGGCAGGATGAACAGGGTCTTTTCATCGCATACCCCCCGCAGTATCGCGAGCGGGTAACCGTGGGTCTTTGTCCATGCAGAGCACCAGTCATAGCTTTGATGAAGAGAGCAAAAGTCGTCGCTTTCGAGCGAGCGCCAATCCGCCTCCAGCGGCTCCATGGCGTTGAACAAGTCGATCCGCAATTCGCCAGCCGCAGGCTCCACGGCAACGGCGGATTGCAGAAGGGCAGCGGCCGGCAGTGCGCTCCCTTGATCAGGCCGTCCTATCTGGAAGTCCAGTTTCTGCGCACGCACAGGGTCTCTCTCCGGTCAGCAACGTCGGAGGGGAAGTTAGGATCAAAGACCGTAATTTGGTGTAAACCAGAAGCCTGTGGGGACCTTTTCCGCCAATCAGGGTTATTGCGCCGTTAACGGGCCGAACAGTCTCATTATTGCTTCGGCCCAGCCATCCATTTGATGATGACCATTGCGGGCAGGATCCACAGCAGGCCGCTCAGCAAGAAATAGAGGAGATGCCCCCACCACGGGGCGTTCCCGAGCGTCGCCACCGCGATCGTATTTGCCAGCAGCGCATAGAAGAGCACGAGGAAGATGATGAGGATCGTGCCGATGAATTTGCGAAGGCGAACGGGCATCGGATATCTTTCGAGTGAAGCGCAGGTAACCGCCGCGACGGCATGCCGCAAAGGTTTAGGGCTTGTTTTGCATGAGGCTGTGAGGCAAATCAACAGCCGACAAAGGAGCAATCATGGCGGTCGCGAACATCACGACGGAAGAGGCGGTACTGAACGAGGTGGCGCGCCAGGCGCGCAATCGGCGGGCCGTGCGGATCTGGCTCGCTTTCGTGCTGCTTTCGCTCTTCTGTCTCGTGCTCGTCGGCGGCGCCACGCGGCTGACCAACTCCGGCCTTTCGATCACCGAATGGCAGCCGATCCACGGGGTCATTCCTCCGCTCAGCGCCGCGGAGTGGGAGGAGGAGTTCAAGCTCTATCAACGCATTCCGGAATATCAGCAGATCAACAGCGGCATGACGATCGATGAGTTCAAGGGGATCTTCTGGTGGGAGTGGGCGCATCGGCTGATCGCCCGCGGCATCGGCGTGATCTTCGCGCTGCCGCTTCTTGTCTTCTGGCTCACCGGTCGCATAGAGCGCAGCCTCAGAATGCCGCTTCTCGGTATCCTGCTCCTCGGCGGCTTCCAGGGGGCCGTGGGATGGTGGATGGTGTCTTCCGGGCTTTCGGTCAGAACCGACGTCAGTCAATATCGGCTGGCGACGCACCTTATCATCGCATGCCTGATTTTTGCCTCCTGCATGTGGATCATGCGTGCCCTCTCGCCGCATTCCGCGGATCCCGCTCCGGCAAAAAGCTCGAAGTCGATGGCCGCCGCCATCGCGGCGCTGACTTTGTTCCAGATCTATTTGGGTGCCCTGGTCGCAGGCCTTGATGCGGGCTTTTCCTACAATACATGGCCGCTGATGGACGGCGCCGTCATACCCTCCGACCTCTTCATTCAAACGCCCGCCTGGATCAATCTCTTCGAGAACCCAAAGACGGTGCAGTTCGTCCACAGGATCGGCGCCTATGTGCTTTTCGCCGTCGTTCTGGTCAACATGATCGTGTCGCTTCGTCGTGCGCCGCAAACCACCCATGCGCGTCGCTCCGTCGTGCTTTTCGCGCTGGTCACGCTTCAGGCCGCGATAGGCGTTACCACGCTCGTCCTGCAGGTGCCGCTGCACTGGGCTTTGCTGCACCAGGCGGGCGCGCTTGTCGTCTTTGGCTTCGCCGTCGCGAACTGGCGCGGCTTCTACGGCGAATATCCACATGCCACGCTCATCGCGAAAAGGGATTGAAGCAGATCCGGGTAGGATCATTCCTTCCGATAAAGGAAATATCGGCCTTCATCGACAGTCGGAAGCCTGGGCAATTCGATCAGGCGATCGTGTTGCAAGTCCAGTCCGCTTGCGACGAAGCCACCCGTTGCGACCATCGCTTGGACACGTTCGGGCAGCCACCCGCGGATGAACGCATCTCTTTCCGGATATCCGGTTCCGATATCGACATGCGCGAGTGCTGCCTTACATCCGGCCATTGCCACGGTCGTCTCACGGATGTCGCCGAGCACCGTGTCCGCCGGTTTCGGTAGGCATGTCGTGTGCGCGCCGACCGCGCGGTCGAAGGCGATGATGCGGCGGTCAGGAAAGAGAAATTTCAGATGGCTGTAGGTGCGGCCGTTGCCGAGCCCGATTTCAAGCACCGGACCCGGCGGCAGATCGCCTCTTGCCGCGACGTGGTTGAGGATATCCCTTTGCGCGGTCAGGCGGCTGATGAATTCATCGAGGCGCGTCATTGTGGAGACCATAGCGCACAACTTTGACTATCGGAATCGATTTTCGTGTTGGACTAAAGCCTGTCGCGTGAAAAGAGATTCACGCATTCATACATGTCGTTGCCGCAAAAACCGCTGCACATTTTTGCGCGACATGCATTAGGGTCACTCAGCGCAGAAATCCGTCAAGCATCGGCATGCCGATGATCGCCGCCGAGCCGATGAGGACATAGCACATCGCGCGGAAGGTGGATTCCTTCGCCAGTCCGAAGAGTAGTGAGCCACCGTAAAGGCCTGCTGCATAGCTCGGCAGGATGATCAGTGTGAGCGCGAAGACAGCCTCGACAAAAAGGCCGCCGACATAATAGCTGATGGCGCTGAAGAGGGAAGAAATTGCAAAATAGAGAACAATATTTGCCCTGACGACGGCCACCGGGCTCTTGCCGCCCAGCCAGTAGGCGACAACCGGCGGTCCCCCGAGCTGTGCTGCTCCGCTGAACAGGCCGGCGATGAAGCCGACGCCTGTGCCGAGCGGTGCGGACGGTTGGCCATGATAGCGCCATCCCGAGATCAGCAGGGCCAGCAGGACGGCGGCGATGATCGTGATGATCCATCTCAGAAGCAGGGGATCCATGAGAGCCAGCGCGGCCGTGCCGGCGGGAACGCCGATAGCCGCGCCGACGACCATCGTAAAGACCTCGCGTCGGTTTGCGCTTCGCCATGCGCCAGGAATCATGCCAATCGTCGCAAGGCTGTCGATGACAAGCAATACGGGTGAAATTAACTTCGGTCCGACGATGGCACCCCCAAGCGGGATGAAGATGAGTGCCGCTCCAAAACCCGAAAATCCGCGCGCGAGCCCTGCGACAAACGCAAAGAGAATAAGCGCATAGACGCCGTGATCAGGCAGGGACGACCAAAATCGCTCGCTCAGATCTGCAATGAGAGCGTCCAGCGTCATTCGATGAAACTCCGGCCCGAAACGTTGGAAGGCTTAGGAGGCGAGCATCAGATCCATGTTCTGGACCGCAGCGCCCGAGGCGCCCTTGCCGAGATTGTCGAGCAGGGCAACCAGATTGACCTGCGAGGCTCCCGGCTTTCCGAAGACGAACAGCTTCATCGTGTCCTTGCCGGCAAGCTCAACCGCATCGACGCGGGCCAGCGCATGGCTTTCTTCGAGCGGTACGACTGTCACGATGCCCTGGCCAGCGTAATGCGCTGTCAGCGCCGCATGGATGCTTTCAAGCGTGGTACCTTCGGCAAGATCGTCGAGATGGAGCGGTACCTGTACGATCATGCCCTGCGGGAACCTGCCGACCGACGGCGAAAAGATTGGCGCCCGGTCGAGGAGGCCGTGCGTCGTCATTTCCGGCACATGTTTATGAGTGAGCGTCAATCCGTAAAGGAAATGCGGTGCGGTGATAGGATCCGCATGATCCGGATTTTCCATCTGTGCGATCATCTGCTTGCCCCCGCCGGTATAGCCGGAGACGGCATTGATGGTGACCGGATAGCCGTCCGGCAGGATGCCGGCGGCACGAAGTGGCCGGATAAGGCCGATCGCGCCCGTCGGATAGCAACCGGGATTGGCGACGAAGCGGGCGGACCTGATCCGGTCCGCCTGTTCCTTGTCCATTTCTGCGAAGCCATAGGCCCAGCCTGGATTGACACGGAAGGCAGTGGACGTGTCGATCACGCGGACATTGTTGTTGCCGGCGACCATCTGCACGGCTTCCTTCGAGGCATCGTCGGGCAGGCAGAGGATGGCGATGTCGGCGCTGTTCAGCATGTCCTCGCGCATGGCGGCATTGCGCCGCTCGGCTTCCGGAATCGACAGAAGTTCGACATCGCTGCGGCCGGCCATGCGCGTGCGGATCTGCAAGCCCGTGGTTCCGTGTTCGCCATCGATGAAGATCTTCGGTGCCATGTTTCTTTCTCGCGTTTTCAACGTGTTGGAAGGTTTTCCGGAATCAGTCTGCCATGAAGTTGATTCAAAATGATAACGGTGCTCAAGACGCCGCCGCACGCCTTTCGGCGTGAAGTCCCAGCATATACATCGCGACCGTGGCCCCTGCAATGGCGGTGATGTCGGCATGATCGTAGGGCGGAGAGACCTCGACGATGTCGGCGCCGCGAATGTCGAGTTGGTGCAACCGCTGCAAAACCGAAAGGATCTTTGCGCTCGACGGGCCGCCGGAGACTGGCGTGCCGGTGCCCGGAGCATAGGCCGGGTCGAGACAGTCGATGTCGAAGGTGAGATAAGCGGGAGCGCCCTTGGTGTGCGAGATGATCGCCGAGGCGATATCGGCAGCGCTCATATCCTCGACCTGATGGCCGTGAAGGATATGGAGGCCGAAATCGTCCGGCGCATGGGTGCGTATGCCGATTTGGATCGAGCGGTCGGGATCGATGATGCCGTCACGGACTGCGCGAGCAACGAAGGAACCGTGATCGATGCGCCGGTCGTCATCGAACCAGGTATCCTGGTGCGCATCGAACTGGACGAGGGCGAGGGGGCCGTGTTTGGCAGCATGAGCCTTCAATAGAGGCCAGGTGACGTAATGGTCGCCGCCGAGCGTCAGGAGGAAGGCGCCGCTGTCGAGAAGCGTGTTGGCCTGGCGCTCGATGGTGGCAGGCGTTTCGTGATGGTTGCCATAGTCGAGCAGGCAGTCGCCGTAATCGATGACTGCCATTTCCGCAAAGAGATCGCGATTGAAGGGATATTGGGGATCATTGTCGAAGATCGCTGAGGCGCGCCGGATCGCCTGCGGACCGAAACGTGTGCCGGGCCGGTTTGAAGTGGCCGCGTCGAAGGGTATGCCCCAGACAACGACGTCGGCTCCGGTGAGGTCCTTGGTGAACCTGCGACGCATGAAGGAAAGCGCGCCGGCAAACGTCGGATCGCCGGCGGCAGAGGTAAGGCTCGTTGCCATGAAGGCATGATCAATCGATTTGTTCGCCAAGGGATGCTCCTTCGCTTAGAGCGGGATGCCGAAAAGTGTGTGCGGTTTTCGGGCGACATCCCGCTCCAACTTTTTGATTGAGAGGCGGATTCAGATTTCAGGTCGAATCGACCTGGAATCATCCGACTCTAGGGTGAAACCGTAGTCGCGTTCTACCCGTGCAATGCGAACCTTGTATTGCGCGTACCAGCGCTCGCGCCCGAGGCGCTGCGCGGCCAAATGATCCACGACCTGCTTCCAGGCTCTGAGGCTCTCCTCGTCCGCCCAGAAGGAATTGGTTATGCCGAAGCCGTCTGGGTCGCGAGCGCTTTCGACGCCGAGACAGCCTGGTTGTTGAAGGGCCAGCTTCACCATTTTCTCGGCCATCGCACCATATCCATTGTCGCCCTCCGTCCTGAGGGAGGAGAAAGCGACGACGTAATAGGGCGGAGTAGGCGTTCCGGCCAGGCGGGATGAGGAATGCTCTGACATGCTTGGTCCTCCGATGGGAGTGGTGACCTAACCAATGCAGCGAATGTAGGAAAACCGCAAAAGAAAAAGGCCGAGCAAGAAGCCCGGCCTTCGTGGTTCCCTTGGCAGGAAGCGATTAATGCTTCGAGAACTGCGCCCCCATAACGCTTTAGCGTTTGGAGAACTGGAAAGAGCGGCGGGCCTTGGCCTTACCGTACTTCTTACGCTCGACGACGCGGCTGTCGCGGGTGAGGAAGCCGCCCTTCTTCAGCACCGAGCGCAGGCCCGGCTCGAAGTAGGTCAGAGCTTTGGAGAGGCCGTGGCGAACGGCACCGGCCTGGCCGGAAAGGCCGCCGCCGGCAACGGTCGCGACGATGTCGAACTGACCGTCACGCGCTGCAGCGACGATCGGCTGGCGCAGGATCATCTGCAGGACTGGACGGGCGAAATAAGCCGTGAAGTCCTTGCCGTTGACGGTGATCTTGCCGGAGCCGGCCTTGACCCAAACACGGGCGACGGCGTCCTTGCGCTTGCCGGTCGCATAGGAGCGGCCAAGCGAGTCGACCTTGCGGACGTGAACCGGCTGGGCGGCCGCTTCGGTAGTCGTGCCGAGATCCTTAAGGGAGGAGAGATCAGCCATTATCAGGCGCTCCTTACGTTCTTTTTGTTCAGCTTGGCGACGTCGAGGACGGTCGGCTGCTGTGCTTCATGAGGATGGTTGGAGCCGGCATAGACGCGCAGGTTCTTCATCTGGCGGCGGCCGAGCGGGCCGCGCGGAACCATGCGCTCAACGGCCTTCTCGATGACGCGCTCCGGGAAACGGCCTTCGATGATCTGGCGAGCGGTGCGCTCCTTGATGCCGCCGGCATAGCCGGTGTGCCAGTAGTAGACCTTGTCGGAATACTTCTTGCCGGTGAAAACGACCTTTTCGGCATTGATGACGATGACGTTGTCGCCGTCGTCAACGTGGGGCGTGAAGGTTGCCTTGTGCTTGCCGCGCAGACGCATGGCGATGATGGAAGCGAGACGGCCAACGACGAGCCCTTCGGCATCGATGACGACCCACTTCTTCTCCACCTCTGCAGGCTTCTGGGAGAAGGTTGCCATAATAATTCTCTCTCTTGAACCCTTGGCCCGTAGGCTGGCAAGGGCGTTTCTTGTTGCTTGGATTGACGGCCCAAAGACACGTCAAAAAGAAAGCAGCCCCGAAAGGCTGCAATCTGGCGCGGCTTATAAAGAGGAAGCAAAGAGAGGTCAAGACGATCGGTTTGGATGGCCTGAAAAAGAAGAAAGGAAAATCAATAGGTTATGTCTGTGGTGCGATAATACCACATTTTATTTCGGCGGAATTGAATAGGTTGCTGTAGCGTGCGCCACCAAATCCTCGCCGTTATCCTGATAAATTGACGCTTCGATCACGGCAAGGCGCTTACCGAGTTTGAGGATCCGGCAGCTGCAACTGAGTGGCGCCGGGCGGGGCAGGCGCAGGAAATTGATGGTGAGATTGGTTGTCACCGCAAGCGCCACGGGGCCGATATGGGAAAGCACGGCGACATAGGCGCCGACATCGGCGAACGTGAAAAGGGTAGGGCCGGAGACGGTGCCGCCCGGCCGCAGATGGCGATCCGAAGGATCGAGCCGCATGACGATGCGCCCCGGCTCGATCGCAGTTACGGTGAAGTTGCGGCCGTCGGTGTGGATCTGCGGGAAATCTGTCTCGAGAAACGCATGGATCTCGTCGATTGTCATCACCGGCGTTATCTCTGGCATTCTCCCAAGGCTGCGATATTTTCTGGCTCTAGAGTCGGATGATTTCAGGTCGAATCGACCTGAAATCTGAATCCGCCTCTACATAAAAAGTCAGTAGCGCGATGTCGCCCGAAAACCGCGTACACTTTTCGGCATGCCGCTAGTGAGCCGCTTCGTGCAAAAGCTTTAGCACAAATGCCGCAATGGGGGAGTTAAGCATGGCTGAAGTCGTTTCCTTCAAGAAAGAGGCTGGTAAGGAAGGCGAGGTTAGACCTCTGGCTTCCGAATTTCGTGATGGCGTGCTTCGGCTCACGCTCAACAATCCACCTGCCAATGCCCTGTCGAGCGAGGTGATGGCGGCTCTGATCGCGAGGCTGGAAAAGGCTGGGTTGGACGCTCAGATACGGACCGTCGTCATCGCCTCGACGGGAAATGTGTTTTCCGCAGGCCATGACCTGAAGGAGATGACCGCCCATCGCGCCGATGAGGACGGCGGTCGGCTTTTCTTTGAAAAGACGTTCCGTCTCTGCGCCGAACTGATGCTGAAGATCACGCAACTGCCGAAGCCGGTGATTGCCGAGATCGATGGACTTGCCACCGCCGCCGGCTGCCAGCTTGTCGCCTCTTGCGATCTTGCCATCTGCACGGATACCTCGACCTTCTGCACGCCGGGCGTCAATATTGGCCTCTTCTGTTCGACGCCCATGGTCGCGGTCTCCCGCGCGGCCCATCGCAAGCAGGCGATGGAAATGCTTTTGACCGGCGAGACGATCGACGCTTCGACCGCCAAGGATTTCGGCCTCGTCAATCGCATCGTGCCGAAGCAGTATCTGACCCAGGTCGTGAACAAATATGCTTCCGTGATTGCGTCGAAATCGCCGTTGACGCTGAAGATTGGCAAGGAGGCCTTTTACCGTCAGATCGATATGGCGGTAGAGGACGCCTATGACTATGCGGCGCGGACCATGGTCGAAAACATGCTGACCAGTGATGCGGAAGAGGGCATTGCTGCCTTCCTCGGCAAGCGCCACCCGCAGTGGAAAGGGGAATAGAGCGGCAGAGGTAGGAGCCATCCGTGGCTAGAATAATAAGGTTGTCTGCATCGCCGATGCTTTGCAGGGTGTGCGACGTGCATTCCGAAGATTTATCCGCTGTAGTTGCTGTTTGTTGCTATTCCTTTTGATAGCTTTTCTTAATCGAGTGATCAATTTTTAAGCTTGAAATTAAGCTGCACTAAATACGTTCACTTTGTGAATTAAACTCAACTATGAGATGTTTCTAATGAATGGATGAACAAAATGTAAACCTACGGAGAACATTCGTAGGTATCGGCGTCGCTGGCCAGCAGAGGGCAAACATGCCGACGTGCGCAGCCCGAAGCTCGGCGACTACACGGTCGTAATCCGTCAAATGCCCGTGGCTGTGCCCACATGTACGACCGGCCGAAGTTATGCAATGCGAGATTGCGATCAAAGACTGTTGCGCGGTAAAATAAACAGGTCGTCGACATTGTCCCTGTTCTGGCAATTGAGAACTGGACAATTCGGATCGTCACGGGTCGGTATATAGGTCCAAGCCGCGTAGCTCTTGCCGTCGCAATAATAGTTGTCACGCACGTAGCGGTCGAACCGCGTCATGCCCTTTACCCTCTTTGAAGGGTAGCGGAAAACGACCGCGCCTTCATTGCGGATAGCGTTGCGGGCCTCCGCGCAGGTCAGCGTCATGGGGTTGTAGCGTGATATTGCAAAAGCTGGCGATGCGGCCAGGATCAGGGCCAAACCGAATGCAATTCTTTTCATTTCAGCCACCTTTTATATGTCCGTTATTATATACGCTGAATTGGTTCCGCAGTTTCAGCGAAATCACGCAAAAACGGAGTTGTGATCGACTCGGAAGGAAGAACGCATGAATCACGATCGCTACGATGACGACTACCTGGCAGGGATCCTGCACTCCGTAAAGTCGATAGCGCTTCTTGGTGCCTCTCCCAATCCGGCAAGGCCAAGCAACGGCGTGATGGGATATCTTCTGGGGCGCGGCTATGACGTCATCCCGGTCAATCCCGGTCAGGCCGGCAAGGAGATCCATGGGCAAAAGGTCTATGCGCGGCTTGCCGACATTCCGGGCAAGATCGACATGGTCGATGTCTTCCGCGCATCGCAATATCTGCCTGATATCGTAGACGAAGTATTGGCCCTGCCGTCGTTGCCGAGCGTGATCTGGTCACAGCTCGGAGTGCGGGACGATGCAGCCGCGGCCAAGGCGGAGGCGGCCGGAGTAAGCGTCGTCATGAACCGTTGCCCGGCGATCGAATATCCGCGCCTGATCGCCTGAAGACCGGGAAAAGCCAGCGGCAAGCGATGGCGCCGCAATTGTAACTTTATTGGCGGACGTTATGATCCTCCCACGGTGAATGACGGGGAGAATCAGATGCCGAAGAATGATCCGGGCTTCGATACGCTTGCAATTCATGCGGGAGCGCGTCCGGATCCGACCACCGGCGCTCGGGCGACGCCGATCTACCAGACGACGGCCTACACCTTCAACGATGCCGACCATGCCGCAGCGCTCTTCGGGCTGCAGGAATTCGGCAACATCTACACTCGCATCATGAATCCGACGCAGGCCGTGCTCGAAGAGCGCGTCGCAGCACTCGAAGGAGGGACTGCAGCGCTCGCCGTCGCCTCCGGTCATGCTGCACAAATGATTGTCTTTCATACGATCATGCGCCCTGGCGACAATTTCGTCGCCGCCAATAGGCTCTATGGTGGTTCGATCAATCAGTTCGGTCACGCCTTCGCAAATTTCGGTTGGGAGGTCCGCTGGGCCGATCCCCTCGAGCCGGCAGCCTTCGAAAACAAGATCAATGAGCGCACGCGGGCTATCTTCATCGAAAGCCTTGCCAATCCCGGCGGCACTTTCGTGGACATCGCAGCGATCGCCGAGGTGGCCAAAAGGCACGGCCTGCCGCTGATCGTCGATAATACGATGGCGACCCCCTACCTGATCCGACCGTTGGAACATGGTGCCGACATCATCGTGCATTCCTTGACGAAGTTCCTCGGCGGTCACGGCAATTCCATGGGCGGGCTGATCGTCGACGGCGGCACCTTCGATTGGTCGGCGTCGGGCAACTACCCGATGCTGTCGACGCCGCGTCCCGAATATAACGGTGTCGTGCTGGATGCGACCTTCGGCAATTTCGCTTTTGCCATAGCCTGCCGCGTGCTTGGACTGCGCGACCTGGGACCGGCAATTTCGCCTTTCAACGCCTTTCTGATTCTGACCGGCATCGAGACCCTGCCGCTCCGTATGCAGCGCCACTGCGACAATGCGCTTGCGGTCGCGGGATGGCTGAAGGCGCACAGCAAGGTTGCCTGGGTGAATTATTCCGGACTGGAGGACGATCCGAACCACGCCTTGCAGCAACGCTATTCGCCAAAAGGCGCGGGTTCCGTATTTACCTTCGGACTCGCGGGAGGATACGGGGCCGGAAAGACCCTCGTCGAGGGGCTCGAACTTTTCTCTCATCTTGCCAATATCGGCGACACGCGCTCCCTCGTGATCCATCCGGCCTCTACCACGCACAAGCAACTGACGGACGAGCAGAAGATCGCCGCCGGAGCCGGACCGGATGTCGTCCGTCTGTCGATCGGGATCGAGGACGTGAAGGATATCATCGCCGATCTCGAACAATCACTCGCGCAGATCTGAGGACAGCCATGAGCAAATTCGTCACCTTCGATATCGAGGCAGTGACGCCGGAAATCGGCGAACCCGATCCGGACCGCGTCATTTCCGGCAGCCCGAAGTTCCGCACCTGGAATTTGGAGGAGGCGGATGGCCTTTATGCCGGCGTATGGGAGGCGACACCGGGAAAATGGCTGATTTCCTATGACGAATGGGAATATTTCAGCATTCTCTCGGGCCATTCAATCGTCACGGAAGACGGCGGCGAAGCCATTCATCTGAAGGCCGGGGATCGCATGATCCTGAGGCCCGGCTTCAAGGGAAGCTGGGAAGTTGTTGAAACGACTCGCAAGGACTATGTGATCCGACTGTAAGCGGCGCGGGTCAGCGCAATATCCAGGCGACCAGCGGGGCGGCAAAGATATTGGCCAGGCCGACCATGACCATGACGAGCCCGGCGACCGATCCTCCTCACGGCCGATCTGATGCGCTCGCGCGACACCGGCGCCATGGGCGCCCACGCCAAACAGGGCGCCGCGGGCTAAGTGTCGAACGCAGCGGTAGAACGCGCAGGAGGATCTGTCCGAATGCGGCGCCGAACACGCCTGTAATGACCACGAAGACGGCGGTCAGATCCGGGACGCCTCCGATCGTACCGGAAACCGACATGGCGAAGGGCGTGCTGATGGAGCGCGGCAGGAGACTGAGGCGCAGGCTGTCGTCGAGGCTCAACATGCTTGCCAGACCCATGCGGAAAGCATTGCCGTACTGCTGCCGATCACGACGCCGAAGACCAGGACTGGCCAATAGCGGCGGATGGTTGCGCGTTCTGGCTGGGACGTCGTCAACATACTCTTTTACGCGACGATCCTTACGATCGGTGCAACCTTCGACAATTTTCCCGCATTGATAGCAAAGCAAACTGCACCTGGTCGCCGTTGGTCCTTGCCAGTAGAGCAATCTTGCAACGGTCCCCTCACTCCGCAATACAAGGCAAGGCGAGCACCAACGCGGCCGTGCCACCGTCGCTGCCAATCTTCTCCACAATCGTCCGACGGTCCGCTATGCAATTGTGCGCGTTTGGTTTTCACCAAAGCGATTTAACAAGGTGCGGCAAACGACCGCGCCCCTTGTCTCATCTGTGGCCGAATTTCTCGTTAATGTCTTATCAGGCAGTCGTTTCGTTAAGAAATGAACGCAACGGTTGCTCTGTAGCATCCTGACGTGACACATGAATTCACAGGACTGTCATAAAACTGAAATACTCCGGCCGTAGCCGACTTGGCTGTGACGGGAGTTTTGGCGCCTATACCCCACCCCCATGCGTCGACTCCTGTTTGTCCTTCATTTCCTCAAGGAAGCGAGTCAGAAATGCTCAAACAGAAACTCCTTTCACTTTGCCTGTCCGCCGGTCTCGCAGCCGCGCTGGCCGCATCGGCCTCGGCAGCGGACATTACCGGAGCGGGTTCCACCTTCGTCTATCCGGTTCTTTCGAAGTGGTCGGCCGACTACAACAAGCAGACCGGCGATAAGCTCAACTATCAGTCCATCGGTTCCGGTGGCGGTATTGCCCAGATCAAGGCTGCAACCGTTGATTTTGGCGCTTCCGACGCTCCGCTGAAGCCTGAAGACCTGACGGCTGGCGGCTTCGGCCAGTTTCCGCTGGTCGTCGGCGGCATCGTTCCGGTCATCAATGTCAAGGGCATCAAGTCCGGCGAACTCAAGCTCTCCGGCAAGGTCCTGGCGGACATCTTCCTCGGCAACGTCACCAAGTGGAATGACAAGGCGATTGCCGACCTCAATCCTGGCCTGAAGCTTCCCGATTCCCAGATCGCCGTCGTTCACCGTTCGGACGGTTCGGGCACCTCCTTCAACTGGACCAACTATCTCTCCAAGGTCAACGACGATTGGAAGAGCAAGGTCGGCGAAGGCACCGCCGTCAACTGGCCGGTCGGTATCGGCGGCAAGGGCAACGAAGGCGTTGCTGCTTATGTCACCCGAGTCAAGGATTCGATCGGTTACGTCGAATATGCCTACGCTCTTCAGAACAAGCTGCCCTACGTTCTGATCCAGAACGCTGCCGGCAAGTATCCCAAGCCGAATGCTGAAAGCTTCTCCGCCGCTGCCGCCAGCGCCGAATGGGGCAAGGCTCAGGATTTCTACCTGATCATGACCAACGCTCCGGGCGAAAAGGCCTGGCCCGTAACCGCCACCACCTGGGCGATCATGTACAAGCAGCCGAAGGACGCCGATCGTTCCAAGGCCGCGTTTGCCTTCTTCAAGTGGGCGCTGGAAAAGGGCCAGAAGGAAGCTTCCGCCCTCGATTACGTTCCGCTTCCGGACTCTCTCGTAAAACAGATCGAAGATTACTGGACAGCCCAATTCAAGGGCTGATTGCTGAAATAGGTTCGGGCGGGAAGCGTGCTTCCCGCCCGATTGCTATGTGCACCTACTGTCAGCAAGTTACGTGAGTGAACCATCATGAGCGAAGCGTTAGCACCGCCGTCCCTGTCTGGACAGGGAGCGGGCCGCAAGCGGACATCCGCTTTCGGAGACCGCGTATTTTATTGGATTGTCTTAGGCTGCGGGCTTTTCGTGCTCGTATCTCTTCTGGCCGCCGCCATCTCGATGGCCTGGGGCGGCCTTCTGGCCTTCAGGACATTTGGTTTCGGTTTCCTCTACGGCACGATATGGGATCCCGTCAGCCAGCAGTTTGCCGCACTCGTTCCGATTTACGGAACGCTTGTCACCTCCGCACTCGCCATGATCATCGGCGTTCCAATCAGTCTCGGCGTCGCCATCTTCGTCACGGAAGTCGCTCCCCGCTGGCTGCGCGGCCCGATCGGCGGAGCGATCGAACTCCTCGCGGGCGTTCCGAGCATCATCTACGGTATGTGGGGGTTGTTTACCTTCGCGCCCTTCATGTCGGATTATATCCAGCCCTTCCTTATCGACTGGCTCGGGCCTCTCCCGGTCATCGGTGCCCTTTTCAGCGGCGCGCCGCTTGGCATCGGCATGCTGACGTCGGGCATCGTGCTGGCGATCATGATCATCCCCTACATCTCATCGGTCATGCGTGATGTCTTCCTGGTCGTGCCGCCGCAGCTCAAGGAATCGGCTTACGCACTCGGCAGCACCAAGTGGGAAGTGGTCCGCGACATCGTTATTCCGCATACGCGCACCGCGGTGGTCGGCGGCATCTTCCTAGGGCTTGGCCGCGCGCTCGGTGAGACGATGGCCGTTACCTTCGTCCTTGGGAACACCCATAACATCGCTGTGTCGCTGATGGAGCCAGGCAACTCGATCGCGGCCGCCATCGCGAACGAGTTCACCGAAGCCGATTCCGATATCTACCTCTCGTCGCTCATCGCGCTCGGCTTCATCCTTTTCGTCGTAACCTTCATCGTGCTGGCGTTGGCAAAAGTCATGCTCGTGCGAATGGCAAAGCAAAGAGGGGAATAGGATATGACCACCTCGAATTCGCTTTACCGCTACCGCGAAATCAAGAGCATGGTGGCGCTGACGCTTGCGACACTCGCCACCGCTCTCGGCCTGATATTCCTCGTCTGGATTCTCGGCTCGACCTTGCTCAATGGCTTTGCGGCGCTCAGCACAAAGCTCTTTACGGAAATGACGCCGCCGCCCGGTGAAGACGGTGGCCTGGCCAACGCTTTCGCAGGCAGCCTGATCATGGTCGTCCTCGCCATCGTGATCGGCACGCCGATCGGCGTGGCGGCGGGCACTTATCTTGCCGAATACAGCCGCGGCAAGAAGATCGGGGAGGTCATCCGCTTCGTCAACGACATCCTCCTGAGCGCTCCATCGATCATCATCGGCCTTTTCGTCTATGAACTCGTCGTCCGCCAGACCGGCCATTTCTCCGGCTATGCCGGCGGCATTGCGCTCGCCTTCATCTTCTTGCCGGTCGTCGTTCGCACGACGGATGAGATGTTGCGGCTCGTTCCTGATGTCATGCGCGAGGCCGCCCTTTCTCTGGGTATTCCACGCTGGAAGGTGACGGTCAACGTGCTCTACAAGGCCGCCGCGACCGGCATCCTGACCGGCATCCTTCTGGCCATCGCCAGAATCTCCGGTGAGACAGCGCCATTGCTCTTCACGGCCCTCAACAACCAGTACTGGACGACCGATGTGACCGAGCCGATGGCGAATATTCCGGTGGTCATCTTCCAGTATGCCATGAGCCCCTATGACGAATGGCATACGCTCGCCTGGGCGGGTGCTTTCATCATGGCCCTGTTCGTCCTCCTCCTCAGCGTTGGATCACGCGCTATACTCAACCGTAGGAATGCACGATGATGCTTGACTCCGCAAAGACAATCGAGAGCAGACCACAGCCCCCAATTTCGGAAGATCACAAGCTGGTCCTCGACAACGTGAACTTCTACTACGGCGATCAACATTCCCTGAAAGGCGTCAGTCTCAGCTTTCCGGAAAAGAAGGTCTCGGCGCTGATCGGCCCGTCCGGCTGTGGCAAGTCCACGCTGCTGCGTATCCTGAACCGGATCTACATGCTCTATCCGAAGCAGCGCGCGACCGGCAGGGTGACGCTCGATGGCGACAATATTCTTGATGACCACTATCCGATGAACGACCTGCGCGCGCGTGTCGGCATGGTCTTCCAGAAGCCGGTGCCGTTCCCGATGTCGATCTACGACAATATCGCCTACGGTATCCGCCACCATGAGAGATTGTCGCGTGCCGAGATGGACGATCGCGTCGAACTGGCGCTGCGCCAGGCCGCACTCTGGGATGAAGTCAAGGACAAGCTGAAGGGCAGCGGCCTTGGCCTCTCCGGCGGTCAGCAGCAGCGCCTCTGCATTGCCCGCGCCGTGGCCCTGCGCCCGGAAGTGCTTCTGCTCGACGAGCCGACATCGGCGCTCGACCCGATCTCGACTGCCAAGGTCGAGGAACTGGTCACGCAGTTGAAGGCCGATTTCACCATCGTCATCGTCACGCACAATATGCAGCAGGCAAGCCGCATTTCCGACACGACCGCCTTCATGTATCTCGGCGAAATGATCGAGTACGGACCCACGAGCCAGATATTCCAGGCGCCGATCAACAAGCGCACGGAAGACTATATTACGGGTCGCTACGGCTGAGCGCGAAACCGGGCGACGCCCATCGGCAAATGTTCACCAAACGAGATGCAATCGGTCGAGGCCGTGAAAATGATAGACGTCCTTGACCGTTGGCGTCCTGGCAAGCTTAAGGCCCGGTAGGCGCTGAAAGAGGATCGGCAGGACGACGTTCAGCTCGAGCCGCGCCAGCGGTGCGCCGATGCAGAAATGGATGCCGGCGCCGAAGGAGAGGTTCGGTGCCTCGTTGCGGTCGGGCTTGAAGACGAGCGGATCGCTGAATTTCGCTGGATCCAGGTTGGCTGCCGCCAGGATAAGGCCCACCTTGTCGCCGCGTTTGAAAGAGACTCCGTCTATTTCGGCATCTTCCAGCGCCCACCGCTGAAAGATGTGAACCGGCGCGCAGATGCGCACGGCTTCCTCGATCGTGCGCTCGGTCGTCGCCTCGTCTTTGAAGAGGTCCACCGGGTCATAACCGCTCTCCAGGATAACGCGAACGGAATTGCCGATCTGATGGACCGTCGCCTCATGCCCGGCATTGAGCAGCACGATCGTCGTCGAGACCAGTTCGTCTTCCGTCAGATACTGCCCTTTGTGCTCCGTGTGGATCATGTGGGTCAGCAGGTCGTCGCATGGCGCGGCGCGGCGCATCGCGATGACCGATTTCACATAGTCGGCAAATTCCCTTGCCGCCTGATCGGCTGCGTCTTCGTCTTCCCGAGTGCGGCCGAACATGTACATGCGCACATAGGCATGCGACCATTTCAGTAGCTGTGGTCCCATCTCCTCGGGAATACCGATCATCCGTGCGATCATGGTGACGGGGATGATATCCGCAAAGGTAGATAGCAGTTCCACTTCGCCCTTTTGCTCGAAACGGTCGATGAGCCCGTTGGCCAGTTCCGAAAGTTCCCGTTTCATCTTTTCGACATGGCGCGAAACGAAGGCGCGGTTGACAAGCGTTCTGAGCCGGGTGTGTTCCGGCGGTTCGAGTTCCAGTAGCGAATACCGCTCCGCCAGATCGAAATGGGCAAGGTGAGGCAAGGGATCTGACATCCCGACCTCGTCGCGGCTGGCAATATGCAGGATTTGCCGACCGAACCGCCGGTCCCGCAGCAAAGCGTTCACATGCTCGTAACTGACGAAATACCACCGCTTCTGCTGTTCCCAGTAGAATGTGGGACAATGGGCATGCAGGGCGGCATAAACGCTGTTCGGATCGGCGTAAAAGGCCGGATCGCGGCCGTCGAGGGAGACGTGGCGCCTGGCGCGATCGATCGAGAGGACGGAGGGTATCATGATGCGGAGGATTAGCGGATTTGTGCATCCACGGAAAGCCGGTCACATCCGCGAAAGCGTGCCGATCCGCTTTAGCGCATGGATTTGGTCGTCCAGTGTCGGCACGAGCTCGCCGCCGTGCGGATCCGGGGAGACCGGTGGCGGTGCGGCCGTCTCCGCCTCGCCGAAGACAATCGAACAATTGCGGCCGTTCGCCTTTGCGGCATAAAGCGCGCGGTCGGCGGCGGAAATCAGCTTGTCGCAATCGGCCTCTGCGGCCGATGCCATGGCGACGCCGACACTAACGGTCGGTGACAGGAGAGCCGTGCCGGCCAACACCGGCAGACGGCAGAATTCGATCCGCACGGCTTCCGCGGTCGCCTCGGCCTCAAACTGATCCCTGACATAGACGAAGGCGGCGAATTCCTCGCCGCCCATCCGGCCGAAGCCGGTCGGGATGAACTGTCGGGCGACCCTTGCAAAGTGAACGAGCACCACGTCACCTGCCTGATGGCCATGCGCGTCGTTGAGCTGCTTGAAATGATCGAGATCGAAAAGCAGCATGGCGACCAGGCCACCTTTGGCGCGCGCATGGTCCCGTACCCGGTTGAAATGGTCGAAGAGGCCGCGTCGGTTGAACACTCCGGTCAGCGGGTCCGTGACAGCGAGTGCACGCAATTGCCGTTCCGACCGTTCCATGACGAGGCGGAACGTCAGGGCAAATGCCAGCGTGAGCAGGAAGGCCGTGGCAAGCGCCGCCACACCGCCGAAGTCGACGGCCTGCTTGTCGGACGGGCGCATCACCGCAATGGCGAGGGCCGTGCCGAAGCAGACGACGGCCTGCGTCAGGAAAATGATGGAAAGCATCAACCGCGTCTTTTCCCTATGGGCATTGACGGGTACGACCGAGAGCGAAAGCGCCGCGGCGCCCGCGGTGGAAGCCAGATTGTAGAGGGCGACGCGGTTGGCGAAACTGTCGTTTATCCAGGGCAGGAAGACGCCTAGAAGCCAGATCGCGGGAGGCAACAGTGTCCACCATTCGAGCTTCCTCCTGTCAAGAGCGAGAAATCCCACGACCCATGCGCTTTGTCCGAGAAGCGCGATCGTATTGGCGATTTCGATCGAAAGGAAATTCGGGATGAGGCCGCGCGCGGCAACCAGCGCAAAGCCGATAGCACTCAGGGCGAAACCGAGGCACCAGAAGAGATAGGCATTGGTCTTCCTGTCATGGCGCCATGCCATGAACAGGACAAGGGCAAGCGTCAGGGCCTCTGAACACCAGATTGACAATCCGGTTGGGACATTGAACACGGCAGACCTCCTCGAAGACTGCCATATCATGACCAAATAAACTGGCGACTTTCTTAAACTGGCTGGTAAAAATTTGCTTCTTGTGAACTGAGCGGTAAAAACGCCTGATTTGAATACGCAGGTGGGATCGGTGCGCTGGAGGCGTTCATCCTTCCTTCACTCTGCGGCAGGGAAAAGCTGTGGGTGGCGTCGGATGTAACCCGCCATTAAGGTGCATTTGCAAAGAAACGGCCGAATTATTCCCAGGCCGCTTCACGCCACGCCTGGAGCCGTCAATGTTATCCTTATGCGTGTCTTGAAGTGCAGGGCAGGGACACTCTATGTAGGGGTGAGACAGTTTTTATGATTCCGGCTTTCCGTACCGGGACGAGTTGACAAAGGACGCACATGAGAAACCCAGTCGATACCGCTATGGCTCTGGTGCCGATGGTTGTGGAGCAGACCAACCGCGGTGAGCGGTCTTATGACATCTATTCGCGCCTTCTCAAGGAACGCATCATATTCCTGACAGGCCCAGTGGAAGATCATATGGCTACACTCGTCTGCGCGCAGCTTCTCTTCCTGGAGGCCGAAAATCCGAAAAAGGAGATCGCCCTTTACATCAATTCGCCGGGCGGCGTGGTGACCGCCGGCATGGCGATCTACGATACCATGCAGTTCATCAAGCCGGCCGTTTCCACGCTGTGCATCGGTCAGGCTGCCTCGATGGGCTCGCTGCTCTTGGCAGCCGGAGACAAGGACATGCGTTTTGCGACGCCGAATTCCCGGATCATGGTTCACCAGCCGTCGGGCGGCTTCCAGGGCCAGGCATCGGACATCGAGCGTCATGCCCGCGATATCATAAAGATGAAGCGCCGCCTGAACGAAGTCTACGTCAAGCATTGCGGCCGCACCTATGAGGAAGTCGAGCAGACCCTCGACCGCGACCATTTCATGTCCGCTGACGAAGCGAAGGATTGGGGCCTGGTCGACAAGGTATTGACGTCGCGTGTCGAAATCGAAGGCAGCGAAGGATAGTGATTAATTGGGATGGTGTTTTCCTCGCCACAGTTCTATCCCATTTGTGATCGAACAAGGGGTTTCATCTGGCAGGGAACGCGCTAATAGTACCCATTAATGCTATGTTGAGTTTTTATGACATAGCACTCGGCATTCGAAGGGGAATTCGTTGCCACTGGTGCCCGGACATGATTGGCTGGGTTTAAGCAGTACCCCCGGGGAAGCCTTGGCGGCGAGGGCTCCAATGAGTGGAGCAAGGTCGGCGGGCTGATTGAGTGGACCGCTATTTCACCTCGAAATGCGGCGTGCTGGAAGGAAAGTGATATGAGCAAAGTCAGCGGCAGCAACGGCGGTGACTCCAAGAATACCCTGTATTGTTCATTCTGCGGCAAGAGCCAGCACGAAGTTCGGAAGCTGATTGCCGGACCGACCGTATTCATCTGCGATGAATGTGTCGAATTGTGCATGGACATCATCCGCGAGGAAAATAAGTCCTCGATGGTCAAGTCCCGTGACGGCGTTCCAACGCCCCAGGACATCATCAAGGTTCTCGATGAATATGTCATCGGTCAGAAGCAGGCCAAGAAGATCCTGTCCGTTGCCGTCCATAACCACTACAAGCGTCTGGCGCATGCCTCGAAGAACGGCGATGTCGAATTGTCGAAGTCGAACATCTTGCTCGTCGGTCCGACCGGTTGCGGCAAGACCTATCTGGCTCAGACGCTGGCGCGCATCATCGACGTGCCCTTCACAATGGCTGATGCAACGACGCTGACGGAAGCCGGCTATGTCGGCGAGGACGTCGAAAATATCATTCTGAAGCTGCTGCAGGCTGCCGACTATAATGTCGAGCGTGCCCAGCGCGGCATCGTTTACATCGATGAAGTCGACAAGATCTCGCGCAAGTCCGACAATCCGTCGATCACCCGTGACGTTTCGGGCGAAGGCGTGCAGCAGGCGCTTCTGAAGATCATGGAAGGCACGGTCGCTTCCGTCCCGCCGCAGGGCGGTCGCAAGCACCCGCAACAGGAATTCCTGCAGGTTGACACGACGAACATCCTGTTTATCTGCGGCGGTGCCTTTGCCGGTCTCGACAAGATCATCTCCGCTCGCGGCGAGAAAACTTCGATCGGTTTCGCCGCAACGGTGAAGGCTCCGGACGACCGCCGTGTCGGCGAAGTATTGCGGGAGCTCGAGCCCGAAGATCTGGTCAAATTCGGCCTCATTCCGGAGTTCATCGGACGTCTGCCGGTTCTGGCGACGCTCGAGGATCTCGACGAGGATGCGCTGATCCAGATTTTGTCGGAGCCGAAGAACGCGCTCGTCAAGCAGTACCAGCGCCTGTTCGAGATGGAAGACGTGGAGCTGACCTTCCACGAGGACGCGCTGCGCGAGATCGCACGCCGCGCCATCGTCCGCAAGACTGGCGCCCGTGGCCTGCGCTCGATCATGGAAAAGATCCTGCTCGATACCATGTTCGAACTGCCGGCTCTCGAAGGTGTTCGCGAAGTCGTCATTTCGGAAGAGGTTGTCCGCGGCTCCGCTCGTCCGCTCTACATTTATGCGGACCGGCAGGAGGAAAAGGCAAACGCTTCGGCCTGATGCGGTTGTCCACCGTTGACTTTTATAAGGGGCTTGCCTGGGGCGAGCCCCTTTCTATTTGAAAAGCCATGCTGTTTCCTGTTAAGGGTTGTGGCAAGGGGTTCGGACCTCACTTGCAGCCGTTGCGAAGTGATCGGATCGAGGCAATGATGGAATGAATCCAACGTTGGCTATCCGGTGCGTATCCATCCCGGGCCCGAATGCGGTAAGCGTCAATGCAGCGATGCGTTTCCTGTTGTTTTTGCGTTCGCTGTCAAATGCCTGACATGTCTGGTTCGATTCGGGCATTTTGCGTGGCTTGAAATGGGTGGTGAGACACTCCACTTCTTATGCAAGTGATAGAGCCCGGTCAGTCCCAAGAGGCCGGGAAAAGAGCCCGGGAACGGGCCGATGGAAAGGAAATGATATGTCGAAGAAATCGTCTGCAGCGAACAGTATCGCCTATCCGGTTCTGCCGTTGCGCGACATCGTGGTTTTCCCCCACATGATCGTGCCTTTGTTCGTTGGACGGGAAAAGTCGATCCGTGCGCTTGAAGAAGTGATGGGTTCGGACAAGCAGATCATGCTTGTTACCCAGATCAACGCCAGCGATGACGATCCCGAACCTTCCGCAATCCATAAGGTCGGAACCGTGGCCAACGTGCTGCAGCTCTTGAAGCTGCCGGACGGCACCGTGAAGGTTTTGGTCGAAGGCCGCTCGCGCGCCGAAATCGATGCCTATACGAGCCGTGAGGACTTTTACGAGGCCCTCGGTCACGTGCTCGATGAACCGGACGATGATCCGGTGGAGCTCGAAGCGCTCAGCCGTTCCGTGGTTTCGGAATTTGAAAGCTACGTAAAACTCAACAAGAAGATTTCCCCGGAAGTGGTTGGTGCCGCCAGCCAGATCGACGATTATTCAAAGCTCGCCGATACCGTGGCTTCGCACCTGTCGATCAAGATCACTGAAAAGCAGGAGATGCTGGAAACCACCAGCGTCAAGCAGCGCCTCGAAAAGGCCCTCGGCTTCATGGAAGGCGAGATTTCGGTTCTTCAGGTTGAAAAGCGCATCCGCTCGCGCGTCAAGCGCCAGATGGAGAAGACCCAGCGCGAGTACTACCTCAATGAACAGATGAAGGCGATTCAGAAGGAGCTCGGCGACGGCGAGGAAGGCCGCGACGAGATGGCCGAACTGGAAGAGCGCATCTCCAAGACCAAGTTGTCCAAGGAAGCCCGCGAAAAGGCCGAGGCGGAGCTGAAGAAGCTGCGCCAGATGAGCCCGATGTCTGCGGAAGCGACGGTTGTGCGCAACTATCTCGACTGGCTGCTCGGCATTCCCTGGGGCAAGCGGTCAAAGATCAAGAGCGACCTCAACAATGCCGAGAAGATCCTCGAGGCTGACCACTTTGGCCTGGATAAGGTCAAGGAGCGCATTGTCGAATATCTGGCCGTTCAGGCCCGCTCGACGAAGCTGAAGGGCCCGATCCTCTGCCTCGTAGGTCCTCCGGGCGTCGGTAAGACCTCGCTTGCCCAGTCGATCGCCAAGGCGACCGGCCGCGAGTATGTCCGCATGGCTCTCGGTGGCGTTCGCGACGAGGCCGAAATCCGCGGTCACCGCCGCACCTATATCGGTTCGATGCCTGGCAAGGTCATCCAGTCGATGAAGAAGGCAAAGAAGTCTAATCCGCTCTTCCTGCTCGACGAGATCGACAAGATGGGGATGGACTTCCGCGGCGATCCGTCTTCCGCGCTTTTGGAAGTGCTGGATCCGGCTCAGAACTCGACCTTCATGGATCATTACCTGGAAGTCGAATACGACCTGTCCGACGTGATGTTCATCACCACGGCGAATACGCTGAACATCCCTGCGCCTTTGATGGACCGTATGGAGATCATCCGCATCGCCGGCTATACCGAGGATGAAAAGCGCGAGATCGCCAAGCGGCACCTGCTGCCGAAGGCCATCAAGGAGCATGCGCTGCAGCCGAACGAGTTTTCGGTCAGCGATGACGCACTGATGGCGGTCATCCAGCAGTATACCCGCGAAGCCGGCGTTCGTAGCTTCGAGCGCGAGCTGATGAAGCTTGCGCGCAAGGCAGTGACCGAGATCATCAAGGGCAAGACCAAGTCTGTGGCCGTTACGGCGGAAAACATCCACGATTACCTGGGTGTTCCGCGGTTCCGTCACGGTGAAGCCGAACGCGACGATCAGGTCGGTGTCGTCACCGGTCTGGCATGGACGGAAGTCGGTGGCGAGCTTCTGACGATCGAAGGCGTAATGATGCCGGGCAAGGGCCGCATGACGGTCACCGGTAACCTGAAGGACGTCATGAAGGAGTCGATCTCCGCTGCGGCATCCTATGTCCGCTCGCGCGCTGTCGATTTCGGCATCGAG
Organism: Sinorhizobium sp. CB7; assembly: GCF_041357635.1. NCBI lineage: Bacteria > Pseudomonadati > Pseudomonadota > Alphaproteobacteria > Hyphomicrobiales > Rhizobiaceae > Sinorhizobium > Sinorhizobium sp. CB7. Next base: position 333,516 of record NZ_JAULLL010000008.1, read on the forward strand.
CCGCCGCTCTTCGATAAGAGCGACATCCACGTGCACGTGCCGGAAGGCGCCACGCCGAAGGATGGTCCGTCGGCCGGTGTCGCCATGGCGACCGCGATCGTCTCGATCATGACCGGCATCCCGGTTTCCAAGGATGTCGCCATGACCGGAGAGATCACGCTCCGCGGCCGGGTGCTGCCGATCGGAGGTCTTAAGGAGAAGCTGCTCGCAGCGCTTCGCGGCGGCATCAAGAAGGTGCTGATCCCGGAAGAAAACGCCAAGGATCTGGCGGAGATTCCGGACAACGTGAAAAACAACATGGAGATCGTCCCTGTCTCCCGTATGGGTGAGGTGATCAAGCACGCACTGACCCGCAAACCGGAGCCGATCGAATGGGACGGCACAGTTGAAACGCCCGTTATCGCGACGGTCGAAGGCGCCGAGGAAACGGGTTCGACATTCGCGCACTAGAGCGGAATGCCGAAAAGTGTGAGCGGTTTTTAAGGCGAATCCGCTCTCACTTTTTGATCTGGAGACGGATTCAGATTTCAGGCCGATTCGGCCTGGAATCACCCGGTCCCAGGCTTTTCTCCATGCCTTCGTGCGAAAAAGACACAAACTGTGAAGAGGCCGGCGGAAACGTCGGCCTTTTTTGTGAAAAAGTGAACTCGGACGCTTGCTTTTCCTTGATTTGCAGGGCTTCTGGGTTGCGGCGGGTCTGAGCTTACATATTCTCACCCAGCTTATAACATTCGTTTCATACCAAGTAGAAAGGGGTGGAAACATGAACAAGAATGAACTCGTGTCCGCAGTGGCTGAGAAGGCCGGGCTCACGAAGGCCGATGCAGCTTCCGCTGTGGACGCTCTCTTCGATACCGTGCAGGGCGAACTGAAGAGCGGCGGCGATGTTCGCCTCGCAGGCTTTGGAAGCTTCACCGTTTCTCATCGCGCCGCAACGAAAGGCCGCAACCCGTCCACGGGCGCCGAAGTCGATATCCCGGCTCGCAACGTACCGAAGTTCACGCCCGGCAAGGGCCTCAAGGACGCCTGCAACGGCTGATCCTGTTTTCACCCGCCCACCGGGAGCCTTTCGCCCGGTGGCTCAGGGCATGGGGGTCCGAGCCTGCTCGGACCCCCATTTGATTCCTCTGTCAGCGATCCGCCCGCCGCCTGCATCGGTGCGCGTCTGCCCGGTGTAAAACCTCCGGTTTTGTCATCTGGCTGTCACGCCTCTGCCGCAAAACCGTCCGGCATTGGTTTCTGAAACAGGGGGATTTTCAATGACCGTTTCTGTCAAGAAAGCGGCGCTCACTGCCGCTTTGTTCGCGTCTGCAGCCTTTCCGGCCGCAGCCGAATCGGTTTTCAATCGTGTAGCGTCTTTTCCGGTCGCGCAGAATCTGCCGGCTGACAAGGGCAAGTCGCCGACATCTGCCGAGATCATCACGGCCACCGAAGATGGGATGACGCTGATCTACAGCGACAGCCCGCTCGGTGCGATCGGCTTTATCGACATCACCGATCCCAAGGCGCCCAAGGCCGGTGGTGCCTTGATGATGGGCGGCGAGCCGACTTCAGTCACGACGGCAGGAGGCAAGGCGCTTGTCGCGGTCAATACGTCGGAAAGCAAGCAGAAGCCGTCCGGGCGTCTTGCGATCGTGGACATTGCGTCGAAGAAGATCGACGTGACCTGCGACCTCGGCGGTCAGCCGGATTCGATTGCTCTCAACAAGGACAAGACGCTCGCTGCCATCGCCATTGAGAACGAGCGTGATGAGGACATTGATGACGGCAAGATCCCCCAGATGCCGGCCGGTGACCTTGTCACCATCGCCGTCAAGGGTGGCACGGTCGATTGCGGTACGATCAAGCATGTGACGCTGACCGGCCTTGCCGGGATCGCCCCGGAAGACCCGGAGCCCGAATTCGTTGCTTTCAACGGTCAGAACGAAATTGCGCTCACCCTGCAGGAGAACAATGAAATAGTCATCATCGACGGCACGACTGGCACGGTGAAGACACATTTCTCTGCAGGCAGCGCCGATCTCTCGGGCGTCGATACGAAGCGGAATGGTGCGCTTCAGTTCACCGGCGAGCTCAAAGGCGTGCTGCGCGAGCCTGATGCCGTGAAGTGGCTGGATGACAACCGCTTGGTTGTCGCCAATGAAGGCGACTACAAGGGCGGTTCGCGCGGCTTTACGATCTTCGACAAGACCGGCAAGGTCCTTTACGAATCCGGCGCTTCCTTCGAGCGCGCAGTCGCCGAGATCGGCCACTATCCGGAAGGTCGCTCCTCTTCCAAGGGCGTCGAGCCGGAAGGTCTGGAAGCGGCAACCTTCGACGGGCAGCAGTATTTCTTCCTACTGTCCGAGCGTGCATCGGTTGTCGGCGTCTACAAGGACACGGGCGCCGAGCCGGAGCTCACGCAGCTCCTGCCCTCCGGCATCGGCCCGGAAGGCGCCGTTGCCATCCCATCACGCAATCTTCTGGCGACCGCCAATGAGACCGATTTAGGGAAAGACGGCGGCCCGCGCTCGCATGTGATGATCTATCAGCGCGCCGAAGGCGAGAAAGCCTATCCGCAAATCGTCGCGGCTAAGAAAGATGGCAACCCGATCGGCTTCGCCGCGCTTTCGGGCCTTGCCGCCGTTCCGGAAAAAGCCGGACAGCTCTACGCCGTCAATGACTCCGTGCTCGGTGGCCAGCCGAGGATCTATACGATCGATGCGACGAAGAAGCCGGCTGTCATCACTGAAGCCCTGACCGTCACGCGCGACGGTCAGCCCGCCCAGAAGCTTGATATCGAGGGCATTGCCGTCGATGGAAAGGGTGGCTTCTGGCTCGCTTCTGAAGGCAATAGTGAAAAGCTGCTGCCGCATGCGCTCTACCACGTCAATGCGAAGGGCGAAATCAAGGAGGAGATCGCCCTGCCGAAGGAACTCATAGACAATGAAATCCGCTACGGCTTCGAAGGCGTGACCGTTATCGGCTCCGGTGACGATGCGACGCTCTGGATGGCAGTCCAGCGCGAGTGGAAGGATGATGGCAAAGGGCTCGTCAAGCTGGTCTCCTACAATCCCAAGAGCAAGGAATGGGGTGCCGTGCGCTATTCGCTCGACAAGTCCGAGAACGGCTGGGTCGGCCTTTCTGAAATCTCCGCCTATGGCGACAGCGTCTATATCATCGAGCGTGACAACCTGGTCGGCGATGCGGCCAAGCTGAAGAAACTCTACAAGGTCGCTATCGCCGATCTCAAGCCGGCCAAGCTCGGCGGCGAGCTGCCGGTCGTCAAGAAGGTGGAAGCGTATGACTTCGTCGGCGATCTCAAGACCGCTAACGGCTACGTCCTCGACAAGCTCGAAGGCTTCACCTTCGATGCATCCGGCAAGGCCTATGCTGTAACCGACAACGACGGTGTCAGCGACAGCTCGGGCGAAACGCTGTTCTTCTCGGTCGATCTGGTCGGCACGAACTGAGCTTTAGCTCTCACCGAAATAAATGGCCGGGTCAAAGCCCGGCCATTTTTCTTAATGCATGTCGCGCAAAAGTGTAGAGCGGTTTTGGGGCAACGACATGCATCAAGCAATAGTCCAAAGCCTGTCGCGTGAAACGCGATTCACGCGACAGGCTTTGAAATTACCAGCGCTGATGCACATGCGGCGCAATGAGGCGAGCATAGATTTCGCGTGTGGCCGCCATGATGTCGTTTGAAAGCGGAGCGAGATCCGCAGCCGCCGCATTGGCCCTGGCCTGTTCGGCATTGCGTGCGCCGGGAATAACGACTGTGACGGCATCGCTCATCAGGATCCAGCGGAGCGCAAAGGCCGCCATTGTCGCGCCGGCTGGAACGAGCTTGCGCACCTCTTCAACGGCCTGCAATCCGACCTCGAAGGGAACCCCTGCAAAGGTCTCGCCGACATCAAAGGCTTCGCCCTGACGATTGAAATTGCGATGGTCGTCGCTTGCGAATTTGGTGTCACGGCTGATCTTGCCGGATAGCAATCCGCTTGCCAGCGGAACGCGGGCGATGACCGCAACATTTTTGCGCCGCGCTTCCTGAAAGAACAGATCTGCGGGACGCTGGCGGAAGATGTTGTAGATGATCTGGATACTGACGACGCCCGGATATTCGATTGCCTTTAAAGCCTCTTCGACCGTTGCGACGCTGACGCCATAAGCTTTGATCTTGCCAGCCTTTTGCAGTTCATCGAGGCCCGCAAAGACTTCCGGACGGTAGAACACGGCAGTTGGCGGGCAGTGGAGTTGAACGAGATCGAGGCTGTCGACCGCGAGATTCTTCAGACTGCGGTCGATGAAGCCTTCGAGATTGGCCTTGTTGTAGCCGTCGGCCACATGCGGGTTAAGGCGGCGGCCGGCTTTGGTGGCAACCATGGGACGTTCACCACCGCGGCTCTTCAGCACATCGGCGATGATCTTTTCCGAGCGGCCGTCCCCATAAACGTCCGCGGTGTCGATGAAGGTCATGCCGGCATCGAGAGCGGCATTGAGCGCGGCACGTCCGTCGTCCTCACTGACATCGCCCCAGGAGCCGCCGATCTGCCAGGCGCCGAAGCCGACATTGGTGACCGTAAAGGGCATCCGCCCGAAAGCATGGTGTTTCATGAAATCCTCCGTTCGTGATGAAAGGTCCCGGCAGTAGCAGCAGGCCCGCGGCCGGGCAAGCATGCCGGAGGGAAGATAGGGCAGAAGTCCATCTGGAATAGTTCATCTCTTCCCTTTGCCGCAGCCGACGGATAGTCTGCACGTCGCAAAAAAGCCGGGATGCTGCCGGCATGAGAGGACATCATGGAGATCAAGTCCAGCGGATCACGCCCTTCCGTAAAGGCTCCGGCGGAATATTTCACCGGCATGGTGCGTCAGGACCCGCTGATGGAAGCGCCGGATCCGGCCCGCGTAAGAGCTGTCAGCGTCACCTTCGAGCCCGGCGCGCGTACTGCCTGGCATAGCCATCCTCTCGGTCAGACGCTTATAATTACCTCCGGCAAGGGCCTTGTTCAGACATGGGGTGGCGAACCGCGTGAGGTATTCGCTGGCGACGTTGTTTGGTTCGCCCCCGGCGAAAAACATTGGCATGGCGCCAGCCCCGAAACCGCCATGAGCCACATCGCCATACATGAGGCGCTGGATGGCAAGGCGGCGGATTGGATGGAGCATGTTACGGACGAGCAATATGGCGGGCGACCGTGAACGCCGAGATGCCGCACCACCCTTCGACAGAGAACGGTTGACTACAGGAAGATGATGCGGGTTCTTGTAACAGGCGCAACAGGTTTCGTGGGGCGCTCGCTTGTGCCCCTCATGATCCGCAAGGGCGGCATGGATGTGATCGCCAGTTCTCGCCAGCCGGAGCGGCAGCCACCTGCGGCCGGGGCTACATTTGTCCAAAGTCCGGAACTGTCCGCCTCCGCAGACTGGCACCCGCTTCTGAGCGGTGTCGACGCCGTCGTCCACTCAGCCGCACGTGTGCATGTTCTGCGGGAACAGGCGGGTGACGCGCTTTCTGAGTTTCGCCGGGCGAATGTAGAGGGGACGCTTGCTCTTGCTGAGCAGGCGGCGCGAAGCGGTGTGCGTCGTTTCGTCTTTGTGAGTTCGATACATGTCAATGGCGCAGAAACGAATGGAAGCGCTTTGACCGAAGCAAGTGCGACAGCCCCCCATTCTCCCTATGCGATATCGAAATACGAGGCCGAACTGAGACTGACCGAGCTCGTCGCATCCACAGCCATGGAGCTTGTGATCGTCCGCCCGACGCTGGTCTATGGACCGGGGGCTCTCGGAAATCTCGCAAGTCTGACGAACATGATCCGTCGCGGATTGCCCTTGCCTTTCGCCACGGTTCGCAACAGAAGAAGCCTGATTTCGGTGGATAATCTGGCCGAACTTTTGTTCCTGTGTCTTGTCCATCCCAAGGCGGCGGGTGAATTGTTCCTGGCCGCTGACGGCGTAGACCTGTCGACGCCTGACATTATCCGCTATATCGCCCGCGACGTCGGCCGTGCCGCGCGACTTTATCCCTTTCCCGAATCCGCTTTGCGAATGGCACTCTCGGTAGCGGGAAAGAAGAACATGTCGAAACAATTGTTCGGCTCCCTGCAGGTGGATGTTACCAAGGCAAAGTCGACGATGGGCTGGTCGCCGGTCTTCGCACCACAGACGGCCCGCTGGGCCTGAGTGGGCCAGGCGCAATCGATTGCAGCTGGAACATGCCCTGTGGAGGGGCATGTTCCCTGAAATGTGACGGAGTTCGTTACTGAAGATTGCCGTCTTTGCTGCGATCGGCTGCAGCAAAATCGGCCATGACCCGCGTCATGAATTCGTCCCGGCTGATGCGTCCATTGCCGTTGGAGTCCGTTGCGGCAAATTGTGCCGGGGTTAAAACTTGGCTCGCCTCGTCTTTTTGCAGGTTTCCATCCTTGTTCTTATCAAGGGTGGCAAAGGCGGTGTTCATGAAGGCCTGGTATTCCGAACGGTCGACTGCGCCATTGGAGTTGGTGTCGAGCCGGCTCATCTGACCTTCATACATCGACGTCGATTGTTGTGCGGGTTGTTGCTGGGTGGGCTGCTGTTGCGCAGCGGCTATAGCGCACTGGCACAGTACGAAGACTGCGGTCAAAGTCAGCTTTTTCATTATCCACATCCCTCTTCAAATTATCTGCAGGCCAGACGGTTGCCCAGGAACCCGCCGCCACCAATGCCGACGCCTATGGCTGCTAACTGCCCCGTTCCTGCGCCAATCGTACTGCCGACCAATCCGCCGACAATTGCCCCACCTACTGTTCCGGCAATACAGCCGAACTCGGCGTTTCGATCCGCAACTGTCTGGGATGTTGGACCGGATTGGCAGGCGGATAGGGCAAGGCCCGCGGCAAGAATAGTCGTTACTGTGCGTCTTCTCATTTCTCTCCTCCAAATATATCCGATCGATCCTCAAACAGATTGATGGATACGTTGCTCCCCAGTCCCCGATGAGAATAAACTGCTTTAAATATGAGTCTCGAAAACGAAGAGATTCTTCTGTCCGACCAGAAGAAGATCACCAGAAAAACGCGCAGCCCTATTATATTGAGGCGGGCCAACTCGCATGCTTTGCTGTATCAGCGACTCTTATGGAGAGCCGTGAGGGAATACTACAGCTATGTATGCGGCATGACAACTCTCCGAAGGTGTCCGGTTACGGATCACGCGTACAGGTGGATAGGGCCGCGAAGCCACAATCGGGAAAGAACGGAAACCTATTGCTGTCTCTGGCGTTAGGGATCGTCTCCTACAGCGCCGTGCCTCATTCAGACGTAAAAAGGTCGCTGTAGTCCTTTGAATTACTGTATGTTTTTCATGGGTAATCGGCTTCGATTAAGGAACATGCAGTAGGGGAAGGTCCATGAAGAAGGCAATCGCTGCGCTCTTGATCGCCCTCGTCCTGGCGGGAGGATGGATTTTCTTCTTCGAACGCGAATCGGCCACCGTTCCGATCGAGCTGGGATATGGTCCGTCACCGATCTTGCCTGAGCCCAAGCGCACACTGATACCAACCGTGAATGTCGCCGAAGCCTCGAGGTGGCCGGAAGGAGTGACGCCGAAGGTGGCAGCAGGATTGAAGGTCCAGGCTTTCGCGAAGGATCTTGATCACCCGCGCTGGCTGCTTGTCCTTCCAAATGGGGATGTGCTGGTGGCTGAAACGAACAGGCCGGCAAAGATCGGCAATGCCGGTTTCAGCCTGCGCGATTGGATGGCAGGTTTGATAATGCAGTGGGCCGGCGCCGCAACGCCAAGCGCCAACCGAATCACGCTGTTGAGAGACGCCGATAGCGACGGCGTCGCCGAGATGCGCACAACCTTGCTGAAGGATCTGAATTCACCTTTCGGCATGACGCTGTCCAATGGCGTGCTCTATGTGGCCAATACGGATGCGGTCATGGCCTTTCCTTATAAGGACGGCGATACGGAGATCAGCGCGCCGGGCGAAAAGATTGCAGATCTGCCGGCCGGCCCAATCAACCAACATTGGACCAAGGACGTTATTGCAAGCCCCGATGGGACCAAGCTCTACGCGACGGTCGGCTCGAACAGCAATGTCGGCGAAAATGGCCTCGAGGCTGAGCAAGGCCGCGCCGCGATCGTCGAAATCGATCTGGCGACCCGCAAGGTCAGACCCTATGCCACCGGCCTTCGCAATCCCAATGGATTGGCATGGCAGCCGCGGTCAAACGCACTCTGGGTTGCGGTCAACGAACGGGACGAATTGGGTAGTGATCTCGTGCCCGATTACATGACCGCGATTAAGGACGGCGGCTTCTATGGCTGGCCCTACAGTTACTACGGGCAGCACATCGACAAGCGCGTCGATCCTCAAAATCCGGAGATGGTGGCGAAGGCCATCGTGCCGGATTACGCGCTTGGCGCACATACGGCTTCGCTTGGATTGACCTTCAACACCAGCAATCTTTTCAGCATTGATTATGTCGGGGGCGCTTTTGTCGGCCAGCATGGTTCATGGAACCGCAACCCGCGTAGCGGCTACAAGGTGATCTTCGTCCCGTTTACGGATGGAAAGCCATCTGGCCCGCCGCGTGACATCCTGACCGGCTTCATCGGCGCCGATGATAAGGCGCTCGGTCGGCCCGTCGGCGTGGCGATCGATATCAAGGGAGCCCTGCTTGTCGCCGATGACGTCGGCAACGTGGTTTGGCGCGTCTCGCCGGCGACGCCATGACAGAAGCAATAAACAGCGAGGGGAGCGGAGTCCATGCCAACCATGCCTTGGCGGCGGGGCTTCACAATGTGGTCTTGAGGAAGGAAATGGTGGGCGATGAGAGACTCGAACTCCCGACATCCTCGGTGTAAACGAGGCGCTCTACCAACTGAGCTAATCGCCCATCGCGAAATCGAGCATTGCTGCCCGCCGCGTCGGTGGCCGTGATCTATGCGGATCGCGGGAAAACCGCAAGAGTGTTTGTGAAGAATTTTTGATTTTTTAGCGAGGGCGAGCGTCGATGGCCTGTAGAACGGGCCGTGTGCTTCTGTGGAAAAGTATGGGGAGGGCCTGTCGCTGCTATCCAAGACCCTCTGGTCCCAAACCAGAGAGAGTCTGCGTTGGCTTGGAGAGCGGTATTCGCAGGCTTTTCGGAAGCCTCATGCCGAGCGTGCCAAAACAATTTACTTGGTGTCATCGTTTTGTATTCAAACCTGCTTGACACCCTCAGGCGAACCCCTTAGTTAGCCGCTCATCAAACGGCAAGGCCGATTTGAAGGATGCCAAGGCATCCGGATCGCTTGAAATGAAGTGCGGGTGTAGCTCAGTCGGTTAGAGTGCCGGCCTGTCACGCCGGAGGTCGCGGGTTCGAGCCCCGTCACTCGCGCCATTTTCAGGTTAGCGGCAACCTTCATTGGTTGTCGATCCGGCACCTTTATCCGTTAGGCTTCATGGACGAAGCCATCAATGCGCGGGTGTAGCTCAGTCGGTTAGAGTGCCGGCCTGTCACGCCGGAGGTCGCGGGT
>NZ_JAULLL010000009.1:0-339507 GCF_041357635.1 Sinorhizobium sp. CB7
CGATGACGATCGCCATGCTGATGGCCAACACCGCCATCGCCGCCCATCGCAAGGCAGGCAGGACGCCGCCGACGTTTTGAACGGGCTTCAGATCTCCAGATGACCTAAAGCTGTCGCGTGAATCGCTCTTCACGCGGCAAGCTTTAGGTTGTTGTTTTTTCATGCATGTCGTTTCCTGCACACTTTTGCGCAACATGCATTCGCCCGCTCGCAAGCGATGCTTGACGCATAAAAAATTGTTCCTAGTTCCCACTTGGAGCAGGTTTGCAGCGGTTTCCGCTTGCAGCCTTAAGTTTTACAATTAACCTGACCCTGAGCGTCACGGGAAAGGATCCGTTGATAAGCGCTTTGGGAGGAGCGCTGTCGTATCGGATTTCGACGCCGGGGAGTTGTGGGAGGTCAATAGAATGAAGAAGCGATTTCTGATGAGCGCTGCCGTCATCCTGATGATGGCGGGGAGCGTTGCCGCTGCGGATCTGAAGTTCGCCCCTGGCCAAGATTCGCGGTTCAACTGGAAAAGTTATGATGACTTCAAGGCCGCCCATGCGGATCTGAAGGGCGAGACGATGACCATCTTCGGGCCATGGCGCGGTGAGGATGAAGCCCTCTTCCGCAGCGTGCTTGCCTATTTTACCGAAGCGACGGGCGTAGACGCCAAATATTCGTCCTCTGAGAACTATGAGCAGCAGATCGTGATCGATACCCAGGCCGGTTCTCCGCCAAACGTCGCGATCCTTCCGCAGCCGGGTCTTCTCGCCGATCTCGCCAGTAAAGGTCTGCTCGTCCCCCTCGGAGACGATGTCGAGAACTGGATCAAGGAAAATTACGGTGCCGGCCAGTCCTGGGTCGATCTCGGTATCTACAAGGGCAAGGATGGAAATCCTGCCTTTTTTGCCTTTCCCTATAAGGCGGACGTCAAGTCGCTGGTCTGGTATGTGCCGGAGAATTTCGAGGAGGCCGGCTACAAGGTGCCGACCACCATGGAGGAGCTCTTCAAGCTCACCGACCAGATCGTGGCTGATGGCGGCGTTCCCTGGTGCATCGGTCTCGGTTCGGGTGGAGCGACGGGCTGGCCTGCGACCGACTGGGTCGAGGATCTGATGCTGCGCATGCAGCCGCCGGAAGCCTACGACAAATGGACCAGAAACGAGCTGAAATTCAACGATCCGTCCGTGGTCGCAGCCATCGAGGAGTTCGGCAAATTCGCGAAGAACAAGGATTACGTCGACGGTGGCGTGGCGGCGGTTGCCTCTACCGATTTCCGCGACAGTCCGAAGGGTCTCTTCTCTGTGCCGCCGAAATGTTATCTGCACCATCAGGCATCCTTCATCCCGTCCTTCTTCCCGACGGATGTGAAGCTTGGAGAGGACGCCGACTTCTTCTACATGCCGACTTACGCGTCGCATCCCGAGCTCGGCAAGCCGGTTCTCGGCGCTGGAACGTTCGTCACGATCACCAAGGACTCGAAGCCCGCCCGTGCCTTCATCGATTTCCTCAAGACGCCGATCGCTCATGAAGTGTGGATGGCGCAATCGAGTTTCCTGACGCCGTACAAGGGGGTCAACGTCGACGCCTATGCCAATGATCAGCTCAAGAAGGAAGGCGAGATCCTTACGTCAGCGACGACTTTCCGCTTCGACGGCTCTGATCTCATGCCGGGTAAGATCGGCGCAGGGGCCTTCTGGAGCGGAATGGTCGATTTCGTTGGCGGCAAGTCCGCGCAGCAGGCCGCAGATGAGATCCAGAACGCCTGGGACGCAATCAAATAATCTTGCTCGACAGCCCGTACCGCCGGTCCGACCGGCGGTACGGGTGATCGCGAATGATCGGGTGGTATAAGCCCGGCCATGGCGAATGCCGTGGCATCGGCCGTCGACTGAAACTCACTGGTCCCGTCAATGGGAACAGAAGCGCGGGGAGAATTGCATGCTGGCGCAGATCGTTTCGGCCATCGCTGTCGTGGTCCTCGGTGTTTTCGCCTGTGCTGCCTATTACCTGCTTTCCAACAAGCTCCTGGATATCGTCTTTCCTGCGAAGGATGATGACATCAAGATCGCCTCGCGCAACCTTCGCCGTCGAGCCATGATCCGGCCATGGCTTTTTCTTGGCCCGGCCCTGTTCCTGCTCGTGGTCTATCTCGTCTATCCTGTCGTCGCGACCCTCATCCTCTCCTTTTATAATCGTGCCGGAAATGAGTTCGTCGGCCTTTCGAACTATGGCTGGGCGATCAATGACCGGGAGTTCCGCCAGTCGATCTTCAACAATATACTATGGCTCGCCGTTGCCCCTGCCGCATGCACATTTTTCGGTTTGGTCATCGCCGTTTTGACGGACCGCATCTGGTGGGGCAACATGGCCAAGAGCATCGTCTTCATGCCGATGGCGATCTCCTTCGTTGGCGCCTCCGTTATCTGGAAATTCATCTACGAATATCGCGGTCAGAGCGAGACGCAGATTGGGTTGCTGAACGCCATCGTCCAGTTCTTCGGCGGAACGCCTCAGGTCTGGTTATCCATACCCCTCTGGAACAACTTCTTCCTGATGGTCATCCTCATCTGGATTCAGACGGGTTTCGCGATGGTCATTCTCTCCGCGGCGCTGCGTGGCATTCCGGAGGAGACGATCGAGGCGGCCGTCCTCGACGGCGCCAATGGCTGGCAGATCTTCTGGAAGATCATGGTGCCGCAGATCTGGGGCACGATAGCGGTGGTCTGGACGACGATCACGATCCTCGTGCTGAAGGTCTTCGATATCGTCCTCACCATGACCAATGGCCAATGGGGAACCATGGTGCTGGCCAATCTGATGTTCGACTGGATGTTCCGCGGCGGCGGCGATTCGGGCCGCAGCGCCGTCATCGCCATCGTGATCCTTCTCGCCGTCACCCCCATCATGGTCTGGAACATCCGCAGGGCCAACCGGCAAATGGGAGAACGGTAGATGACGCTCGCACAACGTCTTTCCCGCATCGGCCCGGCGCGCCTCCTTGTCCATCTGGCAGTCCTCGTGATCGTCGTCATCTGGCTGGTTCCGACGCTTGGCATCTTCGTCAGCGCGGTGCGCGACAAGGATCAGATCGTGGCTTCCGGCTGGTGGACCGCCTTTGCAGGTTCGTCGCAGACCATCGCGGTGCGTCTGGCGCCGGCGGAACAGCAGAAACAGGAGGGTGGCAGCTCCGTCATTTCAGGTTCCGTCCTCGATGGCGGCAGCGGAAGGACCGTGCAGGCCTTCGGTGTCCGTGTCCAGCAACCATCGGCGTTCGGCGCAGGTGAAACAGCCGATATCGGCGACGGCGAGACGCTGACGATCAACGAGGATGGCAGCTACCGCTATATGAAGAATACGCCCTTCGAAGACACTCGCGGCAAACGCGTCTATCTAACCGTGTCGGCCCCGCCGCAATTTACGCTCGAAAATTACAGGACCGTCCTGACCGGTGAAGGCATAGGGCAGTCCTTCCTCAATTCGCTGACTGTCGCGATCCCCTCGACCATCATTCCGATCCTGATAGCCGCCTTCGCGGCCTATGCGCTGGCCTGGATGGATTTCCCCGGAAGGACGCTGCTGATCGCTCTGATCGTCGGCCTTCTCGTCGTACCCCTGCAAATGACGCTGATCCCGCTTCTGCGAATGTACAACGAGATCGGCACCTATTTCGGCGTTCCATCGAAGACCTATGCCGGCATATGGGCGGCGCATACCGCTTTCGGAATGCCTCTCGCCATCTACCTCCTGCGCAATTATATCGCCGGGCTGCCGAAGGAGATTATCGAATCCGCGCGCGTGGATGGCGCCGGCGACTTTGAGATCTTCGTTCGCATCGTTCTTCCTCTTTCCATCCCGGCGCTGGCGTCCTTCGCGATTTTCCAGTTCCTGTGGGTTTGGAACGATCTGCTTGTCGCCATTGTCTTCCTTGGCACGAACCGGGATCAGCTCGTGTTGACCGGCGCCCTTAACGCGCTCCTCGGTTCGCGCGGCGGCAACTGGGAAATCCTGACGGCATCGGCCTTCGTATCCATCATCGTGCCGCTATTCGTCTTCTTCGGTCTGCAGCGTTACCTTGTCCGCGGTCTTTTGGCCGGATCGGTCAAGGGTGGCTGACGATCTCTGACATGATAACAGGAAAAATGAATGAGCCTTGCTTCGCAATCCGTTTTGAGCCCCGACAAGGACTGGTGGCGTGGTGCGGTGATCTATCAGATCTATCCGCGTTCCTATCAGGATTCCAATGGTGACGGTGTCGGCGACCTGAGGGGCATCGCCGCGCGTATGCCCCATGTCGCAGCGCTCGGCGTCGATGCGATCTGGATATCGCCCTTCTTCACCTCGCCCATGCGTGATTTTGGCTACGATGTCGCAGATTATGAAAACGTCGACGCGCTTTTCGGCACGCTCGTGGATTTCGACACGCTGATCGTCGAAGCCCATCGTCTCGGCATTCGAGTGCTCATCGATCTGGTCATCTCGCACAGTTCTGATCAGCATCCCTGGTTTATCGAGAGCCGGTCCAGCAAGAACAATCCAAAGGCCGATTGGTATGTCTGGGCCGATGCCAAGCCCGACGGAACGCCCCCAAGCAACTGGCTGTCCATCTTCGGTGGCTCTGCCTGGGCATGGGATCCGACCCGCATGCAGTATTATCTGCACAACTTCCTGAGTTCACAGCCGGACCTCAACCTTCACAATCCGGAGGTTCAGGACCGCTTGCTGGAAATCGTGCGTTTCTGGCTGAATCGCGGCGTCGATGGCTTCCGCCTGGATACGATCAATTTCTATTTTCACGACAAGCTCTTGCGCGACAATCCGGCACTTGAGCCGGCACGGCGCAACGCTTCCACGGCTCCGGCCGTCAATCCCTATAATTTTCAGGAACATATCTACGACAAGAACAGACCTGAAAATCTCGAATTCCTGAAGCGTCTCCGTTCGGTTTTGGAAGAGTTTCCGGCGATCACCGCAGTCGGCGAGGTCGGCGACAGTCAGCGCGGGCTTGAGATCGTCGGCGAATACACGTCCGGAAACGACAAAATGCATATGTGCTATGCCTTTGAGTTTCTGGCGCCCGACCCGCTTACACCCGAGCGTGTGGAAGACGTGATGGAGGATTTCGCCGCTGCCGCGCCCGACGGTTGGGCCTGCTGGGCCTTTTCGAACCATGACGTCATACGCCATGTCAGCCGTTGGGGTACATTGGTCGCCGATCGGGACGCATTCGCCAAGCAGTATGCGGCACTTCTGATGACGCTGCGGGGCTCCGTCTGCCTCTTTCAGGGCGAGGAACTGGGGCTTACCGAGGCCGATCTCGCCTATCAGGATCTGCGGGATCCCTACGGCATTCAGTTCTGGCCGGAATACAAGGGGCGGGACGGTTGCCGCACGCCCATGGTCTGGGATGCGCAGGTCGCGCAGGGAGGCTTCTCGACCGTGACGCCATGGTTGCCGGTGCCGGTGGAACATATTCTGCGGGCAGTCAGCGTTCAGCAGGGTGACGAAAACTCGGTGCTGGAGCACTACCGACGTTTCATCGCTTTCCGCAAGCAGCATCCGGCGTTTGCAAAGGGAACGATCGAATTCGAGTACCCACAGGACGAGGTGCTGCTATTCAAGCGCGAATTCGCGGGCGAAAAGCTCCTTTGCGTTTTCAATATGAGCCCGGTTGAACGCAGTGTGGTCCTGCCGGCGGGAGATTGGCAGGCGCTTTCGGGTCACGGTTTCATCAGCGACAATTACGGCGACAGGATCGATATTCCGGCATGGGGCGCGTATTTCGCCCGGCTTGCCTGACATTTTGGTAGGAGCGATGAAATGACGGGCCTTGTTCTCAAAGATATTCGCAAATCCTACGGCTCAATGGAGGTGCTGCATGGGATCGACCTGGAGATAGGGCAGGGGGAGTTCATCGTCTTCGTCGGCCCCTCCGGCTGCGGCAAGTCAACCCTCCTGCGCATGATCGCCGGTCTTGAAAATATAACGGGCGGGCAGATGGTAATCGGCGGACAATTGGTCAACGATATCCCGCCGGCAAAGCGCGGCATCGCCATGGTCTTCCAGTCCTACGCGCTCTATCCCCATATGACCGTCTATGACAACATGGCTTTCGGCATGCGCATCGCGGGCGAAAGCAGGGACGAGATTGACCGGCGCGTCCGCGCGGCCGCCGAAACGCTCCAGCTCTCGCAATTTCTGGGGCGCCTGCCGCGAGCCCTTTCCGGCGGCCAGCGTCAGCGCGTGGCCATCGGCCGTGCCATTTGCCGCAATCCGAAGGTCTTTCTCTTCGATGAGCCTCTGTCGAATCTTGATGCGGCACTGCGTGTCGCCACCCGCATCGAGATCGCAAGGTTGAGTGAGTCGATGCCGGATACGACGATGATATACGTCACGCACGACCAGGTGGAGGCCATGACGCTCGCCGACCGCATCGTCGTGCTGTCGTCCGGCCGCATCGAGCAGGTCGGCGCGCCCTTGGAGCTTTACGAGCGCCCGGCCAATCTCTTTGTTGCGAAGTTCATCGGCTCTCCGGCGATGAACATCTTTCCGGCGACGATTACGCAGACTGGAGACGCAACGACGGTCGCGCTCGAAAGCGGCAGGTCTGTGATGCTCGACATTCCGACCGCAGCATCGGAACAGGGAAAGACTGTGAGCCTGGGTGTCCGGCCGGAGGATCTGCGAGTATCGACCGCGGAAGACTATCTTTTCGAGGGGGAGGTTTTGATCGTCGAGGCGCTGGGCGAAGTGACGATGCTCTATGTCGGTGGTGTGCTCCAGGGCGAGCCGGTCAGTGTGAAACTGCAGGGCATTGTCGATGCGAAGAAGCACCAGACGATGCGCTTTGCGGCAGACCGCAGCAAGCTGCATCTCTTCGATGCGGCAGGGCAGTCCTACCGCAAATAATCCCCCTTTTTTGGGCCGGCTTCGGCGCTCTGGAAAAGGGCGGCTTCTACTTTCTGTTAAATTTCACCTGCTAGTGTTTGGAGGGACAGGCAAGCATAAAGGAAGAGTATCATGGGCGCGTCCAGCCACTTTCTGAACAAGGAAGAGTCCTTCATGTACGACCGCGAGGGTCGGTTCAAGATGGAGGATACGATGAACGCGGCGCGCATCGAATACACGGAAAAGGGTGTCATGAACATGGCATCCCGGCGTTGCGATATCATCCGCATCTCGGTTAGCGGGGCGATCCTGGCGATCTTGACCCAGTTCAACCTGCCAAAGCAGTTCTATCTCGATATTCCGGATGCCCGCATCATGAAGGTCGGCTGCATGCTGATGAAGGTCAACGCCAACAATACGATCGAGGTGCGTTTCCTGCGTCTTTTGACGCAGAAGGAGATGAACAAGATCTTCGTCTACAGCACCCATCCGGCCCATCGCGACCGCGTTCTGGACATCCGCGCCTAGTCTAGGAAAAGGTCGAGGTTAACGCGATCTATCTGTGAACACTAACCTTCTTCCGTCCGTCCAGTCGTCTATCTTTAAAGGCTCTGAAACGAGAGCGAATGCCTTGTCCCGAGTGACGAGGATCGCGTCGGTTGCGACGGCATGAGCAGCAATCATCATGTCAAGGGGCGCCAGGGTAACTCCTTTCGCCTCACAGGCGGCTCGCAGATCGCCATAGGTTCGCGTGCCATCGCGATCCCAGGGGAGCACATCGACCCGCAGCAGGAATTGCCTGACCCGAACAAACGCGCACGTGGGCTTGCAGATTGTGACAGGTGTGAAGTCGCTGGACGGATCGACAGGTGCTGCCAGCCCGCCGCGCTAATTGTTGCAAATCGATTTGCAAAACGATTTGCACATCGATTTTTAATATGATTTTATTCGTTTCATGAGCACGATCGCAAAGGTAGCAAAAAGAGCAGGGGTGTCGCCGACCACGGTCTCGCACGTCCTCAACCACGCAGATAGGGTCTCTCATTCGCTTCGCGAACGCGTTCTGGCCGCCATAGACGAACTTGGATACGTACCGAACCCTCAGGCCCAGAGCCTGAGAACGGGACGCACCAATCTCGTCGCGATGCTAATCCCGGATATCCGCAACCCGTTTTATCCCGAGCTCGTCAAGACGGCTCAATCGGAGCTGGAGGCGGTCGGCCTGGATATGCTGATCTTCAACACCGACGTTCCCGGCGGGCACTCGCAGGAACACGGTCGCGAATACATGCGACAGATCCGCAACCGCCGGATCGATGGTCTGATCGTCGGCGATTTCGCGTTGCACGGAATGCATGACGCCTTGATTGACATCGATATTCCAACCGTCTTCATCGGCGACTTGCCAAATCAGGCAGTCGACAATCTGAAGCTCGACGATTTCGGCGGTGGTCGGCTGATGGGGGAATATCTTGCATCCAAGGGCCACAGGCGGGTAGCGCATGTGACCGGACCATCCTTCTTTGCCGAGGCGATGGCACGTGCTGCGGGCTTCGAACAAGGATTGCGCAACGGCGGCGTCGACCCGATCGACGACCTTCGATTCGAGGGGACTTACCTAGGCCCTTCGGGCCAGGCGGCGGTCGAGTGGCTTCTCGACCGTCATGCGGGCGCCTTGCCCTCAGTGGTGTTTTTTGCAAACTTCCTGATGGCTTCGGCCGCGCTCGCCGAATTTTATGACCGAGGGATCAGCATCCCCCGTGACATGGCGGTGGCCGTCTTCGGCGATCAGACGCAGCTCGAATATGTCAGGCCGAGGTTGACTCGGGTCGGTCGCTCGCCGTCGGCGCTGGCTGAGCGCGCCACCGCCATGCTGCTTGAGCGTCTTTCTGGAAGATATGACGGGCCCCCGCGCTCGGAGGTCATCTCCTGCAATCTTCAGCCCTTCGATACCGCATGAGGAATTGCTTCACGCGGGCCGGATGAGGAGCCGGATCCGCCAGGTCATTATGGGAGGAAAGAAATGACTGACACCAAGAACGAACGACATGGTATTTCGCGCCGCCAGCTGATCAAGCGAGGTGCGCTGCTCGCCGGAACCGGCGTCGCTGCCGGCCTAACCGGCTTTCCGCACATTAATCGACTGGTGGTGCGTGCCCAGGATGCACCCCTGAAGTTCTGGCAGTTCTACGCTCCGGGCGGTCAGGTTGCTAGCCAAGTCGACTGGTTCACGAAGATGATCGCTGATTGGAATGACAGCCACGATCAGAAGGTCGAACTCGAATACGTTCCGAATGCCGAATACATCAATGGCCCAAAGCTCGCGACATCCTTCGCCTCCGGCGAAGGGCCCGATGTCTTTCTCATCTCCCCCGGCGATTTCCTTCGCTATTACAACGGCGGCGTCCTGCAGGACCTGACGCCTCACATCGATGATGCGACAAAGGCGGACTTCCCTGAAAGCGTGATCGCCAACCGCATGGTCGACGGCAAGATCTACGGCATCCCGATGGAAGTCGAACCGATGGCCATGTACTACTCGGTCAAGGCATTCGAGGAAGCCGGGCTCAACGAGAACGACATCCCGAAGACCTGGGACGAATTGCTGGAAGTTGCCAAAAAGCTGACGACGCCAAATCGGTATGGCGTTCTGTTCGAAACCCAGCCGGGCTACTATCAGAACTTCACCTGGTACCCCTTCCTTTGGCAAGGCGGCGGTGAGTTCCAAGCAAAGGATGGCAAGAGCGCGTTTGACTCACCGGCGACTGTGCAGGCGCTCAAATTCTGGCAAGATGCCGTCAAGAGTGGCGCTGCGCCTCGCCAAGTCCTGGGGAACGGCGCAAACGACACCGTCGCCAACCTTGCCGCCGGTTATTGCGCTATTCAGAACGTCGGCATCTGGGGCATTTCGCAGTTGGCCGGAAATGCCAAGGATTTCGAATACGGAGTCTTCAGGCTGCCGACGCCGGCAAACGGCAAATATGTGACGGTCGGTGGCGGTTGGGCCTTTGTCGCCAATGCCAAGGGCAAGAACCCGGATGCAGCAGCGCAGTTCTGCGCCTGGGCGCTGGCGTCGATGGACAAGGGGTCGGTCCAGCGCGTCGCTGATTGGTGCACCAAGGCAAAATCCGATATGCCGCCGCGCAACACCGCACTCAAGGCAGGTGGCGATGCCTTCGAAAAGGGCAACATCGGAACCTTTGCAAAGAACATCCACCCCGGTACGCGGGCAGAACCACGGGTGCCACCGGAAGTCTACAAGATCATCTCCGACGCCATCCAGCAAACTCAGCTTGGCGGTGCGGATCCGCAGCAGACCGCCAGTGCGGCATCGCAGCAGCTTGACGCGTTCCTCGCTTCCTACAGTGGCGCCCCGATCCTCTAGTCGAACCGGAATCGTCGTGCCCCTTCAAGGCGCACGACGGCCCTGAAGGGATGTTAATGATGGATATGGACACCAAGACAAATCATCGCCGGTCCACGGCACACAAGGGGCTGTCGACCAGGCACCGCGAGTGGATCGCCGGCTACCTTTTCGTCGCGCCCGATGCGATTGGCCTGCTACTGTTTCTCGGGCTGCCGATGGCATTGTCCTTGCTTCTTGCAGTCTACGAGGTCAACGGCTTTGGTGGCTACCGCTTTGTCGGCATGGCGAATTTCGTCAGGATGGCCCACGATCCGCTGTTCTGGTTAGCCGCGCGGGTGACGGCCCTTTATGCGGCGATCCTGGTGCCGCTTCTCTATGGGTGCGGCCTCGGACTTGCGCTTTTGGTTCAAAAGACGAACCGTTTCAATGCGGTCATGCGCTCGATGTTCTTCGCCCCGCACATGGTGAGCCTGGTCGTCGTGGCGTTGGTCTGGCAGTTCATGGTGGTCGACAAGATCGGCGTCATCAACAAGCTCATTCCTTTCCTCGGGATTGGCGGCATTTCCTTTCTCGGCGACCCGCAGTTCGCCTTGCTGACCGTCGTCGTCGTCAGCCTCTGGTTCCTGATGGGCTTCTACATGCTGATCTTTCTCGGCGGCCTGCAGGACATACCTCGGGAATATTATGAGGCTGCGACGATCGACGGCGCTGGCCCGATTGCCTGCTTCTGGTACATCACCTTGCCACTTCTGAAGCCAACGAGTTTCTTCGTTATCATGGTTTCGATGGTCGCAGCCGTCGCCGGTTCGCAAGCCTTCGATATCATTTATGTCATGACCAAGGGCGGTCCGGCCAACTCGACGTCGGTTCTGATCGTCTACATCTATCAGCAGGCTTTTGCGTTCGGCGCATTCGGCTACGCCGCGGCGATGTCGTCGATCCTCGTCGTGGTTCTGATGCTTGTGACGGCAATCTTCTTCGCCATGACGAAGGGAGGGCGCTTCAACTATGAGTAAGGACAGCGGGCACAGCTATTTCTCTCGTTCTCAGGTGACGCTCGTGCACATGGTCTGGATGGCCGTGACGGCGGTGCTGGCACTCATGACGCTCTTTCCTCTTCTATGGATGGTATCGATTGCCTTCAAGACGCCAGCTGAGTCCTTCTCGGCAAACCTTATTCCGTCTCAGCCGACACTCGAAAATTTCACCTATGTGCTGACCGGTGTTCCCTTCGTGCGCTACATGCTGAACAGCTTCTTCGTCTCGGCAACGGTGACTGTCGTTGCGTTGTTCTTCCACACGATGGCCGGTTACGCCCTTGCTCGGTTGCGGTTCCCGGGCCGCGAGATTATCTTCCTTGCGATCTTCTCGACCTTCCTGGTCTCCTTGCCTGTCATCATCGTGCCTTTGTTCGTCATTGTTCGCACGTTGGGCATGCTCAACACCTATGCGGGCCTGATTGTGCCGGCGATCTTCAACGCTTTCGGAATCTTCCTGTTGAGGCAGTACTACCTTTCGCTGCCGCGCGAGATCGAGGAAGCCGCCGTTGTCGATGGCGCCGGTTACTGGCGCATCTATTGGAGCATCATTCTACCGCTTAGCCGCCCGATCATGTCGGCATTGGCGATCCTCTTCTTCCTGGCAAACTGGAATGCCTTCTTGTGGCCGCTGACGATAGCCTCCAAGCCGGATCTCTGGGTCGTTCAGGTTGGCATCGCAAATTTCAAGAGCCAGTATTCCGCCTCGTGGAACTACATGATGGCGGCATCAACCATCGTGGCCATTCCGACACTCGTCCTCTTCATCGTCTTCCAGCGACAGATAATGGATTCGCTGAAGACGAGCGGCCTCAAATAGCTTTTTTATTCTAAAAGGAGACTTCAATGACCCAAGCCGGCATCTCGCCGCTCCGCGGCCTTGCGAAACTGAGAAAGGCCAAAACGCGGCGATTTTCGAGCTATGATCGAACGGGCGGAAACGACGACAGGCTGCATATCGAGCCGGGAAGAACGGTGGTGATCGCGGAGCATGCCGGCGCAGGGATCATTACGCATATCTGGGCAACGCTGGCCTGCGAAAGCGAAAGCTTCCTGCGCAAGATCGTCCTGCGCGCCTATTGGGACGGTGAAACAGATCCGAGCATCGAGGCGCCGATCGGCGACTTCTTTGGCATGGGTCATGGACGGACCGCTAACTATGCCAGCCTGCCGATGCAGGCGAGCCCCGAGGACGGCAAGGCGTTCAATTGCTATTTCCCCATGCCCTTCGCGAGCCACATGAAGTTCACCGTGACGAATGAAGCCGAGGATGATCTACTCTTCTACTACTACGTCGACCTGGAACTGCACGACGAGTTGGAAGAGGGGTTGGGGCGATTCCATGCCCAGTACCGGCAGGCAAGGCCGGAAGGGGAAAGCGAAAGCGGCCTCACCAACGAACAGTTTCTGTTTGGCGGGGAGACGACTGATGGCAAAAGGAACTACACCATTCTCGACGCAGAAGGCCAGGGCCATTATGTCGGCGTGCTCTTCAGCGTCTATTCCCGCCGCCGCTCGGATGTCTGGGATTGGTATGGTGAAGGCGACGACATGATCTTCATTGACGGTGAGCCGGGTATGTCCGTGCCCGACACTATTAGAAAACCGGATCCGCGGATCGGGCCGAAAGCAACGTTGATCGAGCCGCGCGACGTCACTTCGACTGGTGCCAACGATGCCTGGCCACCAACGCTTCACGGAACGGGGACGGAGGATTACTTCAACACGGCCTGGTGCCCGACGCAAGAATACAGTGCACCCTATCACGGCATCATTGCCGCCGGCGGACCGAACTGGACGGAGCCGGTGACGCTCTATCGCTGGCACATTGAAGATCCCGCAATCTTTCAGAAGCAGATCCGTGTGACGATCGAACACGGCCATGCCAACCGGCGGTCGGATGACATTTCTTCCGTAGCCTTCTGGTATCAATCCGAGCCACATATGCCCTTCGAAACGTTGCCAGCCGTCGAAGAGCGTGTGCCGACGTTCCGCCGCCCCTATCAGAACTGGGCCGCGGCTGCGGTGAAAGCTAAAGGTGATGCCGGCTCAGACGCCTAGACCAGAGCAATTCCAGGAAAAATGCGCAGCGGTTTTCCGTCCGCAATTGCGTAAGTCAAAAAGGACAGAAGTGGTTCCGCGGTAAAAAGCTGATCCAGACTGCGTAAAAGAAAACCCCGCGCACTCGATGCTGCGTAGGGTTTTCGTGTGACGCGACGGCCTACTGGAAAAGCACGCTCGCGCCGTGATCGGCAGGGCCTGCCACATGGCGGAACGGGGCGAAGAGTTCGCGTCCCATGCCGAATTCATTCTCCGAAAGATCGGCTTTCACCGGCTCCCGCTCGGCAAGCTCAGCAGCGTCGATCAGCAGTTCCAGCGTTCCCGCCACCGCGTCCAGGCGGATCATATCGCCATCCTGAATCCGGGCGATCGGCCCGCCCTCGACTGCTTCCGGCGTAACGTGAATGGCGGCGGGCACTTTGCCCGAGGCGCCCGACATGCGGCCGTCGGTCAAAAGCGCCACCCGGAAGCCGCGATCCTGCAGCACACCGAGCGATGGCGTCAGCTTGTGCAGCTCCGGCATGCCGTTCGCCTTCGGTCCCTGGAAGCGCACGACGGCAACGAAGTCGCGGTTGAGTTTACCTTGCTTGAAGGCGTCCTGCAGTTCCTGTTGACTATGGAAGACGATTGCCGGCGCCTCTATGACGTGGCGTTCCGGCTTGACCGCCGAAATCTTGATGACGGCTCTGCCGAGATTGCCCCGCAGCATCTTCAGGCCGCCATTTGCCTGGAACGGCTGCTCGATGCTGGCTAGAACCTTGGGATCGGCGCTTTTTTCCGGCGCCGGCTCGCGCAGCACCGTGCCGTTCTCGCCAAGCTTGATATCGACCGTATAGGCTTCGAGACCCTGACCGAAGACGGTGCGCACATCGTCGTGCAGCAGGCCTTGCTTCAGCAGTTCTTTGATCAGAAAGCCCATTCCGCCGGCCGCATGGAAATGGTTCACGTCGGCAAGCCCGTTCGGATAAACGCGGGCGAGCAGCGGCACGATCTCCGACAGCTCGGCAATATCCTGCCATGTCAGGACGATCCCTGCCGCCCGCGCCATGGCGACAAGGTGCAGCGTGTGGTTGGTGGAGCCGCCGGTGGCATGCAGGCCGACGACGCCGTTGACGACCGAGCGTTCGTCGATCATTTCGCCCGCGGGCGTGAATTCATTGCCCATCGCGGTAATGGCGAGCGCACGCTTGGCAGCTTCGCGGGTCAGTGCTTCGCGCAGCGGCGTGCCTGGATTGACGAAGGACGCGCCGGGCAGATGGAAGCCCATGATCTCCATCAGCATCTGGTTCGAGTTCGCCGTGCCGTAGAACGTGCAGGTGCCCGGACCGTGATAGGATTTGGATTCGGCTTCGAGCAGTTCGTCGCGTCCGACCTTGCCTTCGGCATAGAGCTGGCGCACGCGCGATTTCTCGTCGTTAGCAAGGCCCGAGGTCATTGGACCGGCGGGAACGAAGACGGCAGGCAGATGGCCGAAGGAGAGCGCCGCAATGACGAGACCGGGCACGATCTTGTCGCAGACCCCGAGAAAGACGGCTGCATCGAACATGTTGTGCGAGAGGCCGACCCCGGCCGCCATTGCGATCAGATCACGGGAAAAGAGCGAAAGCTCCATGCCCGGCTGGCCCTGGGTCACGCCGTCGCACATCGCGGGAACGCCGCCAGCAACCTGCGCCACGCCGCCGGCTTCATGCGCCGCCTCGCGTATGATTGCCGGATAGGTCTCGAACGGCTGGTGGGCCGAGAGCATGTCGTTGTAGGCGGTGATGATGCCGAGATTGGGGATGTGGTCACCGGCGAGCGCATCCTTCTCGGCGGGGGAACAGATGGCAAATCCGTGCGCGAGATTGGCGCAGCCGAGAACCGAGCGGTGCACACCCTTGGCTGCAGCGTTGCGGACACGTTCGACATAGCGCTCACGCGTTGGTTTCGAGCGTTCGACGATGCGTTTTGTAATCGCGGAAATGCGGGCGTCAGCGGACATGGCAAATCCTGCCTTCTCTTTTTCGCTTGGTATCTGGTTATGGTCGGGCTGGTCCTGAAGCGACGTCAGGGAGCCCAGTAAATCTCGACCGGAGAGGCAGCCCTGCGCAACACGGCGCGGATCGGCATCTCTGTCTCGTCTCCTGCGGCTTCGGCCTTTTCCAGGACGTCCTTCTTGCTCTCGCCCTCGATATGGAGCACGAGCAGTCTTGCATCCTGGAGGCTGGAGAATGTAAAGGTCAGCCGCTCTTCGCCGGCCCCTTCCGCTTCCATCGTGATGACGCCGCGGGGCGTCTTCGAATCGAGCGCAATCCTGAGATTGTTGCCGCCCGGGAAGAAGGACGCCGTGTGGCCGTCTCCACCCATGCCGAGGATCACGACATCGAAGGGGTCGCCGACTTCCTTCGTCTTCTCCGTGGCAAGTACCGCGGCATCCTCGACCGAAGCCACACCATGATAGAGCGGCACGAAGCGTGCGGCTTTCGCGTTCTCCTGCAACAGATTGGTGTCGACCAGAAGGTGGTTTGACCGAGGATTGTCGGCGGGAACGAAACGTTCGTCGACAAGTGTGATCGTCACCTTATTCCAGTCAAGCGGGCGGGTCGAAAGGTCCTGGAAGAAGACTTTCGGTGTCGAACCGCCCGAGACGGCAATACTCGCAGCACCGCGTGCAGCAATAGCGGCCGAAAGAGCTTCGGCCACCCGATCTGCCAGACTGCGCGCCAGTTCCGCACCATTGGCAAAAGCATGCATATTCGCCACCATGATCTTATCCTAAACGTCGTCGTGCCAGGTGCGGCCGTCCCGCTCTATGAGCGCGATGGCCTGGCTTGGACCCCAGGTGCCGGCCGTATAGCCCTGCACCTGTTGGCCGGCCTCCTCCCATCCCTTCAGAATGGGATCGATCCACTCCCATGCGGCCTCCACCTCGTCCCGGCGCATGAACAGCGTCTGGTTGGATCGGATCACGTCCAGCAAAAGCCGCTCATAGGCATCCGGATTGCGGACGGCGAAGGATTGAGCAAAGCTCATGTCCAGCGAGACGTTGCGCAGGCGCATGCCGCCCGGACCCGGGTCCTTGATCATGAGGGACTGCTTGACGCCTTCATCCGGCTGCAGGCGGATGATGAGCTGGTTCGCGACGATACGGCCGGCGGCCTGATCGAAAATCGAATGCGGGATCGGCTTGAAGGTGATGACGATTTCCGAGACGCGTGCTGCGAGCCGCTTGCCGGTGCGGATATAGAAGGGAACGCCCGCCCAGCGCCAGTTGCCGATCTCCGCCTTGATGGCGACGAAGGTCTCGGTATTGGAGGCGCCACCTTCAAGCTCGTCGAGGTACCCCTTGACCGCTCCGCCCGCCGAGGCGCCGGCGCGATATTGACCGCGCACCGTCATCTGCTCCACGTTTCTGCCGTTGATCGGCTTGAGCGCCCGCAGAACCTTGAGTTTTTCATCGCGGACGGCTTCGGAATCCATGGACGATGGTACTTCCATCGCGACCAGGCAGAGGAGCTGCATGATGTGGTTCTGAACCATGTCACGCAGCGCGCCGGCCGTATCGTAATAGCCGGCGCGGCCCTCAAGGCCGACCGATTCTGCAACCGTGATCTGCACGTGATCGATGTGGTTTGCATTCCAGAGCGGCTCATAGAGCGCATTCGCGAAGCGCAGCGCCATCAGGTTCTGCACCGTCTCCTTGCCGAGGTAATGGTCGATGCGGAAAATCTGATCTTCGTGGAAAACTCTGCCGATCGTATCGTTGAGGACTCCGGCGGAAGCGAGATCGCGGCCGATCGGCTTTTCGACGACAATGCGGGTCGATTTCGTAATGAGCTTGTGGTCGCGGATCTTGTCCGAAATTGCTCCGAAAAGGGCAGGCGCGACGGCGAGATAAAAGGCGCGGACACGATCCTTTCCGTCGTCCAGGGTTTTCTTCAGGTCGTCCCAGCCCTGATCGGATCGCGCGTCCACGGATACATAGGAAAGCCGGCCGCAGAATTTTTCGACCTCAGCCTCGTCATATTCGCCTTTCTTGAGGTGCTCCTTGAGCGCGTCCTTGGCGAACTTGCGGTATTCCTCGTTGGAAAGAGTGCTGCGCGAGGCGCCGATGATACGGGTCGGCTCAGTGAACTGGCCCTCGGCCTGACGATGGTAGAGCGCTGGCAGAAGCTTTCTTTCGGCAAGATCTCCACTGCCGCCGAAAACGACGTAATCAAACGGCTCAACAGGAATGAACTGGCTGCTCATGCGGGTTTCTCTCAATCATCTTGGTTGGTGGCCGTTTTAATCTAATCGATTTAAAAAAGCCAGTGTGCATCGCAATGAATCTCGTCCCGTCCGGTTTTAGAGCGAAATTCCGCGAGAGGAAATCCGCCATTTCATCAAAACTTGTCGCGCAGCGCAAACCAGGACAACGCGAGGAAAAGCAGCGGCGTGCGCAGGCGTGCTCCCCCCGGAAACGGCGGCACGTCGAGAGCCTTGAAGAGATCAAGATCCGCGCTCTTTCCGAGAACCGTTTCGGCGTAGAGCTTGCCACAGTAATTTGACAGCATGACGCCATGGCCGGAATAACCGCCGATCGAGGTGACACCTGGCCTGACCTCGCGCACGAAAGGCTGGCGCGGCATGGTGATACCGACCGTGCCGCCCCAGGCATGCGTGATTTCAATGTCCTTCAATGCCGGATAGATCTCGCGGATCTGACGACGAATGTGCTCAGATATGTCGCGTGGATTATCGGCCGTATAGGCCTCTCGCCCGCCGAAGAGCAGGCGGCCGTCCTTCGATTTGCGAAAATAGCGCACCACGAACCGGGAGTCGGCAACCGCTTCGCAGCCAGGCAGTACCTGCGGATACCGGTAGAGCGGAATAGTCGCTCCGATGAACGAGCGGATCGGCATGACATGATTAGCCGTCACGGGCTCGAGATCGCCAATATGGCCGTTGCAGGCGATCAGCGCCCGATCCGCCGTGATCGTTCCGCGATTGGTGTCGATCGTGACCTTTCCTGCCGATTGGCCGATGGAGACCGCCTTCGTCATTTCGAACAGCCTGGCGCCCGCGTGATCGGCCACGCGTGCGAGCCCAATCAGCAGCTTCAGCGGTTGGATATGGCCGGTCCCCACGTCCCGCACGCCGCAAAAATAGCGCTTTGAGCCAAGCCTCTCATGCGTTTCGGCCTCGTCCATGAAGCGCAGATGCGGATAATTGTAGCGCAGAGCCGCAATCTCCGCGTTTTCGACATAGGCGCGCTTGTAACCCGGCTTGTGCGCCACATTCATCTGGCCGGGCACGTATTCGATGTCGATCTGGTGTTGCGTGGCGAAATCGAGAAGATAGCGTTTGGCGCGTTCGGCGAGATCGAAGAGGGCCTTGGAGCGCTCGTAGCCGAGCGTCTCCTCCATCTCCTCAGGCCACCAGCGCTGCCCCGTCCCGAGCTGGCCGCCGTTGCGTCCCGAAGCCCCGTCGCCAAATCGGTTGGCATCGATGAGCACGACGTCTACGCCGGCTGCGGCGAGGTGGTAAGCCGCCTGCAGACCGGTGTAGCCGCCGCCGATGATGGCGACATCGGCGCTGCGCGAGCCCTCCAGCGAGGGATAGGTCGGCCGCTCGCCGACCGTTGCCTGGTACCAGGATACGCCCGGTGCAATCGGGCTCTGCCAGGTCTTCTGCAAGGTCATGCGCGGCGCTCCTTCACACGTTGAGCAGAAGGAATTCCCGCTCCCAGGGACTGATCACCTGCATGAAAGTCTCGAATTCGCCGCGTTTGACGCCGGCATAGATGTCGATGAAATCCTTGCCGAACATCTCCTCGAAGGCGTCCTCATCCTCCATGAGCGCAATTGCTTCCAGAAGTCCGCGCGGCAGATCGATCGATCCCTCATTGGCGGCCTCCTCCGTCGGCGCGGTCGGCTCGATCTCCTTCATGATGCCGAGAAGGCCGGAGGCAAGCGAGGCCGCGAGCGCCAGATAGGGATTGGCGTCCGAGCTCGGCAGCCGGTTTTCGACCCGGCGGGCCTGGGGATCGGACACCGGCACGCGGAAAGCGGTGGTTCGGTTGTCGTAACCCCAGGCGTTGTTGACCGGGCAGGACATGTCCGGCGTCAGTCGGCGATAGGAGTTGACATAGGGCGCAAGCATGGAAAGCGCGCTCGGTACATATTTCTGCATGCCGCCGATGAAATGGAAGAACTCGCGCGAAGCCGATCCGTCTGGGTTGGAAAAGACATTCTTTCCCGTCTCGATATTCACCACGGACTGGTGGATATGCATCGCTGAGCCGGGCTGGCCCTGCATCGGCTTGGCCATGAAGGTTGCGTAAATGTCGTGCTTCAGGGCGGCCTCGCGAATGGTGCGCTTGAAGAGGAAGACCTGGTCGGCGAGTTCGATGGGATCGCCATGGCGCAGATTGATTTCGAGCTGTGCAGGGCCCTCTTCGTGGATCAGTGTGTCGATCTCCAGGCCCTGCTTTTCCGAAAAGTGATAGATGTCGTCTATCAGTTCGTCGAATTCGTTGATACCGGCAATCGAATATCCCTGTCCGCCCAGGATGGATCGGCCGGAGCGCCCTTTCGGAGGGCGCAGCGGATAGTCGGGATCGTCGTTCTTGGCGACCAGATAGAATTCGATCTCCGGTGCGACGACCGGCTTCCAGCCGCGCGCGCGGTAGAGCGACATGACGTGCTTCAGCACATTGCGCGGTGTGTAGGGCACTTCCTTGCCCTCGGAATTGACGACGTCGCAGATGACCTGCGCCGTCGGGTCGGTTTCCCACGGTACCACCGAAAGCGTGGAAAGATCGGGCATGAGCTTCAGGTCGCTGTCGCGCGGTTCGTAGCGGAAGCTTTCCGTCTCTTCCGGGTATTCGCCGGAAATCGTATGCCTGTAGATCGCAGAAGGCAGGGCAAGTGACGTGTTGGAGGTGAACTTCGACGTCGGCATCATTTTGCCGCGCGGCACGCCCGCAAGGTCCGGCGTGATGCACTCTATGTCCTCGATGCCGCGCGCGCGCAGCCATTGCGCTGCTTCCTTCCAGCTTGCCACGCCGCGTGCGGATCCGGGGTCCGGGGGTATCAGCGATTTGGCGAGAGTTCTGGCAGGCTTCAGCGTCGTTTTTTTCGGAGACATAAAACACCGATTTGCGTTGATCGTAATCGCCATCATAGCCGGAGTTTGGCAATTGGCGAGGGGAGGCGTCGTTGACTTTCACGGTTCGATAGAAAAGAAAGCGCCGTTTGCATGAAGGAAATGCGTTTTGATCAAGAGAAGCGATGTGATCGTCATCGGCGCGGGCGCCGCAGGCATGATGTGCGCCATTCGCGCGGGTAAGCGCGGGCGTTCCGTTACTGTCATCGATCATGCCGAGGCCCCGGGAGAAAAGATCCGCATTTCCGGGGGCGGCCGCTGCAACTTCACCAACATCCATACAAATCCGAAAAGCTTCCTTTCCGACAATCCGCATTTCTGCAAATCGGCATTGGCACGCTACACGCCGAAGGACTTCATTGCCCTTGTGGACCGTCATGGCATCGCCTGGCATGAAAAGACGCTTGGTCAGCTCTTTTGCGACAACAGTGCCAGGGACATCATCCGCATGCTCACCGACGAAATGCGGGCGGCAGGTGCGGCCCTTGCTCTGCGGACGAACGTCGAGACCGTGGAAAAGAGTGTCGACGGCTTTCGCGTGATGACATCGCAGGGGATCTACGAGTCCACATCGCTGGTGATCGCGACCGGCGGCAAGTCGATACCCAAGATGGGCGCCACCGGGTTTGCCTATCGCATCGCCGAACAGTTTTCCTTGTCACTCGTCGAGACGCGGCCCGGCCTGGTGCCGTTGACGCTCGAGCCGACATTGCTGCAGCGTCTGGCACCGCTCGCAGGCATTGCTGCATCGGCCGAGATCCGCCATGGCAAGACGGCCTTTCGGGAAGCGCTGCTTTTCACGCATCGCGGATTGAGCGGTCCGGCCATCCTTCAGATTTCGTCCTATTGGCGGGAAGGTGATGCGATCTCAATCTCCATCGAGCCCGAGCTCGACCTGTTCTCGCTGCTGAGGTCGGCGCGGCAGGCGAATGGTCGTCAATCGGTACAGACCGTGCTCGCCGAAACTCTGCCGAAGCGTCTCGCCCAATATTTCGTCGAAGGCGGTTCGGTTTCCGGCAATCTGGCCGATCAGCCGGACAAGGTCCTGCAACGGGTGGCGGCGGCCGTGCAGGACTGGTCGATCAAGCCCTCCGGGTCGGAAGGCTACCGCACGGCGGAGGTGACGCTTGGCGGGGTCGACACCGGCTGCCTCGATTCGCGCACGATGGAGGCTAAAGCCGTTCCAGGTCTCTTTTTTGTCGGCGAATGCATCGATGTGACGGGCTGGCTCGGTGGCTACAATTTCCAATGGGCGTGGTCGTCGGGATTCGTCGCCGGAGAATCTTTGTAAAAAGACACAAACTTCATTTTGAATATTCAAGACTTCTTAATAGAGCTGCGCCATCGTGTCTCAATGCCGGTGGTTTTTATCCTTCCTATATTAGTGCCATCGGCAGCCATTTGGACGGCATGTCGTAGTGAATTTTGAGTGAGATAAAGCAGATGAACAGGAATACTCGTCGCGCCCGCGCCATCGCAATTGCTGCAACACAGTCGAATGTAAAAGTCGCGATGTACCGTTTCCTGATGCTCGCGACGGGTGCGACCGCTGCCTGCATCGCCTTCCTTGCTCTTCGCGCAGTCTAATCGCCGACGCTTGTTTCGAGCCCGTGAACCATTTCGGTTCCGGGCGCGCTTGATCCCTGCAAGCTTGCGTTGTTCGAACGCGTTTGGCCGGACTTTGAAGTCTTCATTTCCCGCTACAATCGCTTATCTGAATATTAAGATATCCCCATCAGAATCCATGTCGAATAATCGGGCGACCTGACAATCAGGTCGACTGGCAATGACTGCCGCCTGACGTCAGGCCCCGATCTGGAAAATCATAGGTTGAGGAATTATGCACTCGGTCTGGGTCTATCGGACGCCGGAGGAGGAGTGGTGTCTGAAAGGCCATAACTGCGATGTTCATCGACAAGATTCTGTCCCGCTTCAAGATCAAGACGAAGGTGCTGATTTTTGTGGCGCCTTTCGTCGTCAGCATTTCCGCTGTCGGGCTCACCGGTCTTTATGCTTCAGGGCTCTTGCAGGGGCGGATGGAAATTTCCAACAGCGTGCTGCAGTCGCTGAGCGGGTTCAAGGATCTCTACTCGTCCATGGACGACTTTCTCCAGGTGACCAACGAGGAAGCCAGGGACAAGCTCTATGGCGATCTGAAGACGCAGAACGGCGTTCTCGATGCCACGCTGGCGCAGATCGGCACCGATGCTGCCGGCCGCGAGAGCCTTTCCGAGGCTTCCAGTCGCACGAAGAACATTTCCGATGTCGTGGGCAAGCTGTGGACGCTTCATGAGCAGGAAGTCGCACTCAACAAATCCATTGATGACCAGCAGAAGATTCTGATCGGCGGGCGGTTCAATCTCGATTTCGAGACAGAACAGCTTCAGGAATCGGTCCGCACCGATCAGGGCGCTGCAACGTCGAGCCTGAGATCCGCAGATCGCCTCCTGAAGGGCGGAGATCTTTTGGCAGCGGTTGCCGATGGCTATGACAAGGCTGGCACCGTCGCCGACAAGATGAGCCTCATCAAGCAGCAGCTGCCCGATATCGTGAAAACGCAGCGAACGATGACAAGCTTGCTTCCGAACACCCAGAAGACCATCAAGGACGCGTTCGTTTCCGGGGTCAAAAATCTGAAGACACTTTCCGAAACGCCGGAGCCGTCAGATGTTACGATGGCCCAGATTGCCGGCGTGCTGGCGGATTTCCGTCAGATCTCCGAAGCGGCCGAAAAGGCGGCAATCCAGAAGATGCGCGAGGCCACGCAGGCATTTGCCGTTCTTGATGCTCGGGTTATCCAGACAAACACCGTGATCGAGGATCGCCGACGCGTCGAGGAAGCCGTCTACACGCTTCAGCTCGTCCTCGCCGACTTCAAGGCCAAGCCCGACAAGAATAATCTGATCCGCCTGACCCAGGAAGTCCGCAGGCTGAATCAGAACCTGTCGATCATGCGCACCAGCGCGAACGGCATGGATTTCGCACCGCGCATCGCCGACACCATCCAGCCGGCCATCGATCGGATGCTGAGTGATGGCACGAAAGTCGTTGAGGCGATCAAACAGCGGGTAAGCGCCTATGCATCCGCTCGGCAGGAACTCGACACTATCTGGGCCAAGCTCACCGAGTTTGCCGAACTGCAGAAGCAGACGGCCGGCACCGAGCGGGTACAGGCCAATTCCATCTCCGTTCTCGCCACCGCAATCGGCATCGTCCTGTCGATCATCGGCGGCATCGCGCTGGTCCTCACGCTGCAGCGTCCGATCGGTCAGATTACCGGTGCAATGCGCCGTATTGCCGACGGCCTTCTGGAGACCTCGATTTCCGGCGAGCAGCGCCGCGATGAAATCGGAGACATCGCCCGTGCCTTGGGCGTCTTCAAGGAAAATGCGCTCGCCAAGATCCGCATCGAAGAAGAGAGCGAGGAGGAGCGCACCGCCGCAGACCATGAACGTCAGCGCAACGATGCGGAAAAGCGCGATCTCGATCGCCAGATCGATTTCGCCGTCAATCAGCTGGCAGCAGGCCTCGATCGCCTCGCACAGGGTGACATTTCCGTCACGATCGAAACACCTTTCACAGGCCGGCTGGAGCGGCTGCGGCAGGACTTCAACAGCTCGATGTCGCGTCTGCAGGGGACGATGCGACAGATCCGCGGCAACGTGGAAATGATCCAGGGCAACGGCAATCAGATGGCGCAGTCCGCCGAAGACCTGTCACGCCGCACCGAGCAGCAGGCTGCCTCGCTCGAGGAGACCGCCGCCGCCGTCGACCAGATCACCGTCACGGTTCGCTCGTCCGCCGAACGTGCCAAGGATGCCGATGTGATCGTTCGCGAGGCCAAGCGCAGTGCCGATGACTCCTCCTCCGTCGTAAGCAACGCGGTCGAAGCGATGGGGCGCATCGAGGAAGCTTCCCGTCAGATCGAGCAGATCATCGGCGTGATCGATGAAATCGCCTTCCAGACCAACCTGCTGGCGCTCAATGCCGGTATCGAGGCCGCACGCGCCGGTGAGGCCGGAAAGGGCTTTGCCGTCGTTGCCATGGAAGTGCGCGAACTGGCGCAGCGCTCCGCCGCTGCCGCCCAGGAGATCAAGGGGCTGATCAACAAGTCCAGCCGCGAAGTGACCTCCGGCTCTCAGTTCGTCCAGGAGGCGGGTACGGTTCTCGCGCATATCAGCCAGCAGATCGTCACCATCAGCCAGCATGTCGAGATGATTTCGCGCGCAAGCCAGGATCAGTCGAGCGCGCTGCAGGAGGTCAATGCCAGCGTCAACCAGATGGACCAGATGACCCAGAAGAACGCAGCCATGGTCGAGGAAACCACGGCTGCGAGCCGTGAACTCGCGGGCGAAGCCGATGCTCTCCTGGCGCTCATCCAGCAGTTCAGGATCGACGGTGATGGCGAGGATACGTCCTTCTATCGGGCGGCATAGATGCAGGCACCCCGCATCAAGTGAATTGA
This sequence comes from Sinorhizobium sp. CB7, assembly GCF_041357635.1. Classification (NCBI taxonomy): domain Bacteria; kingdom Pseudomonadati; phylum Pseudomonadota; class Alphaproteobacteria; order Hyphomicrobiales; family Rhizobiaceae; genus Sinorhizobium; species Sinorhizobium sp. CB7. The sequence continues at coordinate 24,932 of NZ_JAULLL010000009.1, forward strand.
CTTGGACGCAGCGGTCTGGCCGCTTTTGTATCAGGATCAAATAGATGACGGCTCCGGACATCCGGAGCCGTTGCTATATATAGACATCCGCTCGATGAATAAAACGAGTTTGCCAAAGTCTCGGAAAGCATGGCTGAACAACAGGATCCTTGATATATTTAAGGAGATCCTTTTGAAAGAAAATATTCCTTAACGCTTTCTCTTTAGTATGCATTAACTGACTTTGCTAAGGGAAAAATATGCGGCATTTTCTTTCGGGATCCATCGTGCGCCAAATCGTTGCGATTACGCTCGCCCTGCTCGTAATCAGCACGGCAGCCATCGTCGCCGTAACCTATTACAAACTCAGCGCCTATGTGATGGAAAGCGCGGTCTCCGATGCACGTGATGCAAGCCGCAGCATGGCGGTTCTCTATACGGCGGAAAATCAGGACGCCAAGCTCGAGATCCGCGACAACGTGCTTTCCGCTGTAACGGAAGAAAAGATTCCGACTTTTGCCAATCATTCGTTGGTTGATCGGACTGCCTTGTCGATTGCAGGCGTAGCCACGGTCTTCGAGAAGCAGGGCAATGATTACGTCCGCATGTCGACAAACCTCAAAAAGGAAAATGGCGACCGTGCCACGGGGACCAAGCTCGCCCCCGACCATCCTGCCCAAGCCGTGCTTGCGAGGGGAGACGCCTATTACGGTCCCGCGGATCTCTTCGGGCGCAAATACATGACCGGCTATTTCCCGCTCAAGAATGCAGCGGGTGCCAATACCGGCATTCTGTTCATCGGCATTCCGATGGAGGTCTATTTCGAGCGGCTGACCCATCTTCAGGTCATGGTGATTGGTGCAGGCATCAGCGTCATGCTTCTTGTCTGTCTCCTTGGCTTCTTTGCGATCCGCGCCTCCATCAGACCGCTCGGGGTGCTGACCGGAACCGTAAACCGGATGGCCGCAGGGGATCTTTCAAGCGATATTCCCTATACCGGAAAGCGGAACGAATTCGGCGACATCGCCCGCGCCCTCTCGCTGTTTCGCGACAACGCGCAAGCCAAGCTGGAGATCGAGGCCCGCAGCGCCGCTCAGCGTCTCGAAGCCGATGAAGAGCGCGCCCGCAACGATGCCGAAAAGCAGTCGCTCGACGACCAAATCAACTTCGCGGTCGGTCAGCTGGGCGCGGGTCTTAAACGGCTGGCGCATGGCGATCTCTCGGAGACCATCGATACGCCCTTTGCCGGCCGGCTGGAGCAATTGCGCTCGGACTTCAACGGTTCGCTCCTGCGCCTTCAGGATAGCCTCGGCCGCATTCGCGAGAACGCCCGCTCGATCCAGGACAACAGCGGCGAGATGCTGAATTCGGCCGCCGAACTGTCGAAGCGCACCGAGGCTCAGGCGGCCTCGCTGGAAGAGACTGCAGCCGCCGTAGACGAGATCACCGCCACTGTCCGATCTTCGGCCGGGCGTGCCCGTGAAGCCAATGACGCGGTTGCCGCCACCAAGAAGACGGCTGACAATTCGGGTACGGTTGTCGGCAAGGCCGTCGACGCGATGAACCGTATCGAAGAGGCGTCGCAGAAGATCGAGCAGATCATCGAGGTGATCGACGACATCGCTTTCCAGACCAACCTGTTGGCGCTGAATGCAGGCATCGAAGCTGCCCGCGCTGGTGAGGCGGGCAAGGGCTTCGCGGTCGTGGCCCAGGAGGTGCGCGAACTGGCGCAGCGCTCCGCCGAAGCCGCCCGCGAGATCAAGGACCTCATCAATCGCTCGACCGCCGAGGTGACCGCCGGATCCGAGCTGGTTCGCGAAACCGGCAGCGTGCTTGCATCGATCAGCAATGAGATCACCGCTGTCAGCAAGCACGTCGAAACCATCGCAACGGCAAGCCACGACCAGTCGGCGGCCCTGCAGGAGATCAACGGATCCGTGAATGCCATGGATCAGATGACGCAGAAGAACGCCTCGATGGTGGAGCAGACGACGGAGGCAAGCCGCCGGCTCGCGAGCGATGCGGATGCCCTGATGACTCTGGTAGCGCAGTTCCGATTGCAGGCGTCATCGAATTCCTATGTCCGACGGGCAAGTGCTGCAGCCTGATCACAGCGCGAGCAGCAATCTTCGCTGCTTCGTTGAAGAAGCTTCGCTGCGCCCCGTCGGAGGCGCCCCCACGCGAGCAGGCGATTCAAAGCTGAGCGGTAGAGTAACGCGAGATGCGGTTCGCCGAAATCCTCGTAGAAGGCATCGTCACTTTTTTGCCAGCGGCTCTGGGCGATATGGTGCTGCAATTGCATGAGCTGGAGAAACATGAGCTGATCAAACATGGGATGTCCTTTTTTTGAGACATCTCTCCAACTACACATCAAAATCGTATTTATAAACGCTGAAAATCGCGCTACCTTTTTCAGAAATGAAAAGCGCAGATTGGGATCTTTATCAACTGTTCATGGCGGTTGCGCGCGGCGGCGGGCTGTCAGCCGCAGCATCAATGAGCGGCCCCAGCCCGGCGACCGTCGGTCGACGCATGCTCGACCTCGAGCAACAGATCGGACGTCCGCTCTTTCTGCGCAGCCAGACCGGCTACCGCCTCACCAGAGACGGGCAAGCCCTGTTTGATCAACTGCTTGAAATGGAGGCGGCAGCCCGCAGGATCGATGCATGGCAGCGGGGCGCATCCGGTTCGGCGATCGTGCGCATCGCCACGGGAACATGGGTCGGCTGGCTGCTCAGCCAGAACATGCCGGCAATCTGCTCCGAGCGTGACGACTTCCGCCTGGATCTCTTTCTTGCCGAACGCCGGGCACTTCTGGCCCATCGCGAAAGCGATATCGGCATTCGCGCTTTCGAACCGGAAGAAACCAATCTCGCTTCAGTCAAGACAGGCGACGTTGCCTATGCCGCATATCGAGCCCGCAATTCAAGACCGGCCGGCGAAGAGCGATGGATCGCCGTGAGCGAGGACGAGGCGATATCAGCTTATCTGCGCTGGCCATACGAAAACCGTCGCAATCAGATGGCGCTGACCGTCAATCGGCCCCGCTCCCTGCGTGACCTCGTCCTCGCCGGTGGGGGCGTTGCGGTGCTGCCTTGCTTTGTGGGTGATATCGAGCCGCGGCTGGAGTGCGCAGGAGAGGAGATTGCCAGCCTCCGTCACCAGCAATGGATCGTGACGAACAACGAGGATCGGCACCGACGCGAAATCAGGACGGTGCTCGACCGCATGACAAAGCTCCTGAAAAGCTATGCCGATCTATTTGCCGGAAAGCGCCCGAATCCGAGTTGAATCCGTTTCCTGCTCCTGCCGTTTGTTATGGCCGTAACCAAATGGCAGCCTCTTGTAAGACAGCGATAATCCTGCGGGCGATAGATCAAAGCTCGGTGGATTGGTTAGAGGGCGGGCATCTCGATGATGACAGGTCTCAATGAGGCTAAGGCATTCTGGTCCAAACGCATCGCCGATGCGAAAGCACGCATAAGCGGTGATGAATTGAAGGAGCGCGTCAGCGACTACCCTGCTCCCCTGGAATTTCTTGCGCGCTTGCAGTCAAAACAAGACAAAGACGGGTTTGCGGTGATCGGTGAGATCGGTAAACCCGATATAGCGATATCGCTGTTCGACCCCACGGAACTGGCAAGGGCCTATGAATTAGGCGGGGCGGCCGGCCTTGCAATCATCTCGGATTGTGCAACGAGCGAGCGTGACCTGTGGCAACTGCAGTTGGCGAGAGGGGCGACCAGGCTCCCCGTCTTGTGCGGTGATCTCATGCTTGATCCCTATCAGATTTACCAGGCGCGTAGTTGGGGCGCTGATTGCATTTGCCTCAACGTGGATGCTGTCGCTGATCCCGTTGCACAACTCCTCGAGCGGGAAGCCCGTGACCTTGCAATGGAAATTATTGTCGAAATAAGCAATCAGCAGGGCCTGGCTCGTGCCGTGCAGCTGGGCGCGCGCCTGCTATGCATCAATCAAGTGGACCTCGCGGTTTCGGAGCGCCTGACCAAGGACGCGCCAAGCCGCTTCTTCGTCGTGAGCAGGGGAGCGAACTACAACCACATGGGCTGCCTGCGTCTAGCGCAGTCCGATATCGGCGCGATTGTGATGAACGAGAGCCGTGCACTTCCGCGCGATGCCGCAATCGCAATGGAAAGGGTAATTCAGGGTCATCTGGCCGGCTGAATGCGATGGCGCCGTGTGTCTTGCAAGGCGCACCAAGATCGTCTCAGGAAATCAGCAGCCGCACGAGACCGACCTGGCTGTTGACGCCGAGTTTGCCATAGGCGCTCTTCAATTGGGAGCGAGCCGTTTCGTAGCTGACTTCGTTGGCGATGGCGATTTCGCGCAGGGAAAGCCCCGCGGCGATACCGGAGGCGACCCGGATCTCGGCGGCCGTAAGCCGATATCGCTGTGCGAGATTATGCTCCTGCTGTGGGGACACGCATCCGCTCATGGGCTCGATAATGAGGGCCACGGTCGGTCCCTCGATGAAATCCAGGATCAGATCCGACTGCAGCCTGACGAGCGTGCATTTGAAAGCGCCCTTTATGCCTTTGACGATCTCGGTCAGCAAGCCTGAGGTCCTCGGCGCTGTCCGCGATGTCAGTGCTGCCAGGGCCGCATTGATAGTCTCGTTGCGAAATATCAGGCGGTTCGTCTGCGTGATCGTGACGTCGGTCAGCACAGGAAGCAATTGCTGAGCGGCCGCATTCATCGAACGGATCTTCTGCTCCTCGGTAAGGTAGACCAGACCGACGCCGATCGCGTCGAACAGGGCGCTGCCCATTTCGCAGCTCTGCGACGCGTTCCTATCCTCACGCAGAAAATTGAAGGCGCGCCTCAAATGCGGCGCCAGGTCGGATAGAAGCTCCGCATTGACGCGGTTGAATTCCAGGTCGTTTGAGGATGTGAGGACCGCCAGATTGAAGGAGCGGGCCTGCTCGCGCATGACCGTGACGCCGACGCTGTTTTCGCAGCCGATGCCTCGGATGAAATCCTGATAGAACTCGGTCTTGGTAAGAGCCTTCCGATCAAGCATCTGCTCGGCGATGACACCAACTCCGATCGGGCGTACAGCCGCACGCGGCATCCAGGGATTAAGCCTGTAATAGTATTGGTTGTAGTTTTCGACATCCTCGGGTTCAAAGCCGGACGTCAAGGAGAGGCCGCCTGCCTGCGCAACAGAATCATGAAAGAAAAGCGTCGATTTTCCGTTCGGCATCGTGGCGGTGAGCGCATCGAGAAAATGCTGCCAGGTGGTTTCGCCGAACAATGCGCTATAGATCAGATCCTTCAGCGGTTCGAACTGTTCATCGGATGAAATTGCCGACATGCCCTGCGCCCCCTGGGCCATAATGACCGCAGGAGTAGAACTATATCATTTGGCTGACACTTTGTCGCTCGGGCTGCGCGAAACTTTGCCTCTGATCGGGCGGTTGCCCGCCCGATCAATAGCGCAGGACGCGATCAACGCGTGTGGGTTACAATCACCGGCACCAGCAGATCACCCCAGTTACCGTCGCCGCCGTGGTGTCGGGCAGAGCGAATGAGCTCCACGGAGACACCGGCCTCGACAGCCTTCATGACCGACTGGTTGAGCCGGTGAAGATCGTTGGCGAGCATGCGGACCATTGTCTGCTGATCCGCGTTCATGCTGGTTGCCTGCTCTTCCGTGCGTTCCTTGACTCTGACGATGGATGTCATGGTCGTTCTCCTCTCATGGATTCCGGCACTACTCCGCAGCCGGTTTGAATTGGGTATGCTCGGTGGATTCAGTCATGGCTGTCGTCGAGGACAGGCCGCCGGTAATGGCAAGCGAGACCGCATCGAAATAGCCGGTGCCGACCTCCCGCTGATGCCGCGTTGCCGTGTAGCCATTGGCTTCGGCGGCGAATTCGGCTTCCTGCAGCTCGGAATAGGCCGCCATCTGCCGGCTCCGGTAGCCGCGTGCCAGTTCGAACATGCCGTAGTTCAGCTGGTGGAAGCCGGCGAGCGTGATGAACTGGAACTTGTAGCCCATGGCGCCGAGCTCCCGCTGGAACTTGGCGATGGTCGCGTCGTCCAGATTTTTCTTCCAGTTGAAGGAGGGCGAGCAATTATAGGCGAGCAGCTTGCCGGGATAGGCCTTGCGCACACCCTCTGCAAACCTGCGCGCCTGCTGCAGATCCGGCTTCGACGTTTCGCACCAGATGAGATCGCAATGCGGCGCATAGGCGATGGCGCGGGCAATGCAGGGCTCCAGACCATTTCGGACCCGATAGAAGCCCTCAACCGTGCGCCCTGCATCATAATCGACGAAAGGCTGGTCACGCTCGTCGATGTCGGAGGTCAGCAGCTTTGCGGCCTCCGCATCGGTGCGGGCGACGACGAGTGTCGGCACGCCCATGACATCGGCAGCAAGCCGCGCGGCGTTGAGATTGCGGATATGAGCAGCGGTCGAGATCAGTACCTTGCCACCGAGATGGCCGCACTTCTTCTCCGAAGCAAGCTGATCCTCGAAGTGAACGCCGGCCGCACCCGCCTCGATATAGGCCTTCATGATCTCGAAGGCATTGAGCGGGCCGCCGAAACCTGCTTCGGCGTCGGCAACGATCGGCGCAAACCAGGTTTCGACCGAAAGGCCACCGCCCTCCGCCGTCTCGATCTGGTCGGCGCGCTGCAGCGTGCGGTTGATGCGCCTGGCAAGCTCGGGGCCGGCATTGGCCGGATAGAGCGATTGATCCGGATACATCGCAGACGCCGTGTTGGCGTCGGCCGCGACCTGCCAGCCGGAGAGATAGATGGCTTTCAGGCCGGCACGAACCATCTGCATCGCCTGATTGCCGGAGAGGGCTCCGAGCGCGTTGACGAAATCCTCTTGGTGAACGAGCTCCCAGAGCCGATTTGCACCCATTTCCGCAAGCGAATGGCGCAGTTCCACCGATCCGCGCAGCCGCTTCACGTCCTCGGCTGTATAGGGACGTTCGATGCCGTCAAAACGTCCGGCGGGAGCAGTCGGTATCAGTTTGTAAAAATCTGTCATTCGGCTCGTTCCTCACTAAGTGGAGCAGGAATATTGCTGTGACTGAATTTACAAAACTGAATGCGCAGAGGCTAGGGAAAGCTCAGGTCTCGCGGATATAAAAGGGTTAGCATGTATTGAGTTTTACGAGGCTGCTGTGTAAATTTGTAAAAGATGTAAAAGCACCAGCTCGATCACGTTTGTAAAAGGAATGACAGATGGTGGAGCGCAAAATATTTGCTGGGCCGCGTATCCGGCACATAAGAAGGACCCTCGGCCTGACGCAGACGACAATGGCCGAGGCGCTCGCCATCTCGCCTTCCTACCTTAATCTGATTGAACGCAACCAGCGTCCGCTGACGGTGCAGCTTCTGCTCAAGCTTTCCTCCGTCTACAGGATTGATCCGGATGAACTGCAGGAAGAGTCGCTCGGCAATGTCGGCCGCTTGCGTGAGATTTTCGCCGATCCGCTGCTCGCTGGCGAAATATCCGGAGACCAGGAACTGCTTGAAATGACGGAGGCAGTGCCGAACGCCGCGCGCGCCATGGTCAAGCTCTACAGTGCCTATCGCGAGCAGGCGGCCCGGCTGAAGGACCTGACCGAGCTTCTGGTGAGGGAAGGGCGGGCGCCCCTCCTTTCAGGCGCGAGGCTCCCTATGGACGAGGTCCGGGAGAAATTCGAGGGACGGCCGAATTTCTTCTCCCGCCTTGAGGATGCCGCCGAAAGCTTCATCGAAAAACTGTCGCCCGGCGACGAATTGGCGACCGCGCTGAAAGCCTGGCTGCGGAGCGAACACGGGATTGCGATGCGCATATTGCCGGTTCATGCGATGCCAACCCTGCGTCGCCGCTTCGATCGTCACTCCATGCGGCTTTTTCTCTCCGAGAGGCTTTCGGCTGCCGATCAGCTTCACGAAATGGCGGTGGAAATCGCTCTCCTCGCATTTCGAGACGAAATCGCCGCGGAACTGGAGGCGCTGGTTCTGACGACTCCCGAGGCAAAGCGCATCGCCCGCTTCGAGCTGGCGCGCTATGCCGCCCATGCGCTGGTCATGCCCTATGGCGTCTTCCTGGCGGCCGCTCAGCGCACGCATTACGATATCGATGTCTTGCGATCGCGCTTTTCCTCCTCCTTCGAGCGGGTGGCAAGCAGGCTCGTCGCGCTGCAACGGCCGGGCAGCGCCGGCATACCGTTCTTCGTGATGGAAATTGATGCTGCCGGAAACAGGCTGAGGAAAGCCGGCGCTGAAGGGTTTCCGCAGATACGCTTTGGCGGCGGCTGCCCTAAATTGAATATTCATACGGCCTTCGCCGAGCCCGGGCAGGTTCTCGTCGACGCGGTGGAAATGCCCGACGGCGACAGTTTTATCATCCTGTCCCGTACGATCGAAGGACCCATGGCAGGTTTCGGTGAGAGAGTGCGCCGGAAGGCTTTGCTGCTCGGCTGCGATATCGGCTTTCGCGACGATATCGTCTATGGCGCGGCCGTTGCCGGCCGTTTGCCTGTCGGCATCGGCGCCTCCTGTCGCCTGTGCGAAAGGCAGGGCTGTCTAGCCCGGGCGGAGCCGCCTGTCACCCGGCCCCTGGGGCTCGGCGAAGCGCCCGCAGGACTGAGCGAATTTGATTTTCAATGAACGTGTAAAACCTGTCGGCATCAGGATTTTTTTCCTTGTCGGTACCGAAAATCCTTTCTAGTCTGCAAGAAAAAAACAGCGGGAATGTTCTCAAGCGTCGCACGGCTTGAGACGGAACAGGAGATAAGATGAAACCCCTTATTGCTCGCTTTGCGGTCACGGCTCTGGCCGCCGTCTCGTTTGCCGTTTCGGCATCGGCGCAGGAACGCGTGGTCAATGTTTATAACTGGTCGGATTATATCGACGATTCCATTCTTGCCGATTTCACCAAGGAAACCGGGATCAAGGTTGTCTACGATACTTTCGACTCCAACGAGACGCTGGAGACCAAGCTTCTCGCCGGTGGCACGGGTTATGACGTCGTCGTTCCGACAGCGGACTTCCTGCAGCGTCAGATCCAGGCGGGTGTTTTCCAGAAGCTCGACAAGTCCAAATTGCCGAACATTTCCAACATGTGGGACTTGGTTCAGGAACGTACTGCGCAGTACGATCCCGGCAACCAGTATGCGGTCGATTATATGTGGGGCACGAACGGCATCGGTTATAATGTCGCCAAGCTGAAAGAAATCCTCGGGACCGATGCCAGCCCCGGCTTGGAGATAATCTTCGATCCCAAGGTGGCCGCGAAATTCAAGGATTGCGGTATCTACGTCCTGGACGCTCCCAAGGATGTTATTCCTTCTGCGCTCACCTATTTGGGCCTCGACCCAAATTCGACATCGCAGGAGGACTTCAAGAAGGCGGAAGATCTGCTGACCTCCATTCGGCCCTATGTCCGAAAGTTCCATTCCTCCGAATACATCAACGCGCTCGCCAACGGCGATATCTGCGTCGCCTTTGGATATTCCGGCGACCTCCTTCAGGCACGCGACCGCGCAGAGGAAGCCAATAACGGTGTGGAAATCAAGTATTCGATCCCGCCTCAGGGTGCGCAGATGTGGTTCGACATGATGGCTATCCCCGCCGATGCACCGCATGTCGAGGAGGCGCACCAGTTTCTCAATTATCTCATGAAGCCCGAGGTCATCGCCAAGGCCAGCAACTCCGTCTTCTACGCGAACGGCAACAAGGCATCGCAGCAGTTCGTCGACAAGGAAGTGCTTGACGATCCGTCCATTTATCCAACCGAGGATGTGATGAAGAAGCTTTACAGCGTAAAGCCCTGGGATCCGAAGACGCAGCGAATAGCGACACGACTTTGGACCAAAGTGGTCACAGGTCAATAAGACGACAGCTAAGCCCGGACTTCGGTTCGGGCTTTTCCTTGACGGGAGCCGGTGATCGGGAAAGCATCGGCGAAGATTGCTTCTTTCGGGGATCAGTGATGAAGTCTCTCGGCAATATCCGGCGTTCCTTTGCGCCTTGGGCGGACGCGACTGCCAAGCCATTCATTTCTTTCAAGAGCGTGACCAAGAAGTTCGGTGATTTCACCGCCGTGAACGATCTTTCGCTGGACATTTATCATCGCGAGTTCTTTGCGCTTCTCGGCGCTTCCGGTTGCGGCAAATCCACCTTGTTGCGCATGCTGGCCGGTTTCGAGCAGCCGACCGCGGGAGAAATTGTCCTCGACGGCCAGGATCTTGCAGGCACCCCGCCCTACAGGCGCCCGGTGAACATGATGTTTCAATCCTACGCGCTCTTCCCGCATATGACGGTGGAGAAAAACATCGCCTTCGGCCTCAAGCAGGACGGCATGCCGAAGGACGAGATGGCGGACCGTGTCGCCCAAATGCTGAAACTGGTGAAGCTGGAGCAATTTGCGTCCCGCAAGCCCAACCAGCTTTCCGGCGGCCAAAGACAGCGCGTGGCGCTCGCGCGCTCACTTGCCAAGCGCCCCAAGGTGCTTCTGCTCGATGAGCCGCTCGGTGCGCTCGACAAGAAGCTGCGCGAGGAGACGCAGTTTGAATTGATGGACCTTCAACAGAACCTCGGCCTTACCTTCGTGGTTGTCACCCATGACCAGGAAGAGGCGATGACCATGGCCGACCGCATTGCCGTCATGAGCCATGGGAAGGTGGTGCAGGTTGCCACACCCGCCGAAATCTATGAGGCGCCGAACTGCCGTTTCGTCGCCGATTTCATTGGCGACGTGAATATTCTGGACGGCAACGTCGCCGCCATGAAGCCAGATGCCGTCGAAATCGCCGTGGATAGCGGTTTTACACTGCGTGTTGCGACGGCCGAGGCGCCGGCGGTCGGAAGTCGCGCCGGTTTTGCCATCCGCCCGGAAAAGCTGCGGGTTACACGTCGCGCGCCGGCCGATCCGTCCGCTAACGCAGCTCAGGGCGAGCTCTGGGATATCGGCTATCTTGGCGATATGACCATCTTTCACGTAAAGCTGAAAAGCGGACAGGTGGTAAAGGCGTCGTCTTTGAACGCCGTTCGCGCGGTTGAAGATCCATTCACCTACGACGAAGAAGTTTGGGTTTCCTTCGACGAAAATGCCGGCGTTCTCTTGAAGGACTGAGACCATGCGATCCCTCGGCTCCTTCCTCTACCAGCGTATCGTGATCATCGTCCCCTATGCGTGGTTGCTGCTTTTCTTTCTCATACCATTCTTCATCGTCTTCCGGATCTCGCTGTCGACGACGGCGATCGCCATGCCGCCCTACACGCCCCTCTTTTCCTTTGCCGACGGCTGGTCTGGCCTATGGAGCAAGCTTGGAGAGCTCTCCTTCGACAATTACAGCTATCTCATCGATGACCCGCTTTATTTCAACGCCTATGTATCCAGTGTCGTCATCGCGGCCATCTCGACCTTTCTGACCCTGCTCGTCGCCTATCCGATCGCCTACGGTATGGCGCAAGCCCCGCGCAGCATCCGTCCGACGCTGCTGATGCTGGTCATACTTCCGTTCTGGACGAGCTTTCTAATCCGCGTTTACGCATGGATCGCGATCCTGAAACCCGAAGGATTGCTCAATCAGCTTCTGCTTTCCATCGGCGTCATTCATGAGCCCTTGGTCATCCTCAACACCACGACGGCCGTCTACATCGGCATCGTCTATTCCTACCTGCCGTTCATGGTGCTGCCGCTCTATTCGTCGCTCGAGAAAATGGACGGTTCTTTGATCGAGGCCGCCCAGGATCTCGGCTGCACGCCGATCAAGGCCTTTTGGCGTGTGACATTTCCCCTGTCTCTCCCAGGGGTCGTTGCCGGCTGCATGCTGGTTTTCATTCCGGCCGTTGGCGAGTTCGTCATTCCGGACCTGCTCGGCGGGTCGCAAACGCTCATGATCGGTAAGACGCTGTGGAACGAATTCAATTCAAACCGTGATTGGCCGGTGTCCTCGGCGGTGGCGATCATTCTGCTCCTGATCCTCGTCATCCCGATCGTGTATTTCCAGAACGTGCAGGCCAAAGCCGATGGCGAAGGGAAATAAGCCATGCTGAAATGGACGCGCTTCAATATTGTTTCCATCACCCTCGGCTTCGCTTTCCTCTATTTGCCGATCGTTCTTCTCGTCATCTATTCCTTCAATCAATCGAAGCTTGTAACGGTCTGGGGCGGCTTCTCGACCCATTGGTATGTTCAGCTCCTGCAAAACCAGGCCCTGCTCGACGCAGCCTGGGTGACGATCCGGGTCGCTCTCCTCTCGGCGACGGTTGCCACCGTCCTCGGCACGATGGCGGCGCTAACGCTGGTGCGGTACACGCGTTTTCGTGGCCGTATGCTGTTTTCCGGGATGATTTACGCGCCGCTCGTCATGCCGGAGGTCATCACCGGCCTGTCGATGCTGCTTCTATTCGTGGCGATGGGCATTGACCGCGGATTCTGGACGATCACGCTGGCCCACATAACCTTCACCATGTGCTTCGTCGCGGTTGTGGTGCGCTCGCGGCTCCTGAGTTTCGATCGCTCAATCGAAGAGGCGGCGATGGATCTCGGCGCTCCGCCGGTTCGCACCTTCTTCGAGGTGACGCTGCCGATCATTGCGCCGGCGGTTTTTTCCGGCTGGATTCTGGCCTTCACCCTGTCGCTCGATGATCTTGTGATTACGAGCTTTACCTCAGGTCCGGGCGCGACCACACTGCCGATGAAAATCTACAGTCAGGTGCGTCTCGGCGTGACGCCTGAAATCAACGCCGTATCGACAATTCTGATCGCGATCGTCACGATCGGTGTCATATGCGCATCGATCATTACCAATCGCCAGGAATTGCAGCGTGAAAGGGACGAACGGGCCGCCGCGGCTAACGCTTAAAATAATCCCCGCTCTGCACTGAAAAGGCGAGTGGGCTTACTGCGCCGCGGGCTTCTGCAGGATTCCCGAAAGCGAGGATATGACTGGATCAGGCCAGGAGCCGCCGATGAAGAAGGGCAGAAGCGGCAGTTCGTCGGCCCTGGAATCGTCCGTTGCTTCGAGCGCGCCCGAAAGAGCCAGTCCGTTCGTTCGGTAAGGAATGACGCCCGAAAGCACCATCGTCTCATCACGGCCCTGGACGCGCGCCGTGCGGACTTCGGCCGAGCCGTTCGCCACACGTGCATCAACAGCGATGCTGTCGAAATCGAAGGGCCGGCTCCCCGCCTCACTCAAGGGGAAAAAATCCTTCTGGGTCGCAAGCGTACGCAGTGCAGTTAGATCGAAATTCCGCAATGAGCCGGGTCCGGCGGAAAACCGGACACTGCCGGTTACGTCGCCGGCACCTGCCGCCCATATCGGCTTGGACGTGCTGAGCGACAGTTCGAGGGAACCCGCGTTGGTGAGCGGCAGCGGACCCTGCAGTTTCAGTTGATCGATCAAGCGCGCGAAATCGGCATTTTGAATGGAAACCTGCAATTTCCCGCCGGCATCAAAGTCTCTGTCGGTGACCTGGAGACGGGCATTGAGATCTCCACCTTCGAACTGGCTGTCGCTGATATCGAATTTTGCCTGGCCGGCTGAAACAAGAACGCTGGCCGCCACGTCGTCGAGGTGAAACGGTGTGAAATCGGCCTGCTTGGCCGAAAACCGCAAATCCAGCTCCAACCGTTGCAGTAGATCGCCTTGCGAAACCTGCGGCGTTTTCTCGTCTGCCGCAAGGCGCAGCGAGAAAGCTGCCCAGACCGGGCTGAGGTTCATCCGGTCAAAAGCCAGTGTTCCTCCTACCTTCGGCTTGCCGGAAGCGGTGTAACTCAAATCCATGTAGCCGGTAGCACTTGCGTCATTGAGAGTGAAATTGAGGTCGTTGAAGCGCAGACCATAGTCTGCGGTGATCACATCCGCATCCAGCGAAACATTCTTCAGATCGCGTGCGACCGGCAGATGCTTGCCACTCCACGCCAGCAGGGCTGGTACATCGGGGGCGTTGAGCTCCAGCCGGCCGGACATCGTGGACACGTTCGAAATGTTCGCATTTCCCGTGAAGCTTGAATTAATCAGTTTCGACGTTAGCGTCGCCTTGACGTCGGCATTCTTGCCGGCAAACAGGAGCAGTGGTTGAGCCGATGCGAAGTCGAGTTTCAGATCCTGCTGGTTGAGACGGGCGATCACAACCGCACTGAGTGCCTGCGAAAGCCGTGGCCAGGTGATATCGGCGGTAATGCCGTCGAGCCTGTAGACATTCCCGCTTGCCTGGTCAGTCAGATCGAGCATGCCGTCTTCGACGGTAAGGGAGCCGATCTCCGCATCAAGTTTTGTATTCAGCGTTTCTCCCGGTCCGGCGGCCCGGGCTTCGCCAATGGCCTTGGCCAACTGCCCCTGATTGGTCCAGTCGATCAGCCCCTTGTCGTCGCGTATCAGATGGAGGTTCGGACGGATGAAATGAAATTCGTGAAAAACGGCCTGTCCCCGCAAGGCGGCGACAAGGCTGAAATCGGCCGAAAGACTATCGACTTGGCCAAGCACCGTATCGCCATTTGGCGAAGGCCGGCGGATGGTAACCTGATTGAGCGTTATGCGTGGAGTCGGCCAGAACTCGAGGGTGGGAGTACCTTCGATATTGGCCTGATATCCGGTCCATTTTGATAGCACATCCTCGATGCCGGAGCGTACCAGCCCCGTCGAAATCAGGAAGGGAGCCGCGACGCGGAAGGCCACGAAAATGGCAACGGCGGTCGCCACGATATAAGCGGAAATACGTGCGGTGGGCGGAAGCCAACGAGAGACGTCCCGTAATGCCCGCCGCCATCTTCTGTTGCGTGACGCTCTCATGATTTCCGTCGATGTTTCTTCCGATTGCGCAGCATTTTTCCCGCGACTTGCCGGATATAGGAAATGCCGCGCAGATGCAAATGCGCGAGCCGATCAGCGTGCTATTGGTTCTGCTTTATAATGCATTGCAGCATGATATACAGGCCAAGCCGGAAAAACAGTGGAGGAACGAATGCAGGATAAGGAACCGCTCTGGACACCCACGGACACGTCGATCCGAAACAGTCCGATGTATCTCTTCATGCAAGAATGCAACCGCGACTTCAACCTCTCCCTTTCCGGTTTCGGAGACCTTCATTCCTGGTCGATCGCACATCGGGAGGAATTCTGGACCGCTTTGTGGGATTTTTGCGGCGTCAAAGGCAGCCGGGGAGAGCGCATCCTTGTTGACGGCGATAACATGCTTGCGGCCCGGTTCTTTCCGGATGCCACGCTGAACTTTGCGGAGAATCTGCTGTCGCGCGGCGGGACCGGCGATGCCATCGTCTTCTGGGGGGAGGACAAAGTAAAGGATCGCTGGTCCTGGGATCGACTTTCCGCGCTGGTGTCGCAGTTGCAACAGGCCTATAGGACCCTTGGCATCGGTGAGGGCGATCGCATCGCCGCCATGATGCCCAATATGCCGGAAACAATCGCCTGCATGCTTGCCGCCGCATCGATCGGGGCCATCTGGTCGTCCTGTTCGCCTGATTTCGGTGAGCAGGGAGCGCTCGACCGCTTCGGACAGATTGCTCCCAAGCTCTTCATTGCTTGCGATGGTTACTGGTATGGCGGCAAGCTGCAGGATGTGACGGAAAAGGTCGGTGCGATTGCCCGGCACCTCGGCGTACCCTCCGTGATCGTTCCCTATGCCGGAAATGGGCAAGTCGCGTCAGAGGGAGCAAAGGCACTTGCGAATTTCATCGCCCCCTATGCCGCAAGGCCCGTCGAATATACGCCTCTGTCGTTTTCGCATCCTCTTTATATCCTGTTTTCCTCGGGAACCACGGGTGTACCGAAATGCATCGTACATTCCGCCGGCGGCACGTTGCTGCAGCATTTGAAGGAGCACCGCCTGCATTGCGGAGTAAGACCCGGAGAAAAGCTCTTCTATTTCACCACCTGCGGCTGGATGATGTGGAATTGGCTGGTCAGCGGGCTTGCTTCCGGGGTGACGCTCTGCCTCTATGACGGCTCGCCCTTCGCCCCCGATGGCAATGTGCTGTTCGACTATGCCCAGGCAGAAAAATTTGCCGTTTTCGGCACCTCGGCGAAATATATCGACGCGGTGCGCAAGAGCGGCCTGACGCCGATTGCGACCCACGACCTTTCGAGCCTGAGGCTGATGACCTCCACCGGCTCGCCGCTTTCTCCGGAAGGCTTTTCCTTCGTTTACGAAGGGATCAAAAGCGACGTCCAACTGGCTTCTATCTCAGGGGGAACGGATATCGTCTCATGTTTTGTGCTCGGCAATCCGCTGCAACCGGTTTGGCGCGGTGAGATCCAGGGACCGGGTCTTGCGCTTGCCATGGACGTTTGGGACGATGACGGCAAACCGATCCGCGGTGAAAAGGGCGAACTGGTTTGCACCAAGGCCTTCCCTTCCATGCCCGTCATGTTCTGGAACGACCCGGATGGTGCCAAATATCGCGCCGCCTACTTCGAACGTTTCGAGAATGTCTGGTGCCATGGCGATTTCGCGGAATGGACGGAGCATGGCGGCCTCATCATCCACGGCCGGTCCGATGCGACGCTCAATCCCGGCGGCGTGCGTATCGGCACGGCGGAAATCTATAACCAGGTCGAACAGATGCCCGAAGTGGCGGAGGCAATCTGCATCGGACAGGACTGGGACAACGATGTGCGGGTCATCCTTTTCGTCCGTCTCGCACCTGGCGCGACACTGAGCGAGGATCTCCTGAAGGCGATCAAGGCCCGCATTCGCACCGGCGCATCCCCGCGTCATGTCCCTGCCAAGATCATCGCTGTCACCGATATTCCCCGAACGAAGTCCGGCAAGATCGTTGAGCTCGCGGTTCGCGAGGTGGTGCATGGGCGGCCCGTCAAGAACAAGGAGGCGCTGGCCAATCCCGAGGCGCTCGAACTCTTTGCAGACCTGGAAGAACTTCAGAGCTGACAGCAAGAAGGCTTCAACGGAAGCCTTCTTGAGATTGCACTGTTGTTAGCCTCTATCGGATCAATCTGCCAGCACGCGCTGGGAGGGGAAGGTGATCTCCACCAGCGTTCCTTCATTCGGTGCTGAATGGATGGCGAAAACCGCTCTGTTCGCATCCACCATCGCTTTTGTGAGCGGCAGGCCGAGACCGGTACCGTCCCCGCGATGATGGGTGTGCGTTGCAACCTGCCGGAAGGGCTTCATCGCCTGCTCCAGCTCCGTGCGCGTCATGCCGATGCCGGTGTCGCGGACACGCAGGACGACGCTTCCATTCGCCTCATAGGAGGTCGACACGACGATCTGTCCGCCAGAGGGCGTGAAGCGGATGGCGTTGGACAGGATATTCAGTGCGATCTGCTTGATGGAACGCAGGTCGGCAACGACATTGGGAACCGATTGCGACAGCGCCGTGCGAATGATGACGCGTTGACCGTTTGCCTGCGGCTGAACGAGGGAGACCGCTTCCGAAATCGCCTCATTGAGCCCGACGGAGGAGAATTCCAGATCCATCTCGCCGGCTTCGATCTTGGAAATATCCAGCAGATCGTTGACGATATCGAGCACGTGGCGTCCGGAGCGGCCGATGTCGTTGGCATATTCGATGTAGCGTGAATGCCCGATCGGTCCAAAGCGCTCGCTCGCCATGATGTCGGAAAAGCCGATGATGGCATTGAGCGGGGTGCGGATTTCGTGGCTGACGCGCGCAAGAAAGTCGGTCTTGTGCGCATTTGCAGTTTCCGCGGACCGCTTGGCATTGCGCAACTCTTCCTCAGTCCGCTTCCACTGTGTGATGTCGCGGATGACAGCGCAATAGCCATTCGAGGAAGTCAGCCGGCCCATCGTCATAAAGAGCGGCACGAAACC
The DNA here is from genome assembly GCF_041357635.1 of Sinorhizobium sp. CB7. Taxonomy (NCBI): domain Bacteria; kingdom Pseudomonadati; phylum Pseudomonadota; class Alphaproteobacteria; order Hyphomicrobiales; family Rhizobiaceae; genus Sinorhizobium; species Sinorhizobium sp. CB7. The sequence goes on from NZ_JAULLL010000009.1 coordinate 42,701, forward strand.
ACCGGAGGCTTCGCGGCCGATCACTTCGCGGCCGTCATTCAGCACGCTGGCAACACCATGTCCGGAAAGTCCGTTCAGATAATCGAGCACAGCCTTCTGGCTTTCATGGGCAAAAAGCATGACGAAGGGTTTGCCGCGCGTTTCGCTCTCGTCATAGTTAAAAAGGGCGCTCGCGGAGCGGTTCATCGAGCGGATGTCGCCTTCCGAACCGATGATGACCACGCCATCTGTCGCGGTTTCCAGGATGGATTGGAGCTCCTCCACTTCCACTTGCAGTTTGGCAACCTTTTCGATCATGCGGTCGCCGCGCTGTGCGGCAGGCAGGCTTTCATGCTCGGAGGTCGCGACTGTGCGGCGGCTATCGACAGGCATCAACGCCAGCATCAGGGCATTCGTCTCTTCCCATCGGATCGACTGCAACCGTGCGGTCACCGGCAGCAGGCTGTCGTCGGCCCGGACCACCATCATCGTCGTGCCGGGATGATCGGTCTTATCCTCGAGGTCGTGCCGTTGCAACAGTGCATCGAGCCCGCCGACTTCCGCCAGCGCATCCAGCGAGCGATAGCCGGTTATGCGCAGGAACTCGGCATTGGCGTGAATGAGTGCGTCACCGGTATGGATCACGATAGCGACCGGCAACTGGTCGATAACCTCAGGCGATAGCCCGTTCGTCATTTTAACGCGCGGAGGAATGGCGGTCGTCAGGACTTCCAGGGGATTGAAATGCTCTTCTGGTTCGCTGACCGCTTCCGGTTCTTTGGTGCTCGGTTCGCCCTCTTCGCCGTCTGCATCCGGGGCTTGATTTTCCACAACGGGCTCCGCTTCCACGTCCGGCGTATGATCGGATACCGCAACTTCCGTCACATCGGGCGTGGTTTCGCCGGCGGTGAGGTTCTCCAACTGGTCCTGGGAGATCGGCTCCGCAGCAACGACATCCGGCTCTTCATTTCTCTGCCCGAAAGGTGCGAGCCGTTTGGCGATTTCCTGAAATGCCGCCTGTTCGGATGCAGAGAGACCCTCTCCAAGGCTGAGGCGACGTTCATGGAGCTGAATGATCTTGTCGGAAAGGCGTCGGTTGGGCGTTTCTGCAAAGCGCAGCGGTGGACGGTCGTCGAAGGGCGCATCCGCAACGTCGTCAGCTGCAATATCCGCAGGCTCGGCTTCTGTCTCCGCGGAAGACGTCTCCTGCGACGGCACCTCGTGCTTATCCGTCGTCGGCGCCTCTTCTTCCACATAAGGCGCAGGTTCGGGTTCAGATCCGATGGCGATTTCGGCTTTGTCGACAACCGCTTCCGATGCCGTCTCATCCTTCGGCTTAGGTGCGCCGAGTGTCAGCCCGAGCCGCAGGGGGTCTTCCGTCGCATCCGCCAGCCGCACGACACCAAAACCCCGGAAACCATCGAATTCGCGTGATCGCGTATAGGTCGGCAGGGCGGCCAGATCGACGGGCACCATGAGGGTGGTCCCTTCCACCGGCCAGTGGATGGTCTTGCCCGACCATGTGTCGCGCTTTGCCAGCAGCTCCGCGATCTTGCCTTCCGGATCCAGATTGAAGCGTGTGGCGATATCGGCGAAGGCGACGCCGATCACTTTCGTGGCGTGCGGACCGACAGCCTCGGCAAATTCATGGGAGACTTCACTGAAGCATCCCTGAGCGTCGATTTTCCAGACGAAGCGTGTTGCCCGGCCCGTCGGCCGGAACACGAAGTCGCTGTCTGTCCCGGGAACCTGCTCCACCGGTTTATCCGATATCGCGGCGATCGCTTCCGAAGGAGTTACTTCGGACAACCCGTTCCTCGCAGCTTCAGCTTTTTCCGGAATGGCCGTTTCCTGCGGATTTTCGGCGACTTCCGCGTCGGCGGAAATCGATGTTTCCGCACTTACACCGTCTTCTTCATGGATGTCGACGTCCAGCTTACTTTCCTGGTCCCCGACGGCAGGCGCCGGCGGCTCTGCTTCAGTAGCGGTGACTGACGCTTCATCGGACGGAGTAACGCCCTGCGGAGGATCATGCCTGAAGGATTGATCCTCGTAACCGGCATGCTGCTGGCTGTCGGTCGGTTCCGGGTCGCCCGCCTCCTCGACGAGCTCATCCGGGGCCTCCTCGACCTCCTCGATCCCGGTCATGGCATCGATGACCAGAGAATAATCCGGCACGGGAGCGACGGTCATTCCGGACCGCTCGCGGTCGATATCTTGAGGCGGGATCAACGGCGCGGCGGGTGCGATTACCTCTTCGTCCTCCTCAAAATCTTCCACGGAATCGGGATGATCGACAACCGTTTCCACCGCAAAGAGGAGATTGAGGTCCTCCGAAAGCTTGCCGACGGCGGCGGGCAGATAGCCCTTTCCGGTCGAGACCGGTCGCTTCACCAATCTGTCCGGATGAGCGGTCGCCATGGTCACCAGCATCTTAGCGGTCTGCTGCGTCATCTCGAGGGAGGCGAAGCGCGCCGAGGAAGCGAGGATTTCCCCGTCGGCGCCGATGACAGCCATATGGATATCGGGATCATCAAAGCCTTGCAGCATGCGCGCGGCGCATTTTTCGATGGCAAGCGGCTTGCTGGAAACCGGCGCCGAGAAAAGAATCGCGTCCACGCCGGGATGCACACGAATGATTTCGACGGACGCCTGTACTGTCACCCGTTGGAAGCCGGAGGTGATGCGGATCAGAAAGGTCCGGCGGCCGTCGCTGGCGGAAGCGAGCTGGCGTGCAGCCGTCTCAATCTGCCGGAAGGAAACATCGCTACGATTTACGCCTTGATCGAGAAAATCATAAATCGCGTCATGGCCGAAAAGCTCCGCGCCCGCACCGTTTGCCCAGAGCACGCGTTCCATGTCCGCCGAAAAGAGCACCATGGCCTCGCCGCGTGCGAAGCGCTCCCGGACACGCGCATGCACGGCGATATCGATAAACGGATACTGGATCGCGGGCATTTTCCAACCTGTCGTTCGGGATAAGGTCTCTCAACGATTTAACATTTTATTAATAACGGGGCGTTGACAGCAGGTCCAGAACGAGCCCGGCGCTTTTGCTTCGGAAGGTTAATCTTGTGCATCGCACAAAACATGTTGCAATGCACAATAAATTGCCCTATATAAGCATCATCCAATGAACCGGCGCCGGTGAAGAGCCCGCCCCCTAAGGAGTGCTGACATGGCTACCATAAAGACAGACGACGTTTTTTCAATGGCCTCTTTCGACCCGGCCAAATTCACTGAAACCTTCCGCGAGTTCACGGAAAAGGGCGTACAGCAGTCGAAGGACGCCTATGCCAAATTGAAGGTCGCAACTGAAGAGGCAGGCAAGACGGTCGAAGCCACCGTGCAGAACGCCCAGGCCGGTTCGGTGGAAATCGGCCTCAAGGCGATCGATGCCCTTCGCACCAACGCTGAAAACTCGCTTTCCCACATGGAAGCGCTGTTGGGCGTCAAGTCCGTCGCCGAACTCTTCGAGCTTCAGACGACCTTCTTCCGCAAGCAGGCCGAGCTGACTGTCGAACAGGCAAAGTCCATGCAGGAAACGTCCCGCAAGGTTGTCGAGACGCTGGCAAAGCCCGCAAAGGACGCCGCCGAAAAGGCCATGGCCTCCTTCAAGGCAGCCTAACGTCAATTACCCATTGCAAGATGGAGGCCGGGTACTTGCCCGGCCTTTGTTTTTTGGCCCCTAGGGATGCGGGCGGAAAATCGCACGGTTTCTCTCATCCCACTCCAGTGGAATTGAAGGTCACAGACCCCAGACCAGATGGTCCTGCAGTCGGGAGTCGGAGGCTTTCAGCACTGATTTCACATCGATCACGACACCTGGGTCCTTTAGCAGGCCGAGGATGAAACCTGCATCGTCGATCAGGTAATGCTTGTGTGGGACAGCGAGGACGACTGCATCGAGCGCATCGAATTCATCGAGTGGGACAAGCCTGACGCCGTATTCCTTCTGTGCCTCAATCGGAGAGGCCATTGGATCATGAACCAATGGATCAATACCGAATTGCTGCAATTCACGGATAACATCCGGTACCCGGCTGTTGCGCAGGTCCGGCACATTTTCCTTAAAAGTCAGGCCGAATATTCCAACCCTGGCGGTATCTAAGGATTTGCCCGCGGCAACGAGCATTTTGACGAGTTTCTGGCCAATAAAGCTTCCCATTCCATCATTAATTCGCCGCCCGGACAGAATGACCTCTGGGTGGTAGCCAAGTGCTTCAGCCTTCGCTGTCAGATAATATGGATCGACGCCAATGCAGTGCCCGCCGACGAGACCCGGCGTGAAAGACAAGAAGTTCCACTTCGTCCTGGCGGCAGCCAGGACATCGGCCGTCCGGATGTTCATCCGTTCAAAAATGATGGAAAGTTCATTCATCAGCGCGATGTTCACGTCGCGCTGGGTATTTTCAATGACCTTGGCTGCTTCGGCGACCTTGATGCTCGGTGCCCTGTAAATCCCAGCCTTCACAACGGCGCCGTATATGGCGGCGATCTCGTCCAAAACCTCTGGGGTGTCACCCGCAACAACCTTGATGATGTTTTCGAATGTATGTTCAGAGTCGCCGGGATTGATTCGCTCGGGCGAGTAGCCAAGGTGAAAGTCTTCGCCTTGTCTAAGACCTGAGGCTTCCGCAAGAACTGGACCGCAAATTTCCTCCGTTACGCCGGGGAAGACCGTTGACTCGTAAACAACGATAGCCCCTCTTTTCAGCACTCCGCCCACTGTCTGCGACGCTGAGATAAGAGGTTTCAAATCGGGTTGATGCTTGTCATCGATTGGCGTCGGTACAGCAACGATGAAAAAATCGCGATCCGTCAGATCCTGTGTGTTGCTCGAAAATCTGAGAGTTGTTTGCTGAAGTCGGTCTGCTGAAACTTCCAGCGTCTCGTCATGCCCGGCCTCAAGTGCGGCAACACGAGATTCCTTGATATCGAAGCCAATGATGTCGGGAAACTTCTCCGCTAACGCGATGGCAACAGGTAATCCGACATAACCCAAGCCGATTACTGCTATCTTGCTCACAAGAAACCTCAACCACCAAAATTTTGATATCAGCATGTAGATGTCGAGCCGCGACTTGTGAAGGTGCCGGTTGCGGATGAAACGCAAAATCGCATCGCGTTGAGTTGTCCCGGCTTACGCGCCGAGAAGGCTAAGACTGGACTGTAGCCCCAGCCTTTTTGTATATTGCAGGGATTGGGACTTGAAAAAAATCTGAAGTCCCCGTATGTGACCCCCGTCGCGTCAAGCGCGGTTCGTGCGGTTGTAGCTCAGTTGGTTAGAGCGCAGGTTTGTGGCACCTGAGGTCGGTGGTTCGAGACCACCCAACCGTACCATTTCTCTCCTTCATAAATAACACGGGCTCAGGCGAAGCTTTCGCCAGATCAAACGGCACATTTCAATGGAACCTGCGCCGTTGCGAAGCCGTTTGGCCATTGACGGGAGATTGCCTCATGACCAAATCGCTTCTTTATGGTGCGACCAAAGTGGACGAGACGAACGCAGCCTATGCCCCAGCGGCGAGCCTTGAGCAATTTCAGTGGAAGAATCGCGTCTTTGCGGTCTTTTCGGATGCAGATAATGCCCGCGCTGCGCGGCAGGAAAATCAGCTGCTAAGCGACCGTTCGGCACTTGGCGAACGCGATATGGTCGTTCTGCGGGTCAGAGGCGATGAAATCAGCGCGCTTTTCGGCGCGGGTGAGAATCTGAACGCCGATGAGATCCGCAAGGATCTAGAGGGACCGGAAGTCGGCGAGTTCGCTGCGGTTCTCCTCGGAAAGGACGGGACGGTCAAACTGCGTGTTAGCGAGCCCATTGCCGCCGGCGAGCTCTTCGCGCTTATCGACAGTATGCCGGTTCGCGCCGCAGAAGCGCTGAAGCCGGATGTCTGAGCTTCCCGATATTTCAACGGTCCCTCGTTCAACGAAATAGAAAAGGAGTGATCATGTCCGTGCCGAACGAGCCCATCCCCGATCAGCCGCCGATGCCTCCCGACTGGAAGCCGGAACCGCCGATCAAGGAGCCGGAGCCGGATACACTGCCGGATGAGACGCCGCTACCCAATCCAGACGAGAATGACGAACCGCCGAAGCATAGTTAAGGAGTACGCTGATCAGAGGCAGGAACCGCTTTAGCTTTTATTTTTTCGCAATTCCGAACGGAAAACCGCTTCGCACTTTCCTGGAATTGCTTCAGAGAAAGATCTGCCGCGCTTCGCCGACAAGTTCCTGTAGAAAGTCGATGACGGTGCGCACGCGCACGAGATCGCGGGCGCTTTCATGATAGGTCGTCCAATAGGCTCGTCGGATGGAGACATCCGGCAGGATGCGGGTGAGTTCCGGATATTGCCGGGCGATATAGTCGTGAAGGATGCCGATGCCCGCACCGGATCTGACGGCCTCCGTCTGTCCAATGGCGGTCGATATTTCGAAGGAAGCGTCCCAGTTGCGCATCACTTCGCCGGAAAAGTTCAGGGAAGCGGTAAAAATCAGATCCTCGACATAGCCGATGCGCGGATGTGCCTTCAACGCATCGACATCGGCAGGGATCCCCCGAGAAGCGAGATAATCTTTCGAGGCATAGAGGCCGAGCGTATAATCGGTGAGTTTCGAAGAGACGAGGCGCCCTTGCTCGGGGCGCTCCAGCGTAATGGCGATATCGGCTTCGCGCTGTGAAAGGGAGAAGGAGCGCGGCACGGGAACGAGCTGGATCCTGAGTTCGGGGTAGCGCCGCACGAGCTGTCCGAGCCTCGGCGCAAGAAAAGAGACGCCGAATCCGTCCGGCGCACCGATGCGGACAGTCCCGCCGACCATGCTGTCGACATGGCCGACGCTCGCCTGTGCCCGCAGCATCTCGGTCTCCATGCGTTCGGCGGCATGCAGGAAGATTTCTCCTTCGGCTGTCAATTCGCAACCGTTGGTGCGGCGGACTAGGAGGCGGGTCTTGAGGCGTTCTTCGAGTGTGGTGACCCGTCGGCTGAGCGTGGCGTGGTTAACGCCAAGCCGCTTCGAGGCCGCGAGTATCTGTCCCGTGCGCGCGACGGCCAGAAACATACGGACATCATCCCAATCCATTTGCAATTCCGAACTTTAATTTACGCACAACGGTTTCTTATATCGGCTCATTGATTTGTGCAAATTGAAGTGCGAAGCTGCATCATCGAAAAAGAGGAGGCACATCCATGCGTGAGATCGGTCATTTCATCGGCGGTAAACACGTCGCAGGCACCAGCGGACGCACAAGCAACGTCTTCAATCCGGCAACCGGCGAAGTGCAGGCGACGGTGGCGCTTGCCGGCGCCGAGGAGATTCGCGCCGCCGTCGAGAGCGCCAAGGCCGCTCAGCCGAAATGGGCCGCCACCAATCCGCAGCGTCGCGCCCGAGTTTTCTTCAAGTTCGTCGAGCTTCTGAACAAGCACATGGACGAACTGGCCGAAATGCTGTCCAGGGAGCATGGCAAGACCGTCGAGGACTCCAAAGGCGACGTCGTGCGTGGTTTGGAAGTCTGCGAATTCGTCTGCGGCATTCCGCACCTGCAGAAGGGTGAATTCACGGAAGGCGCGGGCCCGGCAATCGACATGTATTCGCTGCGCCAACCGGTCGGTATCGGCGCCGGCATTACGCCCTTCAATTTTCCGGCCATGATCCCGATGTGGATGTTCGCCCCGGCAATCGCCTGTGGCAACGCCTTTATCCTCAAACCTTCGGAGCGCGATCCCTCCGTTCCGATCCGGCTTGCCGAATTGATGATCGAAGCCGGCCTGCCGGCAGGCATCCTCAATGTCGTCAACGGCGACAAGGGCGCAGTTGATGCGATCCTTACCGATCCCGATATCGCCGCTGTCTCCTTCGTGGGTTCGACCCCGATCGCCCGCTATGTGTATGGGACGGCCGCAATGAACGGCAAACGCGCCCAGTGCTTCGGCGGTGCCAAGAACCACATGGTCATCATGCCCGATGCCGACATGGATCAGGCCGTCAACGCGCTGATGGGCGCAGGCTATGGTTCGGCCGGCGAACGCTGCATGGCGATCTCGGTTGCGGTTCCGGTCGGCGAGGAAACGGCCAACCGGCTCGTCGAGAAGCTGACGCCCAGGATCGAGTCGCTGCGCATCGGTCCCTATACGGATGAAAAGGCTGATATGGGCCCGGTCGTCACTAGGGACGCCTATAACCGCATCAAGAGCCTGATCGACCGAGGCGTGGAGCAGGGCGCCAAGCTCGTCGTCGACGGCCGCGATTTCAAGCTGCAGGGCTATGAGGACGGCTACTTCGTTGGCGGTTGCCTGTTCGACCATGTGACGCCGGACATGGACATCTACAAGACCGAAATCTTCGGGCCGGTTCTTTCCGTGGTTCGCGCTAAGAACTATGAACAAGCGCTTGATCTCCCGATGAAGCACGAATACGGCAACGGCGTTGCGATCTACACCCGTGACGGCGACGCTGCCCGCGACTTCGCCTCACGCATCAACATCGGCATGATCGGCGTAAACGTCCCGATCCCGGTCCCGCTTGCCTATCATTCCTTCGGCGGATGGAAGGCATCGAGCTTCGGCGATCTCAATCAGCATGGCACGGACTCGATCAAATTCTGGACCAGGACCAAGACGATTACCGCCCGCTGGCCATCGGGCATCAAGGATGGCGCGGAATTCGTCATGCCGACGATGAGATAAGTGCTGACTGCTCCTATCCAACTGTCTTCAGCGGGCGTCCCTTGCGGGCGCCCGCAGGCGCTTCTGAACTATGCCTTCATTGACGTTCATAACGTGAATGTGAATTTCATCTTTTGGAATTGTTCAAAACTACGAAAGGCACTATATAGCGTTTCAGAACAGCCATGACTCGCAGGGAGATCGGCATGCGTTTGACGAAGCAGACCAACTATGCGGTACGCATGTTGATGTATTGTGCTGCCAATGAAGGCCATTTGAGCCGGATTCCGGAGATCGCCAAGGCCTATGGCGTTTCCGAGCTTTTCCTTTTCAAGATCCTGCAGCCCTTGAACAAGGCGGGTCTTGTCGAAACTGTGCGCGGCCGCAATGGCGGGGTGCGTCTCGGTAAGCCGGCGACCGATATCAGCCTCTTCGATGTGGTCAAGGTCACCGAGGATAGTTTCGCGATGGCGGAATGCTTCGAGGATGACGGCATGGTCGAATGCCCGCTCGTCGATAGCTGCGGTTTGAATTCGGCATTGCGGAAGGCTTTGAATGCCTTCTTCAACGTGCTGACGGAATATTCGATCGACGACCTCGTGAAGGCGCGGCCGCAGATTAATTTCCTGCTCGGCCTTTCCGGAAAAGATGCCTTCGAGAAGCCGGCGATCAGCGCTCCGGCCGCCTGATAGCAGCAAAGAAATGCGAAACCGCGGCCGCAATATTGGGCCGCGGTTTCTTTTTGTCTTGACGGGACATTGTATGGAACATCGTGCTGTTTCCCGCAAAAATCCCTGGGGCCGCGCTCGATTCTTTCCAATTTCGCGGTATTTTTGTGCTAAAGTTTCAAAAGTTGTCCAGATGGAAAAATTTTCTTCGAGGCCCGTTGCTTTCGCAGGATAAATGTCGTTCCATCTGGCGCCGATCCGGGAGGGTAACTTCGGGGTCTCACAACTTTAAAAAGACAAATCTGGGAAACGACATCATGAAAAAGATCTCTGTCCTGCTGGCAGCGACCGCTTTGGCTTCGGTCATGGCAACGTCCGCCTGGTCCAAAACCCTTGTCTATTGCTCCGAGGGCTCTCCGGAAGGTTTCGACCCCTCCATCTACACCGCCGGCACGACGTTTGACGCCAGCTCGCGCACCGTCTACAGCCGCCTGGTCGAATTCAAGCATGGCAAGACGGAAGTTGAGCCGGGCCTGGCTGAAAGCTGGACGGTCTCCGACGACGGCAAGGAATACACCTTCAAGCTGCGTCCGGGTGTAAAGTTCCAGACAACCGACTTCTTCACGCCGACGCGCGATCTTACCGCCGACGATGTCGTGTTCTCCTTCCAGCGTCAGCTTCAGAAGGATCATCCGTGGCATGCGTATGTCGAGGGTGCCTCCTACGAATACGCAGCCGGCATGGGCTTTCCTGACCTCATCAAGTCGGTGGAAAAGGTCGATGACCTCACGGTCAAGTTCGTCCTGAACCACCCGGAAGCTCCGTTCCTGGCCGATCTCGCCATGGACTTCGCGTCCGTCGTGTCGAAGGAATATGCCGACAAGCTCGCGGCCGACGGCAACATGGCGCAGCTGAACCAGATGCCGCTCGGCACCGGCCCGTTCACCTTCGTCGCCTACCAGCCGGATGCCGTCATCCGCTACAAGGCCAATGACGCCTACTTCAAGGGCAAGGAAAAGATCGACGATCTCGTCTTCGCAATCACGCCCGATGCTTCCGTTCGCGCGCAGAAGCTCAAGGCCGGCGAGTGCCACATCATGCCCTATCCGAATGCTGCCGACGTTCCGGATCTGAAGGCGGATTCGAACCTCAACGTTCTCGAACAGCCGGGCCTGAACGTCGCATACCTCGCCTACAACACCTTGGTGCCTCCTTTCGACAAGACTGAAGTGCGCAAGGCGCTCAACATGGCGATCAACAAGCAGGCAATCGTCGACGCCGTCTTCCAGGGTGCGGCACAGGTCGCCAAGAACCCGATCCCGCCGACCATGTGGTCCTATAACGACGCGGTTGTCGACGACAAATACGATCCGGACGCGGCCAAGAAGATGCTTGCTGACGCTGGCGTCAAGGATCTGAGCATGAAGATCTGGGCAATGCCGGTTTCGCGTCCATACATGTTGAACGCACGCCGCGCCGCCGAACTGATGCAGGCCGACCTTGCCAAAATCGGTGTCAAGGTCGAGATCGTCACGCATGAGTGGGCCGAATATCTGAAGCTTTCGTCCGCCAAGGATCGTGACGGCGCCGCTATTCTCGGCTGGACTGGTGATAACGGCGACCCGGATAACTTCATGGATACGCTCCTTGGTTGCGATGCTGTCGGCGGTAACAACCGCGCTCAGTGGTGCAACAAGGAGTTCGATGATCTGATGACCAAGGCCAAGCAGTCATCGGACCTCGCAGAGCGCACAAAGCTCTATCAGGAAGCTCAGGTCATCTTCAAGAAAGAGGCTCCCTGGGCAACGCTCGACCACTCCACGGAATTCGTCCCGACGAGCAAGAAGGTCTCCGGTTTCGTACAGGACCCGGTCGGCGTTCATCGCTTTGACGGCGTCGATATCGCCGAGTAAAAGCAAAATGTAAGAGTATCCGGCCAAGGCCGGCTTGACCGGCGGTCAGGTCTTCACCTGACCGCCGGCAAGATATTGGAAACTGCCATGTTGCGATTTTTCATCGGGCGCCTTGCGGTCCTGATCCCAACATTCCTGGGCGTATCGCTGATCGCCTTCTCCTTCATCCGACTTCTTCCCGGCGACCCCGTCATGTTGATGTCCGGCGAGCGCGTTATGGCGCCGGAACGCCATGCCCAGATCATGCACGATCTCGGCTATGACCGGCCGATCATCGTCCAGTATTTCAGCTACCTCGGCAATGTGCTGCAGGGCGATCTGGGCAGGTCGATCGTCACCAAGAGACCGGTGCTGGGCGAGTTTTTGTCGCTCTTCCCGGCTACCCTGGAGCTGTCGTTCTGCGCAATCATCGTGGCGATCTGTCTTGGCATACCTGCCGGCGTTTTCGCGGCAGTCAAACGAGGGACCTGGTTCGATCAAGGCGTGATGGGCGTGGCTCTGGTCGGTTATTCCATGCCGATCTTCTGGTGGGGGCTCCTGCTCATCATCTTCTTTTCCGGTTATCTCGGCTGGACGCCCGTTTCGGGCCGCATTTCGCTCATGTATTTCTTCAAGCCCGTCACGGGCTTCATGCTGATCGACAGCCTGCTTTCCGGACAGGCCGGGGCCTTCAGGTCAGCAGTCAGCTACCTCATCCTGCCGACAATCGTTCTTGCGACGATCCCGCTTGCCGTCATTGCGCGGCAGACCCGGTCAGCCATGCTGGAAGTGCTCGGCGAGGACTATGTGCGCACAGCGCGGTCGAAAGGGCTGATGCCGTTCCGGGTCATCGGTGTGCACGCTCTTCGCAACGCCATGATTCCTGTCGTCACGACGATTGGTCTGCAGATCGGTGTCCTGCTCGCAGGTGCCATTCTCACGGAAACGATCTTCTCGTGGCCCGGAATTGGCAAGTGGATGGTCGATTCAGTCTTCAAGCGCGACTATGCGGTAGTGCAGGGCGGACTTCTGTTGATTGCCGGCGTCATTATGCTGGTCAATCTGATAGTCGATGTCCTTTACGGCTTCATCAATCCGCGCATTCGTCACTAGGAGCGGCTTATGAGCACGGCAAATGTCAAAACCGGCCAGCCCTCCGCGCTTGCGGAATTCTGGTACTATTTCTCCCGCAACAAGGGCGCCGTCCTCGGTCTTGTTGTCTTCGTTCTCATTGTGCTTCTGGCAGCTTTTGCGCCGTTTTTTGCACCGCATAGTCCAAGCGAGCAAAACCGGCAGATGCTTTTGCTTCCGCCGTTCTGGATGCAGAACGGCACCTTGTCTTATCCGCTCGGTACGGACGCCGTCGGCCGTGATATCCTTTCGCGATTGATCTATGGCGCCCGTTTCTCGCTCTTCATCGGTGTGGTCGTCGTAACCCTGTCGGTGATTGCGGGTGTTCTGATCGGTCTCGTTGCAGGCTATTTCCGCGGTCGCATCGATATCGTCATCATGCGTCTCATGGATATCATCCTTGCCTTTCCGTCGCTGCTGCTCGCGCTCGTGCTGGTGGCGGTTCTCGGACCGGGCCTGCTCAATGCGATGATTGCGATCTCGATCGTCAACCAGCCGCATTTCGTACGTCTGACGCGCGCATCTGTCATGACCGAGCGCGAAAAGGAATATGTCATCGCATCGCGTGTCGCGGGTGCCGGCACATTCCGGCTGATGTTCAAGACGATCCTGCCGAACTGTCTTGGGCCGCTGATCGTCCAGGCGACGCTCGCCTTTTCCGCAGCAATCCTCGATGCGGCGGCTCTGGGCTTTCTCGGCATGGGCGCCCAGCCCCCAACGCCGGAGTGGGGTACGATGCTCGCCGAAGCGCGCGAATTCATCCAGCGCGCCTGGTGGGTCGTGACATTTCCGGGTCTTGCCATTCTCATCACCGTGCTTGCCATCAATCTGATGGGCGATGGTTTGCGCGATGCGCTCGACCCCAAGCTGAAGAGGTCGTGATGCCGCTTCTCGATATTGAAAATCTTACCGTCGAATTCCAGACCTCTTCCGGTCTCTTCCGGGCCGTCGACGGCGTTTCGCTCGCCTGCGACAAGGGTGAGATCCTTTCGATTGTCGGGGAATCCGGATCCGGCAAGTCCGTGTCGATGCTTGCCTTGATGGGCCTGCTTCCCTGGACGGCTAGGATTACTGCCGACCGCATGATGTTCGACGGCAAGGACCTGCGCGGGATTTCCCCGCGCCAGCGCCGCAAGATTATCGGCAAGGACATGGCGATGATCTTTCAGGAGCCGATGTCGAGCCTCAATCCCTGCTTCACCGTCGGCTTCCAGCTGGCGGAGACGCTGCGCATCCATATGGGCTTGAACCGTAAGGAGCGCCGCGAACGTTCGATCGAATTGCTCGATCTGGTTGGCATTCCGGCGCCGGCCGAGCGTCTTTCGGTTTTTCCGCACCAGCTTTCCGGCGGCATGAGCCAGCGCGTCATGATCGCAATGGCGCTCGCCTGCAATCCGAAGCTTCTGATCGCCGACGAGCCGACGACCGCACTTGATGTGACCATCCAGGCGCAGATTCTCGATCTGCTCGTCCGGCTGCAGCGGGAACAAGGTATGGCGCTTGTGCTCATCACCCATGACATGGGCGTGGTGGCAGAGACAGCCGAGCGGGTTCAGGTGCAATATGCCGGTCAGAAGGTCGAGGAGCAGCCAGTCAAGGCGCTCTTCCGCGATCCGCACCATCCTTATACGGCGGCGCTGCTGTCGGCTCTCCCGGAGCGGGCGGAAGTCGGCCAGCGGCTGCCTTCGATCGCCGGCGTCGTGCCGGGTCAGCATGACAGGCCCTCGGGCTGTCTCTTTGCCCCGCGTTGCGCCTTCGCCACGGTCGAATGCGACCGCGGCGTGAAACGCCAGGGCAGCGAGCTCGGCCTTGCCCTTTGCAACTATCCTCTGAAGAACGGCAAGCCCTTGGGTCATCCGAGCCTTGCCGAAACGGAATCCGCAGGAGGCCTCGCATGACGAGCGCTGTTCTCGAGGGCAAGGATCTTGCCCGCTTCTACACCGTCAATCGTGGCATGTTCAAACCGGAGGCGACCGTCAAGGCACTGAACGGCGTCAGCTTCAGCCTCTATTCCGGCAAAACGCTCGCAGTCGTCGGTGAATCCGGCTGCGGCAAGTCCACGCTTGCCCGCCTCGTCACCATGATCGAGGATCCGACGGCGGGCGAACTGCTGATCGACGGTAAGCCCGCCCATGTCGGTGATCGCAGCCTGCGCAGCCAGGTGCAGATCGTCTTTCAAAATCCTTACGGGTCGCTCAATCCGCGCCAGAAGGTCGGCGCAATCCTCGAGGAGCCGTTGAAGATCAACACCGATGACGACGCAGCGACACGCCGCCGCAAGGCGGAGGAGATGATGGCGCGAGTTGGCCTGAGGCCGGAACATTATGATCGCTATCCGCACATGTTCTCCGGCGGCCAGCGCCAGCGCATTGCCATTGCCCGTGCCCTTATGCTGCGGCCGAAGGTATTGGTGCTCGACGAGCCGGTTTCCGCGCTCGATCTTTCCATCCAAGCACAGGTGCTGAACCTGCTGATGGAGCTTCAGAAGGAAATGGGCCTCGCCTATCTCTTCATTTCTCACGGGCTTTCAGTCGTACGTCACATCGCAGACGACGTGATGGTGATGTACCTTGGACGTCCGATCGAGACCGGTCCGGCGGCTGAGGTTTTTGCCAGACCGCGGCACCCCTACACGGCCGCCCTTCTGTCGGCGACCCCGATAGCCGATCCGCAACGCGAGCGGAACCGTATCCGCCTTCAGGGCGAACTGCCGTCCCCCTTGAATCCGCCGACTGGCTGCCATTTCAATCCACGCTGCTGGAAGGCACAGGAACATTGCCGTAAGGTGACGCCGGAACTGAGCGGTGAAGGCACACATCTATATGCCTGCCATTTCCCGTTGGACTGAGGCAGGCCCTGCATGTCTCCTTAAATCGGGATCGATTTAAGGATAAAAACATGCAGCAATTCAAAGTGCTCCAGCGTCCTTTGTGCGTCTGAAAAGATGCGCGGCGCTGTAGCTGTCTGAGAGGAGTGAGAAGTGACGGAGAGGAGTGGCCCACGCGCAATCATCGTCATGGGCGTCAGCGGCAGCGGCAAGTCATCGGTGGGTGAGGGGCTTGCCGCCCGTCTTGATTTAGCCTTCGTCGAGGGCGATGCGTTTCACCCCGCCGCCAACGTCGAGAAGATGTCCAAGGGCATTCCGCTGACCGATGAGGATCGCATGCCCTGGCTCGATCGGATCGGCGAGGAAATTAGATCTTCGCTTGCGGTTGGCAAGGGAGTCGTTGTCTCCTGCTCAGCGCTGAAGAGGATCTATCGCGACCGGTTGCGTGCGACAGCGAAAGGAATGCTCGACTTCGTCTATCTGGAAGGCTCGAAGGAACTCCTCGTTGCACGCATGGGCACGCGCAAGGGGCATTTCATGCCGCCGTCGCTGCTGGAGAGCCAATTGCAGACGCTCGAGGTGCCGACAGGCGAGCCGGGCGTCGTAACCGTCGATATCGATGACACGGTCGACAGTATCGTCGCCTCCGCGTTCGACGGCTTGGCGAAGTTGGACGCTGGCCGAACTAAATGACGTGACGTCTGCATAGCTCGTTCAATCGGAGCCGATTAAAGGACAAAACAATGCAGCAGTTCAACGTGCTGCGACGACCGCTGTGCGTCTTGTAGGACGCACAGCGCCGTGGTTACGGATTGAACCGCGCGGGCGAATAGGCCGCAATATCGATGAAGGGCGTTTCGCCGGTGATAAGCTCGGCCAGCGCCCGGCCCGTCACCGGACCGAGTGTCAGCCCGTGATGGGCGTGACCGAAAGCGAACCAGAGCCCGTTGTGCCGAGGTGCCTTGCCGATGATCGGCATCATGTCCGGCGTGCAGGGACGGGCCCCCATCCAGGGTTCAGGGTCTAGTCGTCTTCCGAGCGGAAAGATCGTGCGTGCAATCTTCTCCGCACGGTCGAGCTGCACCGGCGTTTTCGGCGCGTCGCGCGACGCAAATTCCGCGCCGGTCGTCAGGCGGATGCCGCGATTCATCGGCGCCAGGAAATAACCCCGTTCCGCGTCGAGTGTCCAATTGTTGAGGATCGCGTCCCCTTCGGCGGCGTAGTGCATGTGGTAGCCGCGTTTGACGCCGAGCGGGAAGGCATAGCCGAGACGGCGGGTTGCGAGGTCGGCCCACGGGCCAAGCGCGATAATCGCATCATCGGCCTCCACCGGGCCATCGGCCGTCATCACTTTCCAGCCCGAACCAAATTGGCCGAGCGTTGCCGCTTCACCCGTGACAAAGCGGCCGCCAAGCTTTTCGAAATAGCTGCGATAGGCGCTCGTCAGCCCGTGAGGATCGAGCACCGACCATGGATCAGCCCAGCGAATACCGCCTGTAAACGGGCCGCGGATATGCGGTTCGATGCGAGCGATATCGGTGGAAGAGAGCCTCTCGTATGTGACGCCGAATTCTCGGTGTAATCGGTCCGCCTCGGAAAATTCCGCATCCCGCGTCTCATCCGTGCGGTAAATTTCCATCCAGCCATTCTTGCGGATGAGATGGCCGGCATTGGCCGCTTCGATCAGATCACTATGCTCCGAGATCGAGTGCTCGATCAGCGGCGCGTAGGCCTTCGAAATTATCTCGTGCCGTTTGCTGTTGGAATTCCACCAGTACCGGGCAAGGAAGGCAAGCTGTCCAGGCAGCGCGCGCAGATGGTAGTGCGCGTCGATGCGGTTGTTCAGAGCGTAGCGGATCAGTACGCCGAGCCGCTGCGGAAAGCCATAAGGTACGACACCCTCGCGTTGAATGAGACCGGCATTGCCGAAGGATGTCTCTTCGCCCGGAGCTCTCCGGTCGATAAGCGTCACCTGGCAGCCTCGCCGCTGCAGGTGGATGGCAGTCGATACGCCGACGATCCCGGCGCCAAGCACGATTGCGTTTCTTGTCATTTTGCCTCAGCGGTCCGCTTCGTTCCCCGTCTCTCAATTAGGTTAGAGCGGGATGTCGCGTAAAAACCGCACACACTTTTCGGCATCCCGCTCTAGTATGAGGATGCATACGACGATACTGCAGCGCAAACGAAAAATGCGCATTTCACTTTAAAATCATTGTCTTCCTGAGCGCGTCGTTTTCCGCGCGGATGCGAATTGTCAGGATCGTTGCATTCAGCACGGAAAAGACGATTGCATAGAAAGGCAGACCGAAAACGAGCGGCAGGACGGCGATCTCGCCGACGACGACTGCATAATTCGGATGGTGCATGAACCTGTACGGGCCGGACGTCACCAAAGGCGCGCCAGGCAGGACGATGATACGTGTGGTCCAGTGTTTGCCGAGCGTCAGCAGCACCCAGGCGCGAAGGCCTTGCAGCACCACGAATACAGTGAGCCAGATCAGATTGACCGGCTGGCCGGGCGCAAGCAGCCACAAACCGGCGAGCCATGCTGCATGCAGTGCGACGATATAGGGATAGTGTTCCGATGCCACTTCGTAGGCCCCCTTTTTCAGGAGGGCGGACGTGTTGCGGCGGGAAAGGACGAGCTCCGACAGCCGCTGCAGTGTCACGAAGATCATGAGTGCGATCGAAGCTCCCATCTCGCTACATTCTCCTCATCGTGACGCAACTTGCGGAAAATCCCGGACCAAGCGCGAACATCGCGGAGCGATCGGGCAGCCCATCATGTATGACACGCTCAAGGACGAAGAGCACGGTCGGCGAAGACATGTTGCCGAATTCCGACAGCACATCCCGCTCGTGATCAAGCGTTCCCGGATCGAGCGACAATGAGCTTTCCAGTGCAACGACCACCTTGGCGCCTCCCGGGTGGCAGATGAACCGCCCTATGTCCTTCCGCCTGAGCCCGGCGCGATCGAGAATCCGGTCGACCGTTGGTCCTACATGCTCCTGGGCGAAGGGCGGCAGCGACTGCTGGAGAACGACACCGAAGCCGGTATTGTCGATCTTCCAGCCCATGATGTCGAGGCTTGCCGGAAACAGATGCTCGCCGGTCGATTCAATTTCCGCGATGCCGCTCTTCGCGGCCCGCAGGATGCAGGCCGCCGCCCCGTCACCGAAAAGTGCAGTTGCAATGATGTTGGGGCGGGTCAGTTCATCGAGCCTAAAGGACAGCGAGCAGAGTTCGAGCGTCACGAAAAGTACGGTCGCCCCGGGTCTGCTCCTTGCCATGCGTGAGGCGATCGCCAGGCCGGATACACCGGCGGCGCAGCCGAGGCCGAAAAGGGGAACGCGCTCGATATCGGCGCGAAAGCCCATCTCGGCGGACACCTGCGCTTCGAGGCTGGGCGTTGCAAAGCCGGTGGATGAGTTGGTCACGATGCAGTCGACGTCGCGCGCCTCCAGCCCGGCACGGTCGAGTGCTTGCTGCGCCGCCTCGACGAACAGCGCGCCTGCAACCTCGAGATAGGCTTCCAGCCGATCCTGCCAACCATGTGGTTCCTCGAACCACGAGAGAGGCCGGGCAAGATGGCGCTTGTAGATGCCGGCGTTGTCGAAGACGCGCGCAAGATGCCTGAAATCCTTGAAACGATCAGAAAACAGGCGGGATGCAGCCTCGGAGGCGTCGGACTGCAGCATGATATGTTCCGGTGTTGCGACAGCCAGACTGACGAGTTTTACGGTATCGGTCACATTGCTTCTCCACGTCATCCCGGCAGGCGAGAAGAAAACACTTCCGCGGCGAAATTATTCGGTGCTGCGATCGTCACGAAAAGATGAAGGATATGGCACTGCTTGTAAAAATTCGAAGCCCCGGCCGAATAAATCGGGAGATGGCGTGTTTGCTGGTCGCAACGTTCATTTTGCCAAGGAGCAATTCCAATGACGAACGCTACTCTCCGTCTTGCCTCCGTCTTCTTCGGGGCCTCCCTGACGATCGGCATGATATCGACCCCGGTCTTTGCCATCGGTGGCGGCGGCGGCGACAGCATGCCGACCTGCAAGAAGGGCCAGATCTATGACAGGAAAACGAAGAAATGCGTAAGGCAGCAGGGCGCCAATATTTCGGATGAGAACCGTGCCGACTATGCCTATGCGCTTGCCAAGGATGGCCGCTATCAAGAGGCTCTCGAAGTTCTCGACACGCTGCAGAACCCCAACACCGCCGAAGCCCTGAATTATCGCGGTTACGCGACCCGCAAACTTGGCCGTACGGATGAGGGCATTTCCTATTACCTAAAATCCGTTCAGCTCGATCCGAAATATGCGAAGGTCCGCGAATATCTCGGTGAAGCCTATGTAGTGAAGGGCCAGATCGACCTCGCGAAGGAACAACTCGAGACGATCAAATCGCTCTGCGGTAACACGACGTGCGAGGAGTATCAGGACCTGAACGAAGCGATCGAGAACCCCTCCAAGATCTGACGGCTGGAAAGACGACGAGCAGGCGAGACGAATGACATGCCTACTGGAGAAGGGAATTTTCGGAATGCCAGTCGCTCATTCCATATTTCCTGCTTATAGTCGCGCAAAACTGGAATCGCCGGCGATGCTGGCGGTTCGTGCAGAGACAGCCGCCTCGGAGGAGATCATCTTAAGCGAAGCAGAAATCAGGGCCGGACTGGCCGGTCACCTGACGCGCCTCTGGCGATACGGTTTCGTGCTTTCCCATCAGCGCGATATCGCCGACGATCTCGTGCAGGCAACCTGCGTTCGAGCGCTCGAAAGGGCAAGCCAGTTTATCCCCGGGACTCGGCTGGATCGCTGGTTGTTCTCGATCCTGCATTCCGTATGGCTTAACGAGGTCCGTTCCCGGCGCGTTCGCATGGGGCAGGGTTTCGTCGACGCGGAGGAAACACTTGTCTTCGATGGGGCACAGGAAACCGAGACCCATATCATGGCCAACCAGGTGCTGCGCCATGTCCAGGCTCTGCCGGAGGCGCAGCGCAGCGCGGTCTTTCTTGCCTATGTCGAAGGTCTCGCCTATCGCGAGATCGCGGAAATACTCGATATTCCGATCGGAACAGTGATGAGCCGGCTGGCAGCGGCCCGAGCAAAGCTGGCAGATGTCTCGGGCATGACCACTGCGGCGCCCGGATCGGAAGGAGGGCGGCCATGACTGCCGGAAAAGAAAAAGACATGCTCTCCGACGAACAGCTTACCGCCTTCATCGATGGCGAACTGAGCGCGGCCGAGCGTGAGGAGATCGAAGAGCTCATCCGGACGGATGAACGCGTGGCCGAGCGCTTTGAATTTCTGTCACGCGGCAACCTGCCGTTCCGTGACGCATTCGAGCCTTTGCTTGCGGCCGCCCCGGCGAAGCAATTGGAAACCATGTTGGCGTCCATTCCTTCGCCGCAGGCAAGAAAGGCGATGGGAGGCATGAGCCGTCGCAGCTTCGTAAGCGCCCTTGCCGCCTGCGTGGTCGGAACCGTCGCCGCCGATCGCGCACTGATCTACGTCGAAAAGCGTCGCTCCGCCCCAGACGAGGGCACGGAATGGCGCGCGGTCGTCGCCGAATATATCTCGCTCTATACCGTGGATACGCTGAGCGGTCCGGCGCCGGACATCTCCGCACAGACTGCGCAGTTGGATCGCGTCGCATCGAAGCTCGGGCTTTCGCTTGCGCCGGATAGAGTGGCGTTGCCGGGCGTGGGCTTCAAGCGTGCGCAGCTTCTCGAATATGACGACAAGCCCTTGGCACAGATTGCCTATCTCGATCCCGAAAGC
The DNA here is from genome assembly GCF_041357635.1 of Sinorhizobium sp. CB7. Taxonomy (NCBI): domain Bacteria; kingdom Pseudomonadati; phylum Pseudomonadota; class Alphaproteobacteria; order Hyphomicrobiales; family Rhizobiaceae; genus Sinorhizobium; species Sinorhizobium sp. CB7. The sequence goes on from NZ_JAULLL010000009.1 coordinate 63,651, forward strand.
GGTCCGATGGCACTCTGCATCGTTCCCTCCTCATTGGGACGGAAGGAGCCGGATATTGAAAACCGCCGTGGCATGAATGTCGTCTACTGGGCGAACGCGACCCACGCCTTCATGCTGATTGGCCATGCGCCCGCCGACCGGATGATGGAATTGGCGGATGGCGTGCGCGCGAGCCTCGCGGTTTAGGATCGACGCGCTCGCAGCCTTCCGTAATGCAGACGGACATGGCGCGGCGGCGATCCGTGTCGTACTTCCATGCCATGAAATGGTTGTTCCCGAATTTGCCGTATCCGAAGATGGAACGAGCTAGAGTTACCATAAGCGTCGTTGCCTTTACTTCATCAGAAGGATGATCCCCATGAGCCGCCCGCCATTTCCTCCATTCACCCGCGAAACTGCCATAGAAAAGGTCCGTCTCGCCGAAGACGGTTGGAACAGCCGCGATCCTGCGAAGGTCTCGCTGGCCTACACGACCGACTGCTATTGGCGCAATCGCAGTGAATTCATAAAGGGTCGGGAGGCTATCGTTGCCTTCCTGACCCGCAAATGGATCCGGGAGCTCGACTACCGTCTGATAAAGGAACTTTGGGCCTTTGAAGGAAATCGCATTGCCGTTCGCTTCGCCTATGAATGGCATGACGACAGCGGCAACTGGTACAGAAGCTACGGCAATGAAAACTGGGAATTCGACGACGACGGTCTGATGCGCCGCCGCCTCGCCTCGATCAACGACGCGCCGATCGCTGAGAGGGACCGCAAGTATCACTGGCCGCTCGGGCGCCGGCCGGACGATCATCCTTCACTCAGTGATCTCGGCCTCTAAAGGCGCATTCAGCGTTGTGCGTCTTATAAGGCACTAACGTCGCCGCAGTATTTCGAGTTGCTGCATGGCCTTATCCCTAATCGATCCCGGTTTTAGGAAACACGCAGGGTCAACACACGCGGTCGTTGTTCCAGCGTGTGAGGATGTTCCGCGGCTGTAAGATAGATTTGTGACAGTACAAGATGCCCGTTGACGTCGATTGTTCTTTGACGATAGGAGAGACACGACTTGCGGTGCACGCGGGAGTTTCTCAACTCCGGAACTTAGCCAGCCGCTGGTAAGGAATGGCGCAGAGTACGGGTTTTGAAGCGGGCTTTTGATTTTCTTTTGGCGATCGTGGCATCGGTTGTTCTTCTTGCGCCTGCGCTCCTGGTCGCGCTTGCAGTTCGCCTTACCTCGCCGGGGCCGATCATTTACTGGTCGGACCGTGTCGGTCGATTCAATCGCATCTTCCGCATGCCGAAATTTCGCAGCATGCGCGTCGATACACCTGCGGTTGCCACGCACCTCCTCGGCAGTCCTGATAGCTATCTGACGCCGATAGGGTCCTTTCTGCGCAAGTCCAGCCTGGATGAATTGCCGCAACTCTGGTGCATTCTGAAGGGTGACATGAGCTTCGTGGGCCCACGGCCGGCACTCTACAATCAGCAGGACCTTATCGGGCTTCGCACGCAGTATGGCGTCGATGTGATGTTGCCGGGTCTGACCGGATGGGCGCAGGTCAACGGCCGCGACGAATTGCCGATTCCTGACAAGGTGAAGCTGGATGTCGAGTATCTCAAAAAGCGATCATTTTTGTTCGATATTCGCATTTTGTTTCTGACATTCATCAAAGTTGTCCGACGAGACGGTGTAGCCCATTAATTTTCCTGAGTTTTTTCAGCTGATAACGATCATCTCGTGGTTGCGCGCTCGCTGGAAAAAGACGAAAGATTGGAAGAGCCACGTCGAAACCGGATGACACGCTTTTTTGAACGGTGTGAAAAATTGCGGGAATTCATGCGCTACGAACGGACTGATCCTTGATGCCGACGCAAGCAATTGTTGCCCCGTTGCTGGCGCTGCCGCGTTCCACCAAGCGGATCATTGCCCTGATTGTCGATGCGAGCCTCTGCATACTGACAGTCTGGCTCTCCTATTGCTTCCGTCTTAATGATTGGGTTCTGCTCAGCGGCGTGCAATGGCTGCCTGTCATCGTCTCGCTTCTGCTTGCGCTTCCTATCTTCATTGTCATGGGACTCTACCGTGCGATTTTCCGCTATGCCGGAATGTCCGCCTTTATTGCCGTCCTGAAGGCGATCGCCATTTACGGTGTCGCTTTCATGGCGGTATTCACAGCCATAAGTCTTCCCGGCGTTCCGCGCACCGTGGGAATTCTCCAGCCTCTCCTGCTGCTCATTGCTATTGGGCTTTCGCGCCTCGGCATTCGCTATTGGCTTGGCGACGCCTATCAGCGCACGCTGCGGAAAAATGCTCAGGCGAAGGTGCTGATCTATGGAGCCGGTGCTGCCGGCAGGCAACTGGCCGCTGCTTTGGCCAACAGCACCGAGCTCAACGTCGTCGGCTATCTCGATGATGACCCGCGTCTGAGAGGCGGGATCATGGGAGGATTGCCGATCTACGATCCTTCCGATCTTCAGGCTGTGGTTGAAGCCCGCAATATCAGGGATGTGCTGCTTGCGCTTCCGTCTGCAAGCCGGCAGCGCCGTAATCAAATCCTCGACGACATTCGCAAAGCGCGCGTCACGGTCAGGACGCTTCCCGATCTGACGGCGCTCGCCCAGGGGCGTGTTGCAGTCTCTGACATTCGTGAACTGGACATCGAGGATTTGCTTGGGCGGGATGCAATCGTGCCGAGCCAAGCCCTGCTCGAAAAGAACACCCGCGGCAAGGTTGTCATGGTCACGGGCGCCGGCGGATCGATCGGCGGGGAGCTGTGCAGGCAGATTATGAAGGGCGAGCCTTCGGTTCTGATCCTGGTCGATCAGAGCGAATTTGCTCTTTATTCGCTTCATGCGGAACTGCTGAAACTTGCGGAACTCTATGAAAATCAGGATCTGCAGATCCTTCCCATTCTCTGTTCCGTACGCGACGGCCAGCGTATGGAGCAGATCATGCGGAGCTGGCGGCCACAGACCCTCTATCACGCAGCAGCGTATAAGCATGTCCCTCTTGTCGAGCATAATCCGGTCGAGGGCATCCGCAACAACGTGATGGGAACGGTGGTAACGGCGCTCGCGGCGCAGAAATGCGGCGTTGCGAATTTTGTGCTGATCAGCACTGACAAGGCCGTAAGGCCCACAAATGTCATGGGGGCGAGCAAGCGGTTGGCCGAAATGGTGCTGCAGGCTCTTGCAGCGGAGCAAACCGTCAGCAGAACGAGGACTACCTTCTGCATGGTCCGTTTCGGCAACGTCCTCGGTTCTTCCGGCTCGGTGGTGCCGCTTTTCCGGCAGCAGATCAGAGATGGCGGTCCCATCACGCTGACGCATCCCGACATCACACGCTATTTCATGACGATCCCCGAGGCATCGCAACTTGTGATCCAGGCAGGAGCGATGGCGGAGGGCGGAGATGTGTTTTTGCTCGATATGGGCGAGCCGATAAGGATTGCCGATCTGGCCCGGCGCATGGTTGAACTTTCTGGCCTTGCCGTAAAGGACGAGGCAAATCCCGACGGTGACATCGAGCTTGCCATAACAGGCTTGCGACCGGGCGAGAAGCTTTTCGAGGAGCTCCTGATAGGCGATAATCCCGAACCTACGGAACATCCGAGAATAATGAAGGCGAGGGAAGACCTTCTTTTCTGGCCTGAGCTCTCGAAGCGGCTCAGGACGCTTGATGCTGCGCTGGATCGAAACGACATGACGATCGCGCGTGTTATCCTGGCAGAGCTTGTGTCGGGCTATACGCCTTCCGGCAATGTCGCCGACTTTGCATTGAACGAGGCTGAGGCCAACACGGCGGCCTGAATTTCTCTACAGCGCCGTGCGTCTTATATGACGCACAAAGATCGCTGTAGCACTTTGAAATGCTGCAGGGCGATATCACGCATTCAATCCGCCCCCTTGGTGAGGCATCTCCGCGCCAAGGATCAGCGGCCAAATATGTCAGTTAGCCCGCCGGGTCCTGCGTCAAAACATCAGAGAATTTATCCAGAAGCGTGATGTATCCTGCTGCACGTCACTCTATTCTTTCGCAGAACTCCGGGCAGAATGTAGAAAAATGAGATTCGATAAAATTGCAGAAGCTCACTTAATCGCTTTGTGATGGCTGCCATGTATCGTTGCCTTCGCTTGCAGGTGAAGCCTAGGGCTGTCGCACAGGAAGACTGAGACTTCTCTGCGTCAAAACAATACGGCACTCCAGCGGCGTTTAAACGGAGAGAAGGCAATGAAAAAAGCGATTTTGATAGCGCTTGCGATGGCAGCCTTGGGCGCGGCGCAGGCGCAAGCGGCGGGTCTGGGCGGCCTCACTCGCGGATTGTCGCAGGCGCCAGCCGTGCATTTCATCAAGGTTCGCCAGCCCACACTCGCTCCCTTTGCGCATGTCCGTTTTTGCATGCAGAACCCGGATGAATGCCGGCCCGGCAACGGACCGATGATGGTCACCCTCACGAGTTCCGCATATCGAACGCTGCAGGCTGTCAATAACTCGATCAATCGCGAAATCGCCGGAGTGAACGATGCCTCCGATAATGATGATTGGGAAGTGAACGTCAAAAACGGCGATTGCGAAGATTTCGCGTTAACGAAGCGCGACCGGTTAATTGCCGCCGGCATATCGGCGCGGTCCCTGCGGATCGCTGTCGCCACGACCCCGTCCGGTGAAGGCCACGCCGTCCTCGTCGTCAAGACGACGCGCGGCGACCTCGTTCTCGACAATCGTACGGACCGCATCAAGGACTGGCGAGATACGGATCTGCACTGGGTCAAGATTCAGTCCGGTGAAAACCCGCGCATGTGGTACGACATCTGAGTTTGTTGGATTTGAGCGGTCCGACAAAGGAGCAGATTGCCGTCATCTAGGCGAAAAGCGGGTGTCCAGTCATTGGCAATAGGCGGCGCCGCGCGCATCGACGAAACAACGATTGTGGGTGGCGCCGGAGTCGCTTGCGGCTCCGCTTCTCGTCGTGCTTCCTGGCCGTTGCCCTCCCACATGCCCTTGCACTTCGCCATTCTGTACCTGAACGTCAAAATTCTGATTGCCGATCGTTCCGCTGTAATTATGCGGACCATCGCGCTGGACTTCGTAGTTTCTGTATTGTGCTGCCGCCGGCGAATGCAATAGCAGGCATGCACATAGCAACGCGAACTTCATTGTAGCGCCTCGTCCTTTGTCTCTCAGACATAATGCATTTGCTTCTCGTCTTTTGAAAGGCAGTCAACCAGAATTCTGCCGTCAATTGAAATTGCGTCGCCTGTCCAGACGCGTCAAAATGGTATCATATATTGCCATCTGCATATATTAAGTGGAGCAGCTGGTATTAATTAAAGATAATGGCTGAGGACATCTCAGATAGATTTACCATTAAACTGTTTTAGTTTGGCGAACTCTCGACTAACCATGCAGAATGCTTTAAGCAGCCATATACGATTGCAATGACGAGAAACCGTTATTTGTTTTCCGATTTTATCAACGAGCTAGAAATTGTGCGTTCGACGGCTTCGTCGCGCCGGGGGCGTTAAGTGCGTAGACCAACAAGTGATCGTTCTTTAGGTTCCGTGAGCGATGACCCCACGAGTGAATTTATCCGGCGATGCCGACACGGCTTTATTGCCGTCGGCGTTGCGAGCGCGCTGGTTAACATACTTTATCTGACCGGTTCTTTCTTCATGCTACAGGTCTACGACCGGGTTATTCCGAGCCGAAGTGTAGCGTCCCTGGTTGCTCTGGCGGTATTGGCCGTATTTCTCTACCTCTTCCAAGCTGCATTCGACGTCGCCCGAAGCCGTCTTCTCGTCCGCATTGCCGGAGTTTTCGATGAGGTGACGGCACGCAGGATCTTTCGAGCGACCGTTCAGTCGGCATTGAGGACGAAGGCGAATGGCGATGGGCTGCAACTGCTCAGGGATTTTGACCAGATCCGGACATTCCTCAGCACATCCGGGCCTGCGACTTTATTCGATCTTCCCTGGATACCGCTCTATGTTGCCATTTGCTTTCTCTTCCATCCAATTATCGGAATAATGACGATCTGTGGTGGCGCAATTCTGGCGCTCCTGACCTTCGCCGCGAATCACAGCACTCAAAACTCGTCGAAGAAAATATTCGAAGCCGGCAGCGGCAGGACCGCCGCCCTGCAGGCTGCCCAGCGCAATGCGGAGGTCGTCCATGCGCTTGGAATGTCGGAAGCGCTTTCCGAGCGCTGGCTCGTACAGAATGATGCCTATCGTGCCGCCTATCAGCACAATTCCGATGTTGCGAACACGTACTCTGCATTTTCCAAGGTTTTCAGACTTGTTCTGCAATCGGCGGTTCTTGCTGCAGGCGCCGTTCTGGTCATTGAAAATCAGGCTTCGGGAGGCATCATAATCGCCTCGTCGATCCTGACCTCAAGAGCGCTTGCCCCGGTCGAGCAGGCAATCGCGAATTCCCGTGGATACGCAGCAACCTTGCAGGCTTGGAAGCGGCTGCGGGAGCTCCTCAAGGCATTTCCTCCGTCGCCCTTCCCACTTCTTCTCCCCGCGCCGAAAAGAACGCTGAGCGTGGAGGGTCTCGTCAGCGGCGCGCCCGGTCAGAATCAGCCTCTCCTGTCAGGTATAAGCTTTACTGTTCATGCAGGCAGCGCCGTCGGGGTCGTGGGGCCGAGCGCATCCGGAAAATCAACGCTCGCACGAACGTTGACGGGTGTGTGGCCGATTTATCGTGGGAACATCCGGTTGGACGGGGCCGCCCTTGACCAATGGGACGATGTCGAGATCGGTTCTCATATTGGCTATCTGCCGCAGGATATCGAATTATTTTCAGGCACTGTTGCTGACAACATATCGCGTTTTCAGCGCAATGCGTCAGCCGACGATATCATTGATGCTGCGACTGCGGCCGGCGTACACGATTTGATATTGCGGCTGCCTAAAGGCTATGAAACCGAAATCGGCGCAGGTGGCAGCATGCTTTCAGCGGGGCAGCGTCAAAGGATTGCGCTTGCTCGAGCCCTTTTCGGAAATCCATTTTTGGTGGTGCTCGATGAGCCGAATTCGAACCTTGACGCCGAAGGCGAGGCGGCAGTAGCCGCGGCCATTGTCGGCGTCCGCAACCGCGGCGGCATTGTCATTGTGGTGGCGCACCGGCCGAGCGCCATGTCGGGCGTTGACTATGTCTTGATGCTGAAGGACGGCCAGATGCATATGTTCGGCAGAAAGGAAGACGTGCTCAACTCCATCCTGCGACGGCAGGTTCGCTCCGTGACAGTGGAACGCGGAAGCGCGTTGAAAGTCGTAGATGCCGTCGAGGAGCAGCAGGAATGAGCACGATCAACCTGTCTGAGATGTCGCTGACACGGCATGTGGTTCTGGTCGCTGTTCTTGGCGTGGGCCTCATATTCGGTATAGGTGGGTGGGCGGCGACCGCTTCAATATCAGGTGCCGTCGTCGGTGACGGCACCGTGATCATCGATGACAATGTTAAAAAAATACAGCACCTTACCGGCGGAATTATCTCTGCGATGGCTGTACGTGAAGGCGAGCATGTCGAAGCCGGGGATCTGTTGCTGCAACTGGACGGGACGTCGGTTCAGGCCAATCTCGGAATAATCAACAGCAGCCTGGCGCAGCTTTATGCCCGCAGAAGTCGCCTTATAGCCGAGCGAAATGGAGCGGCGACGTTTACTGCCGCCGACGTCGATTTGAGAGGCCTGGAAGTCAACGCCGATCGAAACCTGGTGGAGGGTGAGGTTCAGCTTTTTGGGACGCGTATGGCATCCCTCCTCGGAATGAGGAAGCAACTCGGCGAGCGCAAGGCACAGCTTGCCTCCGAGATCGAAGGGGACACGATCCAGCTGCAATCGATTGATGACGCGACGGCATTGGTGAACGAGGAACTCAAGGCCGCCGAGGAGCTCTATGAGAAGAAAATTGTCACGATGCAAAAGGTCAACAGCCTTAAGCGTCAAAAGGTTGAGCTCGACGGAAGCCGTGGCGAGCGCCTTGCATCTCGTGCTCAGTCAAATGGTAAGATCAACGAGATAAATCTGCAGATTTTGCAGCTCGACGAGGATCGCCGTTCCGAAATTGCAAAAGATTTGGCGGATGTTGAGGGCAAGATCGCCGAGCTCGAGGAGCGTCAGGTCGCTGCAAAGGACCAGATGCAGCGCCTTGACATAAGGGCGCCGATGAGCGGCAAGGTCTTTCAGCTCGCTGTCCACACGATCGGAGGAGTTGTCAATCCCGGCGAGCCTCTGATGCTTCTTGCTCCCGATCAAAGGGCTTTGACGGTAGAAGCACGAATCGCCACACGCAATATTGACCAGATCCAGCTTGGCCAGCCAGTCGATATTCGCTTCACCGCCTTTGACCAGAAGACGACGCCGGAGGTTGTCGGGAATGTCTCGTCCATATCGCCCGATATCATCAGCGACCAGAAGACCGGCGTTTCATATTACGCCGTCCGTGTTGCTCCTGAGCCAGAAAGCCTCGCAGATCTCAAAGGTCTCAGCCTCTATCCAGGCATGCCTGCGGAAGTATTCATAAAGACGGGAGATCGGACGGCTCTCTCCTATTTTGCAAAGCCGTTGACCGACCAAATGATGCACGCTTTCCGAGAGGAATAGTCAAGGAAATAGTCGGTAAAGGCAAGGTGCTTTTGCTGGCCTCCGATTTGACAAACTCGCGGTGAAACGCCGTGGGATTCTTTTTTCGACCGTTTCCCGCGAGGCGGATCTGCAACGATCGGCGGAGAGGCAGGCTGGACTGGCCCCGTCACGGAGTACTTCCACGAAACGTGCGAAGCGGTTTGCGTTCGCATTTTGCGTAAAAACAAAGGGACAGAAGCGGCTCGGCAATTCCATGAAAGCCGAACCGCTCCGGAGACCTACTTTTTCTCGCTCTTCTTGCCGACGGCAATATAGCTGAAGCCGTGTTTGCTGACTTCGGCGATCGGATAGATATTACGCAGATCGACGACCGCGGGCTTCTTCATCGTCGCCTTCAGGCGCTTGAAATCGAGCGCGCGGAATTCGTCCCATTCGGTGACGATCACGATCGCTTCTGCGCCTTCGGCGATCTCGTAGGGGTCGCTGCCGTAGGTGACCGAGTTTAGCACTTCCTTTGCCGCTTCCATGCCCTCGGGGTCATAGGCATGAACCGTTGCGCCGCCGTCGAGCAGCGCCTGGATGATCGTGATGGAAGGTGCGTCGCGCATATCGTCCGTGTTGGGCTTGAAAGTAAGGCCGAGCACAGCAATCTTCTTGCCGCGGACGTTGCCGTCGCAGGCGGCAATAACCTTGCGACCCATGGCGCGCTTACGGTTGTCGTTAATCGCAACCGTTGTTTCGATGAGCCGCATCGGGCTGTTGAAATCCTGCGCGGTTTTGACGAGCGCGAGAGTATCCTTCGGGAAGCAGGAGCCACCATAGCCGGGGCCGGCATGCAGGAACTTGTCGCCGATGCGCTTATCCATGCCGATGCCCTTGGCAACCTTCTGCACGTCGGCGCCGATCTGTTCGCAGAGGTCGGCGATCTCGTTGATGTAGGTTATCTTCATCGCGAGGAAGGCATTGGCCGCATATTTGATGAGCTCCGAAGTCCGCCGTTCGCAGAAGTAAAGCGGTGCCTCGTTCAGATAGAGTGGGCGGTAGACCTCACGCATCACTTCGATCGCGCGCGCGTCTTCGGTGCCAATGACGATGCGGTCGGGACGCTTGAAGTCGGCAATGGCTGCACCTTCGCGCAGGAATTCCGGATTGGAGACGACGGCGATATCCTTGTCCGGAAACTCTTCGCGGAAGATACGCTCAATCTCGTCGCCGGTGCCGACGGGCACCGTCGATTTCGTTACAATGACGGTAAAGCCGCTGACGGCGGCGGCGATCTCGCGCGCGGCGGCATAGACGTAGCTCAGGTCCGCATGGCCATCACCACGGCGTGACGGCGTACCGACGGCAATGAAGACGACATCCGCGTTGGCGACAGAGGGGGCAAGGTCGGTCGTGAAGTCGAGGCGACCCGCCCCACGGTTTTGATCGATGATCGCATCAAGGCCCGGCTCGAAGATCGGCACTTCGCCGGCTTTCAGGGCCTTGATCTTCGCCTCCGACTTGTCGACGCAGGTGATGTGATGACCGAAATCCGCAAAGCAGGCGCCGGAAACCAGACCGACATAACCTGAGCCAATCATTACAATGTGCATAATCCCTCACTCACTTTCATTGAAATAGCGTTATTGTGTGTGGCAGCTTGGGTGCGACTGAAGTCGTCTTCGCCGAGATGAGAGCCCGCCTGGTCTCGATAGGTTCGGTGTGATACTGTCGGAGTTCGCGAGACGATGAGCTTTGCCAGGCAGGATGGAGCTTGGCGCCATTTCGTGCAGCATCCGTGCGGTTTTGCGGTGATCTCGAGGCAGGAATTGCGGGGGCTGCGGCGATCACGAGCACGCCACTCTTGCTTGCATGCTCTGCCCTTCAAAACGGCGGAAAGCTCGCGCAGCCCACTTGTTCCAAACTTCATCTGATGAACAATCCTCGACGAATGAAGCGGGTCTTAGTGAGTATAGCTCGTCGTGTAAAAGCAAATTTCAAGCTATAGTTAAATACACTCATTTTATGAGTGTCATGGCGCGTAATGTCTCTGCAAAATTGATAGTGCGAGAAAGGATTTGAACAGTTGTCCATTTTGAAATAGATCTTCAAGTGGCAAGTGTTATTGTCGCAATTGATGAAATTGCAAAATTTCAAATTCCGGATGGCTTTATCTGCGGCGTCTGCTTTACCTGAGTTTTTTTGTTAAATACTACGCTGCGCTGCACAAAGTCAAGTCAGAGCTAGCAGCGAAGACGGGTACAGCTGGCTATGCCGGAAGTCATAATAAGGTCCATCTTGGTAGAAGATCAAAGTTGATCGGGCGTTGCTTTCCAGCGGGCGAGCCTGGCCTGCCTCTCGGTCGGCAGCTGTGAAAACGCTTCCCCGATGAAGGGGTGAAGCGCATCCCCGCTCCCCTTCAACACCTCTCTGACGGCTGGCGGCCCGGCGTAAGCCAGGAGCGTTTTCAGGTCTGACATCAGAGCAGGCCTTGCCTCTTCAAGGGTTTCCTGGCTGACCTTTCTCCAAAGCGCGAAACGAGCACGCAGCGCCGAAATACTGGCGGGGTCCAACGCCACCGCCTGCGCGAGCAGCTTCGCGAGCTCCGCCGGCTGCTCGCCCGCGGCCTGCCGTATCATGGCATAGCGCGTCCAATAATCCGAAACTGTCGGTGCGCAATCCATTGCATGCTGGGTCAATGTCTCGGCTCGCTTGATCGCGCCAAGCCAGGAGTCGAAGTCTCTATCGGGATTCTTATGATCGAGATCGGCCAGAACGATACCCAGGCCTGCATTCAGGATATCTGATCTGCAATAATCTTGCACATATATCACTTCCGAGGCACGTGCATACTCATCGAGCACCTGCGGTAGCCTGGCGCTGGTCGCGTTGAATTTGTCTATCAGATAAAAAAAATCGATAAAGCGAACTGTACTTGCAAACTGCATCAGGGAGATGGCAAGCACCACCAATGCCGCGAAGATCGAAACTGCCTTTGTGAATAGCACTTCACGCCTGATTGAAATCAACATAGTACGACGTGTATCGAGACAAATAATATGCCTCGGATCCGTGCGTCTCATAGAGTTTCATCTTCTTGGCGTCGACCTTGTTCAAGATCACGCCGACACATTTCGATTTGATATCCTCGTCTCTCGCGAGCGTCGTCGATACGATCTTCCTTGAGGTTTGACCCCATTCGACCACAAACAGGAAATCATCGACGAGCGGTTCGATGCCGCGCGCGTCGACAACCGGCGCAAGCGGCGGAAGATCCAAGACGATGTAATCAAACCTCTCGCGAGTATCTTCGAGAAGATCTCTCATAGCAGAGGATGACAACATCTCAGAGGAATGAGGGACACGCTGCCTGATCGCGCCGGGTATGAAGGCGAGGCCACTCTTTTCATTCATCAGGACGACGTCTTGTACATTGGCGCCGTTCATCAACAACTCGAGCAGGCCGCGTTCTGCATGGCTCGCAATCGACTGCGTTGTGCCAGGATTTCGGAAGTCGCAATCGATCAGCACGACCCTTGCACCCTGTGATGCCAGAAGTTCCGCAAAATTAATGGCAACCGTCGATTTTCCTTCGCCCGGGAGGGTCGATACCACGCCGACAACGCGCCCACCGGATCCATTCTTGCGAAGATCGATGCCGATCTTAGCGCTACGAAGTGTTTCTGCAAAAACCGATAAAGGATGCTCCAGTACGAAATTCGTGAGCGAGCTTGTCTTTCTTAGCCCTCTGTCGCCGATATTTGATTCCAGCCTTTCGGTGGGTGTCGGTACGTTCGGGCACAAGGGCAGGGAACCCAAATACTCAAGGCTGATCTCATCGCGTATCTGTTCACCGGTCCGGAAAAAGCGATCGCGCAGCTCTCTCACGGCTCCGATTCCCGATCCGGCGGCAGCACCGAAAACAGCGAAGATGGCCAAGACCATCAGCTTTCGCGGATAGCTTGGACGCTGGGGTTTAACCGGACGCGTGATAATGCGGGCTTCAGTGATGGGGAAGGATTGCTGCTGTATCGCTTCTTGGTAGCGCTGCAAGAACGTCTGGTAGAGATTCTTGTACGTCTCGGCGGAGCGCTCCAGTTCGCGCAATTGGACACTGCTTTCACCCGCCGATGCACTTTCGCTTTTGGCTTTGTCCAGGTTCTGCTCGAGGGTGTTCTGGCGTGTCTGCGCAACGTCCAGCTCGTTCTTATAGCTTTCGGAGATGCGATTCAGCTCTTCGAACATGAGTCGCTGATACTCCTGCATCTCGTCTCGCAGGCGTACGGCCCTTATATGATCACGACCCAAGCGAGATGAGATATCGGCCTCAAGCTTAGATGCAGCGAGATACTTTTGTCGCAACTCGTTCGAAACGGGGCTGTCGAGCACCTCCGGTACGATCGCGTCTGACTGACCCGATCGGATGATCTGTTGAATATGGTCATACTTCGCCTGCGCTTTGGCGGTTTCGGCCTGCGCGACAATAAGGGCGCTATTCAATTGTGCGAGCTGCTGGTCGGCAATAAGGCCGTTTGCGGTGTCTAGAAGGTTGTTTGCGGCCTTGTACTGTTGCACCGCGAGGTCGCTTTCGAGAGCCTTTTGCTTTAGCTCGTCGATGCGCGCCTGGAGCCAATCGCTGGCGCGGCGTGTTGCGTCGTATTTTGCCTCGAGCTTGTCCGTTATGTAGATGTCAGCGATCGCGTTGGCGACTGTGGATGCGATATCTTTGGACGGTGAGGTGAAGCTGACATTCAATACGTAAGTCCGACCCACCCTGAGAATGGACATGTTACGCTGGACAATCGCGAGCGCCTGCCGCCTGTTTTCATCCTGATCGGTCGGCTCCAAGTCGGAGCTGACAAATAAGGACGGAAAATCCAGAATAGCGGAGAACCCACTCCTGATGGTTCCCAAAGCGCTGGAACCGGACGCCAGGAATTCCTGATTGTTGGAGAGATTGAGTTTGTCGACAACCGCCAGTCCGATCGTGTCCGATTTCAGCAATTCGACCTGGCTGAGGATGGTGGCGTCGTCCGCCGCGGCCGCCTGGTCCATCGACAGTCGGTTAACGAGCCCATCGCTGGCGCCTCCAATGAGGATGCTCGCAGTTGCCGTGTATTGAGGAACGGCCGTGATGACGTAGCCGCAGCCTAAGAGAATAGCGATGACGACGGTGGCTGCGACAACGCGCCATTGCCGCCTCGCGACAGCGATTGCTCTTTCAAGGTCGATTGCGCTTACAAGCGGCCCGCTATCTTCCCACGCAAATGGTGAGGCTGGTTTGTTACCCGGTGAAAGCAAGGCAGACTCCACGCAGCGATTACGCTAGCAACCAAACGAACTAGAATGGGCTGGTTCCCGAATTTTCGGTTATGTTTGTCGTGTTGTTGTTGTTGGTCACCAAACTTCTCGACCGCCGCCCGGCTGTGAAATCACCGCCTCCAGATTGAGCAACGGAACTGTCGCCGCCTGCACCTGCTGAAGAGTTGCCAGGAGCGCCACCCCCTACACCTCCAGCGCCGCCGCCGCCGGCACCTGCACCAGCGCCTGCTCCGAGTGCGGCGGTCTGGACTTCGTTAAGCGTGGCGAGAAAAGCGGTCGTTACTTCCGGCGAATTTGCCGCGGCTACCTTTTCCTGAATCGATAGAACATATTCAGGGCTCGTGGCGGCGCATGCGCGTGCCGTGCGCCCCAAGCCAGAGCCAAGTGCAGCCTTCTGCGAAGCGTTGAGCTGCGGAATCAACGCCATCATAGGATCAAGCGTCTCGGAACTGGATCCTGCAAGCGCACGTATCCGCGACACCATTTCGAAGCCGCCGTTGGGAAAGATGTTGATCATTGAGGCAGGTGCACCAAGAAATGCGCCAATGTCGTCATCACCCAGTTTAGCGGGGCTCACAAAGCAACCAACAGCATGGGCCTGTGCAAAAGACTGTTGAGGCAGTGCGCCCAGCAATAACAATGCGGCAGTTAAAGTTTTAATGTTCACCATGTTGCCTACACCTTTATCAAAGCCTTCTTAGCAATCAATATTTCGAAGTCTAACTCCTAACAAGTACTCCCGCGGGAATTCCTGCAATCAAGGTTAAACCGTCAGTGATTGACAATACTGTTGGCTGCGTCCTTCGCATCTTGCGTATCTGTTACAGCTCCCGAGGCCGTCGACGTGAACGAATTCAGGACATTGAGGAACTTGACCAGTTCGACAGAGTCCGAATTCGAGATGTAGATGATATCCTTGTCCTGCATAGCGAACTGCTGCACCGCGAAGAACGACGACGGATCACGCATGTTGGCGCGGAAAATCACCGGAATTTCGTTCCCCGAGAAGCGAGCTGTTTCTATGCCCAACCCCTGAACGGTCTTCCGGGCGACCTTTCTGTACAGGAAAACCTGACCGGGGTCGGCGCGCGAATCAAGCATGCCGCCGGCTTTGCCCAGCGCTTCGCCGAAGGTCAGCTTCGTGTCTTCGAAGTCAAAGCGACCATTGAGACCCGCCGCACCATAGACGGAATAGGTCCGGCGCTCGCGGTTCACGAGAACCGTATCGCCTGGCGCGACATAGATGTTTTCCGCCGGCGTCGTCTGCAGCTTGTCGTAGGCGATCGTTCCCGTCTTGCCGCGGCGCTGGAGCGTCACGTAGGTCTCGATACTTGGCGCGCTGATGCCGCCTGCAGAGGAGATGACATCGAGAACCCTGTCGCCTGCAGAGGTGACTTCAAATTTGCCCGCCTTGTTTACATCTCCAAGCACGGCAACTTCGCTGGAGTGACTTGTGACAGTGGTGATGACGACCTGCGGCTCGATCGCCCGGTTGGAGAGCTTTTCCTCGATTTCCTGCTCAACCTGCTCCTTCGGGCGTCCGGCGGCCACAATGCGCCCGGCATACGGAATGGTCAGCGTGCCGCTACGGTCGATCGTCTGAGAGGGCAGGGTGATGAAATTGCCTGGCCGGCTTCCCGCGACTTCCGTCGGGATAAACAGACCGCCCGCCTGGGCTTCGAAAATGGATACCTGAACGATATCGCCGACACCCAGCGGGATCTCCGGAGGACCACCGCGCCCGCCGCCAAAACTGTCGCGGATGGAGGCCTGAGCAGCTTCCTCAAAGCTTGAGAGCATGTTTTTGTTGATATCGACTAGAACATAGTCAATCCCAACTTTACGATCTTTGGTTGTGACATGAACGGCCGCCTGCTTTTCAAAGGCAGCATCATCCGGGCCCGAACGGGGAAGCGAAGTGCAGCCCGGCAGAGCAACGATCATCAAAATGAGCGAAGGAATTATTCTTTTGGTCAAATTGATCTCTTACATACCCAAATAGTTTGATACCCACATCGCATATAACGAAAACTTGTAAAAGATATTAAATATTGCTTATCCGCAAAGAATATTTGATGTTGCTGGAAGGCAACATTGACCCAAAGTTGGTCGTTAACAACGTTCAAGTCTTGGCTTGTAATACCGCAAGTAATATTTTGGTGCGCTAATTTAAGACAAGAATCGACAGGCTGTCTTTTGCTGTGACATGGAGCATCCGATTGCTGTTCAGATCCGTGATGTCGATTGTTTGTGTCGTTCCGCTTGCGATATCAATTATGCGCGCTTGCTGCGACTGCAGGTTGATGCTTTTCGGTATTGAAACCTCAATATCGGCATCTTGATCCTTGGGGGACCAGAACGGAAGGATATATTCGCCGGTAGATTTCCGTTTCCATTGCAACAGGACAAAGGGAGCGGCCGCTCGTGAGCCAAAGGTCTCCGATGTGGGTTCAAGATCGCCGATATCGCCAAGTGCGGCGATCGTTCGCTGATAGAAGTCGAATGACGGCTTCTTCGTCCTGAGATCCGCGCTCACGAGGCCGAAATTATGCTCTTGTGCGTCCGGATCGATGCCATCGTCTTTGAAATCATACCAGAAGACCGCTTCCAGAGGGGCGATCTGCCGAATGCGCACGTCGGCAAAAAGAGCAAGCGTTCGCGACAGATATTTCGCTTTCAACAGCTCGCTGCCAACGGCGTTAAGTCCTTCCTTCGAGCTGGAGTAACCAAATTCCGTGAAGTATAGCTGCAGCGGCCTGCCGTCTTTGTTGTATTTCTGAACATCTTTCCAAAAGGCGCCGATCGCGCGTTGGCGCTGTCCGAAGTCATTGGCTGGCGGAAGGTGGGGGTCGACCTCCGGCGGTTTGCCTGTGCTGTACGGATGGACGGAAACGCCATCGGCAAAATCGAGCAGGCCGGCGTCGAGCGCGCGGTTGAACCACGCTTTTGCATTGGGCCATGAAAGGCTGGCGATGCCGCCAACGATTATTTTAACCCTTGGATTCTCTTTCTTTATATCTTGAGCAATCTTGCGATAAACGCTGACATAATCCTCCGCAGTGCCGTTCCAGAAGACGCGAAGGTTCGGTTCGTTGTGAAGCTGGACGGCGACGATCGAAGGATGGCTCTTAATAAGCTGATTGATATAGCGGGTATATTCGATGTTCAGATATTCGTAATTCTTGGCTTTCGGCGGTGACGCCAAAATGGGCAATATAACCTTGCGATGATTGCGATCGTATAGGCTCAGCCAGTAGTCGACCAGCTGTCGACGTTGAACCATTTGCGCTCGTTCAGTAGCATTAAGCGAACCGTCGTCGATTAGGGCACGATCGCGCCTCGCGTATGAATATATAGCTTCGGCAATCCACACCGTTCCCAGGTTTTCGATTAGAGGCAGGGTTCTGTTCGCAGCCCAGCTGTCATCTTTTTTCTTATCGAACCTCGATGTGTGCAGGAAGTGACTGGCGACGCCGAAAAAAGGCACCTCGGATGATTTGTCCGCTTCGCCGGCGATTACCGAGTTGTGCATAAGCAGTGTAGCGGCGAGGGCCATCGTAAGAATTCGTTGAAGCATCATCCGGGCTCCGGGCAAAAAAATTTATGTTCTAACTTGCTCGCAGCGACCTAAGCGCCGCCCTAAGTCCAAGGGCATCAAGAGCGTATAACGCGATACCAAAAACACAGCAGCCTATAGCAACGGACAAAATGAGACCGCTCAGGCCGTGCACATCTGCTGAAAGCTTCAATATCCCCCACATGCCGAGATTGGCCGTCGCAATCTTCAGAATTTCAAGCCAATTGACGCTATAAGAAAGGGCGAGGCGCGAAAGAACGAAGCTAACGAGGACGCCGCCTGCAGCTCCAATCAGCATGCCTTGCGAAAAGGTAACGGACGAAAAGCCCTCGAACCATCCGAGCATGACAGTAGCGACGACTGCAACTAATCCCGTCGAAACCGGGCTGATGATGCCAAGCTGCGATCGGCCTGTTACGACAAATATGCTGTCCAAGGCAAAGCTGCGAAAGCCGATCAAGCCCGCGGCGGCCATGCACCAGACTATATTCTCATCGTAAATTTCACGGTAATCGCTGGAAATGAACAAAGCTGAGAACGCGTCACCAACGCAAAGATAGCCGACGACGGAAGCGGATATCAGGGCAAAGACGATCGACACCTGCTTTGTGATCCTCTCCTTCACGATGTGATCGTGGCCAAACTCCCTCGCGCGAACAGTGGCCTGAAAAATCAAAAGGCTGATACTGACGCCCAGAACACCGATGACCTTTTGAGCGATATCCATTGCAAGCATCATTTTCCCCGCTTCGTCGAGAGGAATGAGATGCGTTGCAATGAGGCGCAGGAGCGGAGCAAGAGATGCCGTCGCCACGGCAGAAACGGCGACACCCGTTCCAAATTTCACCATGAAGGCCAAACTTGTCCAATCAAAGCGGGCATCATGGTCGACGCGCAAAGGATCCTTTGTGCAAAGCAAGACAACGATGAATGAGCCGACCCAGGCCCACATCGTAAAAACCGCGCTATTCGTCAGATAAGCGACGATGCAGAGGGCGGCAAAGCCCAGGAGCGACCGAATAATAAGATTGCGTATGTAGGGAATGTCCTGAAATTCCGCTCGAAAGCACGCCTGTCTTGCTTCGAACAAAGCCTGGCTGAGCGCAAACAGGAGCGACAGCCCGAAAACGGCAAAGTAAATATGGTTACCAAGGGCGAGGCATCCGGCTGCTGCGAGGAAAAGAATAGCCGCGATGACCCCATTGGCGCGGTTCAACACGTGCTTGCGCTGAGCAGTGTCCGCCGGATCCTTTGCGACGCCGTAGCGCATGATCGAGATTCGGCTCCATTCGAAGAGCAGAGCCACAACGAAAAGCCCGATTGACGAGGCCAGACTGAAAACAGCGAACTGTGACGGATCAAGTATCTTTGGCAGGACGATGATGCCGATCATGTTGAGGCCATTCGCTATCAGAAGCGCAACTGGCAACATGGCAGTCGTAACTCGAGTGCGCATCGGGAGGCCTATGTCCAACGACCGTTGAGATTACTCGTGAGCGCCGCAGTATTTGGCGCGGGCACGCTCAACGATGGAGCGGCTCTTGGCAGGGGGCGGCGCCGAATGGCAGCCTGAACAAAAGGCATGCCGGCGATAAAGAAGGAGAAATATCCGTATGTGCCCAAGTAGCCGAGATTCCATACGGCGAGAAGGCAGACCAGTATGGATGTCGGATTGTTGGACCGCCAGGTCCTGTAGATGGAAACAACGAGAGCCAAAAACCATAAGCCGAAATAAATATAGCCTATTTCACCATAGCGCAGGTAGAACAAGACCCATCCATAGTGAGCGTTGGAATAATTTAACTTCCACTCCCATGTGTATCGCACATCATACGCAGCGCCATGGCCCGCGCCAAAGATAGTCCCTCCACTGCCCAGTGCATCGATCTTCGCCCCTACCGCATCCGACTCGGCTTCACGTTCGCCGATCGACCCCGTTCTTGAGGAAAGATCGACGTCCTCAAGGCCGGATATCCGTCGGGCCAAGGCGCTATCCTCGGGAAGCAACATGAAAAGGGCCGAGGCACAGAAGACAGATGCTGCCGCGATCGACATGACGCGATACGGATTTCTGCCTGCCCGTCGGAGAAGATAGATCAATGTTGCCACTGCTAGAAAAAGCAGCGTGGTTCTGTTCCAGCTTTGAGCCGTGGCGACGAGTAGAATTGCCGAAAGAAGTGATTTGGCAATATTTGCAACTGTGAGGTATTTCAGGGTGAATAGCTCGGCCATAAGCAGAGAAATTACAACCGCGCTCGAAGCAGATCCTCCGAAGGTGATCCCGGATACGGGATTGACCGCCATTGCCACAACGGACAAGAGCACCATCACAACTGCGAAGCAACGATTGGCGGTGAAGATCCTTCCGAAATCCGTGTCTGCGGTGCTCCTCGGGTCGGAGAAGATCATCAAGTTGGCCAGGACAACAAGTACGTTGATCGTGTCGATAAGAATTCGTGACAGCGAGTTTCCCCACCACAGGCCGGTCAGGATTCCCTGAAAGATCATGAGAGCGAGAACGATGCCGATAGCTGCCACGCGTGCAATGTTGAATCGCACAGGTGTTTTGCCGATGATCATCAATCCGTATTCAATCGCCAGGAATCCGTAGAACAAGAATTGTTTGGGCTGATTGACAGTAATTGCCGGAACGTGGAGAATTATTTCGTAAACGATTTTCGCAAATAGATCGGGCAAAAGAAAATAATATATAATTCGCTCAAAATACGTCGTTTTTTTAAAAACTATTATCATGAATACATCAATGATTTAGCTGTATTATTGAGCCGCGTGCCGCTGGAAAATGATGCGAAGTCCGCACGAAATCGTACTTAGCACGACTTTATGTACATCGCGAGACGTCGCGGAAAATATTGTAAACTGTGAGCTAAGGCCAGCCAAAATGGCTGGCCTTAGCGATAGCTACCCAAATCCTCAGAGAGGCGTGTGAGCGTCCCACTCCAGGCCGGTGAACCTGATGCTGTCACCATTGGCGAAGTGCAGCGTGACCGAATCGCCTTGCGTGTCGGCGGTGGCGTGACCTGCATCAACAAGCTTGTGCATGTCGTCAACCGACGCAATCGTTACAACTTCCTTGCCGGAGATGTAGTCGTTGTACAGATTGATCTTGTCGCCGGCGCTGAAGTCGGTGATCGTGTCATGTCCGTCGCCGAGCTTGAAGTTGAAGGTGTCGTTGCCGCTTCCGCCGGTCAGGATGTCGTCACCTGCGCCGCCGCTGATCTGATCGTCGCCAGCGCCGCCGAAAATAATGTCCTTGCCGCTCTGGCCGCCGAGGATGTCTTTGCCGGCGCCACCGTTGATAAGATCATCGCCTTCGCCGCCCACGACCTTTGTCGCACCCACACCGGCAAACACCGCATCATTGCCGGCACCGGCATTGATAAGATTGCCGTGGCTGTCGCCGAGGAGCGTGTTGGCCTGGGAATTGCCGTTGATGTTGTTTCCTGTCGGATTGCCGTAGTTCTGCAGCGTCAGCGAATTGCCGGCACCATAGTCGATGACAAGGTTATCGCCATCCATATGCCAGGTAACGCCGTCGCGGCTCAGGAAGTTGTTCAGATCATCCTGACTTGCAATCGACAGCTGCTTGTTGGCCATGCCGCTCAGAGTGCCGACCGCAAACGTAAGCACATCGCCATCGTTAAAGCTGAAGTCGGTGATCGTGTCGTGACCCGAATTGGCGTCGAGGAAGAACTTGTCGCTTCCATCGCCGCCGGACAGGATGTCGTTGCCGGTGCCGCCACGCAGATCGTCATTGCCGGCGCCGCCGAGCAGAATGTCGTCGCCGGAACCACCGTTCAGCAAATCGTTGCCGGCGCCGCCGTACAGCAAGTCGCTGCCTTCATCGCCGCGCAGAATATCGTTGCCAGCGCCGCCAAAGATGATGTCGTCGCCCGCGCCCCCTTGGGCAATGCCGCCGCCAAGGCTGCTCATGAAGAGCAGATCGTCTTTCGACGAACCGCCAATATTTGCCTGGGTTGCATCAGCAATTTTCATGTTGTCGATGTCTGAAATGGTCGAAACCATGTTTATCCCTCTCTCAATTGGCTACATATTAAACAAGGCATGTTCTAACCGCCGGGAGATTGATTAATTTCTTATTAACCTTAGGTCAACTACCTGAAGTATGGATTTTTCTATTAGTATTAATACAACAAACATACTGAGGAAGTTTTTAAGGTGACTACGAGAGAGGTAGATAACTATTTTTGGGTCTTTCTCAATTTTGCAATCGCATGTGGCCCGTGTATCTCTGTCCACAACTCCATTTATACGCTTAAATGGATTTGAGCCCGCTTATTTACCCTTTCACGAAAATAATTAGTATTGTGACGCCACGTTTTGAACCGCGTGCTTGCATCGATTGTGAGATACATTTAATTGATGGCCCGCGGGATCCCGCATCGACGTTGCCGTTCCAAAATTACGCAGAGTGCGAGCTGCACCATCCGGTGAGCCAAAGGGGTTAGTTGTGAAAGTCGCAATCGTGCATGATTGGCTTTATGTCATGGGTGGCGCCGAAAAGGTTCTTGCAGAGCTTTTCGAGGTATTTCCCGAAGCGGAACTTTTCACTCTGATTGATTTTCTTCCGCAGCATGACCGCGGATTTCTCAAGAATGTCACGATACATACAAGCTTCTTGCAGAAAGTTCCGTTTATCAGGAGACGGCATCGGCAATTCATCGGAATCATGCCGCTCGCGATAGAGCAATTTGATTTTTCGCAGTTTGATCTCGTTATTTCTTCTTCGAGCTCGATCGCCAAGGGAATTATTACCGGGCCGCGTCAAGTGCATATTTCATATGTGCATTCGCCGATGCGCTATGCATGGGACCAGCAGGCGGTATATCTGAAGGAGGCCCGCATGCACCGGGGTCTCAAATCGGCGATTGCGCGGATATTGCTGCACTATCTCAGAATGTGGGACTTTCGCACGGCGCACGGCCCCGATCTCATGATCGCGAACTCTGCTTTTGTCGCGCGTCGGATCAAGAAAACCTATGGCGTTGATGCCAAAATCATCAATCCGCCGGTTGACCTGCAGTACTTCACCCCAGAGGCAGAAAAGCAGGATTATTATGTGACGGCTTCGCGAATGGTGCCGTACAAGAAAATCCCCCTGATCGTTGAAGCCTTCTCGCGAATGCCTGACAAGAAGCTCATTGTCATTGGTGACGGACCGGATTTCGAAAAAGCCAAAAAGGTGGCCGGGCCGAATGTTCAGATCATGGGCTATCAGACGAGCGATGTTCTGCGGACGACGATGTCGAAAGCACGTGCCTTTGTGTTCGCCGCGGAAGAGGACTTTGGGATCATTCCCGTCGAAGCCCAGGCTTGCGGCACACCTGTCATTGCTTTCGGAAAGGGCGGCACCTCCGAGACGGTCCGCGGGCTGGACAAGATGTCGCCAACGGGCGTTCATTTTCACGAACAGTCCGTAGAGGCAATCGTAGAAGCGATTGAGTTATTTGAACGACGGCATAGCGAGATATCACTCGAAAGCTGTGTCGAAAATGCCAGGAATTTTTCGCGGGAACGGTTCAAGGATGCGTTCCGAGCCCTTGTAGGACAATATTTTCCAGAATTTGCGGTCGAAAAAAATGTCTAAGATCAAAGCCTTATACGTATCGCCCGTCCCCAATTTCAAAGGCGGAGCCGAACATTCCCTGTTTGATTTGCTGGCAAATCCCGGAGTTGACCCGGTGCTCGCCGTGCCTGCGGAAGGCGAGCTTGCCGACAAGGCTCGATCGCTTGGAATTCGAGTAGAAGTCGTCGATTTTGGCACCGTTCACGAGGTTCAACGGCCGTTCAAGTTTTCGAGCGGTCTTAAGGTTATGGCCGATGCTTGGCGCGCCGCGGGATCTCTTAAGGAGATCGTGTCAAGCAATGCCATCAATATCGTGCACACCAACGGGCTGAAGGCGCATTCGATCGCGGTGCTGATGCGTCTGCGCTCCACGGCGAAGATCGTCATGCACTTCCGGGACATTGCCTATACCTGGCAGGAAAAGCTGGTTTGGCAGTTGCTGGCATTCTCGGGTTCGCGCGCGGTCTACGTCTCTGCGGCTTGTTGCCCCGACGAACGCGTGCCGTCGAACGGGCGTGTCATTTTCAACGGCGTAGATCCCAAGCCCGCTATAGTGCGTAACCCGTCCACCCCCCTGCGTGTCGGTTTCATCGGCCGCATCCATCCGCACAAAGGGCTGCATGTCCTCCTGGATTGGCTTCACTACGCCAAAGGTAAAGGCGTCTGCGTGCATCTGTTGGTTCGCGGGAAATTTTCGCAGGAGGCGCCGGGTTACGAAAGCGAGATAAAGGCCAAAATTGCGGCATACGGACTAGGCGAGAGCGTGGAATTTCAAGGATTCGTCAGCGATCCTGAGAAGGTTTATGATGGTCTCGACGTCGTCTGCGCACCCGCCCAGGCGGCTGAACCTCTCGGACGCACGATTCTTGAGCCGCTGAATATGGGCCTTCCTGTCATTGCTACTTTGACCGGAGGCACGAAGGAGATGATTCTTCCCAATGTTACCGGTTTTGCGGTACACAGCGCCGAAGAGTTTTATACCGCTATTCAAACCATTCAATCAGAACCGAAAACGATTGACTCGATGGTCAATGCAGGGCGTGACCACGTCAACGCAAACTTCAGCAAGCGAAAGCTGCACCAGTCTATATGTGAGCTTTATCAAGAGCTACTTCCCGCGTGATACTCGTCGCTCGCATAAGCAAGCTTAGGATACTGACGATCGTATTTATTGCGATCGTTCTTCTTTCCGTTCTTTCTTTCGGTTCTGCCAAACCTTTCGCACTTTCTCTTTTGACCGCCGCGATGGCGGCTCTTTTTCTCGTGACCGTCTTCTCGGTCAAGACAGGAACAGCCACCCAACGCTGTCTTCTGCTCGTATCAGTCATTCTGATCTTGGCTTTAGGCTGGAGTCTCTTTCAGACGGCCAATGTATCGGTTCAAGACGCTGATACCATCTATGCGAGTCTATTCTTCTCGTTTCCCGCGATTACGTTTATGACGGGGTTAATTCTTGGCGAGAAAGTCAGAAACGCACGCTTTATTATTAAATTTCTCGCAGTTCCTGCATCGCTTATGGGCGTCGCCTGTCTTGCCGAGTTTCTGATTTCCAGCGACTTCGTACTCGGTCAGCAGAAATTATTCTACAAAGACAGCTTTACACTGACATTCGTAAACCGGAACAACGCCGGTACCTTCTTAGGTCTTACCTCTCTCATATTGATGAGACAATTCTGGGCGTCTTGCCGCAATGTCCCCTCGCTCAATCTGGCCAGAACATTGTTTTTGTGGCAAAGGCCCGATCGCTCGACGCTGATTGCCCTGCTGTATGCAGGGCTGACGTTGTTGACGATCATCGGTCTTTTCCTGACCAAGTCACGCGGCGCGATAGGGGCATCTTTCGTCGCCATGTTCATTTTGGTGGTTTGGCTCCTCTGGCTGCGCCTACGACGGCAGGCGACCGGCCGTCAGCTGAAGGTGAAGTTTGTCGGTGCGGCAGTCGTGATCGCGGCCACAATGCTGGTTGCGTTTATATTTGCGGGCGAACGCGTCATGCTGCGGGCCGATACGATCGGCACTCGGGATCCTCGCTTTTGCACATTGCCGGCGATCGTGCGCATGCTCGAGGACAATTGGCAGTTCGGCACCGGCGCCGGTACCTTCGTTCACGCATTTCCCCGATATAGGGATCCGCAATGCGGCATAAGCGGCATCTGGGAAAAGGCCCATAACTCCTATCTCCAGTTTTGGATCGAGTTCGGATTATTGGCCCCTATTTTGACGATCACCTGTATTTTGTTGGCAGCCTTCGCTTTCGTAAGACACCTTGGCAGCGGGCGATCGTCACGGTCCTACTCGGCTCTTGCGCTCTGTGCTGGCCTGCTCGTTGCTCTGCATGCCATTGTTGATTTTTCGATAGAAATTCCAGGAATCGCCTCCTTTTTTGCAGCTATCATGGCGGCATGTAGCGCCATAGCACTGGCTGATGGCACGCGGCCAATACGAAAATCCGTAGATTATTCTGCTGCGCTGTTATTGAATTCGCGCTTGCGTTGAGACCGCCTTCGTTGCAACGAAAATAGTCTCGCCCCTCACCAGGCTATATTTGGAAACTTCGGGCTCATGCGCGATGAATTCGGCCACCTCGAATCCAGCTTGCCGAAGAAGTTGACTGAAATCACTTCCGTAAAGACGCAAGTGGTCGCTTTGCCCGAAGAGGAGATCTCGATGCCTATGGTCAGCGACATCAGGATCAGAGAAGGATTCCTTCCACTTCGGGACGATGGGTGCAGTCAATAGCACGCGACCCGAAGGCCGCACCACGCGGTACAGCTCGCGCACTGCCGCCACATCATCCGGCACATGTTCAAGAACCTGATGACAAATGACGGTGTCGAAAGTGTTGTCTGCAAATTGAATCCGCTGGATGTCGACTTTTACTTCATCCCGGGTTGGCATGTAATCTGCCATGACATATCGCGCGGCTCGCAGCTTATAGTCTCCGACGAAGCAGCGCTCGGCTCCGAAATGAAGCACCTCCGCGCCGTCGATCCAACTCGGATTGCGTTCCGTGAGAAGGTGGTGTTGCCGGTGACGCTCGACCGAACTGCAGCGGTAGCATGTGGCATCAAAACGAAGCGGAACCCCTGCGGCATAGAAGAATCCGCGGTAGCCGCATATGGGACACTCGCGTTTATGCCGGCCACGATATTGCAAGATGAGATGGAATAGTCGGCGATATCGCGCAAGACAATTCACTATGGAGTTCGGAAGAAAACGCCGGATTTCTGCCGCAGTCCTGCGATCCATGCATCAACCTTGCTCAATTCTTGATCAACGCATGGAATGATCATTGAAATATTGATTCGTGCAAGATGGGGTGCGGTTTGGGTGTCCTTTAGCAACAACTATTCGGCCTTAGAGAGGCACAATGGTCATGTGGTGGTTGATTAAGGCTGCCGACTGTGAGGGCTTCCTTTCGCGAATCTCACCTTCAAGAGCGAGTGGCGTCTCGGCTATGACACAGAGAGGCGCTGCGTTCAGCTTTCCGCTCCACATGCTCGAGCCACGTTAATTTTCTCCACATTTCGTGCAAATTCGCTTCCATATACATTGACGGCCGTAGTACTTGTGGCCGTAGCGGTAGGTCGGAAGGAGCCGGAGTAGCATCGGATAGGCCGGCGGCCCCGACGACACAGTCATTGATTTCCATGCAGGAGCGAAATGCGGGTTCTACATTTCTTCAAGACCTATTGGCCGGATACATTCGGTGGAATCGAACGGACGATCCACGCTATTGCCAAGGGCACTCAGAAATATGGTTTCGAGAGCGATGTCCTCTCGCTCAGCGATCAACCGGAGGGTAATACAAAGCATTTCGATGGCCACATGGCCTACAAGGCGAGGCTCGATTTCGAGTTCGCCTCGACCGGTTTTTCACGCGAAGCCTTCAGGCGATTCAGAGAACTGAGTGCGGCCGCCGACATCATCCATTTCCATTTTCCATGGCCGCTTATGGACGTGGTGCATCTCCTCTCAAAGAACGGTAAGCCGACCGTCGTCACCTATCATTCCGACATCATCAAGCAGAAGACGCTCCTTCGGCTTTATCGCCCGCTCATGTATCGCTTCCTTGGCAGCGTCGATCGTATCGTTGCGACATCTCCCAACTACGTCGAGACGAGCGAGGTACTGCAGCATTTCCGCTCCAAGGTGGAGGTTATACCGCTCGGGCTAGACGAAGGGGACTATCCTCAAGTCGATGAAGCGACCCGGGAGTGCTGGCGGGCAAGGCTTCCCAAACGCTTCTTCCTGTTCGTCGGGGTACTACGATATTACAAGGGCATCCATGTGCTGATGGAGGCGGCAAGGAAAAGCGGCCTCGACGTCGTGATCGTCGGCGACGGACCGATGCGGGTGGACCTTGAAGAGCAGATAGCGCGGGATCGGCTGACGAATGTCCATCTCCTCGGTGCATTGCCGGACAGGGACAAGATGGCCGTCCTCGATCTCAGCCATGCCCTGGTCTTTCCCTCACATCTGCGCTCCGAAGCCTTCGGATTATCTTTGGTGGAGGCATCAATGCGTGGCAAGCCGATGATTTCCTGCGAGCTCGGCACGGGGACGAGCTATGTCAACCTCGACGGCGAGACGGGACTTGTGGTGCCACCGGGCGATGCGGCCGCCTTGGCAGAGGCGATGGGGCAGGTCTGGAACGACGAAGCATTCGCAGACGCGGCTGGTGCTGCCGGACGCGACCGTTACCTTCGACAGTTCACGGCTGGCAGGATGGCAAAGTCCTACAGCACGATCTATCAGCAATTGGCCATCAAGCAGCAGACGGCTGCAAAAGGACCCGTGGCGGCGACGTCACCTATGCTGTGAATCGCCAGTCGAAGTTCCCTGCGGAGCCTATTATTCGCTTGCAAAAGGTCTATCGCTAAACTATTCGCTCCTTAAAACGGGGGGAAGGGGCATGTCCTATCGTGGCCCTCGCTGTAGGCCGCCTGGCGATCAGATTGATGGCGAATTGGGCAAATTGAAGGTTTGGCCGCTGCTGCCTGGAGAGCTCGGTGCATAGCATGCTGCCTTTGTCAGTGTTCCTCTGGATAGCGGTGTCGAGTTCAGCGCAATGACGAGAAAATCTCCAGTGGCGGTCTTCAGCTACAATCGTCCCTCCCACACCGATCGGGCATTGCAGGCGCTAAGCCGATCAGCTCGAATGGCTGATTGCGATTTCTTTTTCTACTCCGACGGCCCACGAAGCGAAGCGGCTAGGCCGGAGGTAGAAGCAACGCGCGAAGTTCTGCGCCGTTGGGCGCCGCACTTCGGTGCAACCGTGGTCGAACGGCCGGCGAATCTGGGCCTAGCCAAGTCGATCGGTGGGAGCGTTGGCGAACTATGTGAACACTACGGCCGTGCGATAGTGGTGGAGGACGACCTTATCGTGAGTGCCGACTTCCTGAGCTACATGATTGAGGCGCTGGACCGATACGAAGATCAGCCCGATATCATGCAGATTGGGGGCCTTACATTGCGGGCGCCCCCCGATCTGAAGGACGATGCATTTCTTCTGCCGGTGACGACGACCTGGGGATGGGCGACGTGGAAACGCGCGTGGCAGCATTTTTCCTGGGTTCCCGAAGATCTGGAAGAGGCCAAGCGCGACGGCACCTGGAAGCGGCTCTTCGACCTGAACGGCACATGCTCGTTCTCGTCGATGCTCGAGGATCGCCTGGCCGGTCGCAATGACTCTTGGGGTATCCTGTGGTGGTATGCGGTCTCTCGCCGGAGGGGGCTCGTCCTCTATCCCAGGAAGAGTCTTGTCCGAAACGGCGGGTTCGACGGGTCCGGCGTCCATTGCGACGACAACGACTTCCTCGGCCAGCCCGATGTTTCGGCCTATAAGGGGTTGGTCATTGGCGAGACTTTCAAGCTTCCGTCCGCCGCAAAATACGAGCCGCAGCACTTGGCTCTACTTGAGGATTTCTTTCGGTCCTTGCAGCCTGCGGCCGCTGCTCCCCAAGCCCATGGAATAAAGGGAAGGCTGAAATCCTTCGCCCAGAAATTGAAAGAGAATGTGCGAAATGCGGTTTCTTGACCGGCTGAAATCCCGTGCGCTGGGCGCTCTCGCAAAAGCATTGGAAGAGGAGCGCCGGCGTGTTCACGGCAAGCCAGCCTACACGCTGGGCTTGGGTTCCCAGCTGTCGGCCGAAGCAGAGGTTAACAATTTTTCAGGCGGAGCGGAGACTATAACGATCGGGCGCAATTCGTTTGTTCGTGGGCGACTGGTAACCTACGGTCATGGCGGACAAATTGAAATTGGTGAGTGGTGCTACATCGGTCACAGAACCGAAGTTTGGTCGATGAAGTCGATCAAGATCGGAAATCGAGTTCTTATTGCTCACAATGTAAACATCCATGATGGGTCTGCACATTCGCTAAACCCTCAAGAGCGACACCAACATTTTCGAGATATAATTGAGAAAGGTCATCCAACGGAGACCTCGCAGGTGCCGGGGATTGTGTCTGAAGAAATCATAATAGAAGACGATGTTTGGATTAGTTTTGGCGTCACAATATTGAAGGGCGTCCGAATAGGGAAGGGCAGCGTGATAGCTGCCGGAGCGATTGTTACGCGTGACGTACCGCCAGGAGTAATATATAGATGCGAAGTATCGCCCGTAATATCGCCATTAAACTAATGAGACCTATATTGCGGTTCGCTCGGGAGACGCAAAATAACGACGTCGCGACGGATCCGAATAACGTTCTTGAGAATGGAACCGTACTTGCGGGCTATACTCTGGATATACGGGCGGGCGCCTCAAATGGTCGCGTTGACATCGGCAAGAACTCGGTGCTGAGTTGCAGAGTTGTTCTTGAAAACGACAAAGCCACGGTATCAATTGGCAGCGACACTTACGTGGGCGGATCAGCTCTTATTTCTGCTGAGAGAATAGAAATTGGGAACAATGTCCTGATTTCCTGGGGTTGCACTCTCGTGGATCACGACTCCCATTCCCTGAACTGGCAGGACAGAGCTAAAGACGTGGCCGATTGGCGTGAAGGATTGTTATCAGGTGGCTTAGCGCGAGCTGCTTCGCTTAAGGATTGGGATGTAGTCGAACGCCGGGCTATTCATGTCAGCGACAAAGTTTGGATTGGCATGAACGTTACGGTTCTAAAGGGTGTAACAATTGGTGAGGGTGCCGTTATCGCCGCCGGGTCGGTTGTCACAAAAGATGTACCGCCTTGGACCTTGGTAGGCGGAAATCCCGCTCGGCCGATACGCGATCTCGTCCAGACGGGTTGATTCTTAGCGATCGGGCGATCTGCTTGGTTGGCAATCAGTGTTTCCCAGAGCGCCTTCCACCAAGTCTCCCACCACCCTATACGTTTGCGCGGCAGGATGGACTCCGTCGACTGTAGTTCCGTCTTTGGCGATACCTTGCTTGCTGCCCTGTAACGACGCAGGGAGCGCCAAGATTGGCAAATTATACTCTGAGCCTATCTGCACAATGGCCTTATTCATCTCGTTTATTACGTCGACGTCGAAATAACCCGCCCCGAGCGACTTGCCTGCTTCAACAGGCAGGATCGGGAGGATATAGAGCCTGACATCTAATGAGCGCAGAATTAATACGGCCTCACGATAACGGGCCGCCCAATTTGTTAAATAGGCGGCCCTGCCGTCGGCATAGCCTTTTACAAGCTCGGCATTGGCATCGTTTACACCGATACCGAGAACCACCGCGTCTATGCGTCCTTTGTATTGGCGCAATTTTTCTAATACAGGAAATACCGTATCGATTCCGCCGCCGCCGATCCCTGCGTTCAGGATGGGCGAACACGCGGATTTGGCAAAAAACGCTTCGACTATGCTGTCGCCCAGCATCACATCAAATGACCTGGATTGATCCACGATCTGGGGTAGCTCAAGCCCAATGATGCTCAATCTGATTGACGCATGGGAAGAGATCGGCGCGGTGTTAGAGGTGGGCGAGAAGTACCCGAGCCAGAAAAGGCCGACGGTCACAATCCACAAGCCAAAGAGAAAAAAGGATACGACAATAAGACTAATAACGGATCGTGCAGGCTTCATCGATGCATTGCTCTAGACATAGGGACGGTCCTTCTATAGCAGTTCGGGTCCGTTAAGTAAGGGCGATTTCGCTTCCACAACCAGCGAGGCGACGGCCGGCGCTTTAGGAGTTGTTCGTGCCGCAAAGCGCAAATTGAGGCGAACAGCGCCCTGGGTCACGGCAGTTTTTGGAGGTCACATGCACCAAATGACTTGGGAAGAATCTGTGCGTTGGTTGCGCGAGCAACCAGACCAGCAGTTTCTTGTTAGGGCATGCTACTTTGATGATCCCTTAGATAAGGCCGCGGAACGCTTTTGGCAGAGTGCAGAATGGAAAGCGATCGCCGCTCTGTTGCCAGCCCCCAACGGAAAAGCATTGGATCTTGGCGCCGGGCGAGGCATCAGCAGTTACGCTTTGGCTCGGGATGGCTGGAACGTGACAGCCCTGGAACCGGATTCGAGCGATCTTGTGGGCGCAGGAGCCATTCACTCGCTCTCCCGGGCAAGCGGTTTGAAGATTGATGTCGTCGGCGAATTTTCGGAGCAGTTGCCTTTCGCCGACAACACCTTCGATGTCGTCAATTGCCGGCAGGTGTTGCACCATGCGCGGGATCTACCCCAGACATGTCGTGAGATTTTTCGCGTTCTGAAACCGGGCGGGATCATGATCGCCACCCGGGAACATGTATTGAGCCGGAAGGAGGACCTCCAGGCCTTTTTGCAGGCCCACGCGCTCCATAAGTTCTATGGAGGAGAAAACGCATTTCTCCTTGAGGAATATCTCTCGGCGATGAGGAATGCCGGCCTCCAGGTGGATAAGGCGCTAGCCCCGCTCGATTCACCAATAAACTATTTCCCAATGACGCCGGAGCAGTGCTTTATCCATTGCACGCGGCCGGTTGCCAATATCATTGGTAGACCGTTGGCAAATCTGTTGTTCAACCGTCGGCATCCCTTGGGTCAGACGTTGATGAGGGCATTGGTGGCCGCACTGAACCGACGCGACCAGACGCCGGGACGCCTCTACTCCTTCGTTGCGGTGAAGCCCGCGTCGGCCGGAAAGACATAATGCAGGAACGTAAAATTGCGGGTAGCCGCTCCGAAAAGAGCGTGCGCATCTACGAAGCTCAAGGCAGCGTGCTTGGGCCTGTTCAATCGCTTGTGCTTGCTGTGCGCGAGCTTTACTGGTCGCGCCATGTTCTATGGCATCTCTTCGTGCGCGATTTCGTAGCAGGCTTCCGACAGAAGCTCTTAGGCTATCTATGGATCGTGCTTGTACCGCTGCTCGGTATAGCAAGTTTCGTCTTTATGCAGCTGACCGGCATCCTGAATCCGGGCGATACCGATTTTCCGTATCCCATCTTCGTTTTCATAGGGACGACGATTTGGGGAATCTTTGTGTCGGCCTTGAGCGTTGTCGCTAACGGGCTGATAAGCAACACGGACCTCGTGATGAGGACGAACATCCCGAAGATTGGATTGGCCATAACCGGGCTGGCGTCGCTTCTTTACAATCTCTTGGTCAATCTCGTAGTTCTGATCGTCTTGATGGCCGTCTTTGGTCGGTTACCGTCGGTGTGGGCTGTCGCCTATCCTTTGGCGGTACTGCCAATCATTCTTCTTGGCGTAGGAATCGGTCTGATACTTTCGGTGATTGGGGCCGTAGCGCGCGATGTGACGGGTATGTTCACAACACTCATCAATCTCGCCATGTATATCACGCCGGTGGTGTACACCGCAGAATTTCAGAACCCTGTGCTTCAGAATGTTGTCCGATTCAATCCGCTCACCTATCTCGTCGATGCACCGCGCAGCCTCTTTGTTCGAGGCGATATTCCTGACCCTCTGGGCTTTGCGCTGGCAACCTTTTTCTCCGTGCTCGTCCTCTGGCTTGGAATTCACGCTTTTTATCTCATCAAAGACAAAGTAACAGAACGGCTATGAGTATGGATCAATGGGCCGTTAAAGCCGAAGGCGTATCGAAAAAGTTCGGGCTGACGCTACGTCAATCCATGAAGTACGGGCTCCGCGACGTGGCTGGTAAGCTCGCCGGAAAGGCTAGCACCTCTAATATTCTGAGGGAGGGCGAGTTCTGGGCGGTCAATGATGTCAGTTTCGAGTTGTACCCAGGCGAGGCGCTGGGGCTTATGGGTGTCAACGGCTGCGGAAAGACGACACTGTTGCGGATACTGAACGGTGTCTACGCGCCAGACAGGGGAAAGGTGCAGATACGTGGACGCGTCGGCGCCTTGATCGCTGCGGGCGCAGGCTTTGCACCCTTGTTGACCGGTCGTGAGAACGTCTACGTCAACGGAGCACTTCTCGGCCTTTCCACGGAGGAAATTGATGGGCTGATGGACGAGATCGTGGCATTCTCTGAGCTTGGCCACTTCATTGATCTGCCGGTCAAAAACTATTCAAGCGGCATGTATGTACGCCTCGGCTTTGCCATTGCCGCGCTTAGCCGGCCAGACGTGCTGCTGATGGATGAAGTACTTGCGGTTGGTGACCTGAACTTTCAAAAGAAATGCTATGATCACATTCTGCAACTGAAGCGAGAAGGTACCGCTATTATCCTTGTTTCTCATTCGCCTGGCGCGATTTGGTCAGTTTGCGATCGCGGCCTCTTTATGAATCAGGGCAGTGTATTGGTGAATGGACCGGTCGAAGACGCAATTAGGGCCTATGACGATCAGAACTCACGAAACGCAAGAGCATCCGCCATTCAATTCGACGCTGCGGCGAAGGATCATGAAGGAAACGAGCGAGTATCGTCAGGTCAATCGGGGTCCGGCGATTTAGCAAATCAATATGGCCATTCTCGCGGCGGTACTGGAGATGCTCATTGCACGTCACTGCGCCTGCTTGGTGCCGACGGCCAACTGGAAGTAGATGAGTTAGAGTTCGGCCAGGACCTATGTCTCGAGTTCGAATACGTTTTTAATAGTCGAATAGAGCAACCAATCTTTCGAGCCAGTATAGATGCTGTGCATTATAAATTTCTAATATCAATTGACTCCATAGAGCAGGGAATGGCGCTCGAGTGTATCGATCCCGGTCGCTACCGGCTGAGGGTCAAAGTGGGAAATCAAAATCTGCGGCCAGGAATGTATGTTGTGAATACTTCGATTACGTCGAAGAACATCGGAGTTCACATTTTTTACTGGCTTTCAGCCAAGAAGTTTGTTGTCCGACATCCGCGCGATCGCTTTCTTTACTCGAATGATCGCGCAGTATTCTTCCTGCCTTGTGATATGACGATGGAGTCACTCGCGTGAAATATGCCCTGCCACTTGATTCCGCGCTTTCAGAGATAATCATCGCTCCGTTTCATGACCCCGAACACTCGCACTGGTTGCCTGTTGCCATTGAGACCGACGGCAGTATTGAACTGGTGCGTGACTCGCTTTGGGACAGCACCGCATTTTACTGGAGCCGATCGGAACACAGTTTCTCCGCAACTCTGAAAATAATCTGCTCGGTGGATTTTGAGAACTATGACAGCGTCATCGTTTGTGCGTCCTTTCCAACGGCTGCAACAATACAAATAGCGCTGATGTCAGCCTCAGGCGAGCTCTGGTCCAAGTGGAGCGGCCCAGTGAGGGGTACCGGGCAGCGGCAGGAACTCGTTTATAAGCTTTCAGAACTTCGTACCTTGCATCGTTCCTTTAGGGAGCGACTGGATCGAGTCGGGGGGATTGCATTGCGCATTTCGTCGGATCCGACCGAGGTTCCGGTGTTGGCCTTGAATTGGGTAGGCCTTCGAAATTCGGAGGCGCACGCACTTGTTCGGCGGTTGCGAACGGAAAGCCATCCGGATTGGGCACCGTGGATCCTGCCTGACGACCACTGGGGGGACGTGCGCTTTGAGCGTGGACTGCTCTTCGATGTCAGCGAACTAAGTGCTGTCAAGGAAAAGCTCAACGACCCTGCGTGGGCTAGCCATTTTGATCTTTTACGGCAGCGTGCCGCCGAATACATGAAGCGCGAGCCTGAGGCAGATTTTGGTGAATATTTGCCGACGCATGATGCTCGTTACATTCGGAAGGAGCAGTTGGGGCGGACGTGCTATCATTGGGAGGCACTAGTACTGGGGTTCGTGGGGCTGGTGACCGACGACCGGCAGATTATACGTCAAGCCTTGCGCTATCTCATGTGCATGGTTCATTCGCGATACTGGACCGAGTCAGGGGAACATAATGTGCCATCGAGCACATGGAGCCACCTCAGCTTCCAGGAGGAAATGACCACGACGAGTGTAGCGATCCTGCTTGATTGGCTCGGCTTTGCACTTTTCCCGCGCACACGCAACCTCATTCGTGAAGCAATAGCCGAGAAGGGCATGGCGAAGGTTGCTCGCGACCTTGCTGCGCGTGAGCACATGCATGCAATGAACCAAGGTGCTGTCTTCAATCGCGCACTTATACTTGGGGGCTTGATGTTGGAATCAGGCTGGCCTCGATACGGCACCCATGTCGTGGACGCGGCCTACACTTCTATGGGCGCTGTCCTTGACAAGTATGTCAAGGAAGATGGTGGTGTGCATGAGGGTATTGGTTATCTTTGTCAAACGATGACCGCGACCTTATGGGCAACCATAGCATATTGTCGGGCACGAGGCTTGGATTGGAAAAGCGAAGTTAGAAAGCGTTTTGCCAAGGTGGACCGGTATGTGGCGGCTATGTCAGCCATGCAGCCTGGCAAAGGCATACCTGCCGGCGATTGCCGCGTTGAATGGTTTGGCGGTGACGCGATTCCCATCATGGCGGAGTTGGATCCGAATTCGAACTTTGCTGCAATTCTACAAAACTGTCTGGTAAATGGATCCGTCCATGAGTTGACAGGTACGCTGTCAAGGAGTGGCGGCTTAGTTGGCATGGTCTACGGGCCCGATAAAGTTGAGAAGAGTCGTCTAATTGTTCCAGAATTTGACCTTTTGCCAGAATCAGGCAAACTAACGATGCTTTTCGGAGGGGGTGACTCACCCCTAATGAGGCTATGGGTGTCAGGCGGCGCCTTGGGAGCGACCCATTCTCATCGTGACGTTGGTCAATTTGCACTTGAGATCGACAACACCCCGATCTTTGTTGACCGTGGAATGGTGCAATACTGGTATGCGGAGGCACACTTTCTGTCGCGCTCCTGGCTTCACAACGTCTTGACGCCAGTGAACGAGAACGGGGAATTTGCAAATCAGGGTCTGCCCACGGAAGGGCAGTTCATGAGTATTTCGCCAGACCAGAAAAGTATTGTCGTGCCGGGCAATGGCATCTGGAACGAACGAATGACGCGCTACGACAGGCATATTTCCATTAATGACGGCTGCGCATTCGTTGTCTCGGACACTTGTGCTTTGCGATCGAACGGGCGTTTGGCCTTTCACCTGCATTCGCCAAGGCCTTTCGAGGTAAGTGGAAACCACGCCTATCTCAGAGACGATAATCTTTCTATCGAACTTTCCTTTCCTTGGGCAGAAAAAGTGGAATGTAAGCAAGTGCTGATCGATCTCGCAAATCGACCAATTTTCCATTTATGCGCCACATCGGTTGTGCTCTCGGGCGACTGCGAATTGAAGACGTTTATAAACGTCGGAAGATAACTGTGCAGGTCTTGCGCCCCATCATCGATAGCGGCTGCGGGGCGGCGAATCAATTATAAGTTGCAAGAGAGTCCTAGGGTTCAGTCGGGATAATTGTGAGGAACGGTATGGATAGGCAAATGCTGCGTGTTGCAATTGGTGTCGCTAGCGAACGCCAAGAAGGCTGGCGGCATCTGCATCAGTCGGAACTTGATGCCACGTCGGAGCAGAATTGGCACTCGCTTTTTCAGCCGGACTCCGTCGACAATATACTGGCGGAGCATGTGTGGGAGCACCTGACGTGGACGCAGGCGCAACAGGCAACAAGCCTGTGCTTCCGCTTCTTGCGGCCGGGTGGACGATTAAGGCTCGCTGTACCGGACGTGTTTCATGCCTCAGCGTATATAGCGGACGTTGTAAGCGCGACGGGGTCCAAGGCCGCGGAGCACAATCACCTCGTAGACTATAACTATCAGTTGATGACCAAGCTCATGTCGGGCTGCGGCCTTCAGGTTGAACTCCAAGATTGGTGGGACGAACGCGGTATCTTCCATTCCAATTATAGTGGCAAGGACGAGCATGGCTATATCATCCGCTCATACGCGAATTGGCCTCTCCACCCGTCGATCTACCGGGATCCAGCAATTTACGAGAAGATCGTTGAATCAGTTCCTGATTCGATACGGGACGACTTCGTTTCTCGCCAAATCACCCATACGTCTTTGATCGTCGATGGGATAAAGCCGAAATGAGCGAGACGGACGTTGGGCGAGGATATGCGGTGGGAGGATTGGTCTCGACCAATGACCTTAGATGCATCAACTGCGATGGCGATGTGCACCCCCACTCAATACTTGCGACAACGGCGGAGCCGGTGTGCAGTTGCACGCAATGTGGTTTTGTATTCCCATCTGCTCTTGGCATTCCGTATTTTGGGCAATATGAACGGGAAGATATTCTGAGCCTTATTGAGATCGCCGCGAACCTCATAAATCGCGGCCGTTTTGATGTTACGCCGGCCATCGTAGAGGAGTGGGAGCGGCTTCTAGCGGCTTATGATGGAGCCAGCGACAAAGCGGCTTTCATTGAATCGATGTCTAATGCGATGAAGCCCCATTTTCTGAACCGCTACGGTGAGTGGCAGGAAATCGCCCATCTGACCTCACGTGTCGGTCTAAAAGGCAAGAAGGTCTTGGATGTGGGGGCGGGATTGGGCTTCGATAGCCACAGGCTTTTCCTGCGGGGCGCGGACGTCACGGCATTGGAGTTCTCACCTCTGCTGGCGGAATGGGGCCAGCAGAACTTTCCGCACATCCGTTGGGTTGGCGGCTTTTCGCATTGCCTGCCTTTCAAGACTGCGAGTTTTGACGCTGTGTTCTGTAACGCTGCGCTTCACCACATGCGCGACATCCCGGCCGCGATAAGCGAGGCCCTGCGCGTGCTCAGACCCGGTGGCGTGTTGATCACCACCTGTGATTCGTTCAGGCCAAGTGCCGCAGGCGACGAGTTGGAGCTCCAGACATTTGATCGTGACGTAGCCGTTCTGCTTGGAGTGAACGAAGGCATTCCCCGTTTTTCGGACTTTGCGTCGACATTTGTCAAGCACCGTGACTTGGTCGATGTGGAGATTTTCACGCACACACTCTACGATGCGCCTGAGGGCGGCACTCTGACTGAACTTAGATCCTGGGACCTTGACACCGACGGTCCCATGTTGGCCCAGCGCAGTGGATCCATCGCCATGAAGGTCCGGCTCAAGGAGCGTTGGCCTGAACCAGCACGGCTGCAGACGGCTGGCGTGCTCCAAGCGGATGAATATGTCTCGTGGATGACGTCGGCGTCCAATGCGGTAAGCAAGCTCGCGCCGATGCTACCGGCCAAATATGTCGACCTGCCGTTCCCTGGGGAGACTGGAACAAAATTCGAGTTACTGAATGGGTGGCGCCTGCCTCGCAAGTTTCATCAAGCGCGAACTGCCTATCAGCGAGGTCGATGGTTCCTGCACCGGCTCCAAGGCAGCGACGCGGTAGCCTTCGACGTGTCGCTACCTCTCGACGGTAGCTCAGGCGCGAAGCGGATTAGCGTGTTCCTAGACGGTATTGAGGTGCAAGAGATTTCATTAGCTGCAGGGAATTGGGTCCCTGTCGCTGTCGATATCGCGGCAATTTCGCCCGGCGATACATTTTGCCTTGAGCTACGGCAGTTTGGCGGAGGCGAGGCGCTCGATGAAGCGGCCTTCGTTGTTCGGAATCGTCGCTTTCTCGCAACTTCGCTGAAGTCGACCGTTGCCGCGCCAGATACGGAGGACAAACCCAGGGTCTATGCTGTTATTCCGGTTTTCAACCGGCTGCAGTTTACGCGTGATTGTATCCAATGCCTGAAAGCTCAAACCTATGAGCCGCTTGTTATTGTGGTTTCTGATGGGGGATCGACCGACGGCACGCCGGATGCCATACGAGCCGAATTTCCTGATGTTGTCGTGCTGACGTCGAACACCGAGCTTTGGTGGAGCGGGTCTACGGCCATGGGGATAGACTTCGCATTGAAGGACAGCGGAAATCGAGACAACTTGGTGTTGTTGATGAACAACGACACCCAGATTCCCGCCGACTACGTCGAAAAGCTTGCCGACGCATCGCGGCTCTACGATGCCGCAGTGGGTGCCTTGATAGTCGACAGCCGTGATGTGCGGAAGACGCTTGACGCCGGCGAGTATATCGATTGGGCGACCTATTCCTTTCCAATCAAGCATTCAGTCGAACCAGGCGAACGTTTTTGCGATGATGTCGATGTCCTTCCCGGACGCGGAAGTCTGATTCCGCTGCGCATGATCCGTGCGGCCGGAAATGTGGACGCGGTGCTACTACCGCATTATCTGGCCGACTACGAGTTCTTCTATCGTCTCAAGCAATCGGGATTTCGTCTCGGCGTCTGCTACGAGACTCGCATTTTGGCGCATATCGAAGAAACGGGCATAAGGCCGACTACGGGCCGGTCTAGCTTTCGTTCGATCTGGCGGGAGGCTTTTTCCCGCCGTTCGATGAGCAATGTCGTAGATCACTGGCGTTTCGTTGGCCGGCACGCGCCTCCCGACCTTCGTCGGCGCATTCGGCTGCGGCTAATCAAGAGGGTGCTCGTGGATTTCGCGCTCCGTACGCCCGCGCGCCCATTCATGCTGCCCATTTATGTTATTTTGACGCTGCCGTGGCGGATCGCAAATGTGATAGGAGGCCAGCGCAGAACGTTCGCGCGCTTTGCTGCGGCAAGCCGGCGGGACGGCGTCGATGTTCTTTGCAGGCCGGAAGAATTTCCAGGTCTTATTCGATTGCCACTCTATTTTGCAGCGGCACCCGGTCCCTTCAAAGCCGAGAGCGTCGAAAGATGCGGTCTCGCACTGCCCGAGCTTTTGGAGCGGCGCATCGTTCGTCGTCTTGCATGTGAGGAGTGGTATGCTTTTACTACTCTTGGCTTCGATGGCCTCTCTGAGCGATCAAAACTGAGGCGTCTCTTCTTTTATGCATGGAACCCAATTGCGAAGTTCTCGCATACCATCGCCTGGCGCAGGGCTGTTAGAGAGAAGGTAGCTGAATGACACTGCGGGCAGAGCGCCTTAACATCGGCATCGAACTGATTGATGACCCGAACTGGATGGGAGGGATCCTCTATCTCAGAAACCTGGCGGTCACCCTTACCCGATTGACGGGATCGGAGCGTCCCCAAGTTCATCTCCTCGGGGCTGCCCAGGCGATAGAGCGTCTCCTTGGCGAGAGCGACAATCGCCGATTGTTTGAAAAACGGCGATCAGGGCTTGCCGGTCGCTTGATGCGTCGGCTTAGGTTGAAACGTGACGAGGAATCCCGGATTGATGTCATCTATCCCGGCTTTGGCGCCAAAGCGGAAGGTGCGACGATTGTATCCTGGATACCGGATTTCCAGCACAGGCACCTTCCTCACCTGTTCTCGGCGGAAGAGCT
Organism: Sinorhizobium sp. CB7; assembly: GCF_041357635.1. Lineage (NCBI taxonomy): Bacteria > Pseudomonadati > Pseudomonadota > Alphaproteobacteria > Hyphomicrobiales > Rhizobiaceae > Sinorhizobium > Sinorhizobium sp. CB7. The sequence continues at coordinate 104,291 of NZ_JAULLL010000009.1, forward strand.
TGCTGCCAGGGACCGCTCCATTGAGGCCATCGCAACAAAGCCCGGGATCGTTGTCGTCAGTAGCGACGTAGCCGCCGAAGATTTCAGTAGGTTTTTTCCAGGTCACCGCGCCACAGTAAAGGTCTGGCATTTCCGCTCGCTCATCGACACGACGCAGCCCGCGTCCAGGGCGACTATTGATAAGCACGGGTTACCATCTAAATATCTCTACCTTCCTAACCAGTTCTGGACACACAAGAATCATATCACGGCGTTGAAGGCGCTCGCGCGCCTTCGTGACGAGCATGGTATGACGATCCCGCTTGTTTGTACGGGCGCTCAGTCAGATCGGCGCAATGAGTCGCATTTTGCCAGTTTGACCAAGTTCATTGCAGATGCGGGTCTTGCCAATCAGGTGTATTTGCTCGGCCTGATAGACCGGAAGGAGCAGGTTGATATCTTCCGCCATGCTGCGGCTATTGTCCAGCCTTCGCTTTTTGAGGGGTGGAGCACGGTGGTGGAAGACGCGCGCGCGATCGGCCGTCCGATCTTCTTGTCGGACATTCCGGTTCATCGAGAGCAGAACCCGGGAGCTGGGACCACATATTTCACTCCGCTCTCGGACGGGGAGCTGGCGCGGCAATTGGCGGAAGCCTGGCCATCACTGACCGCGGGCCCCGACCCCGAGGCGGAGTCGCGTGCGCAAAGCGAGATGAACCAACTCATTGTGAGTGCAGGGTGGACTTTCGTTGGAATTATGCACAAAGCAATAGAGCTGCGGCGGGTTTCTTGATTGCGTATCTATCGGATCCGAAATATTGGAGACCGTCTGCTTGCCGGTCAGCCCGTCGATGTGACATTACACTAGTGAAACTCCAGACAGTTCGCTTGATTTGCAGGGAACGGAAGCTGAGAGAAGGAACGTGCTTAACAAGGGGGCGGAGCCAGTTCTAGTTTTGGAGTTCCATGAGGATCAACAGTGGCTTGGAGGGGCAATTTATATTGATAACCTTCTCGCCGCCCTGTCGTCACTTCCTGATGACGAGCGCCCGGAAGTGCACCTGAAGCTTCTCTCATCCCCGCGGACTTCCTTGGCAAGGAAGCTTTTTGGCCATAGTGTCGTAGCCGGAAGTCTGCCCCCGTCTGGCTTCTCCGATATTGCAGCGCGAACGCGCCGGTTTCATCGGGCAGCCGTCAGGAGATGGCCTCTGTTTGCGAAGCTGACACCTGCCGCTCGGAGACATGTCTACTTCCCGGCGTTTGATGCATGGCAGCGTTGGCGCAACAATCTATACTGGATTCCCGACTTCCAGCTCTTTCATTTCCCCGAACTGTTCGATAGGGGCGAGATTGCGGCTCGCAGGGGAGCGATCGATCAGATTGCAGCTTCTCGGGGACTTCTGGTCTTGTCGAGCGAGGCGGCGCTTGCCGATTTTCGCAAGCTGTACCCGGCTGCGGCTGTGGAGCCGCGTGTCTGGTCATTCAGCAGCAGTCTTCACACCGATCCCGGGGGTAACTGCGATGCGACGCTGACGCGGTATCAGTTGCCGCAAAGGTTTCTTTACGTCGCCAATCATTTCTGGAGACACAAGGACCATCTGACGGTATTCAAGGCGCTAAAGTTGCTGAAGGAGCGTGGGACGGAGGTGTTTGTCGTCTGCACCGGGCTGCAGTTCGATAGGCGCGATCCGGAATACTTCAACGAGCTGATGCAAATGCTCGCTTCATGGGGGCTGCTGGCGCAGATACGCTTACTTGGTGTCGTGCCTCGCGGGGATCAGGCCGAGCTCTTCCGCGCGGCAGTGTCCGTCGTTCAGCCCTCGCTTTTTGAGGGGTGGAGCACCGTGATTGAAGATGCTAAGGCTTTGGGACGCCCGATCGTTGCGTCCGACATACCGGTACATGTTGAGCAGCTTGATGGGCTGGCGAACTGCATTCTATTCGAGAAGTCGAACGCGGAAGACCTTGCTCAAAAGCTGGCTTTTGCATGGACAACTATGGCGCCGGGACCGGCAGTCGAACAAGAGCGGGCGGCGATCGCGCGAAGAGACGCTGTCCGAATCCAGTCGGCACGCGACTTTGTTCGGATTGTGAAGGAGGCCGCCTCCTTTGAACTAACGAACTGACAAGGAAGAGGAGCAGCGAATATGTGCGGCATCAGCGGACTAATCTCCCTTGCCCCCGTTACGGCGCCGCAGGAGCAGGCGGTGCGCAGGATGAGCCAGTTGTTGGAGCATCGTGGCCCCGACTCGGAAGGCGTTTTCAGGGACGAGAACGTCATGCTTGCCATGCGTCGGCTCTCGATTGTCGATCTGGCCGGCGGCAAGCAGCCTTTGTTCAATGAAGACCGGACCATAGCTATTGTCTGCAATGGTGAAATCTACAACCACAAGGAGTTGCGTGAGGATCTTCAGATGCGGGGCCATCGCTTTGCATCGTTGAGCGATGTCGAAACCATTATCCACGCCTATGAAGAATACGGCGTCGACTGCCTCTCGACACTCCGTGGCATGTTCGCTTTTGCACTTTGGGATGGTAGAAAGAAGACCCTTCTGCTCGCGCGTGATCGCTTGGGGGAAAAGCCGCTGTACCTTCGTCGAGAGGAGAGCAAACAGCTTTGGTTCTCAAGCGAGATACGCAGCCTTGCAGTTTCGATGGATGAGCCGCTCAAACTGACACCCCAGGCATTCAACCTTTTCCTGACGTTCCAATATATTCCCGAACCCGTAACGCCTCTTCAAGGTATCGAACAACTACCGGCGGGCCATTACCTGCTGCTGAAACACGATGAGCTCGATGCCCAGCCCCGCCCATATTGGGACCTTTCCAAGGTGCACGAGGATCCGCGTGATCCGGTGGCGGTGACTGAAGAGATCCTGGACAATGCCTGCCGGCTCATGGGCACGGCTGACGTTCCGGTGGCGGTTGCCTTGTCGGGCGGCATCGATTCCAGCCTTGTGGCGGCTTTGACTGCCCGGCATTTCCCTGGACAGCTTCACGCGTTTACGGTCGGCTATAAGGGGCGCCCTGATACCGATGAGAGGAATTTTGCAAAGACCTTGGCCGAGGAATTGGGCATAGGCTTCACCGAAGTCGAACTCGACACGGCGGATGTGATAGAGAGCTTTCCGATGCTCGTTGCGGCGATGGACACGCCGATCGCCGACATTGCGGCTTTCGGATACTACAGCATAGCCAAGGCATCCAGAGAGGCGGGCTACCCGGTCTTGATGTCCGGGTTGGGGGGCGATGAATTCTTTTGGGGTTACGAGTGGGTCCGGGATGCGATGTCACGCAATGAGGCAATCATTGCGAGCAGGACACCCCCAGCGCCCTGGTGGCATCGCTTCGTGCGGAAATCGCAGGCACCAAAGCCTGATTTCTTTGGTGTTCATGCCGATCTTCGCAATGGCAACAGTCAATCGCGCAGGCTTATGCCGGCATCCGTCGGGGAGAAGCTTCCGCAGGACTATTGGCTTCAGGAGGCGAGCCTGGATTTGTCACAGCCGCTGCATCTAGCGATTACCAACCTACTGAACCGTACCTGGCTTCGCTCGAACTGCTTGGCTCTGATTGACCGCATGACGATGGCACATTCGGTAGAAGGGCGATTGCCGCTTCTTGATGTCGAATTGGTCGACCGTGTCATGGGCATGCGCAATGACGGCCTTGAAGACTGGAACAAGCCTCACAAATGGCTTTTGGTCGAGGCTTTGCGGGATGCGCTTCCAGCCGATGTATTGTCCCGAAAGAAGCAAGGGTTCACGCCGCCCGTCCGGGACTGGATGAATGGTATTGTCAGCCGTTTCTCAGCGTTGATCGAAGATGGTGCTTTGGTCAGGCAAGGACTCATCGACCTGGACAAGGTGCGGGCTGGTCTCGGCGGCTTTGATTTATTTTTCCGCTACAAGCTCGTCTTGCTTGAATGCTGGTCAAGGTTGCATCTAGAAGGGCAACTGCCGCAGGAGCTTCAAGGAGTTCCTCGGAATGCCTCCAGGTCGAGTTATCAAGCCGTCAACTGATTGGTGCAGCTCGCCTGGTTGCGCGTGCGATTGCCGAAGAAAAGGACTACTGAGTGCAGGAGAAAAGAAGGATCGCCTTGGTGACTGGAGCCTATGGCTCAATCGGTCGCCACGTTTCCCTCATGTTGGCAACTCGTGGTTGGGAAGTGCACGGGATAGGTCACGGTTCATGGGGAGATCGCGACGCAGCGCAATGGGGTGTGACGTCGTGGCAGGCCACCGAGATATCGCCGGAAACGTTGCGTTCCTTCGGTCCGCGTCCGTCTCTGGTTATACACTGCGCTGGAAGCGGTTCTGTCGCTCATTCGGTTTCAGCACCGCAGCTTGATTTCCAAAGGACGGTGGGCGCAACCGTATCGGTGCTGGAATTCATGCGCACGTCATGTCCCGAAGCCTCTTTGGTCTATCCCTCCAGCGCTGCTGTGTATGGGATTGCGGGCCAGTTGCCTATATCGGAAGATTTGCCTCTGAACCCCGTTTCCCCCTACGGTGTCCATAAGAAAGTCGCCGAGGGCATGGTTCGTGATTACGCACGGCTTTTCAACCTAAGGGCAGCTATCGTCCGGCTCTTCTCGATATACGGAGAAGGCTTCCGCAAGCAGCTTCTTTGGGACGCATGCCGGCGGATTGTCGAGAATGAGAGCGAGTTTTTTGGTACAGGGCACGAAACGCGGGACTGGTTGCACGTTGCAGATGCGGCGGAACTGATGATCGCAGCGGGCGATCGAGCAACTCAGTTCTGCCCCGTGGTGAATGGTGGCGCCGGCGTCGCGGTGTCCGTGGGCGATGTGGTTGATGAGCTTTTTGCACTGATGGGGCGCGGGGATCGCCCTCAATTCTGTGGAACAATACGGCCGGGCGATCCACGGGACTATCAGGCTGATATTCGGCGGGCGCTGCAATGGGGGTGGAAACCGCAGATCAATTGGCGCGATGGCCTTTCACGTTACGTCTCATGGTTCAAATATGAGCACGGTTTAAAATGAAGGCGCAGCTTTCTGCCCTAGGCATTGGCGTAACCTTGAGGCAGCTTGCAAAAATTCGCCTTGGACGGCTATATCAATATCCGCCGCGTCCCCTCTCTGTAACGCGTCTTGCGAGAGCGGACGAAGAGGTGGATTTACCGCAGATATCTGTGGTCACGCCCTCGTTCAATCAGGCTCCTTTCGTCGTGACGACTCTCTCGAGTGTGGTCGGTCAGAACTATCCACGGCTGCAATATGTCGTCCAGGACGCGCAGTCGGGAGATGGCACCGGGGAGATCCTCGAACGCTATCGGCAGTCGGGCGTGGATATCCGTATCGAGGCCGACAATGGACAGACCGACGCTCTAAACCGAGGCTTTGCCCGGTCGAGCGGAGAGATCATGGCGTATCTGAACTCGGATGATTTCTGGCTGCCGGGAACACTTGGGCTTGTCGGACGATATTTTCGCGACCATCCGTCTGCAGACGTGATCTATGGCAATCGGCTCATTGTGGATGAACACGACCGTGAAGTCGGTCGCTGGGTACTACCCGACCACGACGAGGACGTATTGCGCTTGGTGGATTATGTGCCACAGGAGACTATGTTCTGGCGCCGAGCCATATGGGAACGGGCCGGGGGGCGATTTGATACAAGGTTCCGATTTGCGATGGATTGGGATCTGATACTCAGGTTCATGGAGGCGGGAGCTGAATTCCACCATGTCCCGGAGCTATTTGCAGTTTTCAGAGTGCATGGAATGCAGAAGTCGCAGGCTGATTTCCTTGCCCGCGGCGCACAGGAAATGGCCGAAGTGAGGGCGCGCAGCGGCGTTGAGGCAGTCTCTCTCCAGAGGCGGGTCAGGCTTCACTACGCCTATCTTGCGCGTCATAGAAGGGCAGACGCATCCTTCGAGGCTTCATTAAGAGAGAGCAAGGAAAAATGAAGAAAGCGCTTATCACTGGTGTTACGGGGCAGGATGGATCATATCTCGCTGAATTTCTGCTTCGCAAGGGTTATGAAGTACACGGTATCAAGAGACGTGCTTCGCTCTTCAACACCGATCGCATCGACCATCTCTACCAGGATCCGCATGAGGCGCAGCGCAGGTTCGTCCTGCATTATGGCGACATGACTGATTCATCGAGCTTGATCCGCATTATCCAGCAGGTTCAACCGGACGAGATTTACAATCTCGCCGCCCAATCGCATGTTGCCGTCTCGTTCGAAGAGCCGGAATATACTGCGAACTCCGACGCGCTCGGCGCTCTGCGTGTCCTTGAAGCGATCCGCATTCTCGGCCTTGAGAAAAAGACCCGCTTCTATCAGGCTTCAACCTCGGAACTCTACGGTCTTGTCCAGGAGATCCCGCAGAAGGAAACGACGCCCTTTTACCCGCGTTCACCCTATGCGGTCGCCAAACTTTATGCCTATTGGATCACGATCAACTATCGCGAAGCTTACGGCATTTATGCTTGCAACGGCATCCTCTTTAATCACGAGAGCCCGGTTCGCGGCGAGACATTTGTGACGCGCAAGATCACGCGTGCACTTGCCCGTATCAAGCTTGGCCTGCAGGATTGCCTCTATCTCGGCAATCTCGACGCCAAGCGTGATTGGGGCCACGCAAGGGACTATGTCGAGATGCAGTGGCTTATGCTGCAGCAGGAACAGCCTGAAGACTTCGTCATCGCCACCGGCGTACAATACAGCGTGCGCGAATTCGTGGATGCCGCCTCCCGCGAGATCGGCCTTTCGATCTCCTGGAAGGGAGAGGGCGTCGACGAAAAGGGCTATGATACTAGCGGTAAGTGCATTGTTGCAGTCGATCCGCGCTATTTCCGGCCGACCGAGGTGGAGACCCTCCTCGGAGATGCGACCAAGGCGAAGGAAAAGCTCGGCTGGGCACCCAAGATCACTTTCAAGGAACTGGTCGCCGAGATGATGCGTGAAGACCTGAAGTCGGCCGAGCGCGACGAACTCGTCAAGCGCCACGGCTTTTCCGCATACGACTACCACGAGTGATCCGATGAACAGAGACGTGAAGATCTATGTTGCTGGCCATCGGGGCATGGTGGGCTCGGCCATTGTCCGGAGGCTGAAGGCCGGCGGCTACACGAACATCGTCGTTAAAAGCCACGAGGAACTGGATCTCGCCAATCAGGCGGCCGTTGCCGAATTTATGAAGGCGGAGAGGCCGGATTATATCTTCATGGCAGCGGCAAAGGTTGGCGGCATCCATGCCAACAATATCTACCGCGCCGAGTTCCTCTACCAGAATCTGATGATCGAAGCGAATGTTGTTCATGCCGCTTGGCAAGCTGGTGCACAGCGCATGCTTTTCCTCGGCTCGAGCTGCATCTATCCTCGTGACTGCCCGCAGCCCATTCGCGAGGAATACTTGATGACTGGCCCCTTGGAGCAGACGAACGAGCCCTATGCGATCGCCAAAATTGCGGGTGTCAAGCTGTGCGAGAGCTACAATCGGCAATATGGAACCCGCTATGTCTCGGCGATGCCAACTAACCTGTACGGGCCGAACGACAACTACGATTTGAACACGAGCCACGTGCTGCCGGCTCTGATCAGAAAGGTCTATGAGGCCAAAGTCCGAGGTGATCGGCAACTGGTGGTCTGGGGGTCTGGTCGGCCAATGCGCGAGTTCCTTTATGTTGACGACATGGCTGACGCCTGCGTTTTTTTGATGGAGAGGGACGTCAGCGAGGGGCTCTTCAATATTGGAACGGGCGAAGACATTACGATCCGCGAACTTGCCGAGACTGTCATGAGGATCATCGGCTTCGAAGCTGAGATTGTCTACGACCAGACGAAGCCGGACGGAACGCCGCGCAAGCTGATGAGTGTTGACCGTTTGTCGGCGCTCGGGTGGAAGGCGAAGACATCGCTTAGCGATGGTATTGCGCGGGCCTATGCCGATTTCGAGTCCCGGTTCGGAAGAGGATGATGGAGCCGCTTGTCACAATTGCGGTTCCGTCGTTCAATCAGGGGCGGTATCTTGACAAGGCTCTTGAGTCGATCTTCGCGCAGGATGTCCCAGTTGAAGTCTTCGTGCTGGACGGCGGCTCGTCCGACAATTCCTTCGAGGTTATCCGGAAATGGGAACCGAAGCTTGCCGGGTGGCGCAGCCACAGCGATGAGGGCCAGGCGGCCGCCATCAATGAAGGCATCGCGCGAGGCAGGGCTCCCTTTGTCTGCTGGCTGAACAGCGACGATTGGCTTCTGCCCGGCGGTTTGAAATGCCTTCTCGAGGCTTTGGCAAACCATCCGGAAGCTCCGGCGGCATATGGGCGCGTGTGGAACGTGGTGGAAAATTCGGGGAAACGCAGAGCTGTCTGGGTCGAGCCCTTCAGTGACCGACGCCTCGCCTTGCGCTGCATCATTTCACAGCCCGCCACCCTGATAAGACGTTCCGCCTGGGAGGCTGTGGCCGGTGTCGATGCCAGTCTTCATATGGTGATGGACTACGACCTGTGGTGGCGGCTTTACCGGCTGTCCGGCCCGCTCGCCTTCGTTGATCGGTTCGCGGCGGTGAATCGCGAACATGAGTTGACCAAGACCCGCACGTTACGCAGACGGCACTACCGCGAAGCCATTGAGACCGTCCGAAAGCATTACGGATCTGTGCCATTGAAGTGGTGGCTCGCCCAGCCTTATGCGGTCTGGTACAAGTCCCTAAGAGGATAAGGATACTATCGATATTGGTCGTGCAAAGCAGGAAGCTGGAGATTGGTCACGCATTAAAGCGTGTCGCGCGAGAAGAGATTCACGCAGTAAGGCTTTAGGCTGTTGTTTTCGTGCATATATTGTTGCGAACCGTTGCACACTTTTTGCGCGACATGGAAGTACCTGAAGCCAAGTGGCTGAAGATGCTGGAGGACGAGAATACCAGGCTGAAACGGTTCCGGGTGGACGCGATGCTCGACAATGATGCTTTGAACGACCTTTTGGGAAAGAAGTGGTGACGCAGTCCGGCGGAAAGCTGTCGTCCGTCTAATGTGCCACCATGGGGGGAGCGAACGGCGGGCGTGCAAAGCCATCGACCTTTGCCGAATGACTGTCCGTTATCAGACTAGACGCGACGAGGATCATGGTCTTCGCGAGCGCATGAAAGTGTTCGCCCATGAACGCCACCGCTTTGGCGCATCGGTCGTATGAGGTTGCGATGCGTCTCCAGTCCTTTGATCCTGCCGCACCTAGGTATCCCGACGGTGATGTCAGCCTTGCTGAGGAGACCTAGAAGGTTGGAAGTCTAGCGCAAGCACTGGAGATAGTCTTATGACAAGGCAGCTTGTTGAGGTGATCGCGTCGGTGGATAAACTTGCGGGCAAGGTCACCGAAAGATCGGGACGATGGACGTTTTACACACACTCGACATCAAGAACAGAAAAAGCCCGCTGCTTGAACTGACCCCATAAAGTTGGACCGTTGATCGGCTAGGATAATAAGGACTGAGTTCTGTATTGCACAGGGCTCAGTCCTTTTAGTTTCAGTTTGATGCGCTGATGATTGTAATAGTTGATGTATTAGTTGATGCCGTCCTTTAGGCTCTGGATGCTGTCGAACCGGTTGGGATGGAAGAACTCCGATTTGAGGACGGCAAAGAAGCTTTCCATGGCGGCATTATCGAGACAGTTGCCCTTGCGTGGCATGCTCTGGGTGATGTTGCGGCTTTGAAGCATGCGGCTCCAGGCTGGCATATGGTATTGCCATCCCTGATCGGAATGCAGGATGGGTCTCTCGGTGTCGCCGAGGCGATCCAATGCCTTGGCCAGCATGTCCTGGACCAGTTTGAAGACGGGGCGTCTTGCTGTTTCGAAGGCGATGATCTCGCCGTTGTAGAGGTCCATGACTGGTGAGAGGTAGAGTTTTTCGCCAGCGACGCTGAACTCGGTGACATCCGTCACCCATTTCTGGTTCATGCATTCGGCATTGAACTGGCGCTGGATCAGATCGGGAGGCGCTTGGGCTCAAAGCTGCATTTATCTCGGCCAACACGCCGGCATTGCCAGGCCATGTCTTTGCCGATGTCTACGATCCAGAAGAGGATACGGCATATATGCTGGATTCCAATTTTGACGTTCGGATTTCGAGACTTCAAACTGGAGGGCGTGGTTTCTTCGAGTCCCTTCTTGCAAGCGATGCTGAGGAGCAAAAGAATTTCTCTCGAGGCGCCAGGGTAAAAGCGCTGCCCGTTTACTTCCGGTACGTCGATCCTGGCGAAAAGGGTCTCTATGACACACCATTAACGCCCGGTTTCATCAACGCGATCCGCAGCAAACGCGAAGCTACCTGGCGCCGCTGGACCTCCGAAGATTTGGATGATCTTGTCGAATGGTGGAAACGCACCCCAAATCATAGGCCTCGCACACTAGCGGAGATTCGAGGATACCTCGACCGAATTCCGACCGAATTTAACTCATCTGGAGACTATGCAGAACGCCTGCGGCGAGTTGCGGGCGTCGAGCTTACCGAGCCAGATAGGATCGCCCAAGCCGCCGCTAAATAAGCATTGCGAGGCCCGCTTCGGCGGGCCTTTTCCTTCCCGGGAAAACCACTGAAACTCATCCAGAAGTTACCGGGTGCTTCGGCGCACTTCGCCGCTGCGGCTCATGGACCTAGCGGCCGCCGTCGACATCGTCCTTACACCTTCGACTTGATCCTATTGCTGTTCGGCCGAATCATGGCGGTTGGCGGACGATGACTCAGGATTTGGAGAAGAAGACGAGCGATGCTCCCTCTTATATCCCATTATCAGAGAGCTCCAACGCTTCAGAATTATCCGCAGTCCCAGGTCGCAGCGTTGCGCAACACGAAATTTCCAAACGATCGCTGCTACAATGAAAACAATTGGCTGGGGAACCTGGATTCGAACCAAGATTGACGGAGTCAGAGTCCGCTGTTCTACCATTGAACTATTCCCCAGCAGAGCGGCTCGTATGCGGGCTCGCTGGTGTGCGGCGCTTATAAACAAAAGATTGCGAATTGCAAATACCCGCGACTGAAAAAATTGCGGAAAGAAAACGGACTTTTCCATCGATGTGCGGCCTGCAGGCTGCGGCCAAAAAGAATTTGGCGAAAACCGCTCCGGCTGATATTCTCGCGCCAACGAAAATCAAGCGAGCGCCAGCTGCATCCCGTTTGGGTTTTGCGCGGTGCGATGGAAAAGACAAGTGGAAGACCCCGAAAGCGGCGAAAAGCCGTCATTTGGCGGGGCGTCGGCGGCGGAGCGCAGGGACAGGAAGAAGTCCCGGCGTCGGAAAGGCAAGCGTGGCGGATCGCTCCGTGGCGCGGCCGGTTCTGCCCGCGAAAGCCAGACCGGCGAGCCCGGCGAGGCTGCGCTCCCAGCAGAGAACGAGCCCGGATCCCAGGGCCGCAAGCGTAAGCGTCGTCGTCATAACGGCGCTTCGCACGAGGAATCATTGCATGCGGGCCAGGCTCCGGCCGCGCGTCCGCCTCGCGAACATGATGCCGGCGCGGCAAGCGCCTTTCCCAACAGCCGAAAGAATCGACGCAAGCACCGCGGCAAGCGTGGCCTGCAGGGTCGTCCGCTTGCGCAGGCGAAGTCGCCGAATGTAACCACTCCGTCGCCTACGATTTCGAGCAGGGCGCAGCAAAGTCAGGCGGTCAGGGAGCGCAGTGCGAACTCCTCCGCCGGGCGCGGCAATGGGGCCGCGGCGTCAGCCGGCGAGAGAGAGCAGAATAATGATTTCTATGCCGCGCTCGACCTCGGTACGAACAATTGCCGCCTGCTGATCGCGCAGCCGACGCGCCCGGGCCAGTTTCGCGTGGTCGATGCCTTTTCGCGTATCGTCCGCCTGGGCGAGGGGCTTGGCGTCAGTGGCCGGCTCTCCGCTGATGCGATGGATCGAGCTGTCGATGCTCTGCGCGTCTGTGCGGCCAAGCTCAAAAGTCGCGAGATCCGCCGCATGCGGCTGATTGCGACGGAGGCCTGCCGCGCGGCGGAGAACGGCGAGGAATTCCTGTCCCGTGTCGTCACTGAGACCGGCCTCGAGCTCGAGATCATCGATCGGGAGACGGAGGCGCGTCTTGCCGTTTCGGGATGCTCGTCGCTGGTCGGCCGCGAAACGCGATCGGTCGTCCTTTTCGATATCGGCGGCGGCTCTTCGGAAATCGCCGTTATCCGCATCGGTGAAAACCGCTCCAGTCGTCTGGCCAATCATATCACTCACTGGACATCGCTTCCCGTCGGCGTCGTTACCCTCTCCGAGCGCTATGGCGGCCACCATGTTACGCCGGCGGTGTTCGCTGCCATGGTGGCTGAAGTTGAAAAGATGCTCGATAGTTTCGACTGCCCGCCGGTCCATAAGGAGGGTAGCGCCGGCCAGTCTGGCGATTTCCATCTGATCGGCACTTCGGGCACGGTCACGACCCTTGCCGGAGTGCATCTCGACCTGCCGCGTTATGACCGGCGCAAGGTCGATGGCATCTGGCTTTCGGATGACGAGGTCTCCGCCATGCAGGCGAAGCTGCTTTCGTGGAATTTTGCCGACCGGGCGGCCAATCCCTGCATCGGGCCGGATCGCGCCGATCTCGTGCTTGCCGGTTGCGCCATCCTGGAGGCTATCCGCCGCCGCTGGCCGAGCCCGCGCATGCGCGTTGCCGACCGAGGTCTGAGAGAGGGCCTTCTTACCGACATGATGGCTGCCGACGGCGTCTGGCGGCGTGGCCAGCGCCGCAGCAAGCCGGGCAAGGAAAGGGACCAATGACCAAGCCACCGATCGGCGGAAACCGCACCGGCCGCAAGCTTGGTCAGCGGGTAAAGAAGACCAAACTCAAGGCCTCGTCAAAGCGCTGGTTGGAGCGCCATATCAACGATCCCTATGTGCAGCGGGCGCAACTCGAGGGTTATCGCGCGCGCGCCGCCTTCAAGCTGCTGGAGATAGACGAGAAGCATCACATTCTGAAGGGTGCCCGCCGCATCATCGATCTCGGTGCGGCCCCCGGGAGCTGGTCGCAGATCGCCGCGAAAGTGACCGATTCGACGGATGACAACGTTCGCGTTGCCGCCATCGATTTCCTGGAGATGGCGCCTTTGCCGGGCGTAAAAGTTCTTCAGCTTGACTTTCTCGATCCTGAGGCGCCACAAAAGCTGATGGAGGCGGTCGGCGGCACGCCGGACCTCGTCCTTTCGGACATGGCGGCGCCGACCACCGGCCACCAGCGGACCGATCATCTGCGCACCATGCATCTCTGCGAGGTCGCGGCGCATTTCGCGGTCGACGTGCTGGCCGAAGGCGGCCATTTCCTCGCTAAGACTTTTCAGGGCGGGACGGAGCGCGATCTGCTCACCATGCTGAAGCAGAATTTCCGTCAGGTCATCCATGTGAAGCCCGCCTCGTCACGAGCAGAATCGGTGGAGATGTTCCTGCTGGCAAAGGGCTTCAAGGGCCGCAATCGGGACGTTGATTCAGTGGACGCTTGATCCCGGTGCCGATTTTGCACGATGATGGCTCTAAATAAAAAGCGAGAGCGGGATGTTGCCCGAAAACCGCGCACACTTTTTGGCATCCCGATCTTGCGTCCGCGGTCATTGAAATCAGTAGGAGCAGGCCATGCTTCTCTACGTCACTCTCGGAACCAACGATATCGATCGGGCACAAAGCTTCTATGACGCGGTGCTGCCTGTTCTCGGTTACAGGCGCCAGCGTTCCTCGCAGGAGGAAATTGGCTATTCGGCGGAGAGTGACAGCCGCTGCCGCCTCTGGATCGTGACACCGTTCAACCGGCGCAGGGCCACAGGCGGCAACGGATCAATGGTCGCGCTGGTCGCCGAAAGCCGCGCGGACGTCGATCGGTTTCATGCCGCAGCGCTTGCGGCTGGCGGCAACGACGAAGGTAAGCCGGGCCTTCGTTCCTATCATGCGCATTTTTATGCAGCCTATATTCGGGACCCCGACGGCAACAAGCTTTCGGCTGTCTGCGAACGGTCGGAGTGATCTTCCGATAGAGCCGGACGTTTATTTGGTCGCGTGCTGCTTCGCCTTGACGGTGGCGGGTTCAGCGGTTGCGGGCGCTTTTGCCGCATATCTTGCCCTATGGCCCGAGACGTTGGCGCCGGCATTGGCCTCCATCCGGATGAAGGGAATGGTCGCAACGAGAGTAAGCCCGGCAATGATATAGAAGGCGAGGTGGAAATCGAAGATCTGAAGCTTCTCACCATGGAAGAACATGGAGGTTTCCAGGATCGCCGCCGCGAGCGCCACGCCGAGCGCAAGACTGATCTGCTGCATGACCGAGCTTATCGACGTCGCCTGGCTAGCCTGAGCGTCGTCGATATCGGCAAAGGCGAGCGCATTCACGCCCGTAAACATGAACGAGCGCGAGAACCCGCCGATCAGCAATACCGTTATGATCACGAGGTGGGATGATTGGGGCGTGAACAGACCGGTTATCACCGTGACGATGGTTGTCACGACCGCGGCCGAAAGAAGCGTCGTCCGGAAGCCCAGTGCAGCGAAGACCCGCCGCGCCATGAACTTGGTCGTGATTGCGCCGACCGCGCCCGCAAAGGTGATCAGGCCGGACTGGAACGGCGTCAGTCCGAAGCCGAGCTGCAGCATCAGCGGCGTCAGGAAAGGCATGGCGCCGACGCAGATTCGGAACAGGTTGCCGCCCGTTGTCGAAGCGCGGAACGTCGGATTGCGGAAAAGGGTGAGATTGAGAATCGGTGCCGGATGCCGCCGCGCATGGCCGACATAAAGAATGCCGCAAAGAACGCCAATCGCAGTCGCGACGATGCCGATGATGGGGGGAAGGGCGGGAAGGCTGACGACCGAAAGACCGAAAACGACGCCTGCGGCGGAAAAGGACGTCAGCAGGAATCCCGTGAAGTCGAGCGGCGGCGGCGATATTGCCTCCACCTCCGGCAGGAAGATCGTCGCCAGCCATATGCCGATGACGCCGACCGGCACGTTGATGAGAAAGATCCAGTGCCAGCTGAAATAGGTGGTGATGAAACCGCCGAGCGGCGGGCCGGCAAGTGGACCGACAAGGGCGGGGATCGTCAGAAGCGCCATGGCGGAGACCAGCTCGCTGCGCTGCGTCGTTCTCAAAAGCACCAGGCGCCCGACGGGTGTCATCATGGCACCGCCCATGCCCTGGAGGAAGCGGGCGAACACGAACTCGATGAGATTGGACGAGAAGGCACAGAAGATCGAACCGACGATGAAGACGGAGATCGCAAGCCGGAAAACGCGCTTGGCGCCATATCGATCCGCCATCCAGCCGCTGACCGGGATGAAGACCGCCAGCGCCACCATGTAAGACGTCAGTGCAAGCTTCAGCGTGATAGGTCCGACATTCAGGTCCGTGGCGATCGCCGGCAGCGCAGTCGAGATCACGGTGGAGTCCATCTGTTCCATGAAAAGGGCAACAGCAAGGATCAAGGGAACAATGCGGTTCATACGCGCGCGCCTTGGGTGGTGCTAGGGGAAGGGGCCATTTGTGCGGACATTTGCTCTGTAGTCCTCTGTTCAGCCTGTGCCAATCCCCGATTCTCCTCTGTGACTTTCGCCCGGTCACGTCTTCGTGAATGCGGCGTCCTCAACAGTGTACTGCACCAGATTTGACATATGCTAAACGCATGGAAATGCTGAATGCATGAAAGCAAATATGCTGTTCGGGAATGAATTTAAAGGGAGGGAGTAGTGATCAATTCACTTATCATCAACCGGCGTAGTTTGTTCATTGCAGCCGGTGCGAGCCTGTTGTCGGCCCCGATGATCATGACGCGCGCCGAAGCCGCTACCACAGGAGCGAATGAAAACATGAGTGCTGCCCCGCTGCCGCAGATCAATCAGTTCAAAGTCGGTTCCTTCAAGTTCACCGTCGTCAAGGACGGCGCGAGCGTTCTGGAGAAACCCTATGAGACCTTCGGTACGAACCAGACGCCGGAAACCGTGCAGGAACTGCTTGCCCGGAATTTCCTGCCGACCGACAAGCTCGTGAACACCTATTGCCCCGTGGTCGTCGATACCGGCTCGGATGTCGTCCTTTTCGACACAGGCTTCGGCGCGCCGATGCGTGCCAAAGGCGCCGGCATGCTGCTGGATGGCCTCAAGGCGGCGGGCTACACGCCGGACCGGATTACGGTGGTGGCATTGACGCATATGCATGGGGACCATATTGGCGGCCTCATGGAAAACGGTGCTCCGGCTTTCCCGAATGCGCGCTATGCGGCAGGCCGGGTGGAATATGACTTCTGGACGAACACCGCCCGCGTGGGAACACCGGCGGAAGGCGGCCATAAGCTGGTCCTCTCCAATGTCGTTCCGTTCGCCGACAAGATGACCTTCCTCGAGGAAGGAGATGAGGTCGTTTCGGGTATGACGGTGATCCTGGCTCCCGGCCACACGCCGGGACATCTGGTCTATCGGCTCGAGTCCGACGGCAAGACGTTCTTCATCACCGGCGATACCGCCAACCACTATATCCTGTCGCTCGAGCGCCCCGACTGGGAAGTGCGTTTTGACATGGACAAGGCCCAGGCGGCGGCCTCGCGCCGCAAGATCTTCGACATGATCACCGCCGAAAAGAACGCCTTCCTTGGCTATCACATGCCCTTTCCGGCAGTGGGTTTCGTGGAGAAGGCGGATGGCGGCTACCGCTTCGTGCCGAAGACCTATCAGTTCGATCTCTGAGCAGGACGCATGGCAGATATATCGAACCCGGCGCGATCGCCGGGTTTTTTTCTATTCCCTTCCTGTCATAGACGTGTTACGAGCCCTCGCCAACTTCCAAGCAACCCTTGCAAGATCGCCGGACTGACGATTCGTTCCGGAGTGTTCCTGCTTTTCCAAGACGAGGAAATTGGCCATGGCACGCATTATTGAAACGGCAACCGGGGCTGACGCCCTTACCTTCGACGATGTGCTCCTGCAGCCGGGACACTCCGAGGTCATGCCCGGCCAGACGAATATCGCCACTCGCATCGCCCAGGACATAGACCTTAACCTGCCGATTCTCTCGGCGGCGATGGACACGGTGACGGAAAGCCGTCTTGCCATCGCGATGGCCCAGGCCGGCGGCATCGGCGTCATTCACCGCAATCTGACGCCGGTCCAGCAGGCCGAGGAAGTCCGCCAAGTCAAAAAGTTCGAAAGCGGCATGGTGGTCAATCCGGTGACGATCGGCCCCAACGCGACACTCGCGGAAGCGCTGAGCCTGATGAAGGCGCATGGCATTTCCGGCATTCCGGTGGTCGAGAACGGCGGCGCAGGCGGACATACATCCGGCAAGCTCGTCGGTATCCTGACCAATCGCGACGTGCGCTTCGCCTCCAATCCCGATCAGAAGATCCACGAGCTGATGACGCGCGATAATCTCGTGACCGTCAAGGAGAGCGTCGACCAACAGGAAGCCAAGCGCCTCCTCCACAAGCACCGCATCGAGAAGCTGCTGGTCATCGATGGCGATGGTCGCTGCGTTGGCCTCATCACCGTCAAGGACATCGAAAAGTCGCAGCTCAACCCCAACGCTTCGAAGGATGCGCAGGGCCGGCTTCGCGTTGCTGCCGCAATCAGCGTCGGCGACGATGGCTATGAGCGCGCCGAACGTCTGATCGCAGCCGGCGTCGACCTGCTGGTGGTCGATACGGCGCACGGCCATTCGCAGCGCGTGCTCGAGGCTGTAACTCGTGTCAAGAAGCTCTCCAATTCCGTTCGCGTCATGGCCGGCAATGTCGCGACTTATGACGGCACGAAGGCGCTGATCGATGCTGGCGCCGATGCGGTCAAGGTCGGCATTGGTCCTGGTTCGATCTGCACGACGCGCATTGTGGCGGGCGTCGGTGTGCCGCAGCTTGCTGCCCTTATGTCGGCTGTGGATGCGGCGCGCGACGCCAATATCCCTGTCATTGCCGACGGCGGAATCAAGTTCTCGGGCGATCTTGCCAAGGCGATCGCCGCCGGTGCCTCCGCCTGCATGATCGGATCGCTGCTTGCCGGCACTGACGAGAGCCCGGGCGAGGTCTATCTCTATCAGGGCCGCTCCTTCAAGGCCTATCGCGGCATGGGTTCCGTCGGTGCGATGGCCCGTGGATCGGCCGACCGTTATTTCCAGGCGGAAGTGCGCGACACGCTGAAGCTGGTGCCGGAAGGCATCGAAGGCCAGGTGCCTTACAAGGGATCTGTCTCCGGCGTCCTGCATCAGCTTGCGGGCGGCCTCAAGGCGGCCATGGGTTATGTTGGCGGCAAGGATCTCAAGGAATTCCAGGAGCGTGCCACCTTCGTGCGCATCTCCGGCGCGGGCCTGCGCGAAAGCCACGCCCATGACGTGACGATTACCCGTGAAAGCCCGAACTATCCCGGCGCCGGTGCCTGATCGATGGCAGCGGGCGGGAAGCCCTCGACGGCAGTGATCGCGATTCTCGCGGTCCTCTGCCTGATACTGTTCGCATGGACTTATCTCGGCTTCGTTCTTCCGTTCCGCGCCGCAGCCGCTGGACGCGACATGCTCGACGCCCGCCTGGCCGGTTACAGAAGCGGCGAGGTCTATGAGATGCTGCACTATTTGCGCGGCCATCCCGATGCCGCCGCCATTCAGCATTCGCTCTATCTCGGTCCGGGACTGATCTTTCCGGCAGCGGTGGCAGCCCTGCTTTTCCTGCTCATGCAACGGGTGGAGCCCGGCGGCTTCTTTTTCGGGCGGCCGATTCCGCCGGGCGCCGTTGCCGTCATCTTTCTATTGCCGGTGCTTTACGGGCTGGTGGACTACGCGGAAAACGTGGCGGGACTGCTGCTTTACCCGCCGGCCACCGCGTCCATCGGAACTATCGCGTTCCTCTCGAGTATGCTCCCCATCCTTGTGCGGCTGAAGTTCTTGCTGCTGGTCATCATCGTCATCATGCTGGCCCGTTTCGCAATGTTTCGTCATCTCTCCCGTGGTGGCTCCGACGAGACCTGAAGTGCTTGCGTCCCGGCAACTCACTGGCGGCTCCTGATATTTTCCTCTACTGCTCCCGATCATTACCGCAGCAAGGGAGTGCCCTATGACAGGTTATGAGATGTTCTGGCCAATGATCGCCCATGTGGCGCTGGTCTTCATGCTCTATGGCCTGCTTGGCATCCGTCGTGCCGCCGTCGTGAAGGCGGGCAAGATTGCCCAATCCGCCTTTCGCGAGAACCGTGACGAGCCCACTGAAAGCCTTGTGGTCCGTCACTCTCTTGCCAATCAGACCGAACTGCCGGTTTTCTTCCACATCTGCTGCATTCTTCTCTACATCACCGAGGCCGACAATCTTGCGGCTGTCGTTCTTGCCTGGCTCTTCGTCATCTCGCGCTATCTTCATGCCTATGTGCATGTGACGAACAATCAGCTTCGGTATCGCAGTCCGCTCTTTGCCGCCGGCTATGTTCTTCTCGGCATGATGTGGGCTTGGCTTGTCCTGTGGATGGCAACCAGCTGATCGCTTTCTGGTTGTCGGTAACGCACTTGTGTTCCTGCGTTACTGCCCGCTGACCTATTCTGTGATTCCGATCTTGATTGGCAGGACGGACAGGGAGGTTCGCCATGGATAAGCCCGTAATTACGCAGGCTATGATCAATGCCTATGACGAATACACGCATTTGACGCTGGACCGGCGCAGCTTCATGGACAAACTGACGAAACTTGCAGGCTCGGCGAGTGCTGCCGCTGTCATTGTCCCGATGCTTGCTGCCAACAAGGCGGCAGCCCAGATGGTTGCTGAGGACGACAACAGGCTCACTGCGCAGGATGTCACCTATCCGGGCAGCAGCGGCGAGATGAAAGGCTATCTCGTTCAGCCGAAAGATGCCTCCGGCAAGCTCGGCGGCGTCATCGTGATCCATGAAAATCGCGGTCTCAATCCGCATATCCGCGACGTCGCTCGCCGCATGGCGCTCGAAGGGTTTGTCGCGCTCGCGCCTGACTTCCTCTCGCCGCAGGGCGGCACGCCGGAGAACGACGATCAGGCGCGCGACATGTTCGCCAAGCTCGATCCAGCCGTTACCGTGGCCAATGCGGAAGCGAGTGTTGTCTATCTCTCGAAGGTAGAAGCCACAAACGGCAATGTCGGCGCCATCGGCTTCTGCTGGGGCGGCGGCCTGGTCAACAGCCTCGCAACCAAGTCGCCGGAACTGAAAGCGGCCGTGGCCTATTATGGCGCGCAGCCGCCGGCCTCGGATGTGCCGAACATCAAGGCGGCGTTGATGCTGCACTATGCCGGCCTGGATGACCGCATCAATGCGGGGATCGATGCGTACAAGAAGGCCCTGCAGGATAACGGCAAGAGTTTCGAGATCTTCGTCTATGAGGGCGCCAACCACGCCTTCAATAACGATACCTCCGCGGCACGCTACGACAAGAAAGCTGCCGATCTCGCCTGGCAGCGGACGGTCGAGTTCCTGAAGAAAAATCTCGCCTGATATCAGGCCAAAGCAATAGTCTGAAGCCTGTCGCTTGAATCTCTTTTCATGCCACAGGCTTTGACTCATGCGGTGCGACGGCGATGATCGCCTTTGCCAACGCATCCATATCCTTGCTGCGGTGATGGCTACGCCGCCATGCGAGCCCGATTTGGCGCGACGGCTGCGGTTCGGCGAAAGGCAGGATCCGGATGGCATTCCGGCTGGTTTCAGTGGGAATGGCCATTTCCGGGATCAGAGTCATCCCCATGTCGTGGGAGACCATCTGTAAAAGCGTCGCCATCGACGTTGCGCCGAAATTGACAAGGCTGCGCTTGCCCGCACTGCAGACGGCAAGCGCCTGATCGCGCAGGCAGTGTCCCTCCTCGAGGAGAAGCAGCCGATCGACATTGACCTCGTTTTCCGTCAGCGGCGACATCAGCACCTCATCACCGTTCTCGGCGACTGCCATAAAGAAGCGGTCGGTCATAAGCGGACGGGTCTCAATGCCTTCTGCTTCGAGCGGCAGCGCGGCGATGACGGCATCGAGCCTGCCATCGGAGAGATCGGCAATCAGCCGATCGGTCACGGCTTCCCTCAGTTCGATTTCCACGGACGGATAATGAACCCTGAGGTATGGGATGAATTGCGGCACGAGATAGGGCGCGACCGTGGGGATAATCCCGATCCGCACAAGCCCTTCGAGGGGGCCGCCATCCTTGCGTGCCGCCTGTTCCAGCCGGTCGACCTCTTGCAGGATAGCGCGGATATGCGTGAGCACCTTCTCGCCCGTCCGTGTCAGGATCGTCTGCGCACGGGCGCGCTCGACGAGTTTGGCGCCGAGATAGTCCTCCATCTCCATGATCTGCGCGGAAAGGGCGGGCTGGCTGATGTGAACGAGTTCGGCGGCGCGACCGAAATGGCGGGTTGTGGCGAGCGCTTCGAAATAGCGCATCTGGCGGAGCGTAAGCATGATAAGTTTTTCCAATCGGACAGCAAGAAATATACGGTTGGAAATTATCGCCGGTCAATGGAAAAGGCTGCGTACCATTCAGATCGCGATCACCTATAGTCCCTTCCAAGGCAGCCTTCGGTTACGAACCGGATAAGATCAGCGCTGCTGCCGAATAGTTCGAGCGCAAGGTTTCGGCAATTTGGAATCCTACGGCCCCCGATTGCTTGTCGTGCCAGTCCGTTAAAATGCCACATGTTGTCTTTACGCGGGATGAACTCGCTCATGTCATATCGGGTCCGTTCCGGTTTGAAACATGTCCGGTTCGCTCAGCATTAAAGACAATTGGGAACACTATGGGCGCCGATAGTTTGAGCCGCATCAAGCTTCGTAGAGAGCCGAAGCAGGAACGCAGCATTCAGCGGCTCGACACGATCCTGTCGACCGCCGCGAAATTGATTGCCAGCAAAGGCGTCGGCGGCATGAAGATGACGGAGCTCGCGATGGCGGCGGGTGTGCCGATCGGTTCGGTCTATCAATACTTCCCTGAAAAGGCTGCCATCATCAAAGCCCTCTTTGATCGCCATGCCTCCGCCATCCAGTCCAAAACCGCACAGACATTCGCCGCCGTCGAATCGCTCGAGGAAGCGCTCGATCTGACATGCGCGATGATCGACTGGTATTATGAAGCCTATCGCGGCGATCCGACCTACCTCGGCGTCTGGATGGGCACCGAAACGGACCAGGATCTGCTGCGCCTCAATATCCAGCATAGCAATCGGGTCGCTGAGATATTCCAGCACGCCATCAAGCATCTCTGGCCGGAACGGGGCACCGTGGATCTGGAAGCCAGGACGCACCTCTTCAGCCATTTGATCGGAGCCTCGATCCGGCTGGCTGTCCTGAGTGACGACGATCTTGCCCGGCGTATGCTGGCGGAATGGAAGAGAGTCATCCGCAAGACCCTGTTCGCTCCCGTCATTCTGCCGGTGGCGTAAGCGGCGTCCTACGCCCGGAGCGCCGCGTGCCTATGAGAGCGCAAAGGACGGTTGCTCTTTAATTCCAGAGCATTCTGCATCCAAGTGGAGCCCACCTGGACACAGATTGCTTTAGGCTTACCAGCCCGGCAGCATATGTCCGGCCCGCAACCGAGGGTAATAGCGTGGATAGGTCTTCACATCCGCGTCGAGATCGTCGTCAACCGCTGCCGGCGTGATGTTGTCCAGACATGCGGTAATATGCGCGGTGATTGCGTTCATCAGCGATATCGAGACGCCGGGACGTTTCATGATGCCGATCTGAACCGGGGGCAGGGCCGGGAACCCGTCGGCCTGAGTGAGCACTTTCATTCCTGTGCGCAGGGCCGATTCGGGCATGACGGAGACGGCCATGCCCGCCAGGACCGCAGCCGCCACCACGGTGCACGACCAACTGGTGAACAGGATCTGATACTCTCTTCCGACGGCGTCGAGCGCCGAACAGGCGAGCTGCCGCCACTGGCAATCCCTTCGGCCGACCGCAAGCGGAACCGGGGCATCGTCCCTGAGCGGATGGTTCGCGGAGCTTACCCAGCACAGCGGCTCCGTCCGCACCACGTCGGACATGCGCTCACGCGGATTGTGCGTCACAAGCGCGATGTCGAGCTCGCCGCGCTGTATGCGTTCGGCCAGATCCACCGAAGGCTCGCAGACGATATAGAGCTCGACGTTCGGATGCGTCTTGGCGAAGCGACCGATGATCTCCGGCATGTAGCGGTCGGCATAGTCGTCCGGCGTGCCGATGCGCAACGTGCCTTCCAGCCGGTTGTCATCGAAAGCGGCGATTGCCTCGTTGTTGAGGCGGATGATGCGGCGCGCGTAGTTCAGGAGCTTTTCACCCTCGACCGTCAGCCGGTTGCCGCGTCCATCCTTGATGAAAAGCTGTTTGCCGATGCGCTCTTCCAGCCGTCGCATCTGCATGGAGACCGCCGATTGCGTCTTGAACACACGGTCGGCCGCCTTGGTGAAGCTGCCGGAATCAACGATGGCGATAAAGGTCTGCAACTGGTCAATATCGAGAGGCGTCGACATGGATCACCTATGAAAAGTGTTGATGATAATCATTAGAAACATTCGTTGGACTGATCAATAGGGCTTTGGCATCCTCCCAATGTAAATCAGCACAATCAACCGGACAGAACACTTTCTGTCCACTCCGGTTCGGCCTTGCTCCTCTCCAGAAGACCTCCTGGGAGGAGAGGGGCTGTTGCGCGCCTGAACGAAAGGAAACGCCAATGCGCACGACAGAACGGATTATCGAACTCGATCTCGCTCGCTCCGCGCCGACGCTGACAATGCGTCTCGTGCAGGGCCTGATGAAGGTTGCATCCGTCTGGCGCGTGTTCCGCAACCGCTCGGAACTCAATCGGCTGCACGAGCTTGACGATAATCAACTGAAGGACATCGGGCTGACGCGTACGGATCTCGTTTCCGCACTGCTTGAGTCGACGTTTTTCGAAGACCCGTCGTCCTATCTGACGAAGTCGGCGCGTGACCGCTCGCGCCTTGTCCACTTCCATTCGATCAAACGTGATCGATGACCACTTTTCCCCGCAGGGTGATAGCCAATAGCCCTGCCGCTTGCCCGACGACCGGCCCTGCCGTCGCCGGGCTTTTTTATGCGTTTCGATCAAAAGCCGGAATGGGATGTTCCCCGAAAACCGGGCACATTTTTCGGCATCATTTGAGCTAGGCCGTGATGCTGGCGATCTTGGCGAAACCGAGAAAGTGTGCGGCGAGTTTGTCGTATCGCGTTGTTATGCGACGCCACTGGTTCAGCCTGGTGAAGAAGCCCTCGAGCGACAGTCTTCCGACGTCAGTCAGGCTGATAGGTCGCAGCTGCCGGGCAGGGACGATCCATCCAAAAGCTCCGCCGCACGCTGCCTTCTTCCGAGCCGCCTCCTCGATGCTTTGTGGGCCTCGATAATTTCATGAAGGTTGCTGCTTAAAGCAGCACGGTGAGCCAGCCAGGCAAGGCTTTCGAACGGCTGGAGATCAAGCGGCCGATCGACAGCGAACCAGCACTTGAACTGGCGAGAACGATCATGCCGCCGGCGATTGCCAGATCCTTCTCGAAATGCAGCAATTCGTTCTGGTTGGAAAGGTTGGTGTGGAAAAACAGGGCGGTCGCCAGGCAGAAGAGAGCCAGGGCGATGGCGCCGAGCCGGGCAAATAGGCCTGCCGCAATCGACAGGGCAGCGCCGAGCTGAAGCGCGATGACGGCGAGCGTCACCGGCGCAGGCAGTCCGAGTTTTGCAAACTCGCCATGGCTACAGAAAGGTCGGCCGCGAGCGACAGGCCCTCATGCAGAAAGACCAGAGACAGCAGCACCCTGCCGAGGAGAAGAGCGAGATCGGCGGGGTGCGGTCGGCCCGCTATCTTGTCCATCATATCCTCCTTTTGGTAGGGAGCGGGCGTTCTCGTCGCCCGCTCCCTTGCACCGCCTGTCCTCAGTTGCCGGTCCTGGCGGCGATCGCCTTCTGCAGGTCTTGCAGCTCCTCACAGCCAGCAGGGCAAAGCTGCTTCAGTGTGGCCACCTGCTCCTCGGCCTTGGCCATATCGCCGGTTTCGACATAGAGTTCGCCAAGATATTCACGCGCCGCCTTGTGATCGGGTTGCAGTTCCAGCGCCTTGGTGTAGTAGGTCAGTGACGTGCGGTAGTCGCCGGTCTTGCGTAGCGTGAAGCCCATCAGATTATAGACGTCCGCCTGCTGGTTATCCTCGGCGAGATCGCGGAGTTCGGCCAGCGCGCCGGCATAGTCCTTGGCGTCGATCTTCGCTCGAACCGAAGTCAGGTCTGGTGCATCGGTCGATTCCATATTGTCGACGGCAAAGGCCGGCAGCGTGGAGATCGCGGTAAAGCCGGCGGATGCAGCGCAAAGACCGATGAAGCCTAGAATGGCGTATTTCTTGATTGTGATCATGATCGTCTCCTTGGAAGTTCTCAGGCCTGGCTTGTCGGAGTGAAGGCATAGGCATTCCCGTCCTTGACGAAGGTACCCGAGCCGGGGAAGGGGAAGTGCGAGCCGCAGATCGCGATATTGTCGGCGATGACACGGTCGATCAGGCGCCGGCGCGTGCCGACGGCCATCGGCCCGTCCTGGTCGTAGCTGCCTTGCCATTCGGGATGCGGTGCGAGCAACGCCGGCACATACATGATGTCGGCGGAGACGAGCAGCTGCTTGCTGCCTGACGTGACCAGATAGGTCGAATGGCCAGGTGTATGGCCGGGCGCGGCGAGAAGCTGCATGCCAGGGGCGACTTCCGCGCCATCGTCGACCATCCTCCAGTTCTTCCATTTCGGAAAGACTTCGGCGATGCGCTTGCCGGCCGCCTTTCGGCCTTCCGCGAGCTTGTCAACACGGCCGGGCGCGGTCCACCAGTTATATTCATCCGCATTGACGATGAGCTCGGCATCCGGAAAAACAGGGTTGTTGGTGCCCTTTTCCGTCAGCCCCCAGACATGGTCGGGATGGAAATGCGAGATCATGATTGTATTGATCTTCTTGTAGTCAATGCCGGCGGCGGCCATGTTGGCTGGCAGATGCGTCGCGTTTTCCTGCCATTGGCCGACGCCGGAGCCGGCATCCATCATGATCAGGCGGTTGCCGAGCTTCAGCACGACGACGGTCAGCGGGATCGGCATGAACTCGGCGGTGAGGCCGGCCTTCGATAGCGCCTCCTTGGTATCCTCGATCGAGGCATTCTTGATGAAGGCCGGATCGTGCGGCTTCTTCCAGATGCCGTCGTAGATTGCGGTGACCTCGATATCGCCGACCTTGTATCTGTAGAAGCCGACCGTCGGTTCCAGCGGCGTTGCCGCGAGCGCCGGCATGACGAATTCGAGCTTCGATGACAGGCCGAATGCGGCAGCAGCGGTGGCCGAACCCAGAACCGCGCGGCGTGACATGGTGAACATGAATATGCCTCCTCTTATTGATGGCATTTCCTGAAAGCGAGGGCGCCGTTTGGCTGATTGCCCCCACTGACGAACTAGATCGAAGGCGGATAGCGCTTATTCCCAAGGTCATGCGTCATTTTTCTAAGGAATTGGAATAGATCGCTTATTTCGGTTGACTTGTTGCCGCGGACTTGGCGACGCAAGTAAATCTGCTGCGTTCCGGAATGAAAGGCGACGCCGATCGGTCTGGATGGAAGGAGGCCGTATTCCGCATTTCAATGAGCCGGTCTCATGTCCGCTCGCGGCAAGCCTATTCCTGTTTGCGATACGCCGTCGCAGACGCTCGTTCTGCAGGACGAGATACTGGCGAGCCACATCCGCTCGATGATGGCCAATCACCTGACCGACGTGCTGACCTCCGACCAGCATACGGTCAAGCCGTGGTTCAACTGCAAGATCGATTTCTCTCCGCCGGTGGCGGATCTCGCGAAGGATGATTTCCCGCTGGTGGGCGGGCGTGTCGACTATCTCGGCGGACGCGCAGTCGCAGCGCTTGTCTATCGCCGCAACGGCCATATCATCAACCTCTTCATCTGGCCGTCGAGCTCGGCGGCGCAGACAGCGGCAGTGCACGACGGTTACAACATGGAGCAATGGTCCAATGACGGGCTGGTCTTCTGGGCGATCTCGGACGTCGCGCCCAGCGAGCTCGTCAGGTTTAAGGAAGTCTTTCGCGGCGCGGCAAATGGCTGACGGGACCGCTGCCGCAAAAGAAAGGGCTGGCGCGAGCGTTCGTGGGCCGGCCTTCGGTTTTTCAGCGGGGAAGGCTCAAGGTGAGAACTTCTTCCGAGACTTCGAAGTTCGAATAGCCGTCCTGGACGTCATCCAGCGAGGCGAAGCGTATCCGGCCTCGGTGATTAGTGATTGGGTTGCAGATGCTGGATTACGTCCGCATTTGCTGTCTACGTCTGCATTCCTCATCTAAAGCCTGTCGCATAAACGTAGGTTCACGCGACAGGCTTTGGTCGTCACTACAGTCTAGCTAGAAGCAGGTGGCTGGGGTGGCTGCTTTGTGGCGCTCTTCAGATAGCTGTCGAGGATCGCCTCCATGCTTTTCTGGTAGCTCCTCTGCACTTCTAGGCCACTGTCGAACATCGAGTTTAGCATGGCGGTATAGTTTGCCATGTCCAGGCCGGCCTGCGGCTTGAGCGGCTCCTTCGGCGCGGGCTGGGCCGCAAAATTCCCCATCATGTCCTGAAAGGCCTTCACGAAAGGATTGTCCATGAATGGATTTGTGGCGGAGGCCTGCGTCTGCTCGGGCTTTTGCGAACCGAACATGAGCTGCATTGCCTGCGTGAAGGGATTATCGAAGATGCTCGGCTCGGGTGCGGCCTTCGGCTTTGGCGCAAAACCGGTGCTCTCGAGCCATTTCTGGATTGTTTCGCCCATTGCCGTATTGACGAAGGGATTGACCGGAGTTGTCATCTGCCCCGTCGTCTGTTTGAAGAGCCCGCCCATCAGCGTGTCGGCAATGACCGGCAGCATCCTCTTGTAGGTTTCCTGAGCGATCCCAGTTATCTGAGCGGCTTGTGCGGCGACCGCCTTCGAGACTTCCTTAGAGCCGAAAAGCTGCGCCAGGATGGCATTGCCGTCGGCGATGCCTTCCGGCGTGAAAGCCTTGCCCATGTCCTCGAAATATTTGGCGTAGTTACCGGAGGCAACGGATTGCATCAGGCCCATGAAATCATAAGGGTTGCTCGTGCTGCGCTTCAGGCCCGACGAGAACGCCGGCATGAGCGCGGCCATGGCCTTGGTCGCCTGCTCCTGGGCGAGGTTGAACTGCTTCGCCATGGCATCCATGGCAGCGCCGTTCTGCGCCTGCATCATCATGTCGAAAAGTGGCAGCATCAAAGTCCCTTTCCCCAGAGCATCGGACGTTTCACTGGACCCGCAAAGGACGCTCTAACACTTTGAATGGGCGCACAATCCTGTTCGTGATTTCGGATTATACGCTAGAATCGCAAGGCGATGAATCCATTGCCACTATAGCTGGAAATAGGAATGCGCAAACCGGTTTTTGCCGCTAACGACGGCACGGACACTGCCGTCGTTCGAGGAATTCAATACTGATATTCTTCGAAGACGGGCTCGACCGAGCCGTTCCATCTGCCGTGATAGAGCATCAGCAGATCGTCGGCGAGCGTCGCCTTCTTGGCGAGCACTTCCTCGAGCGGCGCGAGAAAGACTGTTTCGTCCTGCCCTTCACCATTCAGCCTTGCCCGAGCCTTCAAGCCACGGCGGGAAATATCGACCACCTCCCGAGCGATATTGTGGAGGCTCTGTCCCTTGAATTCGGCCTTCAGCCCTCGGGCGGGCACGGCATCGCGCAATGCGTTGACCTCGGCGAAGGTCCAGGCTTTCGTCAGATCGTCGGCCGCTTCCAGTGCCGCATCGTCGTAAAGCAGGCCGACCCAGAAGGCCGGCAAGGCGCAGATGCGCCGCCACGGCCCGCCATCGGCGCCGCGCATTTCGAGGAAGCGCTTCAGCCGAACATCGGGAAAGAGCGTCGAGAGATGGTTGGTCCAGTCGCCCATGGTCGGTTCCCAGGCGGCGATCTCTCCCTTCAGCGCGCCGTTCAAGAACTGGCGGAAGGTGATATGCGTACAGTCGTGGTAGCGGTTGTCGCGAACGATGAAGTACATCGGCACGTCAAGCGCCCACTGGGTGTAGTCGGCAAAACTGAAATCGTTCCTGAAAGTGAAATCGAGCAATCCTGCGCGCCGGTTGTCCGTATCGCGCCAGATATCGCCGCGCCAGGAGACGAGGCCGTTCGGCTTGCCTTCGGTGAAGGGCGACGAGGCGAAGAGAGCGGTCGCCAGCGACTGCAGCTTCATCGAAACCCGCATCTTGCGGCGCATGTCTTCTTCGGAGGAGAAATCGAGGTTTACCTGAATCGTACAGGTCCGGTACATCATGTCCAGACCCTTGCTGCCGACCTTAGGCATGTAGCGCGTCATGATGTCATAGCGCGATTTCGGCATGTGCGGCGTTTCGGCATAGCTCCACTTCGGACTGCCTCCGATACCGAGGAAACGGATGCCGAGAGGCTCTGCGATTTCTCGCAGTGTCGCCAGATGCTGGTTCGATTCTTTGCAGGTCTCATGGATCGTTTCGAGCGGTGCGCCGGAAAGTTCGAATTGACCGCCGGGCTCGATCGAGATCGCTCCCATGCCACTGGGTTCGGCAAGGCCGATGATATTGCCGGCATCGACGATCGGATCCCAGCCGAGTTTCGCGCGCATGCCCTCGAGCAGCGCCGAAATGCTGGCCTCACCGAAATAGGGCACCGGACTGTTATCGGCGCGGAAGAAGGGAAATTTCTCATGCTCCGTCCCGATGCGGAACCGCTCCTTCGGTTTGGCGCCGGCAACGAGATATTCCGTCAGTTCGTTGACCGAAGAGAGCGGCGTCTGGTCGGTGGTGTCGCGTGCCATGCATCTACCTGTATTCGGGAAGGGGCCTGCAGGAACAGGCCGATTGGAAGCGTGATTAGGACCGGAATGATGTCCGGTGCAAGTGAAATTCTTTCAACGACACTTCAAAAAAATAACAGCTATTCTAACGTGCCTGTTCCTCAGAGCGAATTCCAGTCGCCGACCGCTGCCTGGATGACGGCCATGGCTGCGACAGCGGCCGTATCCGCCCGCAGAATCCGGGGTCCGAGCGGAATGGCCGTCACGAAATCGAGGCTGCGCAGACGATTGCGTTCCTCCTCGGAGAAGCCGCCCTCAGGCCCCACCAGCAGGGCAAGGTGCTTCTCTTTGACGCGCGCGAGGAGCGGCAAGGGATTCTGTCCCGCATCGCCTTCGTCGCAATAGATGATGCGGCGATCCTTCGGCCAGCGATCGAGAAGGTCGGAGAGCCTGACCGGCTCGGTAACGGCGGGAATGTCGAGAATGCCGCATTGCTCCGCCGCTTCGATGACATTGGCCTTGAGCCTGTCGAGATTGGCGATCCTGCCCTGTACATGCTGCGTCATCACGGGCTGCAATAGGCCTGCCCCCATTTCGACCGCTTTCTGCACGAGATAATCCATGCGACCGACCTTCAGCGGTGCAAAGAGATAGTGCAGGTCGGAGGGAGCGGGCTGGGGGCGGGTCTGCTCCAACGCCGTCAGGAGGAGGCGCTTGCGGGAAGGAAAGGAAAGACGAGCCTTCCATTCGCCGTCACGGCCGTTGAAGATCAGGATCTCCGACCCGTCTGCCATGCGCAGCACGTTTGCAAGATAGTTGAACTGATCGGCATTGGCCTCGATGCCGCTGCCTTGCCCAATGGCGGCCTCCAGGAAAAGTCGTTGCATGCGGAAATTGGCGCGCATCTCTACTCCCGAGCACGTCCGGTCGGACATGCAATTCCGAAAAATCGTTTCCTGAAGCCGGATGACCTCAGGTCGAATTGACCTGAAATCTGAATCCGCCTCTAAATCAAAAAGACTGTAGTTTCACGCATGTCGTCGCCGCAAACCGCTGCACACTTCGGCGTGATATGCATTAAACGAAGAGCGCGAACATAGCCCAATAGATGATTGCTGCAAGCAGGGCCGACGAAGGCACGGTGATCACCCAGGCGCCGACGATGGTCATGAAGTGCGAACGGCGAACCAGACGGCGTCGGCGCGCCTCGTGTGGATCACGCTCCTCCGGCCCTTCGATGTCCCAGCTTTCGGCCTTCTTGCGCATGTAGTCGATCCGACGCTTCGAATTGCGGGTATACCATTCGCGAAAGAAGCCGACGCCGAAGACGGCGCCGACGGCGATATGAGTCGAACTGACCGGCAGTCCAAGCCACGACGCCATGATCACAGTGAATGCGGCGGAGAGAGCTACGCAATAGGCGCGCATCGGATTGAGCTTGGTGATCTCCTCGCCGACGAGACGGATCAGCCGGGGACCGAAGAGAAGAAGACCGACGGAGATCCCGAATGCGCCGATCAGCATGACCCAGAGAGGCGGTGCTCCCTGAACCGACTTGATGCTTGCGTCGGCCGCACGGACAATTGCCGAGAGCGGGCCGACGGCATTGGAAACGTCGTTTGCGCCATGGGCAAAGGACAGAAGCGCCGCCGAACCGATGAGCGGCAGGTGAAAGAGCTTCCGCAAAGCGCTGTTCTTGTTTTCGAGACCCAATGACTGCCGGGTCACGAGCGGTCGAGTGACGGTCCAGGCGACAAGTCCAGCGGCGAGCCCGATCAGGCAAATGGCGGTCTTGGAAATCGCCAAATGGAATATCAGGGAAAATTGCAGCGCCAGATAGGCGGTGAAGGTGCCAGCCATGACTGCGATCAGGATTGGCACCCAGTATCTCGCGGCCGTGATCTTGTCGTCGCGATAGATGATGAAGGTCTTGATGAAGAAGAGAACCGCGGCAGCGATCAGGGCTCCGAGCAGCGGCGAGATCATCCAGCTTGCGGAAATCTCCAGGATAACCCGCCAGTTGACCGATGCCGGCCCGGCTGTTGCAATACCCGCACCGATGACTGCGCCGACTATGGTATGCGTGGTGGAAATCGGTGCCTTCAGCCAGGTCGCCAGATTGATCCACAACGCGGCCGCCGTCAGGGCCGCCATCATGATCCAGCCGATTGTGGCGGCATTGGCGACATCAACACTGTCGATGAGGCCGGTCGAGATGGTCTCGACCACCTGGCCGCCACCGATCGTCGCTCCGAGGATTTCGAAGATGGCTGCGATGATGAGCGCCTGCGTCATCGTCATGGCGCGAGCTCCGACGGCAGCGCCAACGTTGTTGGTCACGTCGTTGGCGCCGATGTTCATGGCCATATAGGCGGCAAGTGCCGCAGCGGCGATCACGAGAACGGCGCTTGGCCTGTCGAAGACGTAGACGCCGGCAAACAGCATCGCGAGACCGAGGAAGACGAGACCGAGACCCGGCGCGACGAGCCGGCGAGCAACATGTCGTGTCGCGTCCTCGACGTAGTTCAGTTTGTCGAGGTCCTTGTCCAGCGTTCGCTTCATCAATACCGCCGGTCGGTCGGGCATTCCATTCTTCCTGTCGAATTCGTCATCTGCATACACTCTGCGCGACATGCACTACAGCGCCGTGCGTCTTATCAGACGCACAAAGGTCGCTGTGGCACTTTGAATCAAAGCGGGATGTCGCCCGAAAGCCGCGCACACTTTTCGGCATCCCGCTTTAGGCATTAACGCAGAAACCGGCTTGGCGGATTACGTGAAATTTTATGTGATGACGCGTATCTTCTCGCGCGCGCCTCAGTTCGACGCTCATGGGAGGAGAAGGTATCTGGGCCGCGGCAGTTATTCCGCCGCCGGCAGATCTGGCTTCTTCGGCTGCAGTCGCTCGGCCATGCACCTTTGAAAGGTGAGGATCAGCTCCTTGAGCTCGGGCTCGTTCACGCGCTTGGCTGCTTCCTCGCACGAGACCCATTCGAGCGTGCGCTCGCCCTTTTCCTTGAAGTGCTTTACCATTTCAAGGACTTCGAGAGGATAGACCTGGACTTTGCATGGCACGGAAAGGCCATCCCTCAGCATCTTCCGGTAGCTGTAGGAGCCGAGTAACTCCGCTTCTGCGACACCGCGCACGCCGGCCTCCTCGAAGGCCTCGCGAGCGGCGACCTCATGGGCCAATTTGCCCGACATCGGCCAGCCCTTCGGAATGACCCATCGGCCGGTATCACGGCTGGTCATGAGCAACAATTCGATCTCCGACGTCTTCTTTTTCACCCGGTAACAGAGCGCGGCATATTGCTGTCGCGGCGGACGCCGAAACATGAGCTGCACATCGGAAGCCAGGCGGGCAAGAACTGTCAATTGTTGTTTCACCTTCGGAATCTTGATTAGAATCGCTTGTATATAAGTATTCTAAGCGGAAACTACGACCTGCGCGAAAAAATAGTGTAGCGCGAGATCGAAAAACTTCTCTTAAGGTAATCTGCCGTGACCGGTGTCTGGAATTCCGTCAGCCATTGTTCCAAAAACGGCGTTCCACAGAGGATTTATGTCGCAGGTGGCGCCGTCGTTGCGGCTTCTTCCACCAGAAGAAGAAGACTGGCAACAATACAAGAATCTTTCCGAAAGTCGCTGCCGCTTTCGGAAAGGCTCACGCTCAGATTGAAACGAACAGTCCTGCCTTTTGCTCGAGACCTTGCTTGGCACGGATTTGCGCCCTCCTCGATCCGGTCTCAATCAAAAAGTCAGTAGCGGGATGTCGCCCGAAAACCGCGCACACTTTTCGGCATCCCGCACGAGAGCCGGATGATGCTTGGCCGAGTTCATTTTTCCCAATAGGGCAGCGGCCCATATAGCTCCGCCAGGTAATCGATGAAGAGCCGCACTTTGGCAGGCAGAAACTGCCTGCTCGGATAGACCGCGGAAAGGGCGACGTTCCGCGAGCCTTCATAGGCAGGCAGCACCTGCACGAGCCGTCCTTCCCTTAGCTCCGATCCGATGTCCCAGGTCGAGCGCAATGCGATTCCGAGCCCGGCAATGACCGCCTCGCGGATCACCTCGCTCGAATTGGTGATGAGTGTGCCCTCGGGGCGCAGCGTCAATGCTCCGTTCGGTCCCTCGAGCCGCCAGGAATCGTTGTTGTGCGCCGGCAGGCAGGTATGGTGCTTGAGATCGTCGATCTCCTGCGGCATGCCGTGGGTTGCAACGTAGTCCGGCGAGGCGCAGAGGACGCGCCGCACGGATGCGAGCCGTCGCGCGACGAGGCTTGAATCCGTTAGTTCCGCGATGCGGATGGCAAGATCGAAACCGGCGCCGACGATATCGGTGAACTCGTCCGTCAGCATCAGGTTGACGGCGAGATCGGGATGGGAGTCCATGAAGCCTTTGAGATGCGGCGCGATATGCATGCGGCCGAAGGATGTCGGCGCCGATATTTTCAGCGTGCCGTGCATCTGCGCCGAGCGCCCGGAGATATAGGCCTCCGCTTCCTCAAGCCCAGCAAGGATGGCGAGCACGCGATCGTAGAAGCCCTGTCCGGCCTCCGTCAGCGAGATCTGCCGGGTCGTGCGTTGCAGCAGCCGTGTGCCGAGCCTGTCCTCAAGTCGCTTGATCCGCTTGGAGACGACGGCAGGCGAAAGGCCGAGTGCGCGTCCCGCCATCGACATGCTGCCCGCGGAAACGACTCTCGCGAAAATTTCGAGATCACCGAGATTGGTCATGGATGAAATACACTTTTTCCCCTTTAGGCATAAGTGTTTAACATTTGCGCCAAATTCGGGAAAGTGCTAAACAGGCCGCAGATGGGAGGGCGCGGTTTCGCAATGCGGCAATTGCGCTGACGGAGAATATCATGGCAGACAGCATTTCATTTTTGGCCCCGCGCGCTGATGTCCTGGCGCGGCGGCGAGAGATCATAGCTGATCTCGCCGATCTGCTGCCGCCGGACTGCCTGATCCATGAACAGCGCGAACTGGTGCCGTTCGAAACCGACGGCTTCATTTCCTATCATCGCGTACCGCTCGCGGTCGTCCTCCCGCAGACCACGGCGCAGGTTTCGGCGGTGATGCGATATTGTCGCAGATATGGTATTCCGGTCGTACCTCGCGGGGCCGGCACGTCGCTTTCCGGCGGCGCTATCCCCCAGGAGGATGCGATCGTTCTCGGCCTTTCAAAGATGAATCGTATCATCGAGGTCGATCTCGCCAACCGCACCGCAACGGTTCAGGCGGGTGTCACCAATCTGAACATTTCCGATACCGTCTCTTCGGACGGCTTTTTCTATGCGCCTGATCCGAGCTCGCAGCTCGCCTGCACCATCGGCGGCAATATCGCCATGAATTCGGGCGGTGCGCACTGTCTGAAATATGGCGTCACCACCAACAATCTTCTCGGCGTCAAGATGGTGCTGACCGACGGCTCCATCATCGAACTCGGCGGCAAGGCGCTCGATGCGGCCGGTTACGATCTGCTTGGACTCGTCTGTGGGTCGGAGGGGCAGCTCGGCATCGTGACCGAAGCGACGGTGCGGCTGGTCGCCAAGCCGGAAGGAGCAAGACCCGTTCTCTTCGGTTTCGATACGTCCGAAGAGGCCGGCTCCTGCGTTGCCGATATCATCGCTGCCGGCATCATCCCCGTTGCGATCGAATTCATGGACAAGCCGGCGATCGAGATCTGCGAAGCATTTGCCCATGCGGGCTACCCTTTGGATGTCGGCGCGCTCCTCATCGTCGAGGTCGAGGGCTCAGAGGCCGAAATGGATGCGACGCTTGCGAGCATCGTCGCCATTGCCCGCACGCATGGCGTCAAGACGGTACGCGAATGCCAGTCTGCAACCGAGGCGGCACAGATCTGGAAAGGGCGGAAATCTGCCTTCGGCGCCACCGGTCGCATTGCCGATTATATCTGCATGGACGGCACCGTGCCGCTCAGCCAGCTCTCCCATGTCCTGAAGAAGACA
This sequence comes from Sinorhizobium sp. CB7, assembly GCF_041357635.1. Lineage (NCBI taxonomy): Bacteria > Pseudomonadati > Pseudomonadota > Alphaproteobacteria > Hyphomicrobiales > Rhizobiaceae > Sinorhizobium > Sinorhizobium sp. CB7. Next base: position 139,997 of record NZ_JAULLL010000009.1, read on the forward strand.
TCGGAAATCGTCGAGCACTACGGTCTGCGCGTCGCCAACGTATTCCATGCCGGCGACGGCAACATGCACCCGCTGATCCTTTTTAACGCCAACGATCCTGATGATGCCGCCCGCGCCGAAGCGGCGGGCATGGACATTCTGAGGCTCTGCGTCGATGCCGGCGGCTGCCTGACGGGCGAACACGGCGTCGGCATCGAAAAACGCGACCTGATGCGCCATCAATATTCCGATGCCGACCTCGCCCAGCAGATGGCGGCGCGCGCCGCCTTCGATCCCGAGTGGATCCTCAACCCTTCCAAGGTCTTCCCGCTCGAGGGACGAAGCGCCGCATGAACGAGCTCATCCCTGCAACCGAGGCGGAGGCCGCGGACATCATCCGCGCGCACGCGGAGAGCAGCACGGCACTCGCCATTTCAGGCGGCAACACGCGTGCTGGCTTTGGCAATGCCGTTGCGGCCGATGCGCGACTGCGGTCGACCGGGCTTACCGGCATCGTCTCGTACAATCCCGGCGAGATGGTGATGACGGTGCGTGCCGGCACGACGGTGACCGATGTCGAAGAAGCGCTGGCGGCGAACGGCCAGATGATGACCTTCGAGCCCATGGATCACCGCCCATTGATGGGAACCTCGGGCGAGCCGACGATCGGCGGTGTCTTCGCTGCCAATGTCTCCGGACCGCGTCGCCTTATTGCCGGTGCGGCGCGTGATAGCCTGCTCGGTGTGCGATTTGTCAACGGCAGAGGCGATATCATCAAGGCCGGTGGCCGGGTGATGAAGAATGTCACTGGCCTAGACCTGGTGAAACTGATGGCCGGCTCCCACGGTACGCTTGGTTTCATCACCGAGGTGACCTTCCGCGTACCGCCCGCGCCGAAGACGGAGGAGACGGTCGTCCTCTCCGGATTGAACGATCAGGAAGCCGCGAAAGCCATGGCATCCGCGATGGCTCTTTCGGTTGAGGTGTCCGGCGCGGCGCATCTGCCGCTGACCGTCGCCTGGAAATTCCTGGCGGGGAAATTGCCCGCGGGCGAGGCTACGGTGCTGAGGATCGAGGGCCTGGAAAGTTCGGTGCCGCATCGCGCTGAGAAGCTGGCGAGCGCCATGGCTGCGCTTGGCCGCGTGTCGCGCCTAGACAAGCAGGAAAGCCGGCAGCTTTGGCGGGAAATCCGTGACATCGTTCCCTATGCCGATGGAAGCGAAAGGCCCATCTGGCGCGTATCGGTGGCACCAAGCATCGGCCATCAGCTCGTGGCCACACTTCGCCTCGAAGCCGGCGTTGACGCCTTTTACGACTGGCAGGGAGGCCTCGTCTGGATGCGGATGGAAGCGGAGCCGGAAGCGGTGCTCCTGCGCCGCTACATCCAGGCGCTCGGGGGAGGACATGCGACGTTGCTGAGGGCGTCGGCGGCGGCAAAGGCACAGACGCCGGCCTTCGAACCGCAGCCGGAAGCAATCGCCCTGCTGTCGCGGCGGATGAAAGAAAAGTTCGATCCCAAAGGCATATTCAACCCAGGCAAGATGGCTGGAAACTGATAGATGCAGACCAACTTCACCGCCGAACAGCTTGCCGATCCTCATGTCGCTGAATCCGAGAGGATCCTGCGTAAATGCGTGCATTGCGGCTTCTGCACCGCCACCTGTCCGACCTATGTGACGCTCGGCAACGAGCTAGACAGCCCGCGCGGCCGCATCTATCTCATCAAGGATATGCTGGAGAACGGCCGCCCGGCGGATGCCGAGGTCGTGACCCATATCGACCGCTGCCTTTCCTGTCTTGCCTGCGTCACTACCTGTCCGTCCGGTGTGGACTACATGCATCTCGTCGATCATGCCCGCGCGCATATCGAAAAGACCTACAGGCGTCCCTTCATGAACCGGCTGACGCGCAATATTCTCGCAGCCGTCCTGCCCTATCCCGGCCGGTTCCGTCTGGCGCTCCGCCTTGCCCGCTTCGGTCGGCCATTTGCCGGTATGATGAGACGCGTGCCGTCGCTTGCACCCTTCGCGGCGATGCTGGCGCTTGCTCCAAGCAATGTCCCGCCGCCATCCGCAATCGCCGCCTCTCACGCGCCCGCGGCAGAACGACGGGGCCGTGTCGCGATCTTGACCGGGTGCGCCCAGCCCGTGTTGGACCCCGCCATCAATGAAGCGACGATCCGGCTGCTGACGCGTCTCGGCATCGAGGTCGTCGTGCCGGAGGGCGAGGGCTGCTGCGGCTCGCTGGTCCATCATATGGGGCGTGAGGAGCAGGCGCTTGCGAGCGCTCGCGCCAATGTCGACGTCTGGACGCGGGAGATTGAGAAGGGCGGCCTCGACGCCATCATCGTCACGGCGTCCGGCTGCGGCACGACGATCAAGGATTACGGTCATATGCTGCGGCTCGACCCGGCCTATGCGGAAAAGGCGGCGCGCATCTCCGCACTTGCCAAGGACATTACCGAATTCCTCGCAGGTATCGATCTGCCGGCGCAGGCGCCGAAAGGCATTGCTGTCGCCTATCACTCGGCCTGTTCGATGCAGCACGGGCAGAGGATCACGGTGGCGCCGAAGCAGCTTTTGAAGGCGGCGGGCTTCACGGTCCGCGATCCTGCCGAGGGGCATCTCTGCTGCGGCTCGGCCGGAACCTACAATATCCTGCAGCCGGAAATTTCGGCCATGCTCAAGACTCGCAAGGTAAAGAACCTGGAGGCTACCAGGGCTGATGTGATCGCCACCGGCAATATCGGCTGCATCACACAGATCGCCACAGGTACGGACACGCCGATCCTTCACACCGTAGAACTGCTCGATTGGGCCTACGGCGGGGATATGCCCGAAAAATTAAGCAGTCTGCGGCTAAGCTGACGTTACAGCCGGCTTGCCGGCGATCGGCAAGAGGTGCGTGATGATGCGGCATGCAAGACTGTTAATGGTCGCCTGTCTGGTAAGTGCGGCGGGCCCCGCTTATTCTGACAGCAGATTCTACTGTTCTGCCGACGACAAGGCTGTGAGCTTTACGGTGGAGAGCGGGTTTGCGGAAGGTGATGGTCACAAGCTCAACCATTTTCGCGGCGCGATCCTGATTAAGGACGGTTCTGTCGCTGCCGGTTTCAGGAAGCGCATGCTCGATTCGAACCTGCTGGTCCATCACTGGCTCCATGACGGTGAATTGCGCCTGGAGGTCTACGACGCCGCGGGTGACGAAGCCCCCGGCAGCGAGCTTGATCTCGTCGTCATTGCAGGACAGCGGGGTAAGAAAGCGGATACCTTCACCGGAACCTACGATTTGGCCGTATCGGGCGGCAGCAAACCGGTCGCCGCCGAAGGAAAGGTGAGCTGCGGGCTGAAGTGACGCCCGCTTCCTTCTTACCAGTGGAACGAAAGGCCGACGTTCACCGCGTTGGTGAAGATCTTGGTCTTCAGGTAATCGCCGCTATCGATCGGCACGTCGACGAAGGAATAATTGCCCTTGTATTCGGTAAAGGCCGACCAGTGCTCGCTGATCTTGAAGCTGATGCCTGCCTGCGCCTGCAGCGTCACGCCGCCGACCTCATAGTCGAAGGTCGTGCCCGAGGCACGTGTGACCTCGACATGCGGAATATTGACGCCGACACCGGCGCCGACATAGGGGGTCCATCTACGGCCGTCCTGCTGGAAACGGTAGAGCGCGTTCGCCGTTACCAGGTTGAGACCGTCGGTGAATTCGAAATGCGACCAGCCGGATCTGTTTAACGTGGCGTCATCGGCATAGACCTTGGCATGGGTGTAGTCGAGTGAGAAGCCAAGATTGGGATGGTTGAAATCAGTCAGCCACCAGGTGACGCGTCCGCCGTAATAGGGTGGTGAAGAAAAAGACTTGCCTTCCCATCCGGCGTCGAACGAACTGCCATCCGAAAGGTCGACGGTGCTGTCGGTAGCGCCCTGGACACCGCCGTAAATGGAAAACTGCATTTCCGCTGAGGCATTCTGGGCGGTCAAAATGGCACATGAAAAAACCAGCGCGGCGAAAGCGGGCGCCGCCATACGAATTGCAGAATACATATGAAGTCCCCGATAGTGCGATCGGGCGGCATACTATGTGGGATTCTGTGACAGCCTTATTGCAGGCGCGAGAGAGTCCGCAAACATTCGGTAAGGTGCGCAGATACGAAAAGGACGGCCGCAGCCGTCCCCTCACAAGCTGAAAATCGGAGACAGTTCAGCCGCCGAATATCGTGCGCAGGATATCGATGCCTCTGTCTTCGAAGCTCACTTCGCCCTGCTTGTTTCCAGGGCCGACAACGATCACCTTGGTGCCGACCGGCACACGATCATAAAGATGCTGCACATCATAATTCATCATGCGGATGCAGCCGGAAGACATGTTGAGGCCGATCGACCAGGGCTGGTTGGTGCCGTGAATGCGGAAGGCCGTGTCATGGCCGCCCTGGTAGAGATAGAGCGCGCGGGCGCCAAGAGGATTGTTGATGCCGCCCTTCTGAAAGGCAGGGATGATGCGGCCGTTGGCTGCTTCACGCCGGCGCATTTCCTCCGGCGGCGTCCAGCTCGGCCATTCCGCCTTGCGGCCGACCTTGACGACGCCGGACCAGCCGAATCCATCACGGCCGACACCGATGCCGTAACGCGTCGCGCGGTCGCTGCTCTCGATGAAATAGAGATATTTGTTGTTGGTATCGACGATGATGGTGCCGGGAGCCTCATTCGTCACCAGCCGCACCACCCGGCGTCGAAACTGCGGCTTCACCTGCTTCGGATCCTGCGCAACTTGCACGACGTGCGAAGGGATCTTCTGCGCGACGGTTGGCGCGGTACTGGTCTGCGGCTGAGCAAACGCCGGCGTTGCCAGATCGGACACGGCAATAGCGACAACGGCCAGCGCCGAGGCAAATTTCATCATCTATGGACTCCCCTCTCAATGAAATTGGATCGAAAATTACCGAAACTTCGATCCAATTCAAGTTCAAGGATCATTGATGAAGCAATTTTGAACGCTGACGGGTGCAATTGTCAGTCTGAATAAGACTGTTTTTGCCGTTACAGCAGTTCAGCTTACACAAATGCGCGGAGCTGCTCTAACATTTTGTTTTTACGAAGTTTATGGCGAAAGCGGCTCCTTATTTTCTAGATTACGATAACGCGCGTTCCGACATTCACGCGATCGTAGAGATCCACGACGTCCTCGTTGCGCATGCGGATACAGCCCGAGGAGACAGCATTGCCGATCGTCCAAGGGGCATTGGTTCCGTGGATACGGTAAAGAGTGGAGCCGAGATACATGGCGCGTGCGCCGAGCGGATTTTCCGGGCCGCCGTCCATGCGCGCCGGCAGATAGTGTCCCTTGGCAGCCTCGCGCGCAAGCATTTCAGAGGGCGGCGTCCAATCCGGCCATTCGGCCTTGCGGGTGATCTTGTGGACGCCGGCCCATTCGAAGCCCGGCTTGCCGACGCCGACGCCGTAACGGCGAGCCTTTCCGCCGTCCATCACGAGATAGAGGAAACGATTGTTGGTATCGATGACGACGGTGCCAGGCTTTTCGGGTGTCTGGTAATCGACGATCCGTGGCAGGAACCGCGGCTCCAGCGTATGGCGGATCGCCGGCGGCGCGCCGACCATGCCTGCCGGCTGGACGACCGCCGGCGGGGTGCGGCGCTCGACGCGGCGCTGGAAAAGCCCGAATCGCCGGGTCGCGGGCGGGGTGGCATAGACGACCGGACGTACGTTGCCGCCGCCGAGCTGCATGACCCAGGGAGCGGTGAGATCGGGGCTGAGAACGACCGGCGGGCGTGAGGCGTAGCGGTCGTCGGCCAGGGCTGTTCCAGAAAGGATGGTTGATATGCAAGCGGCAAGCAAAATGGACTTCTTCATCGTCGGACGGACTCTCTACAATTGACCGAGGAACCGGCGCGGATATCTATCCGCCTGACGCCATCGTGCCAGCCCGCCGCCAGCGAATGGTAAATGGGTGTTCGTGAAAATGCCGCGAAGGCGATAAACTTTTCGATAGGGTTATCGTTCGGTTTGGAAAGACGGTTTGCAAATGGTAAAGCCGGATTCGACCGATCAGATGAGGCAGAGAATGGACGAGACAGGCATCATTACCGGCCAAGACGGCAGGAGCCGCTGCTTCTGGCATGCAAATCTGCCGGATTATCTGCGCTACCACGACGAAGAATGGGGGCGCCCCGTCATCGACGACATCCGCTTGTTCGAGAAGATCTGCCTTGAGGGCTTCCAGTCCGGCCTGTCCTGGCTGACAATCCTGCGCAAGCGCGAGAACTTCCGTGCCGCTTTCGCGGGGTTCGATTTCGAGAAAGTGGCTGTTTTCGATGATGCCGATATTGCGCGCTGCCTCGCCGATCCGGGTATCATCCGCCACCGTGGCAAGATCGTCTCGACGATCAACAATGCCCGTCGCGCCATTGAGATGAGGGCGGAATTCGGCTCTCTCGCCCGCTATTTCTGGAGCCATGAGCCGAAAGCGGAGGAGCGTCCCGCCGTCGTCGATTATCCGACATTGAGGGCAAATCCCACGACGCCGATTTCTGTGCGCATTTCCAAGGACTTGCGCAAGCGCGGCTGGACCTTCGTCGGTCCGACGACAGTTTACGCCTTTATGCAGGCTATGGGTCTTGTCAACGACCACATCGAAGGCTGCTTCTGCCGCAACGATGTCGAGGCGATGCGGCGCGCATTGGTGCGGCCATGAAAAAGGCGGTTGTTACCATTTGCTTCGTGAGCGCGCTTTTATCAGCGGCGCCCGCTCTCGCAGAACCCGCAGCACCGCAGCTCGATGAAGGCGAAAAGCTGGAAGCGCTCCAATTCCCTGCCGTCACCATGCGGCTCGCCGGCTGGACGAAATTCGGCAAGGGAAAGGTCTATACCCTGCCGGTGAAGGCAGGCCAGCACGTGAAGGTCAGCTTCTCTTCAAAGAGCCGGTTCGCCTTCATGGCGATCTTCGATCTCGCTTCGTCGGAGGATGAATCCTTCTTCGGCACCGACGAGGACGGAATGACCGCCGACGTCACGGTAAAGGACGATACAACCTGGCTCATTCGGCCCTATTATTCACGCGTATCCCGGCGGCGCGGATTGGGCGCGCCCTATACCATATTGATTGAACCGCAGCCTGCGACGCAGCCCCAGCAGCAACAACCTCCGCCTGAGAAGCCCTCCTTGTTTCCAAAGGCGCCGCCAAAGCCGCAATAAGCTTGCGCCCGGTCTGTCTCACGACAGACTGTCGACAAGGCCGCCGAGCTCGCCCAGATCGCTGATTTTGCGAAAGCGCGGTGCCTCCTTCGGCTCCTGGACATGTTCGAGAACCCAAGTCAGCTCGTGAGGAACGAAGACGCCGTAGCTCCCCGCCGCGAGTGCCGGGACGATGTCCGATTTCAGCGAATTGCCGACCATCATGGCACGTTCCGGCCCGTCACCCACCTTGGAGAAGATGCGACGGTAGGTCACAGCCGTCTTGTCGGATACGATTTCGACGGCATCGAAGAAATCGCCGAGGCCGGATTGCGCCAGCTTCCGTTCCTGATCGAAGAGGTCGCCCTTGGTGATGAGGACAAGAAGATAGTTGCCGGCCAGGGCCTCGAGCGCATCTCGGACATGCGGCAACGTCTCGACTGGATGGGACAGGAGCTCGCGGCCGATATCGAGGATCTCGGCGATCGTGCGGGCTGGGACCTTGCCTTCCGTGACCTCGATCGCCGTTTCGATCATCGAGAGGGTAAAGCCCTTTATCCCGAATCCGTACTGCCCGAGATTGCGCTTTTCGGCTTCCAACAGCCGCTCGGTAATGTGCGGGCCATCGGCATGTTCTGCAAGCAGCGAAGCGAAGTGTCGTTCGGTCAGCCGATAATATTGCTCGTTCTGCCAGAGCGTATCGTCGGCATCGAAGCCAATGGTCGTCAGCGCACGGGTCGCCATATTCTCTGCCTCGCGTTTTTTGCGCAATCAGCAAATCTATCCCCGTGATGCGCCGAAGCAAGAGCGCCGGATCGATTGTCACGCTTCGTTGAAATCGGCCGCATACGCGTTATGTCAAAATCGCCTCACCTGCAGCCAGCCTCGGCTTGTGTGGCGGTCTGCATGACGTCAGAGCAAAGCACGGCGCCAATGTGGCCGAAGTGGCGCTTGCCTATATCCTTGCCAAGCTCTTCGTCACCGGCGTCATCATCGGAGCCAAGCGTGTCGAGCAGCTCGAGCAAAACCTCGCCGCCGTCAAGCTGAAGCTCGACGCCGACGATCTGGCGAGGCTCGACGAGGCAAGCAAGCTTGCTCCGAATATTCGGGTTGGATGCTCGAACGGCGGGCAGCGCTCGCCGGCCAGTTTCGTTCGAACTAGCCTGAGGCAAAGACGAAGCGCAGGCGGCTCAAAGCCTGAGCCGCCTGCTTTTTCAGATTTCGATGACGATCTTGCCGAAAGGGCCGCTCTCGAGATGAGCGAAGGCGGACGGAGCCTCCGAAAATGCAAAGCGTTTGCCGATGACCGGCTTCAACCTGATCTGATCGATCGCGTGGACGAAATCCTCGAGCGCGCGCCGGTGCCCGACCGAGATCCCCTGAATGACCGGAGATTTCAGCAGCAACGGAGCTGCGGGACCGGAGATGTCGAAGCCTTCGAGAACGCCGATCAGGGAAATGCGACCGTGGATCGCGACCGCTTTCAGGGCTTGGGCGAGATGGGGGCCGCCAACGATTTCCAGAATATGGTCAACGCCGCGATCCCCGGTCAGTTTATAAACCGTTTCCACCCAATCTTCGGCCTTGCGATTGATCAGGTGTGAGGCGCCGAGGGCCCCGGTGCGCTCGAGTTTGTCCGGATCGCCGGATGTGACGATGACCTTGGCGCCCTGGGCGACCGCAATCTGCAGGCCGAAGAGTGCCACCCCGCCGGTGCCCTGTACCAACACAGTATCTCCCGGCCTGATCTTGCCGCGCTCGACAAGCGCAAACCAGGCAGTGAGCCCGGCACAGGGCAGTGTGCTTGCCTCCGCATCGTCAAGGCTTGACGGCGCGGCTGTGAACCAGTCTTCGGGGAAAGCCACATATTCGGAGAGCACGCCCGGATAAAATCCACCGAGCGTTCGATAGGGCGGCTGGCGCGCCGATCCGATCGGCCTGTCGTCGATCCAGCCTGGGGCGAAGGTCGAGATGACTCGGTCGCCTGGGCGGAAACGCGCAACACCTTCACCGACGGCCTCGACGACGCCAGCCATATCCGATGCCGGTACGAACGGAAACTTGAGCGGCAGGCCCATGCCGGTTTCCATCACCAGCTTGTCGCGGTAATTGAGGGAAACGGCGGTAGTTCGCACCAGAACCTCTCCACGCGCAGGTGTCGGAATTTCGGCCTCGGCAAGCTTGAGGACGGCGTCTGGACCGACAGCATCGAGTGTCCAGTGTTTCATCATGTGGGACATGATCATCTCCTTTTGAGAGTGAAGTGGATGACCAGCGCGTTATATCGTTGATCTGATGTCACCAGTGGCGATATGATGTCCACCAACTGGTTCCCAAAAGGAAACAATTGCCATGAACTCAACGCTTAGCGGTATCTCTGAATTCGTGGAGGCGGTGGAGGCGGGAGGATTTTCAGCTGCCGCCCAGCGTATGAACCTGTCGCGCTCGGCCATCGGTAAAACCATCGCGCGACTGGAGCGGCGTCTTGGCGTGCGGCTTTTCCATCGGACCACACGCACGCAGAGCCTGACCGATGAGGGGCAGGCTTTCTATGAACGGTGCCGCCGCGCACTCGATGAGATAGGCTGGGGCGAGGCCATGCTGGAATCCGGCAAGCGGGAAGTGACCGGCCGGCTGCGCATCTCCATGCCGGTCCTTTTCGGCCGGCGCTGCGTGGCCCCGGTTCTGATGGAGCTTGCCCGTCTTCATCCGGGCCTGGAGCTTGATCTCTCCTTCAACGATCGTGTCGTGGATATTCTTGACGATGGTTTCGACCTGGCGATCCGCAATGGCTCGCTCAAGGACAGCACCGGGCTGGTGGCACGCAGGCTCGCGCGCCATAAGATGGTCATCTGTGCTTCACCAGCCTATCTCGAAATGCGCGGTATGCCGCGAACGATTGCCGAACTCGCTGGACATGACTTCATCAGCTATGTTCGGGTCGGAATGGTGCGGACATGGTTGTTCCCGCAGGATGACGGAACGACGTTGGAATTCGCGCCCGAAACGCGGCTGCGCTTTGACGACCTGGAAGCCATGGCCGACTATGCGGCCGCCGGCATGGGGCTTACGTGGCTGCCATGCTGGCTCGTGCGCGAGCAACTGGCCCAAGGCACGCTCGCGGGCATCATGAGGGACGTGCCAAGCGTGGCTTTCGACGTCCATGCGGTATGGCCGCAGACGCCTCATCTGCCGCTCAAGATGCGATCCGTCATCGATCTTCTAGCTGCCCGACTGCCGAAGATGATGGAATGATCTTCAATGGAACGCCGGAGTACCTGCTCCGGCATTCCCTGTCCTTTACATTTACTTGCCGTGGGTCTTCAGCCAGTCCTGCATCATCCGGATCTCGGCCTCCTGGGCCTGGATGATGTTCTCGGCGAGCTTTCGGAGTTCCGGGTTCTTGCCGTATTGCAACTCGACTTTCGCCATGTTGATCGCGCCCTGATGATGCGGGATCATGCTGCGCACGAAGTCGGTGTCGGTGTCGCCGCTATATTCGATCGCCATGTTCTTGTGCATTTCGGCATTGGCCTTGGCGAAAGCCTGGCTCGATGGCCCCTGATCGCCCTTGGGGTGACCCATGTCCATGGACATGTTGTGCCCCGACATATCCTGTGCCGAGACGATGGGGGAGCCAAGGACAAGAGCAAAAGCACTTGCGGTGACGATGGATCTGACAGACATGGATTTCCTTCCTCTGTCTCATGATTAGGAAGCCGCGCGCAGCCTTGCTGCGGCGGTGAGCATGTTGACGTGGCAGGCTGTCAGAGGAGACGGGGAGGGGGCGCTGTGGGGGCGGGTACGCTGTCCGGCAATGGCCGCATGGACTCCGGCGCCGGATAGGAGAATGCAAGAACTTTGGCGTCACCGATGGCAATAGCCGGAGGGACTATCAGGCAGATCGCGCAGGAAGGCAGATGCGCCATTCCATTCTTGCAAGGGTTTTGGTCACGATCGGCCGCATGGAGCGTCATGCTCTCATCATCCGACATTGCCGCCATATGGCGCATGTGGGTCGCAGCCGTCGTCGTCTCGATCACTGCCCGGATCGTTGCCGATGAATCGCACATCGGACAAGCGGCGAGCGCCGGCATCACGCCGTAAACCAGCCATCCCAGAAACATGATGAGGGTCGAAATCCTGCGCATGAAACGAACATAGGCAAGGACACGCCACGTGCCAAGAGCGCAGACACCTGCTGCCGCATCCGCGCAGTCACACCGTAATGACCTCATGCACGATCTGATAATCCCGGCTTTCCTCGCCAAGCGGCGCGACCGGCCATGCCCAGCGATCTCTGACCGCAGCAGGGGTCTTGCCGTGCAGGAGATCGGTCTCCTCGTGGATCTTGCCGTTCCGGTCGATCACCTTGTAGGCAATATCCGTAACGAGGCAGCTCTTGCAGGGCAATGCGGCAAGCCCATCCAGATGCGCATCGATGAGGCGTGCGATCGCATCATCGGGCATCTTACCCGGCGGCTCGACTTCGAGGCGGCGGCTTGCGCCCCTGCCGATCTGCGAGAGCAGATTGGCCGAAACGACGAAATCGAGATAGGGAACGTTGCGAAGGAAGCGGAGCGGTTCCGGCGTTTCTCCCGCGCTGAGTTCAGCGTAGCCGGAAAGATCGCGTTCAACCAGGCGGACATTGCTGAGGCCTTTTGTCCTGAGCCACAGGCGTACCCAGGCGAGATGCACGAGGTCGACGAGCACGACGGTATCGAAGTTTCTGGCCAACATCTCGATCGGCACGTCGCCCAACAGTCCGGAGCCGAGCACGACCGCGGTGCGCCGTTGCTTCAGATCGGCCATGCCATAGACAATCGCCGCCTTGCTTTTCGACTCGTGCTCTGCCCAGGCCTTGCGGCAGCGTCCGGCGCGGGACCAGAGGTCGACCGAATATCGGATGAATCGCCGATGCGCTCTGGTCGTGACCGGCACAGTGGCAAGATAGAGGAGGGCTTCTGCGATCATGGGATGACACGGGTGGACGGCATGGCGGTGGCCGATCGTCAGTGGATCGCTGGCTTGCTCGCTCCACCGGCTTTGATCGGGATGGAGTTTCCGTCTAACATCTCTCCGCCCGGCACTCCAGTCTCGGTGGTGTCTGTTTTGTCGGCCGACACCTTGCCGCATTGCACCCAATCCGCTAGGAAACCGGCACATTTACCGTGACCGGAATGCGCCAGAAATGAACGACAAGCAAAAGAAACCGCAAAAGCTCAAGGCCCGCCTGCCGCGCGGCTTCGTCGACCGTTCGGCCGTCGAACTCCGCGCTGCCAACGAGATGATCGCCAAGATCCGCGAAGTCTATGAGCATTATGGTTTCGATCCGGTCGAAACGCCGCTCCTCGAATATACCGATGCGCTCGGCAAGTTTCTGCCCGACAGCGACCGGCCGAATGAGGGCGTCTTCTCGCTGCAGGATGAAGACGAGCAGTGGATGTCGCTGCGCTACGACTTGACGGCGCCGCTCGCCCGCCACGTCGCCGAAAACTTCAACGAGATCCAGCTTCCCTATCGCACCTATCGTGCCGGCTACGTGTTCCGTAACGAGAAACCGGGTCCGGGCCGCTTCCGTCAGTTCATGCAGTTCGACGCCGACACGGTCGGCGCGCCCGGCGTCCAGGCCGATGCCGAGATGTGCATGATGATGGCCGATACGCTGGAAGCGCTCGGCATCCGGCGCGGCGATTACGTGATCCGCGTCAACAATCGCAAGGTCCTGGATGGCGTGCTGGAAGCGATCGGCCTTGGCGGCGATGACAAGGCCGGCCAACGGCTGGCGGTACTGCGCGCCATCGACAAGCTCGACAAGTTCGGACCCGAGGGCGTTGCGCTCCTGCTTGGCGAAGGCCGCAAGGATGAGTCCGGCGACTTCACCAAGGGGGCCGGGCTCAACCGGGAACAGATAGACAAGGTGCTCTTTTTCGTCGGTATCAAGGACTATGCAGAAAGCGCGGTGCAGCTTGCCGAACTCGTTGCCGGCACGGAGAAAGGCGGCGAGGGTGTTGATGAGCTGAACTTCATCGCAGCTCTCGTGACCAGCGCAGGCTACCAGTCCGACCGCATCAAGATCGATCCCTCCGTCGTGCGCGGCCTCGAATATTACACCGGCCCCGTTTATGAAGCCGAGCTTCTCTTCGACGTGCCGAATGAGAAGGGTGAAAAGGTCGTTTTCGGCTCGGTCGGCGGCGGCGGGCGTTACGACGGTCTTGTCTCCCGCTTCATGGGCCAGCCGGTTCCGGCGACCGGTTTCTCGATCGGCGTCTCGCGCCTGATGGCGGCGCTGAAGAATCTCGGCAAGCTTGGCCAGGAGGCGGTGATCGAGCCTGTTCTCGTCACCGTCATGGACGGGAACGTCGAGGCAATGGGCCGTTACCAGCGCTTCACGCAGGAGCTGCGCGCGGCCGGCATCCGCGCCGAGATGTTCCAGGGCAACTGGAAGAAGTTCGGCAATCAGCTGAAATATGCCGACCGCCGCGGTTGCCCTCTCGCCATCATTCAGGGCGGCGACGAGCGGGCCGGCGGTGTCGTCCAGATCAAGGACCTGATCGAAGGCAAGCGCCTCTCCGGCGAGATCGAGGACAACGCGACCTGGCGCGAAGCGCGTGTGGCTCAGGAAATGGTCGCCGAAGGCGAACTCGTCGTGAAGGTTAAGGAGATGCTGGCTGCCCAGGCCGAGGATCGCAGAAGACAGGCGGATATCTCCTCTTCAAATAGGAGAGATGGGAGATGATATCTGAGCGGCGATTGCCCCTCACCCTGGCCCTCTCCCCGCTGACGGGGAGAAGGGACGAGTGTGCTGGCCGCTTGTCCCTTCTATGCCCGCAGATGGGGAACGCGTGCCCGGCGGAGCGGCGGCGGGCCATACTGGCTCGGAGCGGCGTACCATGCCTCTGATCGACCTTCCCGATTTTGCCGGCGACCTTCTCGACGAATTCGCTCGCCGAAAAGCCGATCGCGTGGACACGCCCGTCATTCAGCCAGCCGAACCGTTCCTGGACATGGCGGGGGAGGATCTGCGCCGGCGCATCTTCATGACGGAGAACGAGACCGGCGCCAGTCTCTGCCTGCGCCCGGAATTCACGATTCCGGTTTGTCTGCGCCATATCGAGACGGCGACGGGTACCCCAAAGCGCTATTCCTATCTTGGCGAAGTGTTTCGTCAGCGCCGCGACGGCGGCAATGAGTTCTATCAGGCCGGTATTGAGGATCTCGGCGATCGGGATATATCCAGCGCCGATGCCCGCGCCATCAGCGATGCGGTCGGCATCCTCTCGCGTCTTCTCCCGGGTCGCGCCTTGATTGTGACGCTGGGCGATCAGGCGGTCTTCGAGGCCGTCGTCCAGGCGCTCGGCCTGCCGCTTGGCTGGCAGAAGCGATTGATCCATGCTTTCGGCAACATGACGCAGCTCGAAACACTGCTGGGCCGGCTTGCACATCCGGAAACGGTGACCGGCCTCGATGCGGACGTGGCTGCGCTCGCCGGCGATGAGGCTGCCCTCGTGGGCCATATCGAAGAGACGATGCGGGCGACGGGCTATTCCGCCAATGTCAGCCGCTCGCCGCTGGAGATTGCGCGCCGGCTGAACGAAAAGCTGATTCTTTCCGAGACGCGGCTCGATGACGCCGCCTTCCGGATCCTGGAGGAGTTCCTTTCGCTCAATGTGCCGCTATCGGAAGCATCCGGTGCGCTTGCCGGCTTTGCCGATGCGGCGGGCCTGAAACTCAATTCGGCGCTGTCGCGCTTCGACGGGCGCATCGCCGCGCTCGAAAATATGGGCGCCGATATCACGACCATGGAATATCGCGCCGCTTTCGGCCGACCGCTCGACTATTACACCGGCCTGGTTTTCGAGGTAACGGTCGCCGGGTCCGCAGCGGTTCTCGCGGGCGGCGGCCGCTTCGATCGGCTGCTGACCTTCCTTGGCGCCCGGGATCATATTCCATCCGTCGGATTTTCGTTCTGGCTCGATAGGATCGAAGCGGCGAGGGCAGAGGCATGACCATCACGATCGCGCTGCCTTCCAAGGGCCGGATGAAGGATGACGCATCGGCAATATTCGAGCGTGCAGGGATGCGCATTGCTGCTGTCGGTAATGACCGCTCCTATCGCGGCCGTGTCGAAGGCTGGGACGATGTCGAGATTGCCTACCTTTCCGCTTCCGAGATCGCCCGCGAGATCGGCAATGGTACGGTCGATTTTGGTGTTACCGGCGAAGACCTGATCCGCGAAGGCTTGCCGGATGCCGACCGGCGCGTAGAGTTCTGCGCGCGCCTGGGCTTCGGGCATGCCAATGTCGTGGTCGCGGTGCCGGAGGTCTGGCTGGATGTCGATACGATGGCCGATCTTGGCGACGTCGCTGCGGATTTCCGCGCGCGTCACGGACGCCGTCTGGCGATCGCCACGAAATACTGGAGGCTGACGCAGCAGTTCTTCTCCAGCCAGCACGGCATCCAGCTCTATCGCATCGTCGAAAGCCTCGGTGCGACGGAAGGTGCGCCGGCCTCGGGTTCGGCCGATATCATCGTCGACATCACATCGACGGGCTCGACCTTGAAAGCCAACCATCTCAAGATCCTCTCGGACGGAACGATCCTGCGGTCCGAGGCTTGTCTTGTCCGGGCACGCAAGGAAAGTCATCCAGAGAACGGCACGGTGGCTAAAATCATGTCGGCCGTTCGCTCCGCTCTCTCGACAGCTGCTTGAGCCTAAAATAGCGATATGGTTGTGCTTGACGCATCCTCAGAAACACCTGTACGACTCGTCCTGCGTTTCCTTCAGACATAGAACGTTTCGCACCAACCGACAGTAATTGTGCGTGGAGATCCCAATGCGCCGACTGACTTCTCACGAAAATCAAATCCGAAATTCTGAGAAGTTGATGGCACATGCGCACTTTGAATCTGGGCATTCTGGCCCACGTCGATGCAGGCAAGACTAGCCTTACAGAACGACTCCTTTTTGACATTGGCGTAATCGACAAACTTGGCAGCGTCGACGGTGGCAACACCCAGACGGATAGCCTCGACCTGGAACGGCAACGTGGTATCACGATCGCAGCCGCAGTGGTGTCGTTTACCATCGGCGATTTGGTGGTGAACCTCATCGACACGCCCGGTCACCCTGACTTCATCGCCGAGGTCGAGCGGGTGCTTGCATTGCTGGATGCAGCGGTGGTCGTCATCTCAGCGGTTGAGGGTGTGCAATCTCACACCCGCGTGTTGGTTCGGGCGCTGCAGCGCCTTGGCGTTCCATTCTTATTCTTCATCAACAAGCTCGATCGTCTCGGCGCGCGCTATGACCAAGTGCTCGAGGACATTTCAAGCCAATTGTCGGTTCGGCCCATCGCGATGTCGGCCGTCGTCAATGCCGGTGGCAGGCTGGCCGAAGTCAACGCAGTCGATTTCGGACATGAGCCCTATTTCTCCATCCTCTGTGAGGCGCTTGCGGAAAACGACGAAGCCTTGCTTGACGATTATGTGTTGATCCCCGACCGCCTGACCACGGAAAGGCTCGGACATGCGCTTGCCGACCAAGTCGCCAAAGGCTTGGTGCATCCGGCTCTTGCCGGGGTGGCAATGACCGGCCTGGGTGTTCCCGCCTTGATTTCGGCCATCGAGACCTTGCTCCCTACCCGCCGCCCCGATCCGGATGGCTCCGTCATAGGGACAATCTTCAAGATCGAGCGCGGATGGGGCGGCGAAAAGCTCGCCTATATGTACCTGACCTCAGGCACCATCGAGGTGCGAGACGATCTCGATCTGCCAAGAGGGCCGGCAAAGGTAACCAGCATCCAGGTTTTCAATGAGGGTGGGATTGGCAAAGTTGCGCGTTTTAGGGCGGGGCAAATCGCTCGGCTCGGTGGACTGACCAACGCCCGGATCGGCGATGGAGTGGGCATGCGAGGGCCATCGGGCGGTCGCCACCATTTTGCCCCGCCCACTCTTGAGACCCGTGTCCTGCCACTGCGATCCTCGGAGAATACCGCACTCTGGTTGGCGCTCAGTCAACTTTCTGAACAGGATCCGCTGATCAACCTTCGCACCAACGAAGACGCGACCGAGATCTTTGTTTCGCTCTATGGCGAGGTGCAAAAGGAAGTCATTCAGGCGACCCTGTTAAATGACTTCGGTCTCGACGTTGTGTTTGAGGAAAGCACGGTCATCTGTGTGGAGAGGCCGATCGGTATCGGGAGCGGGCTCGAGATCATATTCAAGGATCCCAACCCGTTTCTTGCGACGATCGGGCTGCGTGTCGAGCCGCGACCGGAAGGGGCCGGCAACAGCTTCACCCTTGACGTGGACGTCGGGCAGATGCCCGCCAGCTTTTATCGGGCAGTGGAGGAAACCGTATTCGAAACGCTCAAGGAGGGCATTTTCGGCTGGCAGGTGATCGATTGTCACGTAGCAATGATCGCGGCGCGACATAGTTCGCCGGCGAGCACGGCGGCCGATTTCCGAAAATTGACGCCATTGGTATTGGCGTCAGCGCTGTCAGCGGCACAGACTGTCGTATGCGAGCCGATCGATCGCTTCCGTCTGGAAATTCCGAGCGGCAGTTTGAACGGCATCCTGACTTTGCTTGCGAAGTCGGGTGCGACAACGAAGGAGTCCGTGATTGCCGATAGTGTGGCGCGGCTTGAAGGGACGGTAGCATCCGCAATGGTCCAAAGCCTTCGACAACAATTGCCGGGACTGTCGAGTGGAGCGGGCATACTGGAATGTTCCTTCGATCACTATGCACCAACGGCCAGTCCCTATCGCTCACGCAAGCGCTCGGGTGCCGATCCGTATGATGATGCCGACTATCTGCTACGGATGCGATTTTTATAGTTGCAAACAAATTTCTGTCGCAAAACTCCCTCGTGAAGGCCCGGCCTTTTGCGAGAGGTTTTTGCGACAGTAGCATTCCGCATCTAAAGCCTGTCGCGTGAAAAGAGATTGACGCGAGAGGCTTTAGACTATTGTTTTCATGCATGTCGTTGTCGCAAAAGCGCTGCACACTTCTGCGCGACATGCATTAAGTCAGCGGCCGTGTTCGAAAACGGCGGCCCTCACTCTCAGAACGTTCGATCGAACTCAGGCAGTGGCAAGCGCACCACGGCGAGCGTCAACCGAATAGACACCCGGGCCACTCGTTGCGAGCATGACATAGGCGCCAGCAAGCGTGATGTTCTTCAGGAAGTTGACGAAGTTCAGCCCGTTGATCCAGCCGTTGGCTGCAGCCGGGAAATCCGGAACGTTGACCGTAGGCAGGTGGAAGACGACGCCGGTGAAGACGCAGAAGAGAGCAAGGGTCCAGCCGATGATACGGGTCTGAAAGCCGACGAGGACGGCAAGGCCGGAGACAAGTTCAAAGAGACCGGCGAGATAGGTGAGCGCGGTCGATGCCGGAAGCCCAGCGCCGGCGATCATGCCAGCGGTACCAGCGGGATCGGTGAGCTTGCCGAAGCCGGCAAAGATGAACATGAAGGATAGAAGGATACGGGCGACAAGAATGATGATGTTGTTCGTGTTGGACATTGTGGACTCCCCATAGGTGGATGCTGAACCATTTTGAAGCGGCTACTGGAGAGATCTTTTGTACGGTTTTTCGTTTCGTGGAAAGCTAAACGATTGCAGACAAATTGTTCAATAATCGGAAACGGTGAGACTGAAATAGCCCTCATCGCCGGACACTTTCAGCTTGTTCTTCGGTGGGTTGGTCTCCTAAATGCGGAACCTAGATACGGAGAAACCCATGGCAGACCTTTCCTCATTTCCCATCACCAAGCGTTGGCCCGCAAAGAATCCCGACGTCATTCAACTTTATTCGCTGCCCACACCGAATGGCGTGAAAATCTCCGTGGCGCTCGAGGAGCTTCAACTGCCCTATGAGGCGCATAGGGTTTCTTTCGACAACAATGAACAAAAGTCTCCCGAATTCGTGGCGCTCAATCCGAACGGCCGCATTCCCGCGATCATCGATCCGAACGGTCCGGATGGCAGGCCGATCGGCCTTTTCGAATCCGGCGCAATCCTGATCTATCTTGCCGAGAAGACCGGCAAGCTCATGCCAACGGACGCCGCGGGGCGTTACGAGACCATGCAATGGGTCTTCTTCCAGATGGCCGGCATCGGCCCGATGTTCGGCCAATTCGGTCACTTCTTCAAATTCGCCGCGGAGAAGGTTGCCAACAATTCTTATCCGATGGAGCGCTATCGTGACGAGACGAAGCGTCTGCTGGGCGTCCTCGAGGCACGACTGAAGGGGCGGAACTGGATCATGGGCGATCAATACACGATCGCCGACATTGCCTCTTTCCCCTGGGTTCGTGGCGTCGACATCTTCTACGGCGGCAGAGACGTGCTGGAACTGGCCAGCTTCCCGGCCGTCATGGACTGGCTGGCCCGCGCAGTCGCGCGTCCGGCAAGCGAAAGAGGTCTGAATATTCCGCAAAGGAATTGAATTTACCCGTCGGCCGAAGACAAGAGCGGGACGCCGAAACATGTGCGCGGTTTTCGGGCGACGTCCCGCTCTGGCTTTTTGATTTGGAGCCGGATTCAGATTTCAGGTCGATTCGACCTGGGGGGACTGATCTCTTCGGGAAAGCTATGCACTTCGGTTTGCCAGATGCGCGCCCGCTTCGAGCTTGAAGCGTGGGAAGACGAACACGCCGATCATGCTGCCGGCATATTTCTCTTCCAGCCCGGTCGATTCTCCCATGCAGAACAGCGGCTGACGCTGCCCGCCGGATGTGGTGATTGTGGTGGAAAAGCAGAAGGATGAGCAAAGGGCGGCTGCCTGCTCGAACAGTTCCAGGATGCGGGAACGGTCCAGGGGATCGTAGCAGCGCATGAGGCTCAGAAGGCCGCAGTCTTCCGACTTCAATCCATGAAGCATCCTGCTTCGCTCGCCGAGTTTGATCACGCCGCTCGCCATGTCCCCGATCCAGCCTTCCGACATCGAAAATTGAGTCAGCAGTTCATGGTCATGATTGTTCAGACCGAATGATCCCGGGGCGAATGGCTCGGCGGCGTTGGCTTTGGCGATCTTAAACAAGCTCTTCCCCGGTCAGGCACGGCTTCCCCGCTACACGCTTGGCAAGCACAGAAACATGATATCGCGCGAGCATCATGCTCATGCTGAAGCTTAATGTAGCCGCATGGGCCCGTCCGATGTTCCTCAGAACTGGACCGGGCTGCACCACCCGGTTGCCCGGAAGGCTCGCTCTCAAATGTCGCGGTGGCTTTTGCACCCGAACGTTCACGCCTGACGCCGTTGCTTCCGCTGCGGCTTAGCATGCAGAAATATTATCTCGGAACGAGCATTAACTGCAGGGCGGATTTATAGGAGCTTTTGGGCAAACGGCAATGACTTTTTAAGGGAAAATGCCGGCGAAAGCTGCACAGCAGCAAGCGCAAAACAGAAATTTTCGCAAAAATGTGTCAAAAAAGATCGCGATATAGGCGATTTGGAGAAAATTTGATCGCAAGAACCGGCTGAAACGACACAAAATGTGAAGAAAGTTCACAAACTGGTCCGCTCAGGAAAAATGACGATGACGCAAGCTTCACGACAGTTTCGTGCGTCCGGCTCCCGTCAAAGGCTTCCACTTTCGGTTGTTGGAAACCGCAGGAAGGGCGGCCTGAAGAAGACCGCCCTCCCTGATAGTTCGCTGTCCTGTCTTTCGTCCAGCGCGCTGACGCGCTGAACTCTGTCAAGGCAAAGCGTGATGAATATTCACGTGATAAGGCCTAAGCCCTATCACATCATGTCCATTCCGCCCATTCCGCCCATGCCGCCGGGCATTGCCGGAGCGTCCTTCTTCGGCAGTTCGGCGATCATGGCTTCGGTGGTGATCAGCAGCGAAGCAACCGAAGCTGCGTCCTGCAGAGCGGTGCGAACAACCTTGACCGGGTCGACGATGCCCATGGCGATCATGTCGCCGTATACGCCGGTCTGAGCGTTGTAGCCGTAGTTGTCTTCGCCCTTTTCAAGGATCTTGCCGACAACGATGGAAGCTTCATCACCGGCGTTTTCAGCGATCTGACGGGCCGGAGCCTGCAGAGCGCGGCGGATGATGTTGATGCCGGCTTCCTGGTCGTCGTTTTCGCCCTTGGACGAGATCTTGGCCGAAGAGCGCAGCAGAGCCGTACCGCCGCCCGGTACGATGCCTTCCTGAACGGCAGCGCGCGTCGCGTTGAGAGCGTCGTCGATGCGGTCCTTCTTTTCCTTCACTTCGACTTCCGTCGAACCGCCGACGCGGATGACGGCGACGCCGCCGGCGAGCTTGGCAAGGCGCTCCTGCAGCTTTTCGCGGTCGTAGTCGGAGGTGGTTTCCTCGATCTGTGCCTTGATCTGGCCAACACGACCTTCGATGTCGGACTTGGCGCCAGCGCCGTCGACGATCGTCGTGTTTTCCTTGGAGATCGAGACCTTCTTGGCGCGGCCGAGCATGTCGAGGGTAACATTCTCAAGCTTGATGCCGAGATCTTCGGAGATGACGGTACCGCCGGTCAGGATGGCGATGTCTTCGAGCATGGCCTTGCGGCGATCGCCGAAGCCCGGAGCCTTGACAGCAGCAATCTTCAGGCCGCCGCGCAGCTTGTTGACGACGAGCGTTGCAAGAGCTTCGCCTTCGACGTCTTCAGCAATGATGAGGAGCGGCTTGCCAGTCTGAACGACAGCTTCCAGGACCGGAAGCATTGCCTGCAGGTTGGAGAGCTTCTTTTCATGCAGGAGGATGAAGGCGTCTTCGAGGTCGGCCACCATCTTTTCCGGATTGGTCACGAAGTAGGGCGAGAGATAGCCGCGGTCGAACTGCATGCCTTCGACGACTTCGAGTTCGGTTTCGGCGGTCTTGGCCTCTTCAACCGTGATGACGCCTTCGTTGCCGACCTTCTGCATGGCTTCGGCAATATCGAGACCGATCTGCTTTTCGCCGTTTGCCGAGATCGTGCCGACCTGAGCGACTTCTTCCGACGTGTTGATCTTCTTGGCCTTGGCCTGGAGATCCTTGACGACTTCTGCAACGGCGAGGTCGATGCCGCGCTTCAGGTCCATCGGGTTCATGCCGGCAGCAACAGCCTTGGCGCCTTCGCGAACGATCGCCTGGGCAAGAACGGTTGCCGTCGTGGTGCCGTCACCGGCAACGTCGTTGGTCTTCGAAGCGACTTCGCGGACCATCTGCGCGCCCATGTTCTCGAACTTGTCTTCCAGTTCGATTTCCTTAGCGACGGTGACGCCGTCCTTGGTGATGCGCGGCGCGCCGAAGGACTTGTCGATAACGACGTTGCGGCCCTTCGGACCGAGCGTGACCTTGACCGCATCAGCAAGGATATCGACGCCGCGCAGCATCTTTTCGCGGGCGGAGCGGCCGAATTTTACGTCTTTAGCTGCCATGTTTTGAAACTCCTGAATTTGAGTTGTTCCGGGCGAGGCCCGTCAGCTATTTCGGGAAAATGGGTCGGCCGGATCAGCCGATAATGCCCATGATGTCGGCTTCCTTCATGATCAGAAGGTCTTCGCCATTGAGCTTGACTTCGGTGCCGGACCACTTGCCGAAGAGGACGCGGTCGCCGACCTTGACATCGAGAGCGACGATCTTGCCGGATTCATCGCGAGCGCCGGAACCGACGGCGACGATTTCGCCTTCCTGCGGCTTTTCCTTTGCGGTGTCGGGAATGATGATGCCGCCCTTGGTCTTTTCTTCGGACTCAACGCGGCGCACGACGACGCGGTCATGGAGCGGACGGAAATTGGTGCTTGCCATTGTCTAATCCCTCGATCAAATGACATTCGCGGATCGGAGACGATCCACATGGAGGATGTTAGCACTCGTCTCTCTCGAGTGCTAACGGCCGAGCATTTAGGGATGGCTTTCTTTTGAGTCAAGAAGATCAGTCACGAAATTTGCGCCGAAAATAAGGAGAACGGCGATCTTTGGTTAATGCGGCGCATCAAAATGGCGGTGTTTTTCAAGAGCGGAGAGCGGAGACGCCCCTCACTAGGTGACCTTCCTGAGGCATGAACATTCAGCGCAGCTCCGCGATATGCGAACGTATCAGGTTATCGACATTGTAGATGGTGCAATGCGCAAAAGCACAGTTGCAATGCGGCAAGAAAGGCGTGCCGGGTAGCCTTTCCCCCTTGTAATCTCGGCGTCGGTTTGCAATGTCAGCGGCATGAAATCACGAGACGAGGTAGGAATGGCCAGGCAGATTGAGAACCTCGCTGAAATCAGCGACCGGTACGATGTGGTTCTCTGCGATGTGTGGGGCGTATTGCACAACGGTGTCGATGCCTTTCCGAAAGCGGACGAAGCGCTGCAACGGGCGCGGGCCAAAGGTGTCACGGTCGTGCTCATCACCAATTCGCCGCGCGTGGCGCCGCATGTCGTGACGCAATTGCGCCAGATCGGCATCTCGGACGGCGCCTATGATCGTATTGTCACGTCGGGCGATGTCACCCGCGGGCTCATCGCCGTCGGACCGAGGAAGGTCTTCCTGCTCGGCCCGACCCGCGATCTCGGGATCCTTGAAGGGCTGGATGTCGAACGCGTCGAGGCGGACGAGGCCGATAGTCTCGTCTGTACGGGCTTCTACGATGACGAGACCGACACGCCGGAAGACTATACGGACATGCTGAAGGCCTTTCAGGCGCGGCATATCCCGATGATCTGTGCCAATCCCGATCTGGTCGTCGAGCGCGGGCATCGCATCATTCCCTGCGCCGGAGCCATGGCTGCCTATTACCATCAGCTCGGCGGCGAGACGCGCATTGCCGGCAAGCCCCATACGCCGATCTACGAGGCGGCGCTCTCGGCCGCCCAGGAAGTGCGCGGCGAATTTCCGCTCTCGCGCGTTCTTGCCATCGGTGACGGCATGCCGACCGATGTGCGCGGTGCGCTCGGTTATGGTCTCGATCTTCTCTATGTCAGCGGTGGCATTCACGCGAAGGAATATACGCTTGACGGCAAGACCGACGAGGCGATCCTGCATGCTTATCTGGAACGGGAAGGGGCAACCCCGAAGTGGTGGCTGACACGCCTTGCCTGATCTGAACGGAAAATGATCGCATGACCGTCTTTCATCGCAATGAAACCCGCGATCCGCTGCCGGAGACCCTCAAGGGCGGCGTCATAGCCATCGGCAATTTCGACGGCGTGCATCGCGGTCATCAGTCGGTGCTGAACCGGGCGCTGGAGATCGCAAAGGATCGGGGCATACCCGCCCTCGTTCTGACTTTCGAGCCGCATCCGCGCACCGTCTTTCGGCCGGACCAGCCGGTGTTCCGGTTGACGCCCGCTCCGCTCAAGGCCCGCATCCTTGAAGCCATGGGCTTCAACGCGGTGATCGAATATCCCTTCGACCGCGAATTCTCGCAGCGTTCCGCCGACGAATTCGTGCATTCCATCCTGATCGACTGGCTCGGAGCATCCGAGGTGGTTACCGGTTTCGATTTTCATTTCGGCCGCGGACGCGAGGGCGGACCTGCTTTCCTCATGGATGCCGGACATAGATACGGTTTCGGGGTGACGTTGATCGACGCCTTTCGCGACGAAAATACCGATGTCATCTCGTCGAGCCATATCCGCACGCTTCTTGCCGACGGCGAGGTGGCGGAGGCTGCCGGCCTGCTCGGCTATCGCTATACGATCGAGGCCGAGGTGATCGGCGGCGAGAAGCTCGGCCGCACGCTCGGATTCCCGACGGCCAACATGCGGCTTCCACCAGAAGCGGAGTTGAAATCCGGCATCTATGCCGTGCGGTTTCGTCTCGCGGACGGAAGTCTTTATGACGGGGTCGCGAGCTACGGACGGCGCCCCACCGTGATGGAGAATGGCGCGCCGCTGCTCGAAACCTATGTGTTCGATTTCGATGGCGATCTCTACGGCCAGATCTGCGCGGTCTCCCTCTTCGGCTATCTTCGCCCCGAGTTGAAATTTGACGGGCTGGAGGCTCTCGTCGAGCAGATCAGGCGTGACGAGGAGGAGGCGAGGGCACTGCTTTCCGGTGTCCGGCCGCTCAGCGAGATCGACATGCTGATCGCCTTTAGAGCCGGATGATTTCAGGTTGAATCGACCTGAAATCTGATCCGCCTCTAAAATAAGGAGTTGGAGCGGCATGTCCCGAAAACCGCGCACACTTTGCGGCACTCGTTTTAGCTGAGAAACGACGGGCTGCCAAATTCGGGAAAATTCAGGCACCGGCCTTGAGCCGAGACTCAAGTGCCCTATTCCTTGCGGATGATAAGACGCGGAACCGCCGCGCCCGGTCGCCAATCTCGCAAAGGCAAACTCAAGATGGATGGACGTTTTGGAACGGCAGCCTGCTGGCTGCTCATCATTCCCTATATCGGCCTGCTTTGGGTCCCCTTCTACAACAGCCACGATCCTGTGTTCCTCGGGTTCCCCTTCTTCTACTGGTACCAGCTTGCCTGGGTGCCGATCACATCTTTCCTGACCTGGATCGCCTACCGGAGCATGCGCCATGACGACTGACATGAACGTAACGGCGCTTTCCGTCTTCATCTTTTTTTTCGCGCTCGTCACCGTCATGGGCTTCATCGCAGCGCGCTGGCGCAAGCCGGCGACGCTTGCCCACATCGACGAATGGGGCCTCGGCGGACGCAGCTTCGGCACCTGGATCACCTGGTTTCTCGTCGGCGGCGACTTTTACACCGCCTATACCGTGATCGCCGTTCCGGCGCTGGTCTACGCGGTTGGCGCCTACGGCTTTTTCGCTCTTCCATACACGATCATCGTTTATCCCTTCGTCTTCATGGTCATGCCTCTTCTCTGGCAGCGTGCCAGGGATCACGGTTACGTGACGGCAGGCGACGTGGTGCATGGTCAGTATGGTTCGCGCGCGCTGGAGCTGGCCGTGGCGATCACCGGGGTCATCGCGACCATGCCCTATATCGCGCTGCAGCTTGTTGGGATGGCAGCGGCGTTCAAGGCTCTCGGGCTTCACGGAGAATTGCCGCTGGCGCTCGCCTTCATCATCCTGGCGCTCTACACCTACTCGGCAGGTCTCCGTGCGCCAGCGCTCATTGCCTTCGTCAAGGACATCATGATCTATATCGTGGTGATTGCGGCTGTGGCTTTGATCCCCTCAAAGCTCGGTGGCTATGCCAACGTCTTCGCCTCTGCCGATGCGGCGTTCCAGGCGAAGGGTTCGGGTAGCCTGCTTCTGGCCGGTAACCAGTATGTCGCCTATGCGACGCTTGCGCTCGGCTCAGCGTTGGCGGCTTTCATGTATCCGCATACGCTGACCGGCATCTTTGCCTCCAACAGCGGCAAAACCATTCGCAAGAATGCCGTGCTGCTGCCGGCCTACACGCTGCTGCTCGGCCTGCTGGCACTTCTCGGCTATATGGGACATGCCGCGAACCTGACGCTGGAAAGCCCAAATGACGTGGTGCCTGCGCTCTTCCAGACATTGTTCTCAAGCTGGTTTGCCGGCTTCGCCTTCGCTGCGATCGCCATCGGGCGCTTGTCCCCGCGGCGGTGATGAGCATCGGTGCGGCCAACCTCTTTACCCGCAATTTCTGGAAGGCCTATGTCAATCCGCAGGTGACGACCGAAGGTGAGGCAAAGGTCGCCAAGGTGACGTCGCTCATCGTCAAGATCGGCGCACTGCTCGTCATCATCTTCCTGCCGACGCAGTTCGCGCTCGACCTGCAGCTTCTGGGAGGCATCTGGATCCTGCAAACGCTGCCGGCACTGGTCTTCGGCCTCTACTCCAACTGGTTCCGCGCGCCCGGGCTGCTTGCAGGCTGGGTCGTCGGCTTCTTCGGCGGCACTTTACTGGTATGGATCAATGAGCTTAAGCCGCTGCAACCGGTCAGTATCAGCGACATACATTTCACGGTCTACATCGGTTTGCTGGCGCTCGTCGCCAATATTGTTGTCGCGGTGGTCGTGAACATGCTGGTGCCGGCGCGGGAAACGGCGCGAGCGTAAGCCGACACGGCTCCCACCGGCCGCGGGCGGAGCGTCCGCGGCTTTTCCATGATCGACGATGGCTGATCCCTCTTCCTTTTCCTGTCAAAAACGCCTATGTAGCGCGGCTATGACCCGTTTTCGGCTGACAATGGCAATACGAATTATTGGCCCGGCCTTCCGCGCGCGCTGAGCGGCCGGAAGGTCCGGGTTTTTGCGCTTGTCCCGCAAGCGCTTTCCGCCACCGAAAATTACAAGCTGGATGCGCCCTTCGTGGTGCCAGAGACGATTGCCGACCATGACCGATACCGCCGAAAAGATCGACTATTCGAAAACCCTTTACCTGCCCGAGACCGATTTCCCGATGCGTGCCGGCCTGCCGCAGAAGGAGCCGGAGCTCGTCAAGCGCTGGCAGGATATGGACCTTTACAAGAAGCTGCGGACTTCCGCTGCCGGCCGCACGAAATTCGTGCTGCATGACGGTCCGCCCTATGCCAATGGCAATATCCATATCGGCCATGCGCTGAACAAGATCCTGAAGGACGTCATCACCCGTTCCTTTCAGATGCGCGGCTACGATTCCAACTACGTCCCGGGCTGGGACTGCCACGGCCTTCCGATCGAATGGAAGATCGAGGAAAAGTACCGCGAGAAGGGCAAGAACAAGGACGAGGTGCCAGTCAACGAATTCCGTCAGGAATGCCGGGACTTTGCCGCCGGCTGGATCAAGGTCCAGTCCGAAGAGTTCAAGCGGCTCGGGATCGTGGGCGATTTCGACAATCCCTATCTGACGATGAACTTCCATGCGGAAGCGCGCATCGCCGGCGAGCTCCTGAAGATCGCAAAAAGCGGCCAGCTCTACCGCGGCTCCAAGCCGATCATGTGGTCGGTGGTCGAGCGCACGGCGCTGGCTGAAGCCGAAGTCGAGTATCAGGACTACGAAAGCGACACCATCTGGGTGAAGTTTCCGGTTGCCGAGGCGCGTGAGGAATTGCAGGGAGCCTTCGTCGTCATCTGGACCACGACGCCCTGGACGATCCCCGGCAACCGGGCGATCTCCTATTCGTCGCGCATCTGCTATGGCCTCTATGAAGTCACCGCGGCCGAAAATGATTTCGGTCCGCGTCCCGGCGAAAAGCTGATCTTTGCCGATCGGCTGGCGGAAGAATCCTTTGCCAAGGCAAAGCTGCAATACCGGCGCCTGCAGGACGTTTCCGCCAAGGATTTCGCCGCGATGATCTGCGCCCATCCCTTCAAGGGACTCGGCGGCGGTTACGAATTCCCGGTACCGATGCTCGACGGCGATCATGTCACCGATGATGCCGGCACCGGTTTCGTGCACACCTCTCCCAGCCACGGTCGCGAGGACTTCGATATCTGGACGAGCGAAGCGCGCAACCTGCACGCGCGGGGCATCTCGACGGATATCCCCTTCACGGTGAATGATGGCGGCTTCTTCACCGCGGATGCTCCCGGTCTCGAAGGTGCGCGCGTCATCGACGACAACGGCAAGAAGGGCGATGCCAACGATCGCGTCATCAAGGAGCTGATTGCCCGCGATGCATTGTTCGCCCGCGGCAGGCTGAAGCATTCCTATCCGCATTCGTGGCGCTCAAAGAAGCCGGTCATCTTCCGCAACACGCCGCAATGGTTCGTCTATATGGACAAGGAGCTTGGCGACGGTACGACGCTGCGTTCGCGTGCGCTGAAGGCGATCGACGACACGCGCTTCGTGCCCGCTGCCGGTCAGAATCGCTTGCGCGCGATGATCGAAACCCGCCCGGATTGGGTTCTTTCCCGCCAGCGCGCCTGGGGTGTACCGATCTGCGTCTTCGTCAGTGAGCGGGGCGAGATCCTGCAGGATGATGCCGTCGATGCGCGCATCCTCGAAGCCTTCGAGAAGGAGGGCGCCGACGCATGGTTTGCCGAAGGCGCGCGCGAGCGTTTCCTAGGCAGCCGCGCCAATGAGCCGTGGACGCAGGTCATGGATATCCTCGATGTCTGGTTTGACTCGGGTTCCACCCACACCTTCACGCTCGAGGACCGTCCTGACCTGAAATGGCCGGCCGACGTCTATCTCGAAGGTTCGGACCAGCATCGCGGCTGGTTCCATTCCTCGCTGCTGGAGTCGGCCGCTACCCGGGGTCGCGCGCCTTACAACGCCGTCATCACCCATGGCTTCACCATGGACGAGAAGGGCGAAAAGATGTCGAAGTCCAAGGGCAACGTCGTCTCCCCCCAGGAAGTGATGAAGGATGCCGGCGCCGACATCCTGCGCCTCTGGGTCATGACGACGGATTACTGGGAAGACCAGCGCCTCGGCAAGACCATCATCCAGACGAATGTCGACGCCTATCGCAAGCTGCGCAACACCATCCGCTGGATGCTCGGCACGCTCGCCCACGACAAGGGCGAGGTCATCGCGCTGGCAGACCTGCCTGAACTCGAACAGCTGATGCTGCATCGCCTGTCGGAGCTCGATCAGCTCGTGCGTGAAGGGTATGAGGCTTTCGACTTCAAGCGCATCGCTCGGGCCCTTATCGATTTCTCGAATGTCGAGCTCTCGGCCTTCTATTTCGATATCCGCAAGGATGCGCTCTATTGTGATGCGCCGTCGAGTCTGAGACGCCGCTCAAGCCTGCATGTCATCCGTACGATCTTCGATTGCATGGTGACCTGGCTGGCGCCGATGCTTCCCTTTACGATGGAGGAGGCTTGGCTGTCGCGCAATCCGTCAGCGGTCTCCGTTCATCTCGAACAGTTTGCACCCGTTGCGAAGGAATGGCGCAACGATGCTCTTGCCGAGAAATGGCGCAAGATCCGCTCTGTCCGCACGGTCGTCACCGGCGCACTGGAAATCGAACGCAAGGACAAGCGCATCGGGTCTTCGCTTGAGGCTGCGCCCGTCGTCCATGTTGCCGATCCGGAGCTCTTGAAGGCGCTGGAGGGCCAGGACTTCTCCGAAGTGTGCATCACCTCGGGAATCACGATCGAAGGTTCCGAGGGCCCGGCCGATGCCTTCCGCCTGCCTGAAGTGCCGCGTGTCAGCGTGGTTCCGAAGCTTGCCGAAGGCATCAAATGCGCGCGCTCCTGGCGCATCACCAAGGACGTCGGCTCCGATCCGGATTATCCGGACGTATCGGCGCGCGATGCTGCTGCTTTGCGCGAACTTGCCGCAATGAAGTGAAGAATATTACCGGATGAATTGCACTAAATGCGTTCATCCGGTAATAGATGCCTGAAATTGGCCGGATTTTTGCGTCAGGGGGACGATAGTCCGGGTGAGAATGGGTGCACCGGCACTGCTGGAAGGGATCTGATGATAGCGACACATAGGTTTCGTGTAGGCGCCTGCCTGGCCGCGCTGGTCGCAGGCTGTGGGATGCTATCCGGCTGCCTGAGCAGCCCGACC
The DNA here is from genome assembly GCF_041357635.1 of Sinorhizobium sp. CB7. Lineage (NCBI taxonomy): Bacteria > Pseudomonadati > Pseudomonadota > Alphaproteobacteria > Hyphomicrobiales > Rhizobiaceae > Sinorhizobium > Sinorhizobium sp. CB7. The sequence continues at coordinate 170,509 of NZ_JAULLL010000009.1, forward strand.
TATGGGACCGACAAGACCGCGCTGGAACAGCTTACGGACGATCTTGGTTCGGCGGTTTCCATCGGCTCGACAAATCAGAAGAACAAGGGCGTCAAATATTCGCCTCGTCCGGGACTCGTCATGCCGGCCGCTGCGGAGAAAGAACAGCTGATCGCGCCCCAGCAGTCGATTGCCGGCAAGGACAATCCGCAATGGGTCGAGTCTCCCGAGGAGACGCGCCAGCGCCTCGTCGCGGAAGCCGACGACAATGCCAATAATCCGAATTATCGCTCGCCGCTCGCCGGGCCAAATGGCGCGAGCAATCACATGACCGCCAAGCAGCAGCAGGAGGCCTATCGCGAGGCTCGCAAGCTGCAGCAGGGCGCATACATCGATCAGCGTCGATCCCTGACCGATCCGCCGGCGCAGTATCGCAGCGTGCCGGACGAAACCGCTCTGAACGATCTCGGCACGCCGGAGCTGAAGAAGGAAAAGCAGCGCAAAAAGGAAGCTGCCGTTGCCAAGAGCGGCTCCAGCTGGTGGAGCTTCTTCCAATAACGATAGGCTGATCTGAGGACGGCTCACTACAGGCTGTGCGTCTTATCAGACGCACAGAGGTTGCTGTAGCACTTTGAATTGCTGCATGTTTCCTTAAATCGGCTCCGATTTAAGGAAACATGCAGCAGACGTTCTGTTGCATAAGTCCCTCTATTGCTGCATAAAAATCAGACGAAAAATTGTCGCTTAATCGGCAGTTTTGCGACCCGTGCGTGATGCAGGTCATTCCGTTGAGGACCTGCTGGTGTCGCCGCCGGCACGAAAGCCGTAATTCGCCTCGTGGCGGCCAGCATTAAAAAGTGATGTTCTGATTTGGACAGCAGGCTGCTACTTTTTGTTCTCGATATCCCCCGCCATTTCCTTGAACAACCAATCACGAAATGCCTTGACCTTTTTCTGTCTCAACGCGCTGGCAAGATAGACAACATAGTATTTCGACGCGGACTTCATCCTGAGATCAAAGGGACATACCAGCCGACCGGCCGCCATGTCCGCAGAAACGAGCGCGCTCCTGCCCAAGAGTACGCCCTCGCCGTGAACCGCAGCCTCGACAGCGTAAGTCGCTGAATCGAACTTCACGCCACTCCTCGGACTAATTTCATCCAGGCCGGCGCGCTGCAGCCACATAGCCCAGTCGATGCGAAAGTTGTCGTGAATGAGCGTGTGATGTTTCAGGTCGCTCGGCTCCCGCAAGGAATGCTCTCCCTGTAGCAGTTCTGGACTGCAGACCGGAAAAACCTCTTCCTCTGAAAGAAACTCCGAAACCACTCCTTTATACTGTCCGCTGCCATATCGGATCGCGATGTCGATCCCGTCCCTGACGAAGTCTGCCAGACCCCCGGAGGTGGAAACGCGTACATCAATATCACGATTGGCCCGATGAAAGCGGTGAAGCCTCGGCACCAGCCATCGGCCGGCGAATCCGTCCGAAGTGCTGACGTTGAGGACACCAGCCGACCTCGGTGCCGTGGCAACGATCGTCGCGGCGCTTATCTGGTCGAGTGCGGCGGCGATCTCTGCCGCATAGGCGGCACCCGCGGGCGTTAGACGCACGGACCGTGTCCCTCTTTCGAAGAGCTGGATACCAAGTCGTTCTTCGATATTGCGGACAGCGCGGCTAATTGCACCATGCGTCAGGTTCAGCTCGGCCGCTGCATTCGTGAAGCTCAGGTGACGAGCCGCGGCATCAAAGGCCGGAAGGGCGGTTAGGGGCGGAAGTTTTCGGGCCATATCGATTTGTGATTTTTTCTCACTAATACTGCATCATAATTCGTTTGTCGTCCAGGCGTTAATTGCATCACACTTCAGTAATAAAAGGCGTTGCCTCAAGGCATAACCGATCACGATGAAGCATCAGAAAGGATGAAGCTGTGAGCAAAATTCATACTATGTTGAACACCCGCGACCGCATGGAACCACCGCTCGGCCGCTTCCTCTTGTCCGCAATCGAGACCGTTCGTGCCGCGGTGTATGGATTTTCCGCCGATCTGACCACCAAACTCGAAGATCGCCGGGCGATGCGGCGCATCGCCCGTTTTTCTGATCATCGACTCCAGGACATCGCCTTCGAGCGCGACTGGGACGGTTCGATTGTCCCCGTCATCCCCGACCCTCGGTATGCCCGCGCGGAAGCTAATGCATGTCGCGCAAAAGTGTGCAGCGGTTTTTGCGGCAACGACATGCATGAAAAACAATGAACTAAAGCCTGTTGCGTGAATCTCTTTTCACGCGACAGGCTTTAGTTAGCTCGCGTCAGATCAACTCTGATTTTTCAATTGCGCTCAATTCCGGGCGTTATCCCAAAAACCAAATAAAAACCAAATGAAGCGAAGAGGAGGCAGCACGATGCCTAAGATTTATCCCCATCTCTGGTTCGAATCCCAGGCGGAAGAAGCCATGGAATTTTATACCGCCGTGTTCAAGGACTCCAAGTTCCTCGCGCGCACGGAACTACCTGATCCCGAGCTTTCGGTGGTCCGTTTCGAGCTGGCTGGTCAGCCCATCGTCGCCCTGAATGCTCACTCGCACGCGCCTTACAACGAGGCGTTCTCCTTCCTGGTGGAGACCGAAAGTCAGGAAGAGACCGACTATTACTGGGAGGCGCTGACGGCGAATGGCGGCAAGGAACAGCCCTGTGGGTGGTTGACCGACAGGTTCGGCGTCTATTGGCAGGTCACCCCAACCACCCTGCTTCAAATGATCGCGGACCCGGACGGGGAGAAGGCCAGCCGTGTGATGCAGGCCATGTACAAGATGAGGAAGATAATCATTGCCGATCTCGAGCGCGCATATCACGGCTGAAGGGCCGAAGCGACGCTGAACCGGCAAATTCCAAACAACCAAATGGAAGATGGAGACATCCATGGCAACGCTTGTTGGCAAGAAAATCGTCGTCGTAGGAGGCAGTTCCGGCATCGGACTTGGTGTCTCGGCGGCTGCCCTGACCAAGGGGGCCGAAGTGGTTCTCGTCGGTCGGTCGCTCGAAAAGCTGAAGTCTGCAGAACGAACGCTCGGGGCGGACCGCGAAGTGATTACTCTCAGCGCCGATATGACAAAGGAAGACGAAGTAATCCGTCTGTTTAAGGAAGTAGGAGCTTTCGATCACCTTGTCTCGACGGCCGGATCGCCCCCAACGAACTATCCTATCGGCGATACCGACATGGATGCCGTGCGCGCATTCGTCGACAACAAGCTGGTAGGCGCCGTCATGCTTGCCAAGCATGCCGTCGGCGTGCTCAGAGTCGGAGGGTCCATGACTTTCACCTCCGGAATCAACAAGGATAGGCCGCCGGTGCCTGGCGGATCGGTTGTCTCGGCGATCGCCGGCTCTTTTGGTTATCTCGCCCGCGCCCTGTCGCTGGAACTAGCCCCGACGCGCGTGAATATCGTGTCACCCGGATGGGTCGACACGCCCATGTGGGACAAACTCGTCGGGGAAGCAAAGTCTGGCTTTTTCGCGGGCATGGCGGCTCGCCTACCGGCGGGAAGGATCCCAACGCCGCTGGATGTAGCGGCCGCCTACACCTTCCTAATGGAAAGCGACTTCACGACCGGAGAGACGATGCGCATCGATGGCGGGCAGAACCTCATCTAGATGCGCCGGCAGCTCGTGAGAACGTCATTCCGCCCAATCAGGCAGAAAAGTCCGCCGAACCTGGGCGAGAAAGGGTCGGAAATGCCCGGATTTCCGGCGATCCAGGGCGACTGACAGACTCGCTAGTTCTAGGGAAGGTCCCTTTTCTGGCTGAAGAAGCTCCGCAACAGGTCTGCTGCCTCCCGCTCACCAAAGCCTGAGTAGACCTCCGGTGCGTGATGGCAGGTCGGCTGCCGGTAGAAGCGAACACCATTGTCGACCGCACCGCCCTTTGGATCTTCGGCACCGTAATAGAGCCGGCGGATGCGGGCGAAGGAAATCGCGGCAGTGCACATGGTGCACGGTTCCAAGGTCACGTAGAGATCGGCGCCGACGAGCCGTTCCCGGCCGAGCTCCTCGCAGGCAAGACGGATGGCGGCGATCTCGGCATGGGCGGTCACGTCGTTCAGCTCGCGCGTCCGGTTTCCCGCGTTCGCGACGATGGCGCCGTCGAGCACGATGACTGCACCGATCGGAACCTCTCCGCGCTCTCCCGCCTGCCGCGCCTCGGCAAGCGCAAGCGCCATAAACTGATTTGTCTTCACCATCAAAAGATTTCCACTTAACCGCAGCGGCCCGACCTGATAGGACAGGCCAAAAGGCAGGCAAACAACAAATGACATTCAAAGACAAGCCCAAACGCCCGGGTTCCAAGCCGCCGGCTCGCGACAAGGGGTCGAATTCCGGCCCCAGGCGCGAAGGCGGAAAGTCCGCAAAGGCCGCAGCCGCCGAGATCGCGGCAGCCGAGACGGAAGGCCCGCAGAAGGCCGAACGCATCTCCAAAGTGATGGCGCGCGCCGGTGTAGCATCGCGCCGCGATATCGAGCGCATGATCATGGAAGGACGCGTGAAGCTGAACGGCGTCGTCCTCGACACGCCGGTCGTCAACGTCACGCTTTCCGACAAGATCGAGGTCGACGATGTTCCGATACGCGGCATCGAGCGCACGCGGCTCTGGCTCTATCACAAGCCTGCCGGACTGGTGACCACGAATTCCGACCCCGAAGGCCGTCCGACGGTGTTCGACAATTTGCCGGAGGACCTGCCGCGGGTCGTTTCGGTTGGCCGTCTCGACATCAACACCGAAGGCCTTCTGCTGCTGACCAATGACGGCGGCCTCGCCCGCGCACTCGAGCTGCCCGCGACCGGCTGGTTGCGCCGTTACCGCGTCCGTGCCCATGGCGAGATCGATCAGGCTGCCCTCGACCGGCTGAAGGACGGTATCGCCGTCGACGGTGTGCTTTACGGCTCGATCGAGGCGACGCTCGACCGTACCCAGGGCTCCAATGTCTGGATCACCATGGCGCTGCGCGAAGGCAAGAACCGCGAAATCAAGAATGTTCTCGGCGCCCTTGGTCTCGAGGTCAACCGGCTGATCCGCGTTTCCTATGGTCCGTTTCAGCTGGGCGAACTTCCCGAGGCCCATGCGATCGAAGTGCGCGGTCGCACGCTGCGCGACCAGCTCGGCCCGCGCTTGATCGAGGATGCCAAGGCGAATTTTGATGCGCCGATCTACAACGCACCTGCGATCAAGGCAGATGAGAGCGGCGACGCCGAAACCGTGCAGAACGAAAAAGACCAGCGCCCCCGTCGCGAGAAGCCTGCGGACAAGCGCGAGCGTGCATTGAGCCGTCTCGATACGCGACGCGACGAACGCAAGGACGGTGGTCGCAGCGATAAGGACCGGCCGAAGCGCACGCCGCTCGGGCAGCGCCGCAGTGCCAACGTCTGGATGGCGCCCGGCGCTCGGCCGCTCGGTGAAAAGGCCGCGAAGAAGGCTGCCAAGAATGTCAGGACTGCGGTCCGCCGCGGCGAGGAGGATCGGCCGCAGCGCGGCGGATTCGAGCGCCAGAGTTCGGTGCGCAGCGTCCAGGTCAATCGCGTCAGCGGGGATGACGGCGAATGGATCCGTTCGAGCGAGATCAGCCGCAAACCGAAGGATGAAGACGGCGATTTCGAGCGCAAGCGATCTTTCGGTGACCGCCCGGCCCGCGGCGACAGATCTTTTGGCAACAAGCCTTTTGGTGATAAGCCCCGGGGCGAACGCAAGCCGCGACGCGAAGGCGACGAGCGTCCGCGTTCATTCGGCGAGCGGCCGCCCCGTGGTGAGCGCGCCTTCGCAGACAAGACGCGCGAGGACAGGCCGTTTGCAGGCAAGCCTCGCGGCGAGCGTCGGCCACGCGCCGAAGGGGATGAGCGTCCGCGCGCCAAATCGTTTGAGGGGGAGGGCCGCTCGGAAAGACCTCGCGGCGACAAGCCGTTCGGGGCTAAGCCGGCCGGCAAGCCCTCCGGCGAAAGATCCGCCGGAGCGAAGAAATTTGGCGCGAAGAGCTTTTCGGGCAAACCGAAAGGCGACCGTCCGGAAGGCGGCAGGCCCGCGGGCGGGCCGTCGCGCGGTGGAGCGAAAGGCAAAGGAATGACACGCGGTGCGGATCGTCGGCGGTGAATTTCGCGGGCGGCCGCTCGCCGTGCCCAAATCGAATGAGATCCGGCCGACGGCCGATCGCACGCGTGAGAGCCTGTTCAATATTCTGAGCCATGCCTATCCGGACGCCATTGAGGGCACCCGGATTATCGATCTTTTTGCAGGTACCGGCGCGGTCGGCCTGGAGGCGGTATCGCGCGGCTGCCGTCATGCACTCTTCGTGGAAAACAGCGTCGAAGGACGCGGGCTCCTGTGGGAGAATATCGATGCCCTTGGTCTCCACGGCCGCACGCGTATTCTGCGGCGGGATGCCACTGATCTCGGCAGCGTCGCCAATCTGGAACCCTTTGACATTCTTTTCGCCGATCCGCCCTATGGCAAGGGTCTCGGCGAGAAGGCTTTCGCTGCTGCCGCTGCTGGCGGATGGCTCGTGCCTGGTGCACTTGCGATCCTCGAGGAGCGGGCGGATGTTCAGGTCGAAGTGCCTGCTCCTTTCGTGTTTCGGGAGAGCAGGACCTTCGGCGACAGCAGAATGCATTTCTTTAGTTATGAACCCGGAGCGTGAAACGCCGCGACCGGAGAAGCGTCATGCTGAAAGGCCTTGATACCGCCAGCGACAATGTACCGGCGGCAAAAACGAACCAACCCTCGGTTGCCGTCGCCTTCGGCTGCGGCGGCGCGCGGGGCCTCGCGCATATTCATGTCATAGAAGCCTTGGATGAACTTGGCATCCGGCCGGTCGCAATCGCCGGCTCGTCCATAGGTGCCATCATCGGCGCAGGAATGGCGGCCGGAATGACGGGCGCGGAAATTCGCGATCATGCGCTCGCAACCGTCGGCAACAAGGGTGCCGTCGCCAATAGGCTCTGGAGCCTTAGACCTGCCACCATGCGCGATGTCATGAGCGGCATTCGGATCGGTCAATTCAATCTGGAGCGTATCCTCAAGGCGTTCATGCCATTCGAAGTTCCAGAGGAATTTGCCGGCCTTCGCATTCCATTGAAGGTGATTGCGACCGATTATTATCACCAGTCGGAAGTCGTCCTGGAAACGGGCGATCTCTACCATGCGCTCGCCGCTTCGGCTGCCATGCCGGCCGTCTTCATGCCTGTCCGAGTGGACGACAATGTCATGATCGATGGCGGCATCATCAATCCGGTGCCCTATGAGCACCTCCTGGACGCTGCCGATATCGTCATAGCTGTCGATGCTGTCGGCGGCCCGGAGGGCGATGGTGTTCACATCCCGAACCGGATGGAGAGTATCTTTGGAGCGGGTCAGTTGCTGATGCAGGCGAGCATCTCGCTGAAGCTGCGGATCAGCGCGCCGCACATCTTCCTGCGCCCGACACTCGGGCGAACGGGCGTCATGGATTTCCTGAAGGCCAAGGAGATCCTCGCCATGTCGGAAGCCGTCAAGGATGACCTGAAGTATGCGCTCGATCGTGAATTGGAACTGAGGGGCTGAACTTCAGGCGTCGGCCGCAGCCTCCGAGGAGTTTGCCGCGGAAAGTTCGTCGTCGAAGCTCTCTGCCACCCTTTTCGGCTTGATGAGCGGCTCTGGCTTGACCGGTCGAGAATAGAGCATGTCGCTACCGGCCTGCGGCCCCTCGGCTACCTGCAGCACGAGCCGCTGTTCGTCACGCTTGCGGATGTCGTCGCCGATCGCATAGGCATCGGGCTCGCTGACGCCGAGGGCCTCCAGTGTTCGGCGTCCGAACAACAGACCGGACTCAAGCGTTTCGCGCAATTCGTAATCGACGCCGCGGTTTCTGAGAGCGATGGAGTGGATACGGTCGTAGGAGCGGGCAAAGATGCGGGCGTGCGGATATTCGGCCTGCACCAGATCGATGACCTTGTCCGTCGTCTCCCGCTTCTGCGTGCAGACGGCGACGATCTTGGCGCGTTCGATGCCTGCCGAACGCAGCACGTCCTTGCGCGTGCCATCGCCGAAATAGATCCGGAAGCCGAAGGACGACGCCTGGCGGATGCGGTCCGCGGAAAATTCGATGACGGTGACGTCGCGACCGCCCGCAAGCAGGATCTGCGCGGCGATCTGCCCGAAACGGGAGAAGCCGACCATCAGCACGTCCGCCCCCGCACCCTCGAAATCCTCATCGAGCTCTTCGTGCTGTTCACCGTCGAGGAGGCGCTTGGAAAGTGCCGTGCCGATCGGCGTCAGCGCCATCGACAGCGTTACGACGGCCACCAGCAGCGAAGCGGTGCTGTTCGACATCAGCCCCGTGGCGCCCGCGGTCGTAAAGAGCACGAAGCCGAATTCGCCGCCCTGAGGCAGCAGAAACGCGATGCGGACCGACTCATTGTGCGTCGATCCCGACACGCGGCAGAGGCAATAGATGATCAAGGCCTTCACCAGCATCACGACGGGCACGGCGAGGAGGATGAACAGAACGTTGTCGAGCAGGACCTGAAGCTCCAGCGAAAGTCCGACGGCCATGAAGAAAATGGCCAGAAGCACGCCGCGGAAAGGCTCGATATCGGCTTCCAACTCGTGCCGGTAGGAGGATTCCGCCAGCATGATGCCCGAAAGGAAGGCACCCATTGCCATCGACAGCCCCGCCATCTGCATCAATGTCGCCGATCCCAGCACCACGAAGAGCGCAGCCGCGATCATCGCCTCGCGAGCACCCGTTCGTGCGATGACCTGAAAAAGCGGCGTCAGCAGGTAGCGCCCGGCGAAGATCATGGCGGCGACAGCGCCCACGGCAATCGAAAAGCCGAGCAGCGGAGAGGAGTCCTCCGCGCCGCCGTCGAGGATCGTGACGAGCGCCAGCAATGGTACGATCGCCAGATCCTGGAAAAGCAGCATCGAGAAGGCGCGTTGCCCATAGCGCGTATTGACATCGCCTTCGTCGTCGAGGATTTGCATGGCGAAGGCGGTCGAGGAAAGCGCAAGCCCGAAACCGGCCACGATTGCACCGCGCCATCCGACGACGCCCGAAAGATAGGCGATGGCGCTCAGCGCCAGGCCGGTGATTACCACCTGCGCCGTGCCCAGGCCGAAGATGTCGCGGCGCATCTGCCACAGGCGCGTCGGCTTGAGTTCGAGTCCGATTATGAAAAGAAGGAAGACGACGCCGAGCTCGGCGACACCCAGGACCTGTTCACCGTCGGTAATGCCGTGCAGGATCGGGCCGATCACCATGCCGGCGGCCAGATAACCAAGTACGGTGGAAAGCCCGAGCTTCTTGAAGATCGGTGCTGCGACGACAGCGCCTCCAAGCAGCAGGAGCGTTTCCGAGAAAAGCGTATTTGGCACTGACATGACCGATGTTCTTTCCGTGGAGGGCGGCGTCGCGGAGGGCACTTGCACAAGAATCGGCAATGCCGCCCTTGATGCTTTCGGTAGTGCACAATAAATGGAACGCGAAGGAAAGGCCAAATCATGTCCTCTGAAATCGATTCCGCGACTCTTCTTTCCCGTGCCGGCCAACTGATCGACCTTGCCCGCCAGGCGGGCGCCGATGCCGCTGATGCGGTCGTAGTGCGCTCCCGCGCCCATTCCGTGAGCGTCCGCCTTGGCAAGGTAGAAGGCACCGAATCCGCCGAAAGCGATGATTTCTCGTTACGTGTCTTCATCGGCAAGCGCGTGGCGAGCATTTCGGCCAATCCGGGCTTCGACCTGAAGGTTCTCGCTGAACGAGCCGTCGCCATGGCGAAGGTCTCGCCGGAGGACCCCTTCGCCTGCCTCGCCGACGAGGCGGATCTCGCGCGGTCCTATCCCGATCTCGAGCTCTTCGATCCGACTGAGGTTTCCACCGATGCTTTGCGCGAGGCCGCTCTCGCCGCCGAAGCTGCTGCACTTGCCGTCCCCGGTGTGACGAATTCCTCCGGTGCCGGCGCCTCGGCTGGAATGGGCGGAATGGTGCTCGTGACGTCGCATGGTTTCGAGGGCAGCTACATGGGATCGCGCTTTGGCCGTTCGGTCAGCGTCATCGCCGGCGAAGGCACCGGGATGGAGCGCGACTATGATTTCGACAGCCGCCTTTATTTCGCCGATCTCGATGCGTCGGAGGACATTGGCAGGAGCGCTGGCGAGAGAGCGGTCAAGCGATTGGACCCACGGCAGGTGGGAACCGGCAAGGACATCACCGTCATCTTCGATCCGCGCGTCGCACGCGGTTTTGTCGGCCATATCGCAGGCGCCATCAACGGCGCCTCCGTCGCCCGCAAGACCAGTTTCCTGCGCGACAAGATGGGCCAGCAGGTCCTGAAGCCCGGACTTTCCGTCACCGATGATCCACTGATTGTGCGCGGCCCTTCGTCGCGGCCGTTCGATGGCGAGGGTGTTTCCGGCAAGCGCCTGGTGATGATCGAGGACGGCGTACTCAAGCATTGGTTTCTTTCCACCTCCACCGCCCGCGAAATCGGCCTGCAGACCAATGGTCGCGGCGTGCGCGGCGGCACGTCCGTGACACCCTCGTCGACGAACCTTGCGCTCGAGCCCGGGGACGTATCGCCCGAGGATCTGATCCGCAGCGTCGGCAACGGCTTTTACGTGACCGAGTTGATCGGCCAGGGCGTCAACATGATCACCGGCGAATACAGCCGCGGCGCCACCGGCTTCTGGATCGAGAATGGCGAACTGACTTTCCCTGTTTCGGAGGTCACGATTGCCTCCAACCTCAAGGACATGTTCATGCGCGTGACGCCGGCCAACGATATCGACCGCAAATATGGTACGGCTGCTCCGACGCTGGCCATCGAAGGCATGACGCTCGCCGGACGCTGACGCGAAATGGAAATTATTCGATGAGCGATCTGGAAAGTGCCGATTGGCAGGGCGATCTTGCGTTGATTGCCGATGCCGCGCGGCAGGCGGGCCGCCTCGCTCTCGGATATTTCTGCCAGTCGCCCGAGGTATGGTGGAAGAACGAAGGCCGCTCTCCTGTCAGCGCCGCGGATTTTGCCGCCAATGAAATGCTGGAAACCTTGCTGCGTCCGGCGCGGCCGGATTATGGCTGGCTGTCGGAGGAAACCGATGACGATGCCGACCGCCTGTCACGACGTACAGTTTTCGTCATCGATCCGATCGACGGGACGCGCGCCTTTCTGGCAGGGCAGGAAACCTGGTGCGTGAGTGTTGCCGTGGTCCATGGCGGCCGACCGGTCGCAGGCGTACTCTACGCTCCGGCGCTCGACGAACTCTTTGCCGCTGCGAAGGGCAGTGCCGCGCTGAAGAACAATAGCCGGATTTCGGTGTCGACCTATTCGGAGGGGGAGATTGCCCGTTTGGCCGCTCCCGAGGATATGCTGACGGGCTTTTCGCCGGCCTTTCGCAAGACGGTCGAGCGTGTCAAGCATGTGCCATCGCTCGCCTACAGGCTTGCCATGGTGGCCGATGGAAGGCTGGAGGCGACGCTGGTCAAACACAACTCCCATGATTGGGATTTGGCAGCAGCCGATCTCATTCTCGAACGCGCCGGCGGTCGTCTCACAGGCCTCGACGGCGAGAGCGTGACTTACAATCGGCCGGAGGTCAGTCATGGAGATCTCTGTGGCGCAGGCGCTCTCCGACTGCCCCACATCCTTGACCAGTTGAGGAGTGGCCGAGGCGGTTGACCTTTGGGTCAAAATCCCTCAGATGAGAGGAGGGGGAGAAAAAAAGAAGAAAGAAAGATCATGACGGAATCCGGCGGCAAAAAGCAGCTCTTGCATCTTGTGTTCGGTGGCGAACTGACAAGTCTTGATGACGTTCAGTTTCGGGATCTGAAAGACCTCGATATCGTCGGAATATTCCCCGACTATGCGACGGCGCTGACAGCCTGGAAAGGCAAGGCGCAACAGACCGTCGATAACGCGCACATGCGCTACTTCATCGTGCATATGCATCGTCTGCTCGATCCTCAGGATAAATCCGCGATCCAAAGCTGACCCGCAACCGGTTGTATCTTGTGGGAGCGCCGGTTTCGCCGGTCGATGCCGTGCATGGATGCCGCTCTTGACGGTATTTTTGACGCATTCCGAAAATAGATAATCGGTCGTTCCGGCCGCAGGATATTGGGAAAAGATTCAGATGATGATCAGGATCGACCGGAGGCGTTTCGTATGAGCGGCCGTATGGCGCGTGTCGCGCTATCGACCTATCGCCTCGCGGGCATGATGGCGACCCCGCTTGTGGGCGCCTATCTCACCTACCGGGCGGCCAAGGGCAAAGAAGACCGTGCGCGTCGTCTTGAACGCTTCGGCTATGCCAGCGCCAACCGGCCTCAGGGTCCGCTTGTGTGGCTTCATGCGGCGAGCGTCGGCGAGACGCTCGCCGTTGCGCCATTGATCAAGGAAATTCGCCGCCGCGACATCCATGTCATCCTGACGACGGGGACCATCACGTCGGCCAAGCTCGCCAGCGACCGTCTCGGCGACGAGGCGATCCATCAATATGTGCCGATCGACCTGAAACCGGCCGTGGGGCGCTTCCTCGATTATTGGCAGCCTGATTGCGCTATCATCGCCGAATCCGAAATCTGGCCCATGACGATCATGGAGCTTGGCCGCAGGCATATTCCGCAGATCCTAGTGAATGCACGCCTTTCCGACCGGTCCTTCGCGCGTTGGCAGCGCCGCCCGACGATTGCGGAGGCGCTCTTTGAAAATCTTGCCCTCGTTATCGCTCAGTCCGATCTTGATGCGGAACGCTTCCGCGATCTCGGTGCAATTCAAGTCATCACCTCGGGCAACCTCAAGGTGGATCGGGAAGCTCCCCCTTATGATGCGTCGGTCCTGGCGCGCTACATGAAACAGATCGGCAGCCGAAAGACGTGGGCGGCGATTTCCACATTCGAGGGTGAGGAGAGTGCCGCCGCCATCGTTCATCGCACCCTCCGGGAACGCAACGGACAACTGACAATCATCGTGCCTCGCCATCCGGAACGTGCGGATGAGATCGAGGAAATGCTGGTCAAGCAGGGTTTGAAGGTGGCTCGCCGCACGCGCGACGACGTCTTGGCTCCCGATGTCGATATTTTCCTCGGAGACACGATCGGTGAAATGGGCCTTTACCTGCGCATGACCGAGATCGCCTTCGTCGGACGCTCGCTTTTTGCCGAAGGCGGCCAGAATCCCATGGAACCGGCGATGCTCGGTTGCGCAATCCTGTCGGGGGGTCGCGTACAGAATTTCCGGGAGGCCTATCAGAAGCTTGCACGCAGCGGTAGCGCCCGCATGGTGCGCGATGTCGAAATGCTTGCCAAGGGCGTGCACTATCTCCTGACCAATGACTCGGCCCGGCGGTCGATGATCGATGCCGGGATCGCAACAGTCAACGAAATGCGCGGCGCATTGACGGCAACGCTCAAAGGCCTGGAGCCCTACATCAATCCATTGACAGTCAAAGCCCGATTGCTTCCAAAAACGGTCGCACGGGGCTGAGGGAAGGGCGATGACTTTCGGGCGGCGCGGGGCTATTGCGGGCATCCTGTTCGACAAGGACGGCACGCTTCTCGACTACGACGCGAGCTGGCTGCCGGTGAACCGCGAGCTTGCGCGCATCGCGGCCGGCGGAGACTGCGCGCTCGCCGACGGTCTGCTTCTGGCGTGCGGCATGAACCCCGAAACCGGTTATATTGTTCCGGACAGCCTGCTGGCGGCCGGCAACACCCGGCAGATATCGGAAGGTCTGGTTGCCGCCGGCTCTCGCATGGATGTCGATGAGCTGACGAGCCGACTGGATACGCTTTTTGCCGATGCCGCCCAGTTCTCCGTACCGGTGACCGATCTCGCATCGTATTTTCAGCGTCTTCATGCCAAAGGCTACAAGCTCGGTGTGGCCTCCAGTGACAACGAGCGTTCCATCCGCCAAACGGCAGAACGCTTCGGCTTTGCCGAATATGTGGACTATATCGCCGGCTATGACAGCGGACTGGGGACGAAGCCGGATCCCGGCATGGTTTTCGGCTTCTGTGCGGCAACCGGCCTGACACCGTCGCAGGTGGCTGTCGTCGGCGACAACAATCACGATCTCCATATGGGCAGGAATGCCGGCGCCGGACTGAAGATCGCGGTGCTGACGGGGACGGGATCGCGTGAATCTCTGGCGGGAGCTTCGGATTATTGCCTCAATTCGATTACGGAGCTTGAAGGGGTGTTGTCGGAGTTCCATCCTGTCTGACTTGCCCTGTCCGACTTACAAGACTTGCTTTTTTCGGTGATCTGCCTTTTGTTTCAGTCCAGTCGAATATTTGAAGGCTTTGACCTGTGTCATTGAGACGGCGCGGGCGGGGGCGGGAAAGCACGATGATATCTGAAGCACCGCCTTTCTGGTGGACGAAGCCCGATTGGCGCGCGTGGGTCCTGTCGCCCATTTCCTTTCTCTATGGCCGCGTCGCCGGCCACCGCATGGCACATGCGAAGCGGACTTCCGTCCCCGTGCCGGTCATCTGTGTCGGCAACTTTACCGTCGGCGGTGCCGGCAAGACGCCGACGGCACTGACGCTGGCCCGTGCTGCGCGCGCGAAAGGGCTGAAGCCGGGTTTTCTGAGCCGGGGTTACGGCGGATCGCTGGACACGACGACCGTTGTCGACCCGACACATCATCACGCCGCCGCCGTCGGTGACGAACCCCTCCTGCTTGCCCGTGAAGCCCTGACAGTAATCTCGCGCAAGCGGGCGGAAGGCGCCAAGCGGCTCGTGGCCGAAGGCGCCAATCTCATCATCATGGATGATGGTTTCCAGAGCGCCCGGCTCGCCATCGACTACGCGCTCGTGGTCATCGACACCATGCGTGGCGTTGGCAACGGCCATCTCGTGCCTGGAGGTCCAATACGCGCGCCTCTTCGTCAGCAGCTTCGCCATGCGTCCGGTCTGCTGAAGGTGGGCCACGGCAACGCGGCCGACCGGATCGTGCGCATGGCAGCCCGCGCCGGGATTCCCTTTTTCGCCGCTTCGCTCAAGCCTCAGGGCCAGGAGGATCTGGAGGGGAAGAATGTGCTCGCCTTTGCCGGCATCGCGGATCCGGACAAGTTCTTCCGCACTGTGGATTTTCTCGGGGCGAACATCATCGCGAGGCGGCCTTTCGGCGATCACCAGCATCTGACTGACGACGAGATCGAGGAAATCCTGACGGTGGCCGATCGGCATGGACTGGAGATCGTCACGACCGCGAAGGATTTCGTGCGGCTTTCAGGCCATCATGGCCGCGCGGCTGAGCTGGCAGCACGTTGCCGAGTCATAGAGGTTGAGATGACCTTCGATGATCGTCTTGCTACCGGGCTTATCATAGAACGGGCGATCAACGCCTGCCGGGAGAGACGGCTGAAAGAAAAGTCGGCTTCTATGAAAAGCTGAACCGCTTTATTCCCGGTCCTTTTGTATCGGCAGCACGCCGGCGCGTCTGTCGGCTTCCATCGAAGAGACGACATCGGCATAGGGTTCCTGGCGGGCGACGCTCCAATAGCGCAGTTCGTCGAGCGGAATGTGCTTGCCGGTCACGGCGCAAACAACATAGGAACCGGGCGTGAGGATCTGGAAATCGCCGTCGAGAAAGCGGATTTTCGCTTCGCGGTTTCCGTGTCCTTCGAAAAGATTCATGCCTTGACGCCCCCAGCGTTTGTCATGTGTTTGCAATACTCTCGCCAGCCACTGATTACCAGCATTTTCAGCTTCGTCCGAACAGCCGCTCGATATCTGCGAGCTTCAGCTCGATATAGGTTGGCCGCCCGTGATTGCACTGTCCCGAGCCGGGGGTCACCTCCATCTGCCGCAGCAGCCCGTTCATCTCTTCCGGCTTCAATCTGCGTCCTGATCTGACCGAACCGTGACAAGCCATTGTGGCGGCGACATGTTCCAGTTTCATTGAAAGTCCGGAAGCCGTGTCCCATTCGGCGATTTCGTCGGCGAGCTGACGGATGAGGCCCTGCGCGTCCACCTCTCCGAGCATGGCGGGCGTTTCCCTGACGGCAATCGCTCCAGGTCCGAAGCGTTCGATGACAAGGCCGAATTCGGAAAGTTCGGCCGCGTGCACGACCAGCCGGTCGCAATCCTCTTCCGGCAGATCGATGATTTCCGGAATGAGGAGAACCTGCGAGGGAAGGCGTTTGGAATGAAGCGCTTTGCGCATCGCTTCGAAAACAAGGCGTTCATGCGCCGCGTGTTGGTCGACGATGACGAGCCCGTCCTCGGTCTGCGCAACAATATAGTTTTCGTGCAGTTGCGCCCGCGCCGCTCCAAGCGGAAAGCGGGACGGGATAGCCGGCGTCGACGGATCTTCCGCGATTACGCCAACATCGGCACGAGCCGTCGGGACCGCAAGACCGTCGAAGGACGCCTGCGTTCGTTCTTGAAAGGAGCTTGCAGCCTGTTCTGTGCGATACGGCCGGTAGGGCGAGGTTTCCGCTGCCCAGCCACCGGATGCCTGTTGCCTGCCGTTCGGTTGGAACCCGGGTCGGAACGACCTCAGCATGCCGCTCGCGCCGGTCGTTGCCGCCCGATCACCCTCGCGGGCGAGCGCTTCACGGATAGCGCCGACGATCAATCCCCGGACGAGCCCGGGATCCCGGAAGCGCACATCGGACTTCGCCGGATGCACATTGACGTCGACAAGGGCAGGATCGAGCGTGATCGACAGAACGGCGACGGGATAGCGGCCAGCAGGGATAGTCTCGGCATAGGCGCCGCGAATCGCGGATAGGATGAGCTTGTCCTGGACCGGACGACCATTGACGAAGGCATATTGATGGGCGGAATTGCCGCGATTGAAGGTGGGAACGCCTGCAAAACCGGTGAGGCCGACATCCTCGCGCACCGCGTCGAGCACAATGGCGTTGTCGCGAAATTCCCTGCCGAGGACCTGCGCCATACGCGCCAGGTGATCATCACCGGTGGCGGGAAATTCGAGCTCCGAACGATCGGTGCCGGAAAGCACGAAACGTACACGCGGGAAGGCGATCGCCATGCGCTTGACGACCTCAGTGATCGCCGCCGCCTCGGCCTTCTCGCTTTTCAGGAACTTCAGCCGCGCCGGCGTCGCGAAAAACAGGTCCCGGACTTCGACGATGGTGCCGGGATTGGCGGCAGCGGGACGCAGGTGCACGATCCTGCCGCCGGCAACCGCAATTTCGGCGCCCTCCGTGCTTTCCATTCTGCGGCTCGCAATTGTCAGCCGCGCCACCGATCCGATCGACGGAAGCGCTTCGCCGCGGAAGCCGAGGGTACGGATATCGTCCAGCCGGTCGGAAATCTTTGAGGTGCAATGCCGGCGCACTGCCAATTCCAGATTGGCAACGTCCATACCGGAACCATTGTCGCTGACCCTCAACAGGCCCTTGCCGCCCCCGGCTGTCGCGATCTCGATTCGTGTTGCGCCCGCGTCGAGCGCGTTCTCGATCAGTTCCTTGGCGGCACTTGCCGGCCTCTCGATCACTTCGCCGGCGGCAATCTGATTGATCAGGGTTTCGGGGAGCTGTTTTATCGCCATGGAACCATTTTCGAGGATTCGCGAGCTCAAGGGAAGGGGAGATATGGTCATGTAGCAGTTCAAAGGTTACAGCGACCTTTGTGCGTCTTGTAAGACGCGCGGCGCTGTAGCATTCCCCAAAACGGGGGATCCGCATATTAATTCCGCCTTAATACTAAACTGGCAGTTTTGCCACTGTACCATTCGCACGTCGATATCGAAAAATATGTGGGATTCTTGCAGATGACTGCGGGCTCTGAAAAGGCGGCAGATTCATGGAATGACAGCGTGCCAGCCGACGCCGATCTTCAGACGGCGCTGTTCGACGCCGTGTGCGACGGTCTGACTACCGCTTTTCTCATCTACGACAAGAATGACCTTGTCATCTATGCCAGTCGGAATCTGCTGAATTTCTTTCCCATCCCGCAACAATTTCTGAAAACGGGCACGCGCCTGCGCGATTACCTCGGCGCCGTCTTCGACACCGGTATCCGTCAGCAATCCGCCAAATCGGAAGCATCGATCACGCGCGACGACTGGATCTCCCAGAAGATCGCCTCGCACTGGCGCGAACGCTATGAAGCGGTCGAGCGCCATGGCACAGAGCGCTGGGTTCGCTTGGTGAAGCGTCGTCTGCCGGCCGGTTACGGCGTCTCCATCATTTCCGATATTTCGGAAGCGAGGAAGCGCGAGGAGCAATGGCGTGCCGACCTCGAGCGCGTGCAACTGACCGAGGATATCCTCGACAATCTGCCGTTTCCGCTCTTCGTCAAGGACCGGAATCTGAACTATGTGGCGGTGAACAAGGCCTTTTGCGACAAGTTCCAGACGAGCGCCGACGAGGTGCTCGGGCGAAAGAGCGGTGATATCTTTTCGCGCGAAATGGCAACGCGCTTCGAGGAGAGCGATCGCCATGTGCTGGAAACCGGCGAAATGTCAATTTCGCAGCAGCGCCAGATTTCCCGCGACGGCATAGAGCGCGATACGATCAGCCGAAAGCATCGCATCGGCAAGCCCGGGCGCTATTTCCTGGTGACCACGATGCAGGAGTTGCCGCAAGACAGCGGCGACGTCGAGGAATTCGGCCTCGCCTCATCGGTGACGGTGTCAAGCCGTCAGTCCTACAGGCGCGCTTATGTTCCGGTGCATGCAACGGGCAGGGTGGCGCGTGGTCCGGCCGCTATGGAGGCCTTCGTGCCGGAAAATTTTTCCGGCCGGAAAATTCTGGTAGTTACCGCTGATCCGGTCGCAGAATCGTCCGCGCTGCGGACGCTCGGAAAATACGGCTTCGAAGCCTGCGCGGTTCGCGGCGAAAGCGAACAGGAGGCCTTCCTGGAGATCGCCTCCTCCGCAGGTCTGGAGCTCGATCTCATCATCATTGACAATCAGATGGGCATGCGGTGCCTCGAACTCGGCGAGCGCCAGGGCGTGCCGACGCTGGTTCTCGACAGTTTCCAGTTCAGCAATGAGCTGACTTTCCTCATCGCTCGCCACTTCAATCGCACCAGCCGCGAGGCCATAGTCGCCGGGGCCGGCTCAGCCGGCAGCGATTGGGAGATTACGACGGGAACCGAGACGGGCGGGCTGCAGGTACTCGTGGCCGAAGACAATGATATCAATCAGATCGTCTTTTCCCAGATCCTCGAAGGTCTGGGTTATCGGTACATGATCGCATCGAGCGGTGATGAGGCGGTAAGGCTCTGGAACGAATACCGGCCCCAGGTCGTACTGATGGATATTTCCCTGCCGGGCTTCAACGGTTTCGAGGCGGCCCGTCTCATCCGCCAGATGGAAGCAGGCGGCAGCGACGCTCCGACACCAATCATCGGTGTCCTCACGCAGGCTTTCGAAAGGGATCGCAGCGAGTGCGTGAAAGCGGGGATGGATGATGTGATCATGAAACCCGTTAGCCCCGATATCCTCCAGGCCGTTTTTCAAAAGCACATGCAGAATGGCCTGACGCAGGCGCGCATCTGAGGAGAAATGAGCGTCAACTCCCCAGATTTCGGGACGTAATGCCTGCTCTCCCGCTTGTTACTGCTATCGATTTATTAAGGATTGACGCCCATTCTTTGCCAAGGTGGAGGAAATTCTTGGGCATGAGTGATGAGATCGGCGGAAATACAGATCGCACCAGTCAGTCAGAATGAATTGCAGGCGATGGCCTATACCGATCCGCTCACCGGGTTGGGCAATCGTTATCGCATGCGTGACAAGGTGCGCCTTCTGTCGGCCGAGCGCGCCAATGATCCCGCGCCCTTTACCATCGGTATCGCCAATCTCGATTCATTCAAACCCATCAACGATCTTTTCGGCTCGGCAGCCGGTGATGAGATCCTCTGTCAGGTTGCTCATCGCCTGAAGGCCTGCATACCGGATGGCGCGATTGTTACCCGTCACGATGGTGACGAGTTCGCCTTCGTGCTGCCGCTTGTCTTCGAGCGGGCGGGAGCCGAAAAGTTCGGTCAGATGATCCGCGAAGTGCTGTCGGCGCCCTATGACCTCGGTGACCGTAACGTTCGCCTCTCAGCCTCCTTTGGTTTTGCGACCTACCCCTTTGCCGGTGACGAGTTCGAGGATCTGCTGAAGAGCGCGGAAACCGCACTCTACCGTTCGAAGCGCCGCGGCCGCGGCCAGATAACCGTCTATTCCCAGGAAATCGCTCAGGAGATGAGGCGCACGACGCAACTTGAACAGGCTCTGCGCAACGCCATCATCTCGGATGCGATCGACGTCCATTTTCAGCCGATCGTCTCGCTTGCCAACAATCTTGTGGTCGGTTTCGAAGCGCTGGCGCGGTGGAACGATCCGGATCTGGGGTTCGTCTCGCCGGCCGTCTTTGTCCCGCTTGCCGAAGAACGCGGCTTTATCGACGCGCTGTCCGAAACGCTCCTGAGAAAGGCAGCCGAGGCGGCACTTTCCTGGCCCCGGGAGCTGTTCCTCTCCTTCAATCTCTCGTCCGCCCAGCTCATGGATCCCGGCACAAGCAACAGCATTCTCTCCATCCTTGGCCGCGTCGGGCTCGATCCGCACCGCCTGGAGCTGGAAATCACCGAAACGGCCGTCATGAGTTCAGCCGACACGGCCCACCGCATCCTGACCGATCTGAGGCATGCGGGCGTGCGCATCTCGCTGGATGACTTCGGCACCGGTCAGTCGAGCCTTGGCCGTCTGCGCGACTTCATTTTCGACAAGGTCAAGATCGACCGGGCCTTCGTCTCCAGGATCAATTCGGACCGTGCCTCCGAACATATCATCAAGGCTATTCTGTCCATGTGCGATGGCCTCGATCTCGAAGTGGTTGCCGAAGGCATCGAGGATTATGCCGAAGCGGTGAAGCTCAGGGCGCTGGGTTGCGGCATGGGGCAGGGCTACTACTACGGCAAGCCCGCCGACAGCATTGCCACCTTGCGCTACTTGCACGAGAATTACTATGATTTCGGTCCGAGCGACCGCGCCAGCGCCTGATTTTCGACTTCGACGCACTCCGAAAAGACGCATGACGGCCAGTTCACGCCGCCTCTGGATATCGCAATCCGTCTGATAGCGAGCGATGATGTCAACGCATGTCGCGCAAAAGTGTGCAGCGGTTTTGCGGCAACGACATGCATGAAAACAATAGTCGAAAACCCGTCGCGTGAACCTCTCTTTACACGACGGGCTTTAGTGCGACGAAACAAGCGTTGCCGAGCCTGGCGGCGATAAGAGGCGAACAGTTCATGGCCACATCCAGAGATCCCCTGCTGCAGCCCTTTCAGCTGAAGCACCTGACGCTGAAGAACCGCATCATGTCGACGGCACACGAGCCCGCCTATTCCGAGGAGGGCATGCCGACCGATCGCTATCGGCTCTACCATCTCGAAAAGGCAAAGGGCGGCATCGCGCTCACCATGACTGCGGGGTCGGCGGTGGTTTCTCCCGATTCCCCGCCCGCCTTCGGCAATCTCCACGCCTACAGGGACGAGATCGTCCCGTGGATGAAGAGGCTCGTCGACGACTGTCATGAATACGGCACTGCCGTCATGATCCAGCTTACTCATCTCGGCCGCCGCACCGGCTGGAACAGGGGCGACTGGCTGCCGATCCTGGCGCCTTCGCCCATCCGCGAGCCCGCCCATCGCGCCTTTCCCAAGGAGGCTGAGGATTGGGATATCGAACGCGTTGTCGTCGATTATGCGAGCGCTGCCGAGCGTATGCAGGCGGCCGGTCTCGACGGCATCGAGTTGGAGGCATACGGCCATCTGATGGATGGTTTCTGGTCGCCTGCCACCAACCATCGCGACGATGCATTCGGAGGCTCGCTGGAGAACCGCATGCGCTTCTCGATGCTGGTCATAGAAGCGGTCCGCAAGACTGTCGGCCCTGATTTCATCGTCGGCATCCGCATGGTGGCGGACGAGGACTGGCAGAAGGGGCTTTCTCGCGAGGAGGGAATGGAGATTGCGCGACGTCTGGCGGCTTCGGGAAAAATAGACTTCCTGAACATCATCCGCGGCCATATCGACCACGATGCGGCTTTGAACAATGTCATCCCCATCCAGGGCATGGCCTCCGCACCGCATCTCGATTTTGCTGGCGAGGTCCGGGCCGCGACCAAATTTCCGGTTTTCCATGCGGCGCGCATCGCCGACGTGGCGACCGCGCGTCACGCCATTGCGGAAGGTAAGCTCGACATGGTCGGCATGACGCGCGCTCATATCGCCGATCCGCATATCGTCAGCAAGATCATGGCGGGGGAGGAATCCCGCATCCGTCCCTGCGTCGGCGCCACCTACTGTCTGGATCGGATATATGAGGGGGGCGAGGCGCTCTGTATTCACAATGCGGCGACCGGTCGGGAGACCGAGATGCCGCACAGGATCGCGAAGGCGGAAAGATCGCTGAAAGCGGTCGTGGTCGGCGCCGGACCGGCTGGATTGGAGGCTGCCCGCGTGCTCGCTGAACGCGGCCACACGGTCGACATTCTGGAGGCAACAAGCAAGGCGGGGGGCCAGATCAATCTTCTCGTCCGCAATCCGCGACGCAAGGAGATGATCGGCGTCGTCGACTGGCGACTGGCGGAACTCGAGCGCCTTGGCGTCTCCATCCACTACGATGTCTTTGCAGGCGGCGACGACGTCCTCGCCTTCGATCCTGATCTGGTCGTGGTGGCGACAGGTGGTATTGCGCAATTGCCGGAGCTCGAAGGTGGCGAGCATCTCGTGACCTCGAGCTGGGATATCCTTGCCGGCGCCGTAAGGCCCGACGGGCCGGTTCTGCTATTTGATGACAATGGCGGCCACCAGGGCATGTCGGCAGCGGAAGTCATCGCCGACGCCGGCGTCGATCTGGAGGTCGTATCGCCGGAACGCTTCTTCGCACCGGAGATGGGCGGCATGAACCACGTCCCTTATGCGAAAGCCTTCGCAGAGAAGAATGTACGGGTCACGATCAACACGCGGCTCAAATCCGTCCGGCGCGACGGTAACAGTCTCGTTGCCGTTCTCGGTTCGGATTTTGCTGACAGCGTGACTTGCGAACGGCGTGTGGCGCAGGTCGTGGCGGAACATGGCACGACTGCCAATGCCGATCTCTATTTCGAATTGAAGCCGCTCTCACGCAATCTTGGCGCCGTCGACTATGCCGCGCTCATTGCCCGCAACGATCCCCTCCCGTCAAGGAATCCTGAGGGGCGCTTCGATCTGATCCGCATAGGCGATGCGATCGCAAGCCGCAATGTGCACGCGGCGATTTACGATGCACTCAGATACTGTTCCTTGCTCTGAGCAATTCCGGGAAAAAGTGGGAAACGGCCTTACGCTTCTGTGAAAGCTGAAGCGAGCTTGAAAAAAGAGGGCGTTCCGAAGAACGCCATCCCTCATTACTCGTATTTTGCATTGCCAAGTTACTTGTTGGTCGTCGATCCTGTTGCGGTGGAGTCCGTTGGCGTTGTGCCGGCAGCCGGAGCCCGTTCAGACGCCTGCATTTGCAGCGTCTTGAATTCCGGCGCAGCCTTCAGGGATTCCGCCGTTTCGGAGGTCGTCAGCTTGACACTGCCATCCTGAGTGTTCTGGGCAACGGTTATTTTTTCGAATGGAACGGCGACATTCTTCTCACCGATACCAAGGAAACCACCGACGCCGACTATGGCAGCAACGATGCCGCCTTCCTTCTTCATGATCAGGTCGTTGATGCTACCGATGCTCTCGTTATTGGCGTTGTAAACCCCCTGGCCGATGAAGGTATTGGCGCTGATCTGATCCGGTGCCTGCTCGGTCAGATAGGTGCCACCCCCCTCTGCCGTCTCGGTGGACGGAGCAGGGGCCGGAGCCTGTGCGTTGGTGTCAGGCGCCATTGGAGCGGCCGGCGGCGTTGCGGGCGTCGACTGCGCCGGCTCATTGTTACCGGCGGGCGGCGGAGTTGCGGTCTGTGAAAACGCTGCGGGTGCCAGAGCGGTTGCAAACAGGGCGCCTGCGGCAACAGTGGTCAGAAACATGCGTGTCATTTCGAACCTACCTTTCATTCAGATTGGCTGATGTAGCTCGGATCGACGCCTATTCTCTGCGGCATCCATCACCGTGCCGGTTCGAAAGAGAAATGAAACAGGAAAGATTTGGTTCCGCTTGAAGTAAGGGAAAAGTTTCAGCTTCTGCGGAAATTTTTCCTGAAATCCGTCACTGAAAATCACCGAATACTTGCAAGTAAATCGTGTTCCCCGATCTGCCGTTCCTCATGAGAGTCGCAAAAATCCTTGCCGGACCCAAGAGCGGGATGCCGAAAAGTGTGTGCGGTTTTCAGGCGCCATCCCGCTACTGACTTTTTGATTGAGAGACGATTCATTCAGGGTCGATTCGACCTGAAATCGTCCGGCTCTAAGTGTTTCAGCTTTTTATTGGAAGCGCAGAACCGTCCCAACTTTTTGTTTTTACACAATTCCGGACGGAGACCGCATCGCACTTTTCCTGAAACCGCTCTAGCTCTCCCACCATCTGAGCACCCGCATCGCCCGGAGGGTCACCCACCGAGAGGGCTTGCCCAGCCCTGCGTCGACCTCGAACCACACCCGCCCTGTAGGGCTCCAGTCGAGAGGCCAGGTGCCGTCCTCCAAGCGTCTGGAACGGACGTGCTCGACCGCCTCGCCTAGTCGTGGATCGGGATCGGCGCCGGTAAGCATCGCGGAGAAACGGAAATAGTCGAGCGCGCGCAAAACGTCGTAGTGCCAACGGTTGGGATGCAGGAAGGACAGAAATCGCGCGTCGGCCGGCTCCCCCGAGCTAAAACGGCGAAAGAGGTTGCGCCTTAGAAGATACTCCTCGCCCGACTTGCGCGCCTCCTGGGATTCGGGCGTGCCGCCGGTGGCTCGCTCGTACTCCAGCAATCCTTCCAGCACGTTGATCGTGCTGGCGAATGACGAGCGGACCGAGCCGTTGACCCTCTCACAATTCCAGCCGCCGTCCTCGAGGCGCTGACTGACAAGCCTGTCGACAATGGGCGAGACGTCAACTCCGAAATAGGCGCCGTCGGCAACGGTCCGGCCGTTGATGCACTCCTCGACTTCGCCCTCCCAGTAAGGCTGGCTGCCCTCATCCCAACGGGAATTGGCGCCGATTAATTCGACAGTTCGCTTGGCCCGGTCCGACGCGGGATCGAGACCAAACTCCCGGAGCTGCGTCAACGAAAAGGTCGTGGCCGTCCACGGCTGACCACGTTCCGACCACTCGCGGGGATCGAAATTGCTTGGGAGAAAGGCGCCACCTGCCCATTGCCCGTCCTCGTCCTGGTAAGAGAGGAGTCTCGCTCCCCAGCCTTCGGTCTCCACTTTGGCCCGCTCCGCCATCCACTCCGGCTCCGGGACATCGAGCAGGTCGCGCATCACCTGCCACCGGATCGATGGGTCGGAGTCGAGAAGCCATTCGATCACCGAGCCAGGGTCAGTCATGGGCAAACCTAGAGCCTGAAAGGCGGATCGAAGATACCCTTGACGGTAACGCCAAGTTCCAGCAGCGCGCCTGCCTGAGGTTGCGTTGAACGAGCCTCCTCGTCGAGACCTTCCCAGGCGGTGGTCACCACCAGCCGGTCCGCATTGGCGCCGACGAAGGCCGGGCAGGAGGGCTGCATCGCCGGCACCTTGTGGCGGGCGATGCGCAGCCCATCGGGGTTGTAGCGGTCTACGAAGCCCGCGCCCCAGCGGGCATTCCAGATGTAGCCGTCAGCGTCGCAGACGGAACCGTCGATGCCGCCCGGATCTTCGGTGCTGTCTACGAGGACGATCGGTTCTCCCGCCGGAAGTCCGGTCTGGGGATCGACCATGACCCGCATGAGCCGGTTGACGCGCGTGTCCGTGAAATAACCGGTTGTGCCATCGGGCGAAAAGCAGATGGAATTTGGAATGGTGATGCCGCTGAAAATCTTGGTGACCTTGCCGTTTGCGACGTGATAGATCGCGCCCGCCTGCAATTCCGCACGCTTACTCATGGTGCTGATCCAGAGCGAGCCGGAGGGATGCGTGCGCCCGTCGTTGGAACGGTTCTCCGGTTTGTCGTTTTCCAGTGCGGCGTAGAAGGTGAGGTTGCCGCTTGCGATGTCGCGGACGAACAGCCCTTCCTCCGTTGCCAGCAATTGTCGGTCGGCGTCCACGTGAGCCAGCACGCTGGCCATCATCGGCAGCGTATGGGTCGTGTTTCGTCCTGTGGAAAGGTCGAGCTCGTGCAACTCCTTTCCCAGAATATTGAACCACCACACAGTGTCTGTCGCGGGATCATAGCTCGGACCTTCGCCAAGAACGGACTCGGTATCGCAAAGGATCTTGCCCTCGAATTCGTAAACTTCGGTCATTCCCTCACGCTCCTATCGCTGCATCATAGGCGTAAATGGTGGCCTTGGCGCGCCCGGCAACATCCTCTGCCGACATTCCTGGCTTATAGAGGCTGCTCCCCAATCCGAAGGCAAGAATTCCGGCCTTGGTGTAGTCGGCAAAGTTCGTGTCGGAAACGCCACCCACCGCGGCCACGATCAGGTCTGGCGGCAGGATGGCGCGTATGGCGGTAATGCCGGATGGACCGAGCACGCTTGCGGGGAAGAATTTGAGTCCTGTGGCGCCGGCACGTGCGGCGGTCAAAGCTTCAGTCGGCGTAAAGACGCCGGGCATCGTTACCATGCCCTTGTCGCGGGCGCGGACGATGACATCCGGCTCGACATTGGGCGTGACCAGTAGCCTGCCGCCGGCAGAGTCCAGGCGATCGACGTCCTCGACTGTCAGCACGGTGCCTGCTCCGATCAAGCAGTCGGCCGGTGCCATTTTCGCTGCAATTTCTATGGAGCGAAAGGGATCGGGCGAGTTCAGCGGGATTTCGATCGCCGTCAGGCCACCCTCGATCAGCACGCCGACCACGGCCTCTGTCTCTTCCGGCTTGATGCCACGGAGGATGGCGATAAGGGGACGCTTCATCGGCGGAAAGGGAACACGTGTCATGGGGGCTGCTTTCTCAGTTCAGCCAGATGGCTTTTGCCGCAGCCGCAAGGCCGCGACGCACAGCGGCATCGGCGTCGATCGTGGTGAAGGGAAGGGAAAGGGCGTAAAAGGCGGATTCGTAGAGGGTCTGAAGCCGACCGGATGCGACAAGCGTGATCGCCGCATCCTTGCCGGCGGCCGAAAGTGCGCCGGCGATCTCCAGTCCGATCAGTGTTCCCGATATTCGAGCCTGGGCACCGGCAGTCGAAAGGCCGTGCAGGAGTTGGCCGGACCTCGCCGTGAACAGCAGGTTCGACGCCATGGCTGGTCGCTCGAAGGCCACGGCGACCGCTTTTTCGAACGCGGTATCATCCGCCGGCACCTCGTTCGCGCCAGTGACCGCATGGGAGAGAATTGTGTGCCGTGTAATGACTTCGAAAAGCTCGCCGGTCATGAAGGTCGAAAATCCGGTCACCATTTCGTCAAGGACCCGCACCCATTTCGAATGCGTTCCCGGCATGCAGACGATCCGTTCGCCGGCCGTATGCCGTGGATCGAGTGCGCCGAGAAGCTGCGTTTCTTCGCCGCGGATGACGTCGGGCATATCCGGGTCGCGTTGCGCAAG
Organism: Sinorhizobium sp. CB7; assembly: GCF_041357635.1. Taxonomy (NCBI): domain Bacteria; kingdom Pseudomonadati; phylum Pseudomonadota; class Alphaproteobacteria; order Hyphomicrobiales; family Rhizobiaceae; genus Sinorhizobium; species Sinorhizobium sp. CB7. The sequence goes on from NZ_JAULLL010000009.1 coordinate 198,068, forward strand.
GCCAGGAAGAATACGGGAATCGTGTGGCTGGCTCGGCACGGAAACGGCACCCGAGAGGATTGAGGAAAGCGGGGCGGGAACGTCGATATAGCCCGCCTCGACCCAGCCCTGCCGCGCACCGGCCATGCCGCAAACGATGATGGGAAGGCTGTCGGGTGCCTGAACTGCGTCGAGATGCGACTGCAGCACCTCGGCAAAGCCCGCCTTCGCCGCCGCCGTCATGCCCTCACCGCTGCGCCGTTCGGCAAGGACGTTGCCGTCCATACCGACGAGCCAGAGCCGGAAACTGCTCGTGCCCCAATCCACGGCGACATAAGCGGGTTTTTCCATCAGAGAACGCCTCCATCGATGATCATTGATTGTGCCGTCATCGCCGCAGCGCAATCGGATGCTAGGAATAGACAGGGACCGACCAGAGCTTCTGCGTGCAGGACATGCTTCAGGCACTGACGGTCGATCATCCGGGCGATAGTTTCGTCGGTAAGCCAGAACTTCAACTGCCGCTCGGTGACGATCATCCCGGGAAGGATGCAGTTGACCCTTATATTTTCCGGTCCAAGCCGTCCCGCCAGGCTCTTGGTCAGCCCGATAATGCCCGCCTTGGCCGCCGCATAAGCCGGAAGATCCGGCATGTTCAGCATGAACGCAATTGATGACATGTTGACGATGGCGCCGCCACCGGCCGCCCGCATCGAAGGAATAACGGCCTGCGTGACAAAGAATACATGTCTCAGATTGGTCGCCTGGTTGTTGTCCCAGTATTCCGCGCTGACCTCTGCCAGATCATGCCGGTCGTCCCAGCCTGCATTGTTGACCAGCACCTGGATCGACCCCAGCTCCTCCACAATCCCGGAGACAGCTGCGCGGATGGCGTCGACATCACGCAAGTCGGCGCGCCGGAAAAGAACGGGATAAGGTGTTTCAGCTGAAAGCCTTTTGACAAGGGCACGGCTCTCCGCCTCCGCAATATCGATGAATGCGACCTTCGCTCCTTGTCGCGCAAAACCCTCGACCAAGGCAGCTCCGATTCCGGAACCACCGCCGGTTACTAGAACGACTCGGTTCTCTAGGTCTGGAAAACGTGCAGTCGTCTGCATGGTTTTCATCCCTCCCGATGAACTTCAACGCGCTGTAGGAATTCCAATATATGGAACTTAATTCGACTAAATGGAATTATCATTTTACCTTCTGGTCATTGTCAAGCCGAAAGGAGCATCCGGTGACTTTACGGGAGGACACCCGACAGGAAGAGGGCAAAGACACCGGCACGCTCGGCAAACTGATGGCCGTGCTCGAATTGGTGGCGCAGGCCGATGGCCCTATGCGCTTTACCGATATTCTGGCGAGAACGGTTCAGCCTCGCGGGACGCTACACCGGCAGCTCGGCCATCTCGTCGAAGAGGGATTGCTGGAATTGGATAGCCAGGCGCGATACATGCCCGGCCTGCGGCTCCTCGCGCTTGCGTCGCGGACATGGGCGCGCAATGAATTGCGCAGCGTTGCCGAACCGCATCTCCGCCTCCTTCATGATTCGACCGGCGAGACTGTGCATCTCGCCGTTCTGCGCGGCACTGAAATCGTCTATCTCGACAAGGTCGAAGGGCGGCAATCGGTTCGAATGTATTCGGAGATCGGCAACGCCTCGCCGCTCTACTGCACCGGCGTCGGCAAGGCCGTTCTTTCCGCTCTCGACCACCAAAACCTCAGTTCCATTCTTGAAAGCCTTGAGTTGAAGATTTTCACTGCGAATACCCACAGGTCAGTTGAAACGCTATTGGCCGATCTCCATGAAATTCGGACACGGGGATACGCCTTCGATCTCGAGGAACATGAGGCTGGAATTCGCTGCGTTGCGGCTCCGGTGTCAGCCCCTGACCTGTCCTTCATCGCCGGAATTTCCGTCACGGGGCCGGCCTATCGAGTCTCGTTCGAAAAGCTTACCGAATGGGCCGATGCGGTGCGACACGCTGCGGAAAATATGGTGCATGATATGCGTGCGCGTCTCGGGCCGCGGCGCTGAACTTTGTTATCAAACGTTTCGCAGTTTCCTAAAAATAATCAACTATTGATTTTAATTTTCATTATTCCAGGCGCTGGACCAGATTTGATGAGCATGCTTATCATGATTATGTATATTCGAAAGATGAGGGTGGTTCATCTTTGACGAGCCATTTATGGCTCGTGGCCAGGAAATGTCGGGTCTGGCTGGTCGGTGCGGTCGCGGCGAGGTTCGAACTTGGCTGTTTGCGTCGGCGCGTCAGGGTGGTCACCGGTGATAAGATGAGCGGCACTCCCTCACCTCCGTTCTTATAGACCCTGAGCGGGGCATTTCGCCCTTTGCTCGGAAATAAAGAAGTAGAGCTATGGCATTATCAGAACAGCAATTGGCGAAAGCTGATCGGGTCGGCGAATACGTCGCGGAAATATCGAGCCTCAAGACGCAGTTCGATATCTTCCGATTCATGAAGCGTCTCACAGAGGCTTTCCGCTGCCGCGCTTTCATGGTCATGAATCTGCCTCCGATCACCTCTTTTGATCTGCAGAGCAATTCGATCATCACCAGTTGGCCGGCGGAACTTCTGGCAGCCTACGACCACGAGGGACTGCTGCTGAACAGCCCCGTCCTGCGCCGCCTGAGGAATTCCACTCTGCCGTTTTTTTACGATACGTCACAGAACCATGCTGAACGTGACGATGGCAAGACGCCGATCATCATTTCTCTCTTCGATCGATTCAGGATGCCGCGCTGTACCTTTTTCCCCGCCCATGATGCGGCCGGTACACGCGGCGCTGTTTCTCTGGCGGGCGACCGTGAGCGCTTCACGTCAGAGGAGATGAAGGAACTGGCCTATGTCGCCATTCATGTTTTCGATCGATTGGCGGAAATTCGCAATATGGACGTCCGCATCACCGATTCGCTGACAGACAGGGAAATCGATTGCCTGAACTGGACGGCCGCTGGCAAGACGAGCGCCGAAATCGCCGACATTCTCAGCCTCTCCGAACATACGGTCAATCACTACCTGAACCGCGCGACAAAGAAGCTTGACACCGTAAACCGCACTCAAGCCGTCGCCAAGGCGTTGCGGATCGGGCTGATAAAATAGCCACATCAGATATGGGCATTCTGTGCGAAAAATATGCGCACGCGGCTCGGTTGCTCAAGAGTTGAGCGATGGTCTTTCGGACAGAGGGCCAAAATATCTGATGCTTGCTGTAAATGATTGAAAATAAAAAATTTTTATCGATGAATAGATTTTGGCATGCTTTCTGCATCGTAAAGGCACAGAGGTCCAGAGGGGACTTTGACAAGCGCTGGAAAAAGCGCTGCGCATAGGCCGCCATCGATACTGTGCCGTGCTTCCCCGGCAGCCGATACCGATGGCGGCCATTGCATTTTCGCCACGTTGCGAAAATCCTCGCTGTCATAGCGGGCGGTTTTCGCCATTTTACTCTGTACGTTTTTTCATCCTGCTCTAAGTCGGCGAGGTCGGTGGGTTTCGAGGAGACCGTTGCGGCGGCCAGGGTGATAAACCCGGCGGACCTGGTGGCCGCAACGGAGCCCGGTAAACAGGCTTAGCTCACCGAATACTGTTTTCGATTGGCGAAGGCGTTTTCCTCCACTATCTAAGTTTCTGATGCATGTCGCGCAAAAGAGTGTCTGGCGGTTTTGCGGCGACGACACGCATGAAAGCAATGCAGTGCAATTCCGAAAATCGGCACCGATTTCGGAAGAATTTGGCGCGTATTCGAAATGTTACTGTGGCCTTCGCTCTCGATGGGAAGCAGTAGAGGCATAATGAGGCTGACATGACCGACATTACCAAGGAACGGGTTCTGGAAACGCTGAGGACGGTGCGCGGTCCCGATCTCGAACACAATATCGTCGAACTCGGCATGGTCTCGGATGTCTTCATTTCCGATGGCAAGGTCTATTTCTCGATCACCGTCCCGGCCGAGCGCGCCAAGGAGCTGGAGCCGCTGCGTCTCGCCGCCGAGCGCGTAATCAAGGAGATGCCGGGTGTGAAGGGTGCCCTGGTCGCGCTGACCGCCGACAAGAAGACGGCGACGGGCGCCGCACCGGCGTCCCGTCCTGCGGCGCCCGCGCATACCCACGCCCATGGACCGCAGCAGCCGACGCGACCGGGCAAAATCGGCGTTCCCGGCATTACGTCGATCATAGCGGTCGCTTCCGGCAAGGGGGGTGTGGGCAAATCCACGACGGCCGTCAATCTTGCCCTGGGCCTGCTTGCGAACGGCCTGCGGGTCGGCATTCTCGATGCCGATATCTATGGTCCGTCCATGCAGCGTCTCCTGAAGATTTCAGGCCGTCCGACGCAGGTGGAGAACCGCGTTATCAATCCCATGGAGAATTACGGGCTCAAGGTCATGTCCATGGGGTTCCTGGTGGACGAGGAAACCGCGATGATTTGGCGCGGGCCGATGGTCCAGTCGGCGCTTATGCAGATGCTGCGCGAAGTCGCCTGGGGCGAACTGGATATTCTGGTCGTCGACATGCCGCCTGGGACCGGCGATGCCCAGCTTACCATGGCGCAGCAGGTGCCCCTTGCAGGAGCGGTGATTGTTTCGACCCCACAGGATCTTGCCTTGATCGACGCCCGCAAGGGTCTCAACATGTTCCGCAAGGTGGAAGTGCCTGTTCTGGGGATTGTCGAGAATATGAGCTACTTCGTCGCTCCCGATACCGGAGCGCGCTATGATATCTTCGGCCACGGCGGCGCCCGACGGGAAGCCGAACGCATTGGAATTCCGTTCCTTGGCGAAGTGCCGTTGACAATGAATATTCGCGAAACCTCCGATGCGGGAACCCCGGTCGTGGTCTCCGACCCTGACGGAATGGCTGCCGGCATCTACAAAGACATCGCCGCCAAGGTCTGGGCTCAGTTGAGCGGCACGCCGCAGCGCGCAGCCCCCGCCATCGTCTTCGAATGAAGGCTGGCCGATCCGCCAAAAAAGAGGGAAAAATGCGATGAAAAGGCGCATTGGCCGTAAGCTCTCTTGATTATTTCACCGCTTTGCGTCATATGCCCCGCCGGCGCCATGATGGTGCCGATGCAGGATGATAACGGCTACCCGCCTTACGATCGATTGGCTTGCCCGGATATTTGCAGTTGTCTTGCCGGCGGAAGAACGATGACGTCGAAGCGGCAGAGCATGAGACGCGCATATTCGCCTGTTGGCAGGATGCGGCCGGAGTTGAATGGACCTTTTTTATCTGCAATCGTCGAGGTTGCAATCTCGCAGCATCGCCGCCGGGCTGACTGAGCCCGAAGTTCGCGCTATGGTCGTCCGCAAGATGGCCGCTGCATCATGGGAAAGGCTTACCATGAAAGACGGGTTCCGGGAGACGCGCATGGAGCGGTGGAGAGCGGCCAGGTGATCACCGCCTATCGCTCGAACTGCAAATCGATGGACGTGACCGATCTTCCTCCGACCGAGGGCATTCCGGGGGACGTGATCTGGATCGATATGGTCGAGCCCACGCGGGCGGAGGAGGCCTATGTCGAAAAGCTTCTGGGCGTGGAAGTGCCGACGCGCGAAGATCTGAAGGATATCGAACCTTCGAGCCGTCTCTATATAGAAAACAACACGGTTTTCATGACGGCATCGCTGGTATGGAAAGTGGAAACGGAAAGCCCGACATTGACGGATGTCGCCTTCATCCTGTCGGCAAACCGGCTCGTGACGATCCGTTACGCGCAACCGAAATCTTTTGCTCTTTTCATCGGGGCACTCCAAAGGCTTCCCGAGGAATGGCGCAGCGGCACGGCACTGCTCGTCAAGCTGCTGGAAACCATCGCGGACCGCACCGCCGAAATTCTTGAGCAAGCCGTCGCGCGCATCGATATCCTGTCGATGCATGTCTTTGGCGACAGGGCCAGGAAAGTCCGGCGCCCTTCCAACTATCTCGAAGAAAAGCTCAAGGACATTGCGGGGCACCATCGCCTGGTCAGCAAGGTACGTGACAGTCTCGGATCGCTTTCCAGGATGTTGACCTTTCTTTATACGATCCCCGCAGTGCAGCAGGATCGGGAAGCGAAAGAGTTGTGCCGCAGCGTCTCCCGCGACATCCAGTCGCTGTCCGAGCATGCCTCGTTCATCGCGGCCAACATCACCTTTCTCCTTGATGCGTCGCTCGGTCTCATCAATATCGAGCAGAACTCCATCATCAAGATCTTCTCGATCGCTTCCGTCGTGTTCCTGCCGCCGACTCTGGTTGCATCCATCTATGGCATGAATTTCGAATTCATGCCGGAATTGCACTGGGCTCCCGGCTATCCCCTATCGCTGGGACTGATGGTCGTGTCCGCCGTCGTCCCATTTTTATTTTTCCGCTGGAAAGGCTGGCTCTGAAAGCCTGTTGGTGCTTTATGGCAGAAGAAACTTATCATCTCAGAGAGCGCGACCTGAGCCCGCGCAAGCTCTTCTATCTGGCGCTCGGCTCGATCGGCGTCGTTTACGGTGATATCGGCACAAGCCCGCTCTACGCGTTCCGCGCGGCCCTGAAGCCGGTTGCCCATGACGGCCTGACGCGGTTCGAAGTCATCAGCCTCATTTCCCTGATGATCTGGGCGCTGACCATCATCGTTACCATCAAATATGTCCTGTTCCTGCTTCGCGCGGACAACGACGGCGAAGGCGGGACGCTCTCGCTTCTCGCCCTTTTGATGAAAACGGCGAACGGTCATACGGCGATCCTGATGCTTGCGGGGCTGTTGGGTGCGGCACTGTTTCTTGGCGATGCGATGATCACGCCGGCGCTCTCCGTGCTGTCGGCAGTCGAAGGCCTCAAGCTCGTGACGCCGACACTTTCGGACTATATCGTGCCGATTTCGGTGGCGATCCTCGCATTGCTTTTCGTGGTCCAGTCCCATGGCACCGGCGCCGTCGCGCGATTCTTCGGACCGATCACCGCGCTTTGGTTCATCGTCATGGCGGCTGCGGGCATCTCGCATATTTCCGATGATTTCGGCATCCTCGCAGCCTTCAATCCCTGGTACGCGATCACGTTCCTGCTCCACGAGGGTTTCTACGGCGTTGTGGTTTTGGGCGCTGTTTTTCTGACCGTCACCGGTGCCGAAGCGCTCTATGCCGATCTCGGTCATTTCGGTCGCCGTCCCATCCAGTGGGCGTGGTTCATGCTCGTCTTTCCGGCGCTTACGCTGAACTATCTGGGACAGGGCGCTCTCGTCCTCGGCAACCCCGCGGCAATGTCCGATCCCTTTTATCTGATGTATCCGCAGTGGGCGCTGTTGCCCGTCGTCATTCTCGCAACGGCCGCGACGATCATTGCCAGCCAGGCGGTCATCACCGGCGCATTCTCGCTGGTGCGCCAGGGCATCCATCTCGGCTTCCTGCCGCGCATGGAAATCCTGTTCACCTCCGAGACCAATACGGGTCAGATATTCCTGCCGTCGGTGAATGCGGTCCTATTCTTCGGCGTGATCTTCCTCGTGCTGGGCTTTAAATCTTCGGATGCGCTCGCGACCGCCTACGGCATATCGGTGACCGGCGCCATGGTGGTCACGTCGATCATGGCTTTCGAATTCGTCCGGGTGCGTTGGAACTGGTCGCTGCCGGTGGCGCTGATTGCGCTGCTGCCGCTGCTTGCCCTCGAATTCATCTTCCTCGGCGCCAATCTTCTGAAGATTCACGACGGCGGCTATATTCCGGTCATGATTGCCACGGTCTTCACCGTCATCATGTGGACCTGGCGCCGCGGCACGGCAATTCTGATGGAAAAGACGCGGCATACCGACATCCCGCTGACGTCCTTCGTCAGTTCCATCGAACGAAAGAGCGAACATTCGCCGGCGTCCGTTCCCGGCACGGCGATCTTTCTCACCAGTGATCCGGACTCTGCACCAGCAGCTCTGCTGCACAATCTGAAGCACAATCACGTTCTGCACGACAAGAACGTCATCCTGACGATCCGCACGATCAACAAGCCGCGTGTCGGGCATGAGGATCGCTATTCGGTCGGCAAGGTTTCCGAACGCTTTACCCGCGTCGAATTGCGCTTTGGCTTCATGGAGTCGCAGAACGTCTCGCAGGCCCTGGCAGCGTTGCGCAAATCGGGTCTGAAGTTCGACATCATGTCGACCTCCTTCTATCTCGGCCGCCGCAAGCTCGTTCCGGATGCCAAATCCGGCATGCCCTATTGGCAGGACAGGCTCTATATAGCGCTCGCAAATGCCGCGACCGATCCTTCCGATTATTTCCGTCTGCCCGCGAACCGCGTGGTTGAACTCGGCTCGCATGTGGTCATCTAGAGCAATTCCAGGAAAAGTGCGAAGCGGTTTTCCGTCCGGAATTGCGTAAAAGCAAAAAATTAGAGCGGTTCTGCGTTTCCATGAAAAGCTGAAACGCTCCAGATAACCCCGAAAATCGGCATCGATTTTCAGAAAGAGTATTGCAAGGCCCGGCCGATCCGTCGGGCCCTTCATTTCAGCGCAAGGCAAATTCTTCCCGGTCAATCATGGGACGCCCTGTTAACCAAGCATCAAGGTTAATGGGACATTGTTTCCGCTCATGTTCCGAGTGTTTCCGAGCGTCCCTGTGGAGTCCGGCGTTGCGTCGTAAGAGTCGTTTCAGTAGCAAGTTCAGTCTTCTGCCTCAAAACTGGATTTCTCCCGCCGTTTTCGGCGTCTGCGGCTGGCTTGCATTTCCCTCGATCGCTGCACATGCCGACCTTGCCGCTCTGCTTGCCGGGCTGGACCGCGGCGGCGAGAGCTGGCGCATGGTGCTGACGAATTCCCCGGCCGGATCGGTTCATCAGGCCGAGCTTACCTTTGCAGATCCGATGGCCACGGGCGCGATCGCCGATGGCGGCATGGTGTTGCCCGACGGCCGCAAGGTGGCATTCCTCGACAAGGACAAGGGGCGTGATGGGGCGCTTCCCGATGAGGACCGCGTCACGCGAAGCCTGAAGAAGGGCCGTGTCGTTGCCGTCGCTCCGGTGCAGCCGCCGAAGGATTTTTCTGCCGGATCGATTCTCAGACGCACCCAATTGCTGTTCAAGCCGGTCCTCGATCTCAAGGACAAATCGGCATTCGTGAAGCCGAAGATCCAGGGCAAGGAGATCGAAATTGCGACGGTCTTCTACAAGAAGCGTCCACCGAAGCCGGACAACAGCGTCCCGGCCATATTGGCCGGTCTCGTCACGAACCAGACGGCCGATGTGCTGGCGACCGCCTATGCGCCTCCCGCGCCGGACTATGCCCGGGTATCCCCCTTCGATTCGATCTTGAACAAGGACCAGGATAATGCCGGACGGTTCATTCCGCAGATCGGCCCGCAGGACCACGCTTGGGCGGCCACGGCACTACCGGCTGAAGTCTTTTCGCCGCAGGAGCAGCAATGTCTTGCCTCTGGCATCTATTTCGAAGCGCGCGGAGAATCGGTGAAAGGGCAGGCGGCCGTCGCACAGGTCATTCTCAATCGCGTGCGAAATCCTGCCTACCCGAAGACAATCTGCGGCGTCGTCTATCAGAACGAGGACTGGCGCAATCGCTGTCAGTTCTCCTTCGCCTGCGACAATATTCGTGACCGGGTCAATTCGCAGTATCACTGGAAGATCGCGCGCGAGGTTGCCATGGCCGTGACGGCGGGCAAGATCTGGCTGCCCGAGGTGGGATCTGCGACGCACTACCACGCCGGCTATGTCCGTCCGAGCTGGGCACGGACGATGGAAAAGGTCGGCCGGATCGGCTTGCATATCTTCTATCGCACCTATGGCGGCGGCTGGAGTTAAGCCTGTTTTCGACTGGCTTCCGGCCGACCCGTCCCTCTTGAGGAGCGGTCACGCACCAAATCAGCCGCAAGATCGGTCGCAGCCGGATGGATTCTTTTCAGCTATTTTGCCCGGCCTGTCGGATTTTGCCGTAAGTCCATGATTTGTTTCAGCTAAATTATGGCTGGACATCAACGGGCTACGCCTTGACTATACTTCCCCCGAAAACTATGTTGCGCGCGACTTCAAAACGGGCCGGAAGGTGTCAAAGCCTTGACGTTCGTTGCCACAAATCCGGGGGTAGCGGGATCGCGGGCAGCGAAAGGCGAGGAAAATGCCATGACGGATGACCGAGACGAAAGTCTGGATAAGCGCCGGGAGCGACTGGGGGCAGAGCTCGCAACCAAACGCATCGAGGCGGGAGAGGACGAGGCTAAGGAAGCCCATGCCGAGGAGAGCCGTAAAGGCTATGCCCAGGCAATGAAGCTTTCCAGCGAGTTCATTTCCGCGATCGTCGTCGGTGCAATCCTGGGCTATCTTTTCGACCGTTTTGTTGGCACGGCGCCGTGGGGCTTGGTTGTCCTTCTGCTTCTTGGGTTCTGTGCCGGTGTATTGAATGTGCTTCGTTCCGCGGGGATGGTGTCGACCCCACATCCGATGGATCGCAAGGACGAGAAGAAATGAACGGGAATCCGGCGTCTTGAAGGCCGCCCTTCCCAGGTAATGACCTCCGCTGCAGGGCGGCCAAACGAAAGAGAACAAGCGGTGTCTAACGATCCGACTCATCAGTTCCTGATCCAGAAGATTGTGCCGATCGAAGTCGGCGGGATTGATTTCTCGTTCACCAACGCCTCGCTCTTCATGGTCGCCTCGGCTGCCATTGCCTCCGGCTTCCTCTATTTCGCGACCTCGAACCGCGGTCTCATTCCGGGCCGCGGCCAGTCGGTCGCCGAGATGTCCTATGAATTCATCGCCTCGATGCTGAAGGAAGGGGCGGGAAGCAAAGGCATGAAGTTCTTCCCGCTGGTCTTCTCCCTGTTCATGTTCGTCCTGACGGCGAATCTTCTCGGGATGTTTCCCTATTTCTTTACGGTGACGAGCCAGATCATCGTAACGTTCGCGCTGGCCATTCTCGTCATCGGAACCGTGCTGATCTACGGCTTCTACAAGCACGGTTTCGGCTTCCTCAATCTGTTCGTGCCGCACGGCGTTCCGGGCTTGCTTCTGCCGCTGGTGGTGGCGATCGAAATCATCTCCTTCCTGTCCCGGCCGATTTCGCTCTCCGTCCGACTTTTCGCCAACATGCTCGCCGGTCACATCACGCTAAAAGTGTTCGCGGGCTTCGTCGCCTCGCTCGGAGCGCTTGGTGCGCTCGGTGTCGGAGGCGCGGTACTTCCTCTCATCATGACGGTCGCCCTGACCGGTCTCGAGTTCCTGGTCGCTTTCCTCCAGGCATACGTCTTTGCGGTTCTGACATGCATGTACCTCAACGACGCGATCCATCCCGGTGGCCACTAGGATACCGACATTGACGCGTTCGCGTCAGTCATTTGCCGCAACAACCATTTCAAAGGAGTTCAACATGGACGCGGAAGCAGCAAAGTTCATCGGTGCAGGTCTGGCTTGCCTTGGTATGGCCGGTACGGCTCTCGGCCTCGGCAACATCTTCGGCAGCTACCTGTCCGGCGCTCTGCGCAATCCGTCTGCCGCCGACGGCCAGTTCGGCCGCCTGGTATTCGGCTTCGCCGTTACGGAAGCTCTGGGCATCTTCTCGCTGCTCATCGCTCTCCTCCTCCTCTTCGCCGTCTAATTCTGGTGGCTTGAGGGATCACGGCTTGCGGACAGCGGGCCGTGATCTTTTGCGTTTGCAATACACCTGGAGGTGAGCATGTTGTTTGTGACCCCGGCCCACGCTGAAGAAGCCCCGGCGGGAACTGCGGAAACTGGCACGAGCAGCGGTACGGACGCCCACGGCGCGCCGGCAGCCGGTGAGGTGCATACGGAAACCGGCGTGCCCGAAGGGGGACATGCGACCGGCATTTTTCCGCCTTTCGACCAGACGACGTACGCATCACAGCTTCTCTGGCTGGCAATCACCTTCGGCGTTTTCTATATCGTTATGCAGAAGGTTATCGTGCCGCGTATCGGCGGCATTCTTGAGCATCGGCATGGCCGTATCGCTCATGATCTCAATGAAGCCGGCCGTCTGAAAGCGGAAGCCGATGCCGCCGTCGAGACCTATGAGAGCGAACTCGCCGAAGCGCGCTCCAAGGCCAATGCCATCGGCGCCGTCGCGCGTGAAAAGGCCAAGGTCAAGGCCGAGGCAGACCGCGCTGCAATCGAGGCGAGCCTTGCGGAAAAGCTGAAGGCTGCCGAAAGCCGCATCGCCGAAATAAAGACAAAGGCATTCGCCGATGTCGGTGCCATCGCCGAGGAAACGGCGTCCGCCGTCGTCGAGCAGCTGATCGGCGGCAGTGCCGCCCAGACCGAAGTCGCAGCTGCCGTTGCGGCGGTCAAGCAGGAGGTTTGATCGATGGAATTTGCATTTGACGCAACTTTCTTCGCGCTCGTCGGCCTCGTACTGTTCCTGGCCCTGATCGTCTATCTCAAGGTTCCGGGCATGATGGCGAAGTCGCTCGACGACCGCGCCGACCAGATCCGCAACGAACTGGCGGAAGCCAAGCGCCTGCGCGAAGAGGCCCAGCATCTCCTGGCCGAATACGAGCGCAAGCGCAAGGAAGCCGAGGCCGAGGCCGCCCAGATCGTGGCCGTGGCCGAGCGCGAGGCGGAGATGTTGACCGCCGAAGCGAAGAAGAAGACGGAAGAGTTCGTCGCCAACCGTACGGCGCTCTCCGAGCAGAAGATCAAGCAGGCTGAAAGCGATGCGATGAAGGCGGTACGTTCCGCTGCTGTTGATATGGCAATCGCCGCCGCCGAAAGCGTGATCGCCAAGAAGGCTGACGCAAAGGTGCAGTCGGAGCTGTTTAACAAAGCCGTCGGCGAAGTGAAGACGCGGTTGAACTGAGCCTAGAGCAACTCCAGGAAAAGTGCGAAGCGGTTTTCCTGGAATTGCGTCAGAAACAAAAGCTGAAGCAAGAAATCGAAAGGTCGGGCATGTCCCGGCCTTTTTCTTTTCAAAGTGGACTCTCGATTAATGTATGTCGCGAAAAAGTGTGTAGCAGTTTTGCGGCGACGACGTGCATGAAAGCAATAGTCTAAAGCCTGTCGCGTGGATCTCTCTTCACGCGACAGGCTTCAGTCGATGAGTCCGACGTCGGGCTCGATCTCCTGGTCGTCGTCCTCGCCTCTGCGCAACGGCTTGAAGCTCATTCTGTGCAGCGAGCAGGGGCCGTGGCGGTCGATGCCGGCGCGATGGACAGCCGTGCCGTAGCCGACATGGCTGGCGAAGCCATAGGAAGGAAAAACGCTGTCGGCGCGCACCATCATCCGGTCGCGTGTCACCTTGGCGACAATGGAAGCAGCGGCGATCGAAACCGAACGGGAATCGCCCTTCACGACCGCCTTGCCGGGACAGGTGAGTCCCGGAGGTACGTCGAGGCCATCGGTCAGCACGTAACTCGCCGGAACAGCGAGACTGCAGATCGCCCGCCGCATGGCATCGAGGCTCGCCTTGCGGATATCGGTCCCGTCGATACGGCTGGAACTGGAGGAGGCGATGGCAACCGTTGCGGTCGCAAGAATTTCGATGAACAACTCTTCGCGGCGCTGCGCGGAAAGCAGCTTGGAATCGTTGAGACCCTCAGGGATGCGGTCAGGGTCGAGAATGACGGCGGCGGCCACGACAGGGCCCGCGAGCGGTCCCCGCCCGGCCTCGTCAGCGCCTGCGACAGGCCAATGCCCGGCCTTTCTTGCCGCAAGCTCGAGGCGGAAATCCGGTACGGGTGGAGCCTCTTCGAAAAGCAGAGGAGAATCGGGTGGCGTGCGACGTTTCATGCGGCAGAAACTGACACGCCAACCCGATCTCCTGCAAGCCCCCGGTTTTAGGGCGGCAGCCGGGGACTTCTCGGCGGAGGGAGGACAGGGTGGCCGTCCGCCGGATATGAATTCTTAGAGCCGGATGATTTCAGGTCGAATCGACCTGAAATCTGAATCCGCCTTAACTCAAAAATTGGAGCGGGATGTCGGCCGAAAATCGCACACACTTTTCGGCATCCCTGCTCTAAAGCAGCGACAATTGCACACCGCTGCCGTCAGGCGGCACGAAGAGATCGTCGCGAAGCTGGATGCCGCGCCTCGTCATGCCGAGCCGCTTCACGGCAAGCTCGAACCGGCGGCTGATCTGCCAAGCATAGGGCCCGGCTCCCTTCATGCGTTTGCCGAACTCGGCATCGTAATCCTTGCCGCCGCGCATGGAGCGCACCAGCGACATCACGTGGCGATAGCGGTCAGGATAGTTTTGCAGAAGCCAGTCGCGAAACAGCGGGCTTACCTCCAGCGGCAGGCGCAGGATGACATAGCTCGCCTCGCTCGCCCCGGCTGCCTTCCCCGCATCGAGGACCCGTTCGATCTCGTGATCGTTGAGCGCAGGAATTACAGGCGCCACCATGATCGCCGTCGGTATTCCCGCCTCGGCGAGCACGCGAATTGCCTCGATCCGACGTGTAGGCGTCGATGCGCGCGGTTCCATCGTGCGGGCAAGCTTGCGGTCGAGCGTCGTCACCGATATGCCGACGCGCACGAGGTTCTTGCCCGCGAGTTCCGCCAGGATATCGAGGTCTCGAATGATCATGGCCGATTTCGTCACGATCGATACTGGATGGTTCGCCTTGTTCAGTACTTCGAGGATCTGGCGCATGATCCGCCATTCCTTCTCGATCGGCTGATAAGGATCGGTATTGGTGCCGATGGCAATCACCCGCGGCTTATAGCCGGGCTTTGCCAGTTCACGTTCGAGCAACTTTGCCGAATCCGGCTTGGCAAAGAGTTTGGATTCAAAGTCGAGGCCGGCCGAAAGTCCCATGTAAGCGTGCGTCGGACGGGCGAAGCAATAGATGCAGCCGTGTTCACAGCCGCGATAAGGATTGATCGAGCGATCGAAGGAAATGTCCGGCGACGTGTTGCGGGTGATCGCAGTCCGCGGTTTTTCCACCTGCACCTCGGTCTTGAACGGGGGCAGTTCCTCAAACGTCTGCCAGCCATCGTCGAAAACCTCGCGTCGCAAGGGTTCGAAACGGCCGCTAGGATTGAGGCCGGCCCCGCGCCCGCGGCGCCGATCCACTTCGATCCTGAGGCCCGAGGCCTTGATCATCGCATCGGCAATATCTGCCGTGTTGGCAGGCGCGAATGCGGCCTGCCCTGCAAGGGACTGCTCGTTCATCGGTAAAACTCCTGGGCGGAGGCTGTTGCGGCCGCCTCAGCCTTGATTAAATTCCTATCTCGAAAATGAGAACATTGCAAGAACAAAATATGGAATCTGGTTGCTGGCAATAGTTTGTGCGCCGCATTATAAATGGGCAATGTTGACAGTTATTCTCGAATGCCAGGATCAAGAATCCGAACTGGCGCAGACATTATCGGCGCTGGTCGCAGGGGCGGTCGAAGGCCTGGTAAGCGATGTTGTCGTGCTGGATCACGGCTCGCGCGACGGTAGCTCGCGTGTGGCGGATGCGGCCGGCTGCCGCTTTTATTCCCAATGGGACATCAAGGATATCGTGCGCGCTGCACGCGGCGAATGGCTGCTGCTGGTGGAGCCGGGTGCAAGACCGCAGAAGGGTTGGATCGACGAAATCGCCGAATACGTCGCGCTGAATAAGGTGCCCGCGCGCTTTTCCGCATCACGCAATTACCGACGTCCGTTTTTTAAGCGAATCGGTCGATCCTTGCCGCCGCTGGAGCTCGGACTCCTGGTCCCGAAGAGGCTGGCCGTCGCAACCGCCAAAACCGGTATGCCGCTCCACGAATTTGCCAAGGGGCAGAAGATCAGCCAGCTATCGAGCGAATTGATCCCTTCCTGGGTCGCCCGGGCGGCGAGATAGGTTTTAAAGTGATTCCAGGAAGAGTGCAGAGCGGTTCTGCGTCTCCATAAAGCTGACCCGCTCTATCGCGAGGTACCGCCCCGTTTCAGGTGCTCATTGAGACGCGGCATGATCTCCACGAAATTGCACGGCATGTGGCGGTAGTCGAGCTGTGCCTTCAGAATGCCGTCCCAGGCATCCTTGCAGGCGCCGGGGGAACCTGGCAGCACGAAGATGAAGGTCGCGTTTGCGACGCCGCCCGTGGCACGTGACTGTATGGTCGAGGTACCGATCTTGTCGTAGGAGATACGATGGAACACTTCGGAAAAGCCGTCCATGCGCTTTTCGAAAAGCGGCTCCAGAGCCTCGGGCGTCACGTCGCGTCCGGTAAAGCCGGTGCCGCCGGTAGTGATCACGACGTCGATATCCGCATCGAGTGTCCAGGTCCTCACCTGATCGCGGATCCTTTCCGCGTCATCGGGGACAATGGCGCGCGCGACCAGCCTGTGCCCCGCTTCGGTCAGCCGTGAGACAAGCGTATCACCGGATTTGTCATTATCGGCTGTGCGCGTATCGGATACCGTGAGGACGGCGATGCCGACCGGAATGAAGGGCCGTTGCTCGTCCAAGCCTGCCATCATGCGACTCCCGTAACGGTTTTGACTGCCTTGAAATACCAGTCTGGCCGCGCCCCGTGAAGCGCGGCTGCGGCTCGGGCCGCTTCTTGCATGTCGTAAAACAGCCCGAAACAGGTGGCACCTGATCCCGACATGCGCGCCAGCAGCGCGCCTTCGGCCATAAGCATATCGGAAAGCGTGCCGATGTCTTCGATAAGCATGCGCGCCGGCGCTTCCAGATCATTCCTGAGGGTCTTGATGATCGAGATCCAGGCTGCGATGTCCCTGGGACGCTCCAGGATCGCAAGCGGTGGATTGTTCTTGCGCTCCAGCCTGCGGAAAACCTCCGGCGTCGAGATTTCGATCAGCGGATTGCCCAGCACCAGGGCGAAGGAGGGCATCGCTGGAACCGGCAGGATCTCCTCGCCGATGCCGCGTGCGATCAGAGGCCGGCTTTCCAGGCACATAGGAACGTCGGCGCCGAGCCGGACGGCAAGCGAGGCCAGCGTCTGGTGAGGCAGTTCCGCTTTCCACACCTTTAGCAATCCGCGTAGGGTGGCTGCCGCGTCCGCCGATCCCCCGCCGATGCCGGATGCGATCGGCAGGTTCTTTTCGAGATGGATATGGACCGGCGCGGCCGTCTGCCCCGCAGCGACCACCGCGTCCCGCAAGAGATCACGCGCTTTGACCACAAGGTTTCCGTCACCGACGGACAGGCGTGAGGCAAAACGTCCCGACAGACTCAATCCATCGTCGCCAGACGCTGAAAAGCCGAGACGATCGCCGTGTTCGGCGAAGGTGACCAGCATATCCAGCAGATGATAACCATCAGCCCTCCGGCCCGTCACATGCAGGGCCAGATTAATCTTTGCGAAGGCGTTTTCGGTAACGGCGAAATCGCCCGGCATGCCGGATTGTGGCATGGCTCGTCAGGATTTCCTGTCCGCAGGAGGAGGGACAACAGGCGCCGGATCCGGCTGCTTCTTGTCCGCTGCCCTGGCGTCATTGTCGACCGCGGGCAGGCCGTTGGCGATCTTGTCCTTGAGCTTCGGGATTTCCGTTTCCTCTGGATTGGCGGCAAGGGCGCGATTCCATTGATAGGCCGCTTCCAGTTTGCGTCCAACCCGCCAGTAGGCATCTCCGAGGTGATCATTGATCGTCGCGTCGCCAGCCTTGAGCTGTGCCGCCTTTTCAAGCTCGTTGACCGCGTCGTCAAAACGGTTGAGCCGATAATAGGCCCAGCCGAGCGAATCCACGATGTAACCGTCGTCCGGCCGCAGGTCGACCGCCTTGCGGATCATATCCAGCCCCTCGTCGAGATTCCGGTTCATGTCGACCCAGGAATAGCCAAGATAGTTCAGTACCTGCGGCTGGTCTGGGTTGAGCTCCAGCGCCTTTCGGAAATTCGGCTCGGCCTGATCCCATTTCTTCAGCCGTTCATAGGCAATGCCGCGCTGGAAAAAGATGGACCAGTTTCCAGCAGTCGGAAGCGGTCCGATGATCTCGACGGCCTTATCGTAATTGGTGGCCATCGCCGCGTAATCCTTGGCGTCCGAGAGCACGCTGCCGTATGCGAGATAGCTGCGGATGTCGTTGGGATCGGATGCGATGAGTTCCTGCAGATGCTTCTTCGCATCGTCCACCTTACCGCTCTGGGCAAGGGCGAGGCCGAGCTGCAGCTCGGAGATGCGGCGCATCGGCGAGTCCTTCGGAACCTGCTGATAGAAGGAGATGGCGCGGTCCGTCTGTCCCTGCCGTTCGGCGATGCCGCCGAGCAGGACGAGCGTATCGGCGCTTTCCGGCGCAAGCGCATAGGCAGTCTGCAGATAGAGTGAGACGATGTCTTCCGCGCCGTCACGATTGAGCGCGCTGCCGATGGAGAACAGCACGGCGGCTGCGCCCTGGGCGGCATTCGTCACCTGTTGCGGCGGCTTCTCGCCACGCGAGATGCTGTCGCGCAATGCATTCAGCGGCGCATAATTGTTGATGAGGTTATCGCCGACGGAAATCGCGTCGAGCGCCTTCTGCTTGTTGCCCTGCTGTGCTTCGAGGCGGGCAAGTGCCATCACGGAGCGCATGAAGGTGTCGGGCGCCGTTGCCCCGCCTTCTTTGTCCAGCACCGCGTCGTTAAGGTGCTTGCGCGCGGCATTGACGTCGCCGTTCAGAATGGCGATCGCACCAGCGTGATAGTTCTGGAAGATGCGGAACCAGTCCGGTCCCTTCATCTTCTCGACCATGGTCAGGGCGTCCTTGCCCTTGCCGGAACCGGCTCGCGCCCAGGCAAGCAGAAGGTCATTCATCATCCGGTCGAGATCATTCGGCCCGGTATAGTTCAGGAGCGTGGCAGCACTCTTGTATTCATGCCGACGGATGGCATCCATGGCGCGCACGACCGTCGTGATGCGCTCGACGGAAGGGTCGCCCTTGAGATCATTGGCATACCTCACGCCTTCCTTGATATTGCCGCTGAGCAGCAGCGAGATCATCAGGCGCTGGCGAATTTCCGCATTTCCGGGTTCGATCAGCAAGGCCTTCTTGTAGAGCGCGATCGCAGTATCGTAATCGTGATCGACATCTGCTGTGCGCGCAGCCAGGAACGCACCCGCAAAGGTGGTAACGCTATCCGGATCGAACTTTTCCGCCTTGGGGGCATCGGCCGTTGCAGTTTCCGCAGCATATGATGTGCCGAGCGCGGATAAGGTAAGAACTGCCGCCAGAGCCGCGCTTGAAAGAAGACGGATGGCAAGTGTCTGCCGCATTAGAAAACCTTTCTTCGAAGGCCGCAGGGTCTCCCCTCGGCCGCAAAAGCAGTAGTGACGACTGATTCACAACAGAATGGCTTTTTTGAAGCGGCCCTGCAAGAAATTCGGGCCGCAAGCCATTCAGTTGACGCGCTCGATGCAGAAGTCGATGACTTCCATCAGCGCCGTTTTCCATGGCGTATCGGGCAGAGGCGCCAGCGCATCGCGGGCGATCGTGCCGTAATGGACGGCTCGGGCGATCGTATCGTTCAACGTGCCATATTTAGTGATCAGCCCGAGCGCCTTTTCAAGATTCGCGTCGCTGCTGTTGCCGCCTTCTATGGCATCGCGCCAGAAGGCGCGTTCTTCGGTCGTGCCGCGGCGAAAGGCGAGAATGACGGGTAGCGTGATCTTGCCTTCCCGAAAATCGTCACCGACATTCTTGCCGAGATCGGCTGCCTTGCCGCCGTAGTCGAGTGCATCGTCGACGAGCTGGAAGGCGAGCCCGAGGTTCATTCCGTAGGATTTCAGTGCGTTGCGCCCGGATTTACTCGCATCCGCCACGATCGGCCCTACCTCCGCCGCCGCGGCAAACAGAGCCGCCGTCTTGGCGCGGATGACCGAGAGATAATCGTCCTCCGTCGTCTCCATGTTCTTGGCGACGGAAAGTTGCAGAACCTCGCCTTCGGCGATAACGCAGGCGGCGGCGGACAGCACGTCGAGGGCATCAAGCGAACCGACTTCGACCATCATGCGGAACGCCTGGCCGAGCAGAAAGTCGCCGACGAGCACGCTTGCCTGGTTGCCCCAAATCGTTCGTGCGGTGGATTTGCCGCGTCTTAGATCGCTTTCGTCCACGACATCGTCGTGCAGAAGCGTGGCCGTGTGCATGAACTCGACGCTTGTGGCGAGCTTGACATGGTTCTCGCCGCGATAGCCGAACATCGAGGCGGCGGCAAGCGTCAGCATCGGCCGCAATCTCTTGCCCCCGGAGGAAATGAGATGGTTGGCGACCTCCGGTATCATCTGGACATCGGAGCCGGCCTTAGAGAGGATGAGCTGGTTTACCCGGTCCATATCGGACTTGGTCAGGTCGACGAGCAGCTTGACGGATGCCAATTTGTTTTTGCTTTCTTCAAGCGGTATTACGACGCCCAACGCTCCGGACTCCTGTTCAATTCCTGGAAGGGACAATAGAAAGGGGCGGGGAATGCGGCAAGAGGCGATTTGTCCCGGTCGCACAAATTTGACAGGGAATTCATTGTAAATGTACGAACTTATCCGCGCCAACGACCCCGTTCTGCTGTCCTTTGCCGAGAGCTTGATGAAGGATGCTGGAATTCATTGTCTGATTGCGGACCAGGCGATGAGCGTGCTCGAAGGGTCACTTGGAATGCTGCCGCGCCGCCTTCTGGTCGAAGAGGACAGGGCGGAAGAGGCCAGGCGCATCCTGATAGATGCCGGTCTTGGGGATGAACTTCGCAAGCCGACGTGAGCGCTGCAATGCGTGAAGATACCGCCCAATCGATCGATGCTTTTCACCGCGGCCAATTTCATGTCGTCCAGCCGAAGGGGCGCGGTCACCGCTCCGGCATGGATGCGATGGTGCTTGCCGCACTGGTTGCAGATGAGCGACCGGTCAGGGTCGCCGATCTCGGCGCGGGCGCCGGCGCTGCCGGCATGGCAGTCGCGTCGCGGCTGGAGAAGTCGGAAGTCGTCCTTTTCGAGCGTTCGCATGAAATGGCGGAATTTGCCAGAAGGAGCCTGGCCCTGCCGCAGAACGCTCATTTTTCAGGGCGGGTTTCCGTTGTTGAAGCCGATGTGACGCTGACGGGAAAAATGCGAAACGAGATCGGCTTGGCGGATGACAGCTTCCACCATGTCATCATGAACCCGCCCTTCAATGATGCCGGCGACAGGCGAACCCCCGATCAGCTGAAGGCCGAGGCCCATGCGATGATTGAAGGATTGTTCGAAAGCTGGATCCGGACTGCGGGCGCGATCATGATCCCCGGTGGCCAGCTTTCATTGATTGCGCGGCCGCAGTCGATCGCAGAGATTATCGCCGCCTGCGGCAGACGTTTCGGCGGCATTGAGATCACATCGATTCACCCTCGCAATGGAGAGGATGCCGTGCGGATTCTCGTCACGGCCATCAAGGGCTCGAGGGCAAGACTGTCGCTGCGGGCGCCGCTCGTCATGCATGACGAGGGGACGCACAAGTTTTCGGCTTTCGTTGACGATCTCAACAACGGCCGTGCAGCCTATGCCCGCAGGTTAACTGGGACGACCCTTACGTCCCGGAGAAGAAGTCCGCCAGCAGCTTGATGTTGAGAACGGCGATGACGACTGCGATCACATAGGCGATTGCGCTCAGCCAGCGCGGCGACACTAGTTCGCCCATCTTCGACTTGCTCGCGGTGAAGATGACCAGCGGGAAGACCGCAAAGGAGAGCTGCAGGCTGAGCACGACCTGTGTCAGGATCAGCAGTTCGGCCGTGCCCTGATCTCCGTACCAGATCGTCACGAAGGCCGCTGGCACGATGGCAATCGCGCGGGTGATCATGCGACGCACCCAGGGCTGCAGACGGATCTTGAGAAAGCCTTCCATGACGATCTGGCCGGCGAGCGTCGCCGTCACGGTCGAATTGATGCCGCAACATAAGAGAGCAATGCCGAAGAGCGTCGGCGCGATCGCAAGGCCGAGCAGCGGCGACAGCAGCGAATGCGCCTCGCCGAGTTCCACCACGTCGGTCCGACCGTTGGCATTGAAGGCGGCAGCTGCCAGTATGAGGATGGAAGCGTTGATCAGCAGAGCAAAACAGAGAGCGACGGTGGAGTCGATCGTGGCGAATTTCAGCGCCTCTCTCTTCTCTGAAACCGTATGGCCATAGGCCCGGGTCTGCACGATGCCGGAATGAAGATAGAGATTGTGCGGCATGACCGTCGCGCCGAGAATGCCGAGCGCGATATAGAGCATTTCCGGGTTGCGCACGATCTCCGTTGTCGGGAAGAACCCTTTGATCACGGCGCCCCATTGCGGATCAGCGAGAAAGATCTGGATACCGAAGCAGAGCGCGATGACGCCGAGTAGCGTGATGATCAGCGCCTCGACCCAGCGGAAACCGAGCTTTTGCAGGTAGAGGATCAGGAAGACGTCGAGCGCCGTGATGACGACGCCGATTTCAAGCGGCAGCCCGAAAAGCAAATTGAGGCCAATGGCGGTGCCGATGACCTCGGCGATGTCGGTTGCGATGATCGCTATTTCGGCAAAGGCCCAGAGTGGTACGGAGACGATTTTAGGGAAGGCATCGCGACAGGCCTGCGCCAGATCGCGGCCTGAAGCGATCGCCAGCCGCGCACAGAGCGATTGCAGCACGATCGCCATCAGGTTCGAGAGAAGCGCGACGGTCAGCAGCGCATAACCGAATTTGGAACCGCCCGCGAGCGAGGTCGCCCAATTGCCGGGATCCATATAGCCCACCGCGACCATATAGCCGGGACCGGCGAAAGCCATGACACGGCGCCAGGTTGGCCCGCCCCTTGCCGTACTGACCGTCCGGTGGACATCAGATAGCGATACTTCTTCGCGCTCGTGTCGCCAGCCGGTGCTCGTATTCGTCTTTAGGGCGTCCATGAAATTTCCGCTCGTTTTGTTCGCCGCTAGAAGTATGTTGTCTAGAATGATAATGCAAGTCATTCGCAACAAGATTTTCGGCGACCGATGATTTGAAAACAGAGCCATTGCGTTTATCGCTGCAGAGCATACATGCAGAGACGAACGACGATGCCGAAGCCGAAGGATGAGAAATGGCCGGATTTTTGAGAAAGCTGATGCCCAGGCGATTTCGCAAGGATGAGACGGTCATCCCGGTGGTTCGGCTGCACGGCGCCATCATGAGCGGCGGCAATCAGTTCCGCCCGATGCTCAATCTGGCGAATGTGGCACAGGTCCTGGAGAAGGCCTTCGCGAGGAAGGAGACACCGGCGGTCGCCATCTCGATCAATTCTCCGGGAGGCTCGCCCGTGCAGTCACGGTTGATCTTCAATCGGATCCGCACGCTGGCAGTCGAAAAGAAAAAGAAGGTCCTGGTTTTCGTGGAGGATGTCGCGGCTTCCGGCGGCTATATGATCGCGCTTGCCGGCGACGAAATCATTGCCGATCCGACGTCCATCGTCGGTTCGATCGGCGTCGTTTCGGGCGGATTCGGCTTTCCCGAGCTTCTGAGAAAGGTCGGCGTGGAGCGCCGGGTCTATACGGCCGGCGAGAACAAGGTGATCCTCGATCCTTTCCAGCCTGAAAAGGAAAAGGACATCGAATACCTGAAGGGCCTGCAGCAGGAGATCCACAAGGTCTTCATCGAGATGGTCAAGGAGCGGCGCGCCGGAAGGCTTGCGGAAGACGACACTGTTTTCTCGGGTCTTTTCTGGAGCGGCTCGCGAGGATTGGAGCTAGGTCTCGTCGACGGTCTCGGGGACATGCGCCAGGAACTGCGTAAACGTTACGGCGAAAAGACGAAGCTCGAGCTCGTCAGCGTCTCGCGGGGGCTGCTCGGCAGGCGGGTGCCGGGAGTGTCTTCGCTTGGCTTGGAAGGTGCCGTCTCCGGCCTAGCATCGGGACTTGTCGAAGCGATGGAAGAAAAGGCATTGTGGGGCAGATACGGACTTTGATGGGAGCGCGGAACCAATGCCGCAACTCATACTTCTAATCATCGTCGTCGGCGGCGTCTGGCTGCTCTATCGGCGCTTCATTCAGGATGCCCAGCGCCTGAGCGAGAGATCCCGCCGCGCCGAGCGCGAGCGCCAGACCGGCGCGATCGGCACGCTGGTCAAGGATCCGACGACCGGGGAATATCGGGTGAAGCGCGAGGACGAGTGATCGTAATTCTCGGCCGGACGTGCTCAAGCAAAAGTCTTGACCCTTCGTTCCTCCCATGGCACCTGTCCCGTACATTTTGTACGAATTCGGATGCCATCTCATGACTGCAGCGACGATCCCGGACCATATGAACCCGAAGCGTTCCTTTCAGGCTTTGATCCTGACGCTGCACAGCTATTGGGCGGACAAGGGCTGTGCGATCCTGCAGCCCTATGACATGGAGGTCGGTGCGGGCACATTTCATCCGGCGACCACACTGCGTGCGCTTGGACCGAAGCCCTGGAAAGCCGCCTATGTGCAACCCTCCCGTCGCCCTTCCGATGGACGCTACGGCGAAAACCCGAATCGGCTGCAGCATTATTACCAGTATCAGGTCATCCTGAAGCCCAATCCCGCCAATCTGCAGGAGCTCTATCTCGGCTCGCTCGCCGCGATCGGCCTGGATCCGCTGCTGCATGATATCCGCTTTGTCGAGGACGACTGGGAAAGCCCGACGCTCGGCGCCTGGGGGCTCGGCTGGGAATGCTGGTGTGACGGGATGGAGGTCTCGCAATTCACCTATTTCCAGCAGGTCTGCGGCATCGAATGCGCGCCCGTCTCCGGTGAGCTGACCTATGGCCTCGAGCGGCTTGCGATGTACGTCCAGGGCGTCGACAGCATTTACGACATCAATTTCAACGGCCGCGAGGGCGAAGAAAAGATCAGCTACGGCGATGTCTTCCTGCAGGCCGAGCAGGAATATTCGCGGCATAATTTCGAATATGCCAATACGGAAATGCTGCACCGGCATTTCATCGATGCTGAAAAGGAGTGCCGCGCGCTCCTGGCTGCCGGCGCACCGGGCGACAGCGCCAACCAGATCCTGCATAAATGCGTCTTTCCGGCCTATGACCAGTGCATCAAGGCAAGCCACGTCTTCAATCTGCTCGACGCGCGCGGCGTGATTTCCGTGACCGAGCGCCAGAGCTATATCCTGCGCGTGCGCACGCTGGCAAAGGCCTGCGGCGAGGCCTTTCTGTTGACCGAAGCGGGTGGCGTCAACTGGACCAATGAGGCGGCCTGATTGCCAGGCTGCTTCGCTCTATCATTTGAATCGGCGCGTGATCCCTCCGAGAATCGATTTTCGGTTTTGAGGGTTGTGCGCTAGTCTCCGCGCTGTTCAAGTATTTCGGGGATTCGCGGATGTATATTCTGCTTGCCGTGATCGTTCTGATCGCGCTTTACGCCGTCTTCATCTACAACGGTTTGGTTCGCGCGCGGCAGATGGCCGAAGAGGCCTGGTCGGGCATCGATGTGCAGCTGAAGCGCCGTGCCGACCTCATCCCCAACCTCATTGAGACGGTCAAAGGTTACGCGGCGCATGAAAAGAGCACGCTCGAGGAAGTTGTCGAGTTGCGCAACAGGGCTCAGGCTGTTCCGCAGGGCGATGTCGCCGGAAGAGCGCAGGTGGAAGGATTGCTCGGCCAGGCGCTCGGCCGCGTGCTGGCGTTGGCGGAAGCCTATCCCGATCTCAAAGCAAGCGAGAATTTCGCCGAGCTTCAGACTTCGCTCGAGACTTTGGAAAGCGAAATCCAGATGGCCCGCCGCTACTATAACGGCGCCGCTCGCGATCTGAATGTCAAGGTCGAGAGCTTTCCGTCCAATCTCATGGCCGGGCAGTTCGGCTTCGGAAAGCGCGAATATTTCGAGATCACCAATGAGGCGGATCGCGCCGTTCCATCGGTCAAATTCTGACAATCTGCAGCCTAGAGCTGGATGATTTCAGGTCGAATCGACCTGAAATCTGAATCCGTCTCTCAATAAAAGAGTTAGAGCGGGATGTTGCCCGAAAACCGCACACACTTTTCGGCATCCCGCTCTAAAGCGCCATGCGTCTTTTCAGGCGCACAAAGGTCGCTGCGGCACTTTGAATTACTGCATGGTTGCTCAAATCGATTCCGATTTGAGCAACCATGCAGTAGACCTTTCCTGAAGAAGGTATATGACGCGGCACAAATCATCCCCGCCACGGCGCAGTGACGAAGAGACAGCATCATGGGTAGAGAAAAACTGACAATCATCCCGCCGGCCGGGCCTTTGACGGGCCGCGCCATGCCGCCGGGGTCGAAATCCATCACCAATCGTGCACTGCTTCTGGCGGGGCTTGCAAAGGGAGCGAGCCGGCTGACAGGCGCGTTGAAGAGCGATGATACCCGCTATATGGCAGAAGCTCTGCGCGCCATGGGCGTTACGATCCACGAACCGGATGCAACCACTTTCATCGTGGAGAGCGACGGCCGCCTGCGCTCGCCTTCCGCCCCGCTCTTTCTTGGCAATGCGGGTACCGCCACCCGATTCCTGACTGCCGCTGCCGCTCTGGTCGACGGCAAGGTGGTGGTCGATGGAGACGCGCATATGCGCAAACGACCGATCGCGCCGCTCGTCGATGCTCTTCGTTCTCTCGGCATTGATGCAAGCGCCGAAACCGGCTGCCCGCCGGTAACGGTCATTGGAACGGGCCGCTTCGAGGCTGACCGCGTTCGCATCGACGGCGGATTGTCGAGCCAGTATGTCTCGGCTCTGCTGATGATGGCCGCGGGCGGCGACAAGCCGGTCCATGTGGAGCTTCTCGGCGAACATATCGGCGCGCTGGGTTACATCGATCTGACGGTGGCCGCGATGCGTGCTTTCGGTGCGCAAGTCGAACGGATCAGCGCCACCACATGGCGCATCGAGCCGACAGGCTATCGGGCGACCGACTTCATCGTTGAACCGGACGCCTCGGCGGCAACCTATCTCTGGGCTGCGGAAGTCCTGACCGGCGGCCGCATCGACCTCGGAACGCCGGCGGAAAATTTCTCGCAGCCCGACGCGCGAGCCTATGACATGATCGCGAAATTTCCGCATCTGCCACCCGTTATCGACGGCTCGCAGATGCAGGACGCCGTGCCGACGCTCGCCGTCCTTGCCGCTTTCAACAGGACGCCGGTTCGTTTCGTCGGCATCGCCAATCTGCGCGTCAAGGAATGCGATCGCGTCAGGGCACTTTCCACCGGTCTCTCGCGGATCACGCCTGGCCTCGCAACAGAGGATGGCGACGATCTGATCGTCGCTTCCGATCCCGCGCTCGCCGGCAAGACCTTACCGGCCGAGATCGACAGCTTTGCAGATCATCGCATCGCCATGAGCTTCGCGCTCGCGGGTCTGAAGATAAAGGGCATCACCATCCTCGATCCGGATTGCGTGGCGAAAACCTTCCCCGATTATTGGCAGGTTCTCGCCTCGCTTGGCGTCGAATATCAGGAAGGCAGCTGACGCACGTCCAGGGTCTCGCCCCGGAGAGGAGTGAACGCGGTGAAACGCATTCTCGCAAGCCTATGCCTCGCGCTGCTGATGCTGACGATCGTGCGCGTGGCCTTGGCGGCGGAAGTCATTAACTCCTTTCATTCGGTGATCGATCTCGACCCTGACGGTACGATGCACGTCACCGAAACCATCAACGTCAATGCCGAGGGCAGGGATATCCGCCACGGCATTTTTCGGGATTTCCCGCTGACCTTCATCGACAGTGCCGGGCGAAAGGCGACCGTCGGGTTCGAACTGGAATCCGTGCAGCGCGATGGGGAGGACGAGGCCTGGCGCCAGGAGAATATCAGTGGCGGCGTGCGAATCTATATCGGCTCCAACGATGTGTTTCTCCGGCCCGGTGCCCGTTCCTTCCAGATCACCTATCGCACCACCAGGCAGGTCCGGTTCTTTGACGATCACGACGAACTCTATTGGAACGTCACCGGCAACGGCTGGAAGTTTCCGATCGAAGCGGTAACGGCGACCGTTACGCTCCCGGAGGGTGTGCGACAGGAAGGCTTGACCTATTTCACCGGCGCTCTGGGTGTTCAGCGCAAGGATGCGCGCGCCATGCAGGAGGATCGCGACATCTTCTTCGCGACGACACGGCCACTCGGCGAAGGGGAAGGGCTGACGATCGCTGTGAAGCTGCCAAAGGGGGCGATTGCACCGCCGAGCGCGACTGAGGAACGCTTGTGGTTTCTCCAGGATCATCTCGACATCATCATCGCAGTCACGGGCCTGCTCGTCGTCTTGGCTTATTATCTGCGCAGTTGGTTTGCCGTCGGCCGGGATCCTCGGCGAGGCGTCATGGTGCCGCGCTGGGATCCCCCGGACGGTATCTCGCCCGCATTGGTGAACTATATCGACAACAAGGGCTTTTCCGGCGGGGGCTGGACTGCTCTTTCGGCAGCAGCGCTCAATCTTGCAGTCAAAGGGTTCGTCATCCTCGAAGACCTGGAAAAGAGGATCGTCATTCGCCGCACCGGAAAGTCACCGGCCGCAAAGCTTGGAAGCGGCGAGAAAGCATTGCTCGACAGCCTCGGCCCGGACGCTCCGCTGATCATCGACAAGGCGAATGGGGCGCAGGTCCAGAAGGTCGGCAGCAGGTTCCGCAGCGCCATCGAACGCGAGCATCGCGGAAAATACTACGAAGCCAATACGCTCTATGTCATCGGCGGCGTGTTGCTGTCTCTGCTCTTCCTGGCGGCCATCGTGATTTTTGGAAGGCTGCACGAAGATGCTTTGCCGCTGATCATCGTGCCGGCGTTTCTGTCGATCTTCGGTACCATATTTGCCGCGTCGCTCGGCAGGGCCTTCCGTCAGAGGGGCAGCCTTGCGGCACGGATCGTCTCGGTGATCGTCTTTGCCTTCATCGGCTTCATTGCGGTCTCCATTCTCGCAAGCGTCGTCGCGGCGATGGCGGATACTACGGAGACAAACGGCGAGCTGCCGCTCCTCGTTGCGATCGTCGGAATATTCGCCCTCAATTTCGTCTTCTTCTTCCTCATGGGCGCACCGACACCCTTGGGCACCCGCATGATGGACGGCATCGATGGCCTGCGGCAATATCTGACACTTGCCGAGAAGGACCGCATGAACATGCAGGGCGTGCCGACGATGTCGCCGCAGCATTTCGAAACACTCTTGCCCTATGCGGTTGCACTCGGTGTCGAAAAGCCCTGGTCGCGGGCCTTCGAGACGTGGCTCGCCGCTGCTGCGGGTGGTGCTGCCGCGGCCACCTATCAGCCCGGATGGTATGTCGGCAATTACCCCGCGGGAAGCTTCTCGGACCGCATTGGCGGGTTCTCCTCATCCATGGCATCGACCATTGCTTCGACGATACCTGCGCCGCAGTCGCGCTCGTCCTCTGGCTTTTCCGCGGGCGGAGGCTTTTCCGGCGGTGGTGGTGGCGGCGGGGGCGGCGGGGGCTGGTAATATGCCTGCCGAACACGAGACAGGACGGTTTCCTGCTTGACCTTTGACGCCGCTCCCCTTAACCGCCGAAATGCGAAAAAGAAGGGGCAGGCCATGAAAGTTCTGTTGATCGGATCGGGCGGACGCGAACACGGGCTGGCGTGGAAGCTGGCGCAGTCGCCGCTGATGACGGAATTCTACGCCGCTCCCGGCAATCCGGGCATCGGCGAACATGCGACACTCGCGGCGCTCGATCCCGAAGATCACGACGCTGTTGCAGCCTTCTGTAAGGAAAAGGCGATCGAGTTCGTGGTCGTCGGACCGGAAGCGCCATTGGTGGCCGGGCTTGCGGACCGGCTTCGCGCCGAAGGCATCGCAGTCTTCGGACCATCGGCCGCTGCCGCGCAGCTCGAAGGCTCCAAGGGCTTTACCAAGGATATTTGCGCGCGCTACGGCATTCCGACAGGCGCTTATCAACGCTTCAACAACGCGCCGAAGGCAAAGGCCTATATTCGTCAGCAAGGGGCACCGATCGTCGTCAAGGCCGACGGACTTGCCGCCGGTAAGGGTGTCACCGTGGCGATGACGCTGGACGAGGCGCTTGCCGCCGTTGACGACTGCTTCGAGGGTGCGTTCGGTAGCGCCGGTGCCGAAGTGGTGATTGAAGCCTATCTCGACGGCGAGGAGGCGAGCTTCTTCTGCCTCTGCGACGGCAAACATGCGCTGCCGCTCGCCACCGCCCAGGACCACAAGCGGGTAGGCGAGGGCGACACGGGACCGAACACCGGCGGCATGGGAGCCTATTCGCCGGCACCGGTCATGACCCCGGATATGATCGAGCGCACGATGAAGGAGATCATCGAGCCGACGATCCGCGGCATGGCGGAAAGCGGCCATCCGTTCTCGGGCGTCTTCTTCGCCGGTCTGATGATCACTGAGAAGGGACCGGAGCTCATCGAATACAATGTGCGCTTCGGCGATCCGGAATGCCAGGTGCTGATGATGCGGCTGAAGAGCGATCTGCTGCCGCTCCTGCTGGCCGCCGCCAACGGTACCTTGGATCAGGTCAGCGCCGAATGGAGCGAGGATGCGGCCCTGACCATTGTTATGGCATCGAAGGGCTATCCGGGCTCCTACGCCAAAAACACGCCGATTTCGGCGCTGCCGCAGGCGAGTGAGGGGGCGAAAGTGTTCCATGCCGGAACGGCCCTCAGGGACGGCGAACTGGTGGCAATCGGCGGCCGCGTGCTGAATGTGACGGCCGTTGGTCGGACGGTGAGCGAAGCAAAGGCCCGCGCTTACGCGCTCGCGGATGAGGTAAAATGGGAGAACGGATTTTGTCGCCGCGATATCGGCTGGCGCGCTATCGCACGCGAGAAACCGTAAGGTCTGCCCGATCACGCCAATCAGCGCTGTGTGTTGAAGTGCACGCGTAACGCTCTAAAAATGCTGCATAATTTTTAACCTTAAGACGATTCCAATTTAAGAAATTGTGCAAGCGGCGCCGATCTCGCTAAATTTTTAGCCTTTCTTCTGACCGGATCGAAATAAAGCCACGCTATGGTGCTCCCATAATGAGACGGGAGTGGTTGCGCATGCGTTATATTGTTCTGACGGCAGCCTTTGCGCTGATTGCCGGATCGGCGCTGGCTTCATCGATCGAGAAGATTGAGGCACAGCCGAAAGCCGACGGCGGCAGCATCATCGCTGAGTCCTGCAAGAATTGTCCGCCCCTGCAGGAGGCAACCGTCAAGAAGGACTACGTGGTTCCCGTCCTGAAGCCCGGCACGCAGCAAACCGTCGAGATTCGCGACATTAACGGTGAGAAGAAGCTCGTGCGCACGGAGGCGTGGATGGGTGGCTCGCCGGTCACGTTCGTCTCCAAGATTTCGCCGGAAGCCATGACCGCGGAAGCGCCAGTCGAGAATCCTCCTTCGGACGGTATCGATTTGACGTCAACGACAGCGGCAGTGATTTCCGTAAGCGCCAAGCCGGTCGTGGCCTCGCTCACCGGCACACGCGCAAATGGCACGAAACAAATTATACCTCTCGACATTTCTGATTTTAAGCTTAAGCTAAATTAGTAAATCAGTTCCCTGCCCCACCCGGTCAAAGTTTCGACCGCTCGGGGTTCCACCACTTGGTGGAGAGAATGCGCCCCTGAGAGAAGCAGGGGCGCATTCTTTTTTGGCTGGCTGCTACTATGGGATTTTCCTTTAGAGCGGGATGCCGAAAAGTGTGCGCGGTTTTCGGGCGACGTCCTGCTACTGACTTTTTGATTGAGAGGCGGCTTCAGATTTCAGGTCGATTTGACCCAAAATCATCCGGCTCCAATGCCGGGATAACGCTTGCCGGTAGATAGGTATTAATCCACAACTATAAGTAATACTTGGAAAGTATTGAAAGAGAAGTTCTAATCTCCGCAGAATGGTACTCGATAATTAAGTAATCCTTTAACTATTCACAATAATTTTACTGAGGGACCGGAGGAAGCATGATGGGCTTGCGGCGCTCATGGGTTGCCATGCGCGCAAAGACGGTGATCGACCGATCCGGGTTCGAAAAATTCCTTATTTTGCGAGGCATTATGAAAAAGCTCAAAATTGCCCATCAGCTCTTCGCCCTTGTCGGCGTGCTCATGGCCGCGTTCGCTGTCGCGACCTTCTTCCAGATCAAAACGTCGGAGCAGGCCATCTACGACGAGCGGTTCGATATGCTGCGCACACAGGTCGAGTCTGCGGTTTCAGTCCTCAACGCGTTTTATGAGCGCGAAAAGTCCGGGGAAATGACACATGAGGCGGCTCAGGCGGAGGCCTTCAAGGTTCTTTCTAAGGTGAAGTTCGAGCCCTCGGGCTATCTCTTCGGCTTCGACTACAATGTCGTGATGCTCTTCCACCCGAGCCCGGTCAACATTGGCAAGAACATGAGCATGCAGGTCGACAAGACCGGCAACTATTTCAGCCAGCAATTGGTCAAGAACGGCATCGCCGGTGGTGGCCGCACATTCTACTACTGGACCAAGCCTGGCCTTCCCGACGACCAGTTATTTCTGAAGGGTGGCTACTCGCTGGCCTTCGAACCGTGGAAGATCGTCGTGGGCACAGGTGTCTATCTCGATGACCTGCAGGCAAAGATCAATGCCACGCTCTGGAAGGCTCTTTCGGCCTGTGCCATCGTCGCCCTTGCCGGTATCGCCGCTGCCTTCTTTTTCATTCGTGGCATTTCGAAACCGCTCAATGATATCCATGGCGCGCTTAAGGCCGTCGCCGATGAAAATACCGCGGTCGAAATCCCCCACGCAACGATGACCAACGAAATCGGCCTGATGGCGAAGGCGACGCAGTCGCTCCAGGAAAAGATCCGCGAGCGCCATGCCATGGCGGAGCGGCAGGCTGCCCAGCAGGTCGAGCTCGACGAGGAGCGCGAAAGCAATCTGCGCCTTCAGCGTGAGGAAGCCTCGGTTCAGACCCGTGTCGTCTCGACCATCGGCGAGGCGCTGGAACGCATTGCCGGCGGCGACCTGACGGTTCGATGCGCCGATCTCGGCGCGAAATATGCGACCCTTCGCGACAACTTCAACGATGCGCTGTCGCATCTCGAAGCCGCCATGGCGAGGGTCAGCGCCAAGGGCAACGACATCGGCGTCGCCAAGGAAGAGATCCGCCGCGCCTCCAACGAACTGTCGCAGCGCACCGAACGCCAGGCCGCAAGCCTCGAGGAGACCTCGGCCGCACTCGACGAGTTGACTGTCGCCGTGCGCCAGACGGCCGAAGGCGCCCACGAGGCGGCCAAGCGTGTCCACTCCGTGAGCACCGAAGCCTCCCGCAGCGATGCGGTCGTGACCGAAGCCATCGAAGCCATGAGCGGCATCGAGAAGTCCTCCGAAGAGATCGGCAAGATCATCGGCGTGATCGACGAGATCGCCTTCCAGACGAACCTGCTGGCGCTGAACGCCGGCGTGGAGGCGGCCCGCGCCGGTGAATCCGGCAAGGGCTTTGCAGTCGTCGCCCAGGAGGTGCGTGAACTGGCCCAGCGCTCCGCGGCAGCCGCCAAGGAGATCAAGGATCAGATCGCCCGCTCTTCCGGCCAGGTGGATCACGGCGTCCGTCTCGTCGGCGAGGCGGGAGAGGCCCTGAAGCGCATCTCGGATCAGATCAAGGCCGCCAACGACATCGTTGCCAAGATCGCCCACAGCGCCTCCGAGCAGGATACGACGCTGCGTTCGATCTCGTCCTCGATGAACCAGCTCGACTCGGCCACTCAGCAGAACGCCGCCATGGCGGAGGAAACGACGGCTTCCGCCGAGACGCTGGCAAGCGATACCGAGGAACTGCTCGGCCTCATCCGCGGCTTCCGCGTCAATGACGCCAGCCAGCCGATGCAGCGCCGCCGCGCCGCCTGAACTATCCTCTGGTAGAATTCAGATCATCAACGACCGCCGGATGAAAATCCGGCGGTTTTGCTTTGGCGGTACCCCTAAAATTTTAGGGAAATCCGTCGTCGCGAGCAATTAAATTAAAGCTTTATTATACGATGAGCGTCAATTGTAGCTCACCGGTCGCAGCATGTCATTTAGCAGCAGCAGACGCGTCGTCTTCATCTGACGCACTCGCACAGGCGGTAGAAAACCGCACCGGAATGCAGCCATCCATTCCCGTTGCGAGGTGTTATGAAAAATTTGAAGATATCGAAGCAGCTCATATTGCTGGTTATTGGCCTGATGGTGGCGTTTGCGATCGCCACTTTCCTGCAGGTCCGCTCTTCCGTCGATGCGATCTATAAGGAACGCTACGACATGCTCCAAGCGGAGGTCCAATCGGCGGTCTCTGTTCTTAAGCTTTACCAGGCAAAGGTCGACTCCGGCGAAATGAAGCTGGAAGACGCCCAGAAGCAGGCCTACGCCACCGTCAATGCGATGAAATACGACCCCGATGGTTATTTCTTCGGATATAGCTATGACGTCCAGATGATGTTCCACTACGACGCCTCAAAAGTCGGGCAGATCTCGAAGGGTCAGCCGGACAGCAAAGGAAAGCTTTTTCGCGAAGAGCTGGTTAAGGTCGGGCAGCAGGGTGGCGGTCTCGTCGAGTACTATTCCACGTCCAAACCTGGCCAGCCGGCTGGAGACTTTCGCAAGACGGCCTATGCGCAGGCTTTCGCTCCCTGGAAGGTGGTCGTCATCACCGGCGTCTACCTGGACGATCTCGATGCTCAGGTGAACGGTAAGATCCTCGCGGCACTCTCGGGCAGCATCATTCTGTTCTTCCTCGCCATCGCGGCTGCCTATTTCGTCATCCGTGGTATTTCGAAGCCGCTCAACGATATCCATGGCGCGCTCAAGGCCGTTGCCGATGAGGATACGAAGCTCGTCGTACCGCACACCAGCATGCGCAACGAAATCGGCCTGATGGCGAAGGCGACGCAGTCGCTCCAGGAAAAGATCCGCGAGCGCCATGCCATGGCGGAGCGGCAGGCTGCCCAGCAGGTCGAGCTCGACGAGGAGCGCGAAAGCAATCTGCGCCTTCAGCGTGAGGAAGCCTCGGTTCAGACCCGTGTCGTCTCGACCATCGGCGAGGCGCTGGAACGCATTGCCGGCGGCGACCTGACGGTTCGATGCGCCGATCTCGGCGCGAAATATGCGACCCTTCGCGACAACTTCAACGATGCGCTGTCGCATCTCGAAGCCGCCATGGCGAGGGTCAGCGCCAAGGGCAACGACATCGGCGTCGCCAAGGAAGAGATCCGCCGCGCCTCCAACGAACTGTCGCAGCGCACCGAACGCCAGGCCGCAAGCCTCGAGGAGACCTCGGCCGCACTCGACGAGTTGACTGTCGCCGTGCGCCAGACGGCCGAAGGCGCCCACGAGGCGGCCAAGCGTGTCCACTCCGTGAGCACCGAAGCCTCCCGCAGCGATGCGGTCGTGACCGAAGCCATCGAAGCCATGAGCGGCATCGAGAAGTCCTCCGAAGAGATCGGCAAGATCATCGGCGTGATCGACGAGATCGCCTTCCAGACGAACCTGCTGGCGCTGAACGCCGGCGTGGAGGCGGCCCGCGCCGGTGAATCCGGCAAGGGCTTTGCAGTCGTCGCCCAGGAGGTGCGTGAACTGGCCCAGCGCTCCGCGGCAGCCGCCAAGGAGATCAAGGATCAGATCGCCCGCTCTTCCGGCCAGGTGGATCACGGCGTCCGTCTCGTCGGCGAGGCGGGAGAGGCCCTGAAGCGCATCTCGGATCAGATCAAGGCCGCCAACGACATCGTTGCCAAGATCGCCCACAGCGCCTCCGAGCAGGATACGACGCTGCGTTCGATCTCGTCCTCGATGAACCAGCTCGACTCGGCCACTCAGCAGAACGCCGCCATGGCGGAGGAAACGACGGCTTCCGCCGAGACGCTGGCAAGCGATACCGAGGAACTGCTCGGCCTCATCCGCGGCTTCCGCGTCAATGACGCCAGCCAGCCGATGCAGCGCCGCCGCGCCGCCTGAACTATCCTCTGGTAGAATTCAGATCATCAACGACCGCCGGATGAAAATCCGGCGGTTTTGCTTTGGCAGGAGAAAAAGATCAATCCGAGACTGCGAGACGTTCAACCAGGCGATCGATCTCACCGTCGGAGAAGACCTCGATGCCAGCCTGTCTGAGGAGCGCCGCGGTCACGCCGTTTCCCGGCTGTTTCCGATTGGAAAAGGACCCGTCGTAGATACGGCTGGAGCCGCATGAAGGGCTGCCGTCAATCAGCAGAGCATAGCGGCAGCCGCTCTCCCGGGCGAGCGACAGAGCATTTTCGGCCGCCTGCAGGAATTGGTCGGTCACATCGCCACCGGTCAATTCCCTGACCCGCGCCCGACCGGTCAGCACGTCCTCGCCGACAGCACCGCCTTCGATTTCCGCCGGCGACCGCGGCACCGGCATCCCCGCCGACATCTCCGGACAGAGCGTCACCAGCCTGCCTTCCTCCCGCCAGCGCTCAAGGGCCGGATGATGAAGCGGCTTCGACCGGCCGTCGTAACGGACGGCATGCCCCATAAGACAGGCGCTGACGAGGATCTTGCTCATGTCGCTCAAATAGCCTTGGCGACCGGGCAAATCCAGCCTGTTTCGCTGCCTGACGCAGTCTATCCCGCGATCTTCGAAAAGTCCGCAACCGTCCCGGTCGCATCGCGGATCAGCCGCAGCAGGGCGAGGCGGTTGGCGCGAATGGCATTGTCTTCGTCATTGACCAGGACCTCGTCGAAGAAGCGATCGACCGGCGCTCGAAGCTTGGAAAGGGCTTCCATTGCCGAGCGGAAGTCCTCCCTGGCAATTGCGGCGGAGGCATCTGTGGACGCCCTGGTGATGGCCGCATAAAGTTCCCTTTCGGCGTCGAGCCGGAACAGGTTTTCCGAAACGCCGTCAGCGATCACAGTGCCCTTCTTCTCTTCCGCGGCGAGGATCTGCGTGGCGCGTTTGGTGCCGACGAGCAGGTTCTTGCCGTCCTCGGAGGTGATGAAGGCCGTCAAAGCTTCGACGCGGCGGGCGACCATCAGGAGATCGTCCGCTGCCGGTGTCAGTACTGAGTCGATCAGGTCGTAGCGGGCGCCTTGATCGCGCAGATAAACCTTGAGGCGGTCGTGGAAAAAGAGGAGGAGATCGGCATCCTTCGTCGTCTCCAGCAGCGGCAGGCGGATGCTCCGTTCCAGCAAGATCCGCACCACGCCCAGTGCCGCACGGCGCAGCGCGAAGGGATCCTTGGAGCCGGTCGGCTTTTCGTCGATCGCCCAGAAGCTGACCAGCGTATCCAACTTGTCGGCGAGCGCGACGGTGATAGCGACTTTGTCATCCGGCACACGGTCGGAAGGTCCCTGCGGCTTGTAATGATCCTCGATGGCGATGGCGACCGAACCGTTCTCGCCTTGCAGCGCCGCGTATTTCCGGCCCATCACGCCCTGCAGTTCCGGGAACTCGCCGACGGCTTCGGTGCGCAGGTCCGCCTTGGCGAGAACAGCGGCGCGGTCGACGAGTTTCGCGTCGGCGCCGGTGATCTTTGCGAGTTCCGCGGCAAGCGCACGGATGCGGGAAACGCGTGCGCCCTGGGTGCCGAGTTTGGCATGGAACGTCACGTTCAGCGTGTCAAGTTTCGCCATGCGCTGGTCGAGCGGCTTTGCGAGATCGAGGTCGAATTTCTTGGCGGAAGCTTCCAGTGTCTCGAGATCCGGAAGGTCACCTTGGTCGCGCTTCCAGAAATGCAGCGCGTCTGAAAGGCGGGCGCGCACGACCTTGCCGTTGCCGTGGACGATTTCCTTGCCGCCATCCGTCGCCTGGATGTTGGAGACCAGGATGAACTTGTTGGACAGCGTCTCGCTGCCGCGCGTCACGAAGCATTTCTGGTTTGTCTTGATCGTCAGGCGGATGATCTCGGACGGGATCGAGAGATAATCCTCTTCGAAGGACCCCATCAGCACCTGCGGCCATTCGACCAGGCCGGAGACTTCTTCCAGCAAACCCTCGTCTTCGACCAGTTCCAGCCCGCTCGCGAAGGCAATGTCGCGCGCATCGTGCAGGATGATGTTCTTGCGGCGCTCCGCATCGATAATCACCTTCGCCCGTTCAAGGCTTGCGGCATAGTCGTCGAAGCGTTTGACGACGATCGCCTCCGGCGCGTGGAAACGGTGGCCGTAGGTGATATTGGAAGCGGTGATGCCATCGGCCTCGAAGGGAATGACGACCGTTTCTTCATGCTCCGTTCCAAAGAGACAGACGATCGATTGCAGCGGGCGAACCCAGCGTATGGAGCCGGGCTTCGCCGATGCCTTGCCCCAGCGCATGGACTTTGGCCAGGGGAAATCGCGGATGATGCCGGGCATGACATCGGCGATGATCTCCTCCGCCGCTCGGCCGGGCCTGGAAATGATGGCGACATAGAAATCGCCCTTCTTCGGATCGCTTTGTACCTGAGCCTCGGTGATCGACCTCAGGCCTGCGCTGCGCAGAAAGCCTTCGATTGCCTTCTCGTTGGCGTCGGTGCGTGGTCCCTTGCGCTCTTCGGAGACATCAGCGGAGCGGGCTGTAAGGCCACGAATGTCGAGCGTCAGGCGGCGCGGCGTCCAGTATTCGCGAGCGCCTTCGTAGGAGAGGCCCGCTTCCACCAATGCATCCGTGACCAGCTTCTTGAGATCGCCCGCAGCCTTGCGCTGCATGCTGGCCGGGATCTCTTCGGAGCGAAGTTCAAGCAGAAGGTCGGGCATATCAATCTTCCTCACCCTCCGCCTGCTCGGGGAGGGGACGGCGCAAGCGCCGGTTATGGGTCAAAACGGTCGGGTTCCTGCTAGCAAACATTGCCGCATCTGCACAACCGCAAAATCGCCATGAAAGCAGACTGCTTTCCTGTGGATCGGCCGGTTGCCGTCAACTGCGGGATTGCCATGCCATTTTTGCCGGCTATGGTCCCGCAACTTTCATTGAGATCAGGGAACCCCATGGCCGCAGACATCCGCTCGCTCGCCGCAATCATCTCCGCCGAAATCAACGCCAAGCCACAGCAGGCAGTGGCCGCGATCGAGCTTCTCGACGAAGGCGCCACCGTGCCCTTCATCGCGCGCTACCGCAAGGAGGTGACGGGGGGGCTGGATGACGGACAGTTGCGCACGCTTTCCGAACGGCTGGTCTACCTGCGCGAACTGGAAGCTCGCCGCGCCTCGATCATCGAATCGGTAACCGGCCAGGGGAAGATGACCGAAGAGCTGATGGGCAAGCTTTCGGCCGCCGTGACAAAAGCGGAGCTGGAAGACCTTTATCTGCCCTATAAGCCCAAGCGCCGCACCCGCGCCGAGATCGCCCGCGAGCGCGGCCTTGGACCCTTGGCGGAGGCAATCCTCGCCGACCGCGCAAAGGAGCCGACAGTTCTCGCCGAAAGCTACGTCACCGCAGACGTGCCGGACGTGAAGGCGGCGCTCGAAGGCGCCCGCGATATCGTCGCCGAAGGCATCGCCGAGAACGCCGATCTGCTCGGCAAACTGCGCGCCCATATGCGCCAGGGCGCGCTCCTGAAGGCGAAAGTCGTCGACGGCAAGCAGGCGACGGGCGAAAAATTCTCTGACTATTTCGATCACTCGGAACGTTGGGCGACGGCGCCCGGCCATCGTGCGCTCGCCATGCTGCGCGGCTGGAACGAGGAGGTGCTGACGCTGACGATCGAGGCCGACGCCGAGATCGCTTCGCCGAACAAGCCTGTCGAGCGGATGATCGCCGCGGCTTACGAGATCGGCAGCAGCAAGCCTGGCGACCGCTGGCTGATGGACGTGGCGAGTTGGACCTGGCGCGTGAAGCTTTCGATGTCGCTTTCGCTCGACCTGATGCGCGAACTGCGCGAGCGTGCGGAAGAGGAGGCGATCCATGTTTTCGCCCGCAATCTCAAGGACCTGCTGCTGGCGGCCCCCGCCGGCTCGCGGGGGACCATGGGTCTCGATCCGGGCATCCGCACTGGCGTGAAGGTCGCCGTCGTCGACGGCACCGGCAAGTTGCTCGATACGACGACAGTCTATCCTTTCCCGCCCAAGAACGATGTGCGCGGCACGCAGGCCGAACTTGCGGCACTGATCCGCAAGCACAACGTGGAGCTGATCGCCATAGGCAACGGCACCGGCAGTCGCGAGACGGAAAAGCTGGTGGCTGACATGCTCACCGATCTGCCCGCACCAAAGCCGACCAAGGTCATCGTTTCGGAAGCGGGCGCCTCCGTCTATTCCGCTTCGGAAACCGCTGCCGCGGAATTTCCGAAGCTCGACGTATCGCTGCGCGGAGCCGTCTCCATCGCCCGCCGCCTGCAGGATCCGCTGGCGGAACTGGTCAAAATCGAGCCGAAATCGATCGGCGTCGGCCAGTACCAGCACGACGTCGACCAGCAGAAGCTTTCCCGCTCTCTCGATGCCGTTGTCGAAGACGCGGTCAATGCCGTCGGTGTCGATCTCAATACGGCGTCTGCGCCGCTTCTTGCCCGTGTTTCCGGTCTCGGTCCCTCGATCGCGGATGCCATCGTCAAGCATCGCGATGACGAGGGCCGTTTTGAAACCCGCCGCGATCTTCTGAAGGTCGCGCGCCTGGGGCAGCGCACCTTCGAGCAGTGTGCCGGCTTTCTGCGCATCCCCAATGGCAAGGAGCCGCTCGACGCCTCGGCCGTGCATCCCGAGGCCTATGGCGTTGCCAAGAAGATCGTCGCTGCCTGCGGCCGCGATCTGAAGAGCCTGATGGGTGACAGCGCAAAGCTCAAGTCGCTCGATCCGCGCAGTTTCATAGACGAGAAATTCGGCCTGCCGACGGTCCGCGATATCATCACCGAGCTGGAAAAGCCCGGCCGGGACCCGCGTCCGAGCTTCAAGACCGCGACCTTCGCCGAAGGCATCCATGAGATTTCCGATCTGAAACCTGGGATGATGCTGGAGGGCACGGTGACCAATGTCGCAGCCTTCGGCGCCTTCGTCGACATCGGCGTTCACCAGGACGGGCTCGTGCACGTCTCGCAACTGGCCGACCGCTTCGTGAAAG
Organism: Sinorhizobium sp. CB7; assembly: GCF_041357635.1. Classification (NCBI taxonomy): domain Bacteria; kingdom Pseudomonadati; phylum Pseudomonadota; class Alphaproteobacteria; order Hyphomicrobiales; family Rhizobiaceae; genus Sinorhizobium; species Sinorhizobium sp. CB7. The sequence continues at coordinate 238,797 of NZ_JAULLL010000009.1, forward strand.
ATCCGCACGAGGTCGTCAAGGCCGGCGACGTCGTGAAGGTCAGGGTTGTAGAGGTCGACGCCAAGCGCAAGCGAATTGGTCTTTCCATGCGCAAGGATGACGGTTCCGCCGCCTCGCCGTCGTCACGTGAGTCGCGGCCGACAGGCTCTGTTCGCACTGGAAATGGTGCTTCGCAGGGGCGGGCGCGACCAGAAACGCAGGGCAGCCTCGGAGCCGCATTGGCAGAGGCCATGAAGCGAAAATAAGGACTTAGCGACCGTCAGTGCAAGAATGTCACACTTTGGCAGAGTTCGTGCCAGAGTGCCAATTCGCATGCTTGTGGTTCCTCAAAAATGGGCGTTAAGTGCGGACGTTGTTACATTGTCCAGAAAATCTGAGAGGCGTCCATGGCGTCGGCACTCTTATCGGTTGTCAAAAAAATCGTCCGAAAAGGCTCATTGAAACTCACCATTGCCTCCGGTGAAACACATACGGTTGGCGACGGTTCGGGAGAACTTGTCGCGGTTCGCATCGCCGACCAGGAGGCTGAGGATCTGATCGCCCGCGATCCGACCCTGAAGCTCGGCGAAATGTATATGGAAGGGCGCTTCATTCTGGAGCAGGGAAACATCTATGACTTCCTTGCCCTGGTCAAACAGAATACCACCAACGAGATCTTCGATTTTCGCATGGCGGTGACGCTGATTTGCCGCATGGCCTACCAGCAGCTCAAGAGCCGGATACCGGTGAACCGCAACAAGCATAATGTCGCGCATCACTACGATCTTTCGGCCAAGCTCTTCGATCTCTTCCTGGACGAGGACTGGCAGTATTCGTGCGCTTATTTCGAGCCGCATGGCATCAGCCTTGACGAGGCGCAGCTTGCAAAGAAACGCCATATCGCCGCCAAGCTCCTGCTGGAGCCCGGGCAGCGGGTTCTGGAAATCGGCTCCGGTTGGGGCGGCATGGGCATGTATCTCGCTGAAGCGGCTGCCGGTGTGGATTTTACCGGCATCACCTTGAGCGAAGAGCAGCTCAAAGTCTCGCGCGATCGCGCCGAGAAGCGCGGTCTTGCCGACCGCGTCCGTTTCGAGCTCCAGGACTATCGCACCATGAAAGGCAGAAAGTTCGACCGCATCGTCTCGGTCGGCATGTTCGAGCATGTCGGCATCGGCAATTACGGCAACTTCTTCCGCAAGGTTTCCGAGCTTCTCGATGACAACGGCGTCATGCTGCTGCACTCGATCAGCAGGCCGAAGCCGAGCTTCATGACCAATCCTTTCATCGAGAAGTATATCTTCCCGGGAGGCTACATTCCCTCCATCGGTGAAACGCTGCCGGCGCTGGAAAAGGCGGGACTTCTGGTCAAGGATGTCGAGGTCTTGCCGATGCACTATGCCTATACGCTGCGTCACTGGCGCGAGCGTTTTGTGGCGCGCAAGGCCGAGGCGGTGGCGCTTTACGACGAGAAGTTCTTCCGCATGTGGGAATTCTACCTGGCAGGCTCGGAAATGGGCTTCCGCTGGGATGAGCTCTTCATCATGCAGATCCAGATTTCGAAAAACCAGTTCGCCGTTCCCGACAACCGCAACTACATTGCGGAACGGGAGGCGAAATTGAAGGAATTCGAGGCAAGGCGCGCGCCGCTGGAGAAAATCACCTTTTGATTTCGCCAAATCCGGCGGCCATCGATCCGCGGCGGCCGCCGGACCGGATATCTTCGCAGCCTGTCTGAATATGGCGCGGCCTTAACGGTTTGTTGGTTGTTTTCCAACATTTTGGCCCCGCATAGACTTTTCATGGAAAACCGTTAGCAGGTGGTTACAGCTCGCTTTCGCGAGTTTTCGCGGCCACGCTGTCATCGTTGAAATCCGAGTTAGTTTAAGCGCGCTGCCGCAGTCCGCGGCCGTTGTTGTATTGCGTATTCTGGAGTGCGGATCTTGTTTTATCGATCTTTTGTATCGGTTTCCCTAGGTGTTTTTCTTATGTCAGTCGGTGCGGCGTCGGCCCAGGAAGGGCAGCACTGGTGGTCCGGCGATTGGTATCTCAGTGTCGGCGCGGCGGGTTTCAGTGCACCGAAATTCGAAGGTTCGTCCCACAGCGAGTTCAAGTTCTCACCGCTGATCTCGATTGGGAAGCAGGGGAACCGGCCGCGCTTTTCTTCCCGCAACGACAATCCGTCGCTCGGATTGATGGATGCCGGCAGCGGCACCTTCCGTGCAGGTGTCGTCGGCAAGTTCCTGACAGAACGCGACAGCGGCGATGGAGACGAACTGAGGGGACTGAAGAAGGTCAAGTGGGGTGCCGAGGTAGGCGGTTTCGCCGAGGTCTATCCAACCGACTGGCTGCGTGCCCGTGCCGAAGTGCGCCAGGGGATCAGAGCCCATGACGGCCTCGTTGCCGACGTGGCGCTCGACGGTTTCACGGATATTGCGCCCGACCTGCAGCTTTCCGGAGGTCCGCGTGCGACCTTCGCGACCGGCGGTTATTTCGATGCCTATTATGGCGTATCAGCCAAGGAGTCGGCGAAAAGCGGTCTGAGCCCCTACAATCCGGGCGGCGGCATTCAGTCTTATGGCGCCGGGGCAGCCCTGACTTGGCAGGCGACGGAAAATATTTCCACCAGTGCCTTTCTCGAATACAAGCGGTTGGCAGGTCCCGCCGCCGACAGCAGCCTGGTTCGGGAACGCGGCTCGAAGAACCAGTTGCTGATCGGGGTGTCGGCGAACTACAAGTTCAACTTCACCCTGAACTGATCAGGTTCTTGACCGGCGGTATTGACGACCGCTAGATGAATCCATGGAAAAGCTCGGCGGCTATCACGGACGCGTTTCGGACGCGCCCTCTGAAAACTGGGTATATCGGATGTTGCCTCCGGCGATCTGGCCCTATGCGCAGCTTGCGCGGTGGGATCGCCCGATCGGCTGGCAGCTTTTGCTCTGGCCCTGTATCTGGTCGGCAACGCTGGCGGCGAATGCGGCCGTGACCCTGGGGCGGTTTTCCGGCGGCGTGCTGCTCTATCATCTGTTTCTCTATTTCATCGGCGCCGTTGCCATGCGCGGCGCCGGCTGCACCTATAATGATCTGGTCGACCACGAGATCGACATGGAAGTCGCCCGCACGCGCTCCCGACCGCTTCCTTCGGGACGCGTCAGCCGCCGTCAGGCAAAGATGTTCATTGTGCTGCAGGCGCTGGCCGGTCTTCTGGTGCTGCTGCAGTTCAACTGGTTCGCCGTTTTTCTCGGCGTTGCATCGCTCGCCATCGTGGCGCTCTATCCCTTTGCCAAACGCTTCACCGATTGGCCGCAATTCTTTCTCGGGCTTGCATTTTCCTGGGGTGCCCTGATGGGCTGGGCCGGCATTTTCGGAAGCCTTTCGTTGGCCGCCCTGTTTCTTTACGCGGCGTCCATCGTCTGGACGATCGGCTACGACACGATCTATGCGCATCAGGACAAGGAGGACGACGAGCTGATTGGCGTCCGCTCCACGGCACGGCTGTTCGGGGAGAAGACCCGCCAGTGGCTCGTCGGCCTCTATGGCTTGACGATCGTCTTGATGTTCGTTGGTTTCGCGCTGGCCGGGGTCGGTGCTTTCGCCTATCTCGGCCTCATCGCTGCAGGCGGCATGTTTGCTTATCAGATCGTCACGCTTGACATCAACGATCCTGAGCAATGCCTGGCCCTGTTCAAGTCGAACAACCGGGTAGGGCTGATCATCTTTGCCGGGCTCTTCCTCTCGCTTCTTTTCGCGGTTCCCTGAACCAGGAAACCCGGCTGTAAAGCCGGGTTTCGAAATGAGACGGAAGATGTGATCGCCGCTTAATTGCGGGCGATGATTTCCTTGCCTTCGATTTTCAGCATGATCCCGAGATCGCCGGTCGAACGGCGGACGAGAAAGCGCGGACGACGGTTGGCAAAATAGGAGTGCCGGCGGCGCGGCCTCATTTCGTTTGTCCGGATGTCGCCGAGATGGTCTTCCAGCGGACGTGCAACGCCATCGGCCTCGACCATCAGCATCGGGATGCGGAAAGCCTCCGACCAGCTTCGCCAGTCGGCGGCGATGTCGCTGAGGTCATGGGCGACCAGAAGCGGTATGCAGAGATCGGGGTCGTCGTGATGCAGCTCGAGCGTCACGGTTACTTCGCCGTTGCCATGGTCGATAGCGCGGGCGGCGACACCCTTGAATGCGCGTTTCGGCAAGGCGATGGAAAGCGGCAAGCCGCTGGAGGGGAGGATCTTGCGCAGCACCGCGCCACGCTCATCGATCGTTATCGTGACGTCACCGGATGAATCACGGATTGCATAACTGACCTGCTGCGGGAAACGCGTCGGATCCAGTCGCAGTGTCGCTCCTGCCCATACGGGCTTCATGACGGTCTTGGTCATTGATTTCTACCCTTGTCTTACCTGAGAGCCGGTTTTCCGGTCTTCTTCCCGAGAGACTTTTCGTCCTCTATCCGCGGACAATAGGCAGGCGCTCTTCCAGACAGCTTAAAAATCGCGGTTAAGAAAACTTTGCGTCTTCAGATGGTTAGCAAATGCAAACGCCGCAGGGTTTCCGGGAGGTGAACGATGTGTCGCCATGGTTGTATCGGAACGGCTCACACCCATGTAAGTTTCGGGTAAGGTTTGTATGGGACAATATAACGAGAGATTTCTGCTGTTCTTTAAGGCTTTACTCGAAGGGGCGTATTTATGATATCGACCTATGTCGGTTACTCGATCCTCGCGCGGGACATGCAGACAAGCCTGAACAATGTCGCCAAGCAGGCCTCGGTAAAACGGGAAACCGATTACTATAATGAAAACATCGGCAAGGTGAAAACCGTCGATGATCTGATGGATAATTACCGCCTCTACAGCTATACAATGAAGGCCTATGGTCTGGAGGACATGGCCTATGCCAAGGCCTTCATCAAGAAAGTCCTCGAGAGCGATCTTAACGATCCGAACAGTTTCGCAAGCAAGCTCTCCGATCCGCGTTACCAGGATCTCGCCGCAGCGTTCAATTTCGGCACGAAAACCGAGGATGCGCAGACCAGTGCTCAGGAAGACGAACTGATCGGTCTCTATAAGCAGTTCTATACCGATGCAGAGCAGAACGCCAAAACGGAGACGACTTACTACAGCAACAATATCGACGACGTTAAGACCGTCTACGATTTCCTCAACAATGACCGCCTGCGCGATTATGCGATGGAGGCTTACGGTATCGACACGACCTATGTGTCGAACAACTTCCTGGCATCCGTTCTAACCAGTGACGTCAGCGATCCCAACAGCTTCGTGAACGTGAACGGCAATGCCAAGTACAAGGCGCTCGCGGCTCAGTTCAGCTTCAATCCTGATGGCACCGCAAAAGCGGGTGGCGCACAGACCACAGCCCAGATGAATGCTGTCATGGAACAGTACAATCTCAACGTTCCTGCTGCTCCCAGCCCCCAAGAGGCAGCATACGTCGATCTGCACGATATTATTGTCCCGTCGTTCACCACGCAAAAGGCCGCGGAATACAACAAGGCTTACTATGAAAGCCATATCGGCTCGGTAAAGTCGGTCGACGACATCACGAAGGACCCGCGGCTTTTCGCTTACGTCAAGACGGCCTACAGCATCGATCCCACGCTGAGCGCCGGTGAATTCAAGGTGGCGTTGACAAGCGATCTGAGCGATCCGGGCAGCTATGCCAATATCAGAGGCTATCAGGACGCCGTGAAAGCATTCAACTTCAGCTCAGATGGCAAGCTGAAGCCGGGTGCCACGGTCGCCCAGACGCCAGAAGCCGTGGCACAGACCTCCACTAACTATATGGTCCGCTACGATGACAATCAGGAGGAAGTCATCGACGATGCGGCGAAGAATTTCGCCGATAGAATGTCGAACGTCAAAACGTTGGACGACTTTTTCAAGTCCAACAAGGACGACGACGTCATCCTCAATAGTGATATGGTCGAACCCTATGTCGTCGCATTGCAGGCTTACGGCATCGACGTGGGCAAATATCCGATATCCACGCTCAAGAAGGCACTATCGAGCGATCCCTATGACCCTAAGAGCTATGTCAATTCGCTCAAGGACGATCAACTGACCAAGATGGTCAAGGCCTTCAATTTCGATAGCAAGGGCAATGCGACGACACCGCTGATGGCCCTCTCTGAAACCCAGATCAACCGATATGTTTCGGACTATAAATCCCGCGCGACAATGTCGCTGACAGGCACTGCCGAGAAGAACAAGGCGGCCAAGGATGCGAAGGACGCGGCGACCTATTTCCAGCAAAATATCGGCAAGGTCAAATCCGTCTCCGATTTTCTGGATGACGACAAGCTGGTCAGCTTTGTGCTTCAGGCAAACGGCATCGATCCCAAGGACCGGCATTTCAACGATGCCTTCCTGAAGAAGATCTTTGCCTCGGATCCCAATGATCCGAAGAGCTTCGCCAACACCCAGGACAATCCGCGCTGGAAGGACATCGTCGAGGCCTTCAACTTCGACAAGGACGGCAATCTGACCCGCGACAAGATCCGTGATGGGCAAGATACCAACGTGCAGCAGAAGACCACTGAGATGTATATGCAGCAAACGTTGGAACAGGAGCAGGGGCAGACCAATGAGGGCGTCCGTCTGGCGCTCTATTTTGCCCGCAAAGCTCCCGATGTTACCTCGCTTTACGATCTTCTGGGCGATCAGGCCCTTTATCAGGTCGTGTCGACCACCTTCAGTCTGCCGAGTTCGATGTCGAGCATGGATGTGGACCAACAGGTTGCGATGCTCGGCAAGTTCATCAAGCTCGACGATCTCCAGGATCCCGACAAATTGGACAAACTCATGAAGCGCTTCACGGCGATGTATGACATGAAGAACAGCGCCGGTACTTCGGCGGCACTTACGATTCTGACCGGCGGCGGCGCGTAAAGCATATTGCCGTCAGGATGCGACCATTCGGTGCCACCGGCAGGGGCTCAGGAAAGACGATGCGACCGACTTCGATGAAAATGGCCACTGCGATCGTCGTTATTGGGCTCGCCCTGTCATCGGCTTCGGCTCTCGGCGAAACCGAGTGGATGGGCGGTGCGAGGCAGTGGTCGGTCGGCTTCGTTGGCGACATCGATAAGCCCTACTGCCGCTTGTACTGGGATAGCGAGGTCGGAAAGACGATGGAGTTCCGCCAGAGTCTGACCGACATCGTCTGGCTCGTGGCGAAGAACACGTGGGACATTCCCGAGGGGACCAAGACCGAGGTTACGATCACCGATCGTACAAATGCAAAGAAGGTTCCGGCAGAATTTTTCGACAAGAACACACTTCGGCTTTGGACCGCACCGGACGGGACGGGAACCGCCGGCATCAAGGCGATCGTCAGACATTCCTTTTCAGGGACGCCGGACTTGCAGCTTGGCTTTGCCGGCGACGAAAGCGATTGGACCCTGCCGATATCCCGGGTGGAGCAGCTCTATTCCACATATATCAAGTGCTTGAATCGCCTTCCGGGGATCGGTCAGGCTAAAGCGGATTCCGAAAACAGCAGGCCATTCTAAAACATGAGGCGGCGTCAGACAGAGACAACCTTGCCTGGATTCATGATATTCGCCGGATCGAAGGCGCGTTTGATGCGCCGCATCAGGTCGATTTCGATCCCCGGCCGGATGGAAGCGAGTTCGTCCCGTTTCAACTGACCGATGCCGTGCTCAGCGGAAATCGAGCCTCCATGGGACAATACCAGCCCGTGCACGATCGCATTCATTTCCCGCCAGCGCGCAATGAAAGCAGCCTTGTCGGCCCCGACAGGCTGCGAGATATTGTAATGGATATTGCCGTCGCCCATGTGGCCGAAGGCGCAGATGCGTGCACCGGGCATGGCGGCAAGGACAGCCTTTTCCGCCTGGTGCATGAATTCTGGAATTTGCGAAACCGGCACCGATACATCGTGCTTGATCGAGCCGCCTTCCGGCTTCTGCGCGTCCGACATGCTCTCGCGCATGTGCCAGAGCGCCTTCTGCTGCGCGATCGAGGCAGCGATCACGGCATCCTGCACCAAACCGGCTCCGACACCCTGTTCTAGGAGCGTTGTCATCATGCGCTCGGCGGTGTCAGGCGAATCCGAGGTCGAGATATCGATGAGAACGTACCAGGGATGAACGGATTCCAGCGGATCCCGCACGCCCTCGATATGGCGGACCGTGAATTCGACGCCGATGCGCGGCATCAGTTCGAAACCCGTCAGTGCCGTTCCGCACAGGCTGGATGCCTGATTGAAGAGTGAAAGCGCATCCTCAACCGAATTGAGCCCGGCAAAGGCCACCTGATGGCCGAGCGGCTGCGGAAAGAGCTTCAGGACGGCGCAGGTGATGATGCCGAGCGTTCCCTCGGCACCTATGAAGAGGTCGCGCAGGTCATAGCCGGTATTGTCCTTCTTGAGCCGCCGCAGGCCATTCCAGATTTCGCCGGTCGGCAAGACGACCTCAAGGCCGAGGCAGAGCTGGCGCATATTGCCGAAAGCGAGAACCGCTGTGCCGCCGGCATTGGTCGAGAGATTGCCGCCGATGCGGCAGGAGCCTTCCGAACCGAGCGAGAGCGGAAACAGCCGGTTGACTCTCTCCGCTGCCGCCTGGACTTCAGCCAGGATCGCGCCACCTTCGGCAACAAGCAAGTTTGCGACCGCGTCCACCTCGCGTATGCGGTTCATGCGCTCGAGCGAAACGATGATGTCTGAGCGGCCTTCGCGCGGCGTCTGGCCGCCGACAAGGCCGGTATTGCCGGTCTGGGGCACGACAGGTGTGCCGGTTTGCGTGGCGAGTTTCAGGATTGCGGAAACCTCTTCCACAGAGCCGGGCTTGAGCAGGAGCGGAGAGGAACCGTGATAGAGCCCACGGTTCTCGACGAGGTGCGGCGCAAGATCGGCGGCCTCGCGCAAGACATGTGCTTCGCCGACGATGGCGACGAAGCGGTCGAGAAGGTCGGGAGAGATATCCTTGCTGTCCATCGGGCTGCCTGTCCTTCTGCCTGTTACTGACTTGCCTGTTATTTTCTGGGAGCCGCGGCGCGCCGGAGCCGGTCGTTGATCGCCTCTCCAAGCCCTTGGTCGGGTATGCTTGAAAAGGCGATCGTGGCCGCACCACTGGCATCGGCCCTCTTCATGAAATCGAAGAGATTGGCGGCTGCTTCCGCAAGATCGCCTGCCGGACTGAGATCGAGCACGATGCGGGCCTTTTCTTCCCCGGTTACGCTGAGGCCGCCAAAGCGGATCAACGCTTCGCCCGGCTCTACGCTTGCTGCACCGAGCCGGACGGATGCGCCCGGTGCATAGTGGGAGGCAAGCATGCCCGGCGCTTCGATGGCGGCGGAAGCGCCGTTCTTTCGCAGAAGCGGTTGTCCGGCGACGCGCTCGATGTCCTCGGCCGAAAGCCCGCCGGGACGCAGCAGCCGTATGGCGCCGTCCTCGACCTTGATAATCGTTGATTCCACCCCCACCGGCGAAGCCCCCGCATCGAGAATGAGAGGGACTTTTTCCCCGAGGTCGGCCGCGACATGGTCGGCGCTGGTTGAACTGATCTTGCCGGAGGTGTTTGCGCTCGGCGCGGCGAGCGGCTTGCCGAAGGCATGGATCAGTTTGCCGGCAAAACCCTTGGGTATCCGTATCCCAACCGTGTCCATCCCGGCCGTCGCAAGTGCATGGATCGAGCTTGCAGGCTTCAGTGCCACGATGAGTGTCAACGGGCCTGGCCAGAAGGCTTCAGCGAGCCTGCGCGAGACGGGATCGAAGTCCGCGTGGCATTCAGCCATCGCCAGATCGGCCATATGGCAGATCAGCGGATTGAAGCGGGGACGCCCCTTCGCCTCATAGATGCGGGCAATGGCTGTGGGATTGGTCGCATCGGCGGCAAGACCGTAGACGGTTTCGGTTGGGAGTGCGATCGGAAAGCCGTCCGAAAGCACGGCGCAGGCTTCGATCAGCGCGCCTTCTTCGTCCTTTGTGATGTCTATGCGTCGTACCATGGCCTGACCTGTTTCAGTTCAGGCTTTAGGACGTCCAGCGCCAGGGATCAATTGCCTTCTCGAGTCAGAATGCCGTTAAAGCTGGCGGATGATGTCTCTCAGCTGCTCGTTGCGAGCCCCTAGAAGCAGGACATTGCGGATGGCGACCTGTGGGTCGTGCGTACGGAACAGCAGCCCGTTGCCCCTTATTTTCCGATCGATTGCCATTTTTCTTTCGGCTTCCGGTTCCTCTTCGGGACGGATGGCGACGGCGAAATACATGCGGTTATATTTCAGATCGATCTGCTCGAAGAAATGGTCATTGTCGCCGATGTCGGAATAAAAGTTGGCGATATAGAAGGCCCAGCTCACCTCTTCATATTTGGCAAACCGTGTCCTGGACGCCGTGACATGGCAGTAACCGAGATGCGGGCTGTTCTGCAGCGTGCGGTGAAAGATCAGCTTGGGAAAGCGGATGGCGCGGTGAAAGCCGTTGATATGCTGGTGCGTCTTCTCTCCAGCGGCCTGTAGCTTGCGGCCCGTGCGCTCGGCGACTTCGTCATAGCTGAGATAGCGACGCTCTTCGGCAAGCCAGTGCGGCTTGTAGCGGCTGATCCTGCCCGTGCGGAGAAACTCCGAATGGGCCGCGATCCCTTGCGGTTCCGGCTGGTTCACTTCCCTGCTGGCGTCGTAATAACGAAGCTTGGCCATGGGCAACTCTCTTTATGTCTCTGCCCAACGATAATCTTGCATGCTTAATCCGAACTTAACGGGCGGCGACGGAGGCAAACCGCTTCGGCCTTGTCGCTGTCGCAAACGAGACATCGGAAAGAATCCATCGGTGCCGGCGAGGATCTGTAACGGCGACCAGTACTAAGGCCTCGCCATAAGCTATTGTAGAACAGCGAAAATTCGTGACGCCGCATCCGCAGTTCAAGCATGCTGCCGCTGTCGTCGATTTCGAACCTGATCAGAAATCCTGATAGTTCAGCTCGTTGATGCCGGATTTCTCGGAGGTGACAGAGGACGTAACAATCTCCGGCGCCGGCGCCGGCGCGGGCGGCTTGGCGAATTCGATCTTGGCGAGGATCAGCGGCGGATCTGGTTCGCGTGCCGGCAGAAGCTGGCCATGCGGCCAGATCTTCTTTAGCTCGGCTCGGTTCATCGGCACGACATTGACGTCGATATCATCGAGGGTCCCCGCCACACGGTAGGGGCACTGCTTTTTTGAACAGTTCGCGCCGGAGGAAAACTGCCACATCGCGTAATTTTCCCAATTGCCCATGGGAAAGGCGGTGGCCGCAACCGGTTTGTAGCGGGCGTACCAGAGCGGCAATCGGGCAAGGACTGGATAGTCGTTGCGGTATGCGGCTATGTATTTTGCGGTGTCGTGGTTGGTGTAGAGAATAGGATATCGCCCCGTTCTGGCTCTTATATGCCCGACAAAGATCTGCGCGTCTTCGAGTGACATATATTTCTCCGGATCGAGCCCCTCGATATCGAGCACCATTAATTCGTCGGGCTGGGGTGTGGCATAGTCGAGGAAGTGATTGGCCTGATCGATCGGATTGCCGGGACGTGCCAGATGATAGGCGCCCCAAAGCAAGCCGTTTTCCCGCGCGATCATGCGGCGCGTCTGATAGAGCTCCCGGCTGACCGCGTATTTGCGCCACATGGTTTTGCAGTGCGCGACGGTATCGCCGCCATGATCGCCGGTGCAGCTAAAGCTCTCCGGCAAGCCGTCCGAGGCCTTGGAAATGAAGCCGGCAATCCGGCCGTCCTTGAGCAGGGCATTCCAGTCGATCGTGTTCAGCTCGTAGGCATCGACGACAAGCGCGTTGTCGGGATTCTTCCAGGGCTCCGTATCGGCGCCGCTCGCGCCATCCGCCAGCCCCGTCAGGGCAAGAAGACCGAGCATGACCAAGAAGACGCGCCGATATCCTGTCATAGACAGAGGTTGGTGCCGCCCCGTTAATGCAAGGTTAAAAATCGCCCTGGTAAAAATCAGGTGTTATATTCCTTCCAGAAGTCCCCTCATTCATGCTTGCGTAGGGAACAAATCGGGCGATTCTGCGTTAACGGAAGGGCTAATTTTAACCATGACTTGGAGACCTATATGAGGAAGCTCACGATCAAGTTTGCGACGGGTCTGATCTCGGCTGTCGTCCTTCTGACGAGCTTCGCTCCATCCGGTGCAATACAGATGCCGCCATCACCGCGCGCCGCTCCCGAAGCTTCGGCATTGTCAGACGTGCAGACTGTCCAATATCGCCGATACTATGGTGGTCCCGGCTTCTATGGCCCTCGCTTTTACGGACCCCGTGTTTATGGCCCGCGCTATTACGGCCCACGTGTCTATGGCGGCTACTACGGGCGAGGCTGGTATGGCGGTTATCGTGGGTACCCGTACTATCGCCGAGGATATCGCTATTATGACGGCTACTGGTTCCCGCTCGCCGCATTTGGAGCCGGTGCAGTCATCGGCGGCGCAATAGCCGCACCGCGCTACTATGAGCCTGCGCCCACCTACGTCGCACCCCGTGGCGGCATCAATTCGAGCCATGTCGCATGGTGCGAAAGCCGCTATCGGTCCTACAGGGCCTATGACAATACCTTCCAGCCGTATCACGGCCCGCGGCAGCAGTGCTATTCGCCCTATTGAGGCTAGATAAGGCAAGGCCTTGAGATTGCGCCCGGCATCATGCCGGGCGTCTTGTGTCAGAGGATATTGACGCGCTTCAGCAGCCACCACGCGAGCAGCACGGAAGCAATGATCAGGCCGACCGCATATTCCGTGCCGCCGCTTTCGCCGGCAAACGGCAGATTGGTCGTATTCATCCCGAAGAAACCGGTAACGAGCGTCGGCGGGAGCAGGAATGCAGTCATCAGCGACAGGATATAGAGGTGTCTGTTGGTCTCCGCGGAGAGCTTCGAATCGATTTCTTCGTGCAGCAGCCGCGCCCGCTCCTGCAGCGCATAGACATCGTGATCGACGGCTTCGAGCCTGGATGTCAGCCGCCCGGCGATGTCCTCGAATCCGAAGGGCATTTCGTCGTCGTCTGAGGCCGCCGCACGTCGCATGAGTGTAAGAAGGTTCCGCAGATGGCGATGCAGGCGCACAATGGTCCGACGAACCGGCGCCAGCCGCCGTCGCTCGTCACGGGGCGCGGTGTCATAGACATAGTCCTCGATGACGTTCAGCTCTTCGGTCATTTCCAGGACGATGGCGATCAGCGTCCTTTGGAATTCGGCGACCAGAAGCTCGAAAATATCCACCGGGCGATTGAACTTCGCCGGGTTTTTTTCGATGACGGCGCGGGCTCGCTCGACGCTTCTGAGTGGCTGCAGGCGCGAGGTGATGATGAAACGGTCGGAAATGGCGTAATGCAGCCAACCGACATCGCTTGTCTCATGGTCAAAGTCGCGCTGGCAATCGACCAGGGTTCCGAAGAGCATCTGGTCATCGACCGTGACTGCCGCATGGGTGTCGTGGGTCGTCAGCGCAGAGCGTGCGGCTTCGTTCAACCCGGGCAGATCTTCGAGAAATGCCGGAAGGCGCGCATCCGCAAGATTGAGGTGCAGCCAATAGAAGCCGTCTTCCAGCGAAAGCGCGGAACGCGGCGCGTCAAGCGCCAGCCGTTCGGGCTTTCCGGTACCAGGCCGGAAACAATAGGCCCAGACAAGGGCTGGTATATTTGAAGAAAGCGTGTCCATGGTTCGGATCCGCCGCCTCGTTGGAGAGATCGATCTATTTTAGAGATTCTCCATGACGGGCGTTTGTGCAAGCCTGTAGGTCAGGGGGTGAAATTCAAGCAACATGGCCATGCCCGGATTGAAATCATCCGTCAAGCTCCAGCTCCGATCGAAATTGACGTTTACGTAAAAATAAATTAGCGATGAGTGGGGTTGACGGTACGGCGCGATTGCGCCGGAATCGTGAAAAGGCGGAAGGGAGGACAGCATGTACAAGGCGCCCGTCGAGGAAATCGCGTTTACGCTCAAGCATGTCATTGGAATGCGGCAGGCGATCAAAAATGGCCTGCTCGGTGATCTCGGCGAGGATGTCGCCGATGCCATTCTTTCCGAGGCCGGCCGGTTCGCAACCGACCAGATCGCCCCTCTCGCTGAAGTTGGCGATCGTCAGGGCGCTCATCTGGCGGACGGGAGCGTAACGCTGCCGGATGGCTGGCGCGACCTCTATCGCAATTGGACGGCCGGCGGCTGGAATGGGCTGACGGCGCCGGATGAGTTCGGCGGGCAGGGACTGCCGCATATGCTCAATGTCGCCACGCTGGAAATGTGGAACGCCGGTTCGATGGCCTTCGGGCTCGCGCCGATGCTGACCATGGCGGCGGTGGAGGCGCTGCATGCCCATGGTAGCGCCGACCTCAAGAACACCTACCTCGAAAAGCTTGTCTCCGGCGAATGGTCGGGCACCATGCAGATGACGGAGCCCCATGCGGGTTCGGATGTCGGCGCGCTCAGGACGCGGGCTGAACGCCGTCCGGACGGCAGCTACCGCATCTTCGGGCAGAAGATCTTCATTACCTGGGGCGAGCACGACGCAGCGGAGAACATTATTCATTTCGTTCTCGCCCGGTTGCCGGATGCACCGCCCGGCACACGGGGCATCTCGCTCTTTCTGATCCCGAAGTTCCTTGTCAATGCCGACGGCTCCCTTGGCGCGCGCAACGATCTCTTCTGCCATTCGCTGGAGCACAAGCTGGGCATCCGCGGCGCCCCGACCTGCACGATGATCTACGGCGACGGAAAATTCGGCGATGAGAATGGGGCTGTCGCCTGGCTGATCGGCGAGGAGAACAAGGGTATGGCCTGCATGTTCACGATGATGAACAATGCCCGCCTCGCCGTCGGCATCCAGGGGGTGGCGATTTGCGAGGCTGCCACGCAGAAAGCCCTGCAATATGCGCGCGAACGCACGCAGGGCCGGGCGCCGGGCTGGGATGGTCCGGGCATGAGCCCGATCGTCGAGCATCCGGATGTCGCCCGCATGCTGCTGACGATGAAGGCTCTGACGCAGGGATCCCGCGCGATCGCCTATGCCTGCGCTCACGCCATCGATATGGCTAACCGGGCAAAGGTCGACACGCAGTATTGGCGGGATCGCGCCGCTATGCTGACGCCCATTGCCAAATCCTTCTCCACCGATGCCGGCGTCGAAGTCGCCTCGCTCGGTATCCAGGTCCATGGCGGCATGGGCTTTATCGAGGAGACCGGGGCCGCCCGTTATCTTCGCGATGCCCGTATTGCCCCGATCTACGAGGGTACGAACGGCATCCAGGCGGCCGATCTCGTCACCCGCAAGCTGCCGCTCGCCGATGGCAACCATGTCCGCGGCCTGATCGCCGAACTGGGACAGGTCGCCGAGGGGGTGCGAAATTCGAACCTCGATGGCTTTGGCGAGACGGCCGCGCGACTGGAGGCGGCGATCGCCGATCTCGAAGGTGCGACGGAATGGCTCCTGGCGCGCCAGGCGGAGGGCAGGATCGCCGAGGCGCTGTCGGGCGCGACTCCATACCAGCGATTGTTCGGGCTGGCGCTGACGGGATGCTATCTTGCCAAAGGCGGGCTTGCGGCCGCCTCGGACAATGCGGGCGAAGGCCGCATTGCGCTCTGCCGCTTCGCTGCCGAAAATCTGCTCGCCGAGAGCGCAGCGCTGAAGGACCGTGTGATCAACGGGGCCGCCAGCCTCGCCGCCGCACGCTCCGTGCTCGCATAAAGGGATTCCCATGACGGAACATATTCTGATCGAACGACCGAGCTCTTTTGCGGGTGTCCAGGTCATCCGCTTCAACCGACCGGAAAAGAAGAACGCCATCACCCGCGCCATGTATGTCCGCATGACCGAGGCGCTGGTCGCAGCCAATGACGACCCCGCTATTCGCGTTACGGCCTTTCTTGGTACCGAAGGCTGCTTCTCCGCCGGCAACGATCTGACGGACTTTCTCGACGTAGCGCTGGGCGGCAGCATGGGGACGGAAATCCCGGATTTCCTTCATGCTCTCGCAAAGGCCGAAAAGCCTGTCGTTTCAGGCGTCGATGGCCTTGCGATCGGCATCGGCGCGACCCTCAACATGCACTGTGACATGACCATTGCCTCGAATCGGAGCCTTTTCAGGACGCCTTTCGTCGATCTGGGGCTGGTGCCGGAGGCGGCGTCCAGCCTGATTGCACCGCGCATCATGGGGCGCCAGCGCGCCTTTGCCCTGCTTGCCGCCGGCGAAGGCTTCTCGGCAGATGAGGCGAAGGATGCCGGGCTGATCTGGAAGGTGACAGCGCCGGAAAAGGTTGAAGCGGAGACGCTTGCGCTTGCCGCGAAGCTCTCCGCCAAGCCGCCGGAAGCATTGAGGATCGCCCGCGATCTCATTCGCGGCGACCAGGAGGAAATCCTGTCGCGCATAGACGAGGAGATTCGGCATTTCTCAGCCCGGCTGAAGAGAGCCGAGGCGCGCGCAGCTTTGGAGGCGTTCCTGCGCCGCTGATCAGTTGGCACAAGAAATCCTGCGGTCCTTCGTGGCCGGTGCCCACGCTTGTCGTGGGCATTGTCACTTTTGCTGCACAAAAAAACTTAGGCATTTCCTTAAGTATCGATTGACAGCAATAGCCGCGCGCTTATACTTAGGTATATGCTTAACTATTCGCATGAACTCGATCTGATGTTTCAGGCACTCGCGGATCCGGCGAGGCGCAGCATGGTGGACCGGCTCTGCCGAGGACCGGCTACGGTCAGTGAATTGGCCGGACCTCTCGCCATGTCGCTGCCCTCTGTCATGCAGCATCTGCAGATGCTGGAGACGAGCGGACTCGTACGCTCCGAAAAGGTAGGGCGGGTCAGAACCTGCCGTATCGAACCTGCAGCGCTGCGTTCGGCCGAGCACTGGATCAACGAGCGGCGCACCCGCTGGGAGCGCAGCCTGGACAGGTTGGGCGAATACCTCAAAGCCAATCCGGAAATGCCGGAGGCAACCGCAGAGCCAAAAGAAGAGGAGTAAGAACATGCCGGAAGAGCGCAGCACGGTCCATTCCACCTTTTCGATCGAGCGCACCTATAATGATGTTTCGCCTGCGCGTGTTTTCGCCGCCTGGTCGGATCCGAAGGCACGTCTGCAGTGGGAAGCGATCGGGGAGGGCTTTACCTCGACATTCACGGAGAACGATTTTTGCGTCGGCGGCCGCGATGTCAGCCGCTTTCGTTTTGAGGAAGGCAGCGAATATGTCGCCGACGCCCGCTACGAGGACATCGTTCCGGATTGCCGTATCGTCTATGTCTATACGATGTCGCACAACGAAAAGCGCATCTCGTCCTCGCTGACAACGGTCAGCATGATGCCGGTGGAGAAGGGTACTCACGTCGTCCTGACTGAGCAGATCACGATCCTGGACGGCGGCGACAAGGTGGAATACCGCCAGTCCGGCATATCCGCGCAACTCGATCAGCTCGGCGAATTCCTGGCCCGGCAGATGGTCAATTGAGCAGAGAAGGAAGAGACAATGTCAGAACGTTCAGCCACTCATGCGACCTTCACCATCGAGCGCAATTATGACGCTACCCCATCGCGCGTCTTTTCGGCATGGTCGCAGCCGGATGAAAAAAAGCAATGGTGCGCCTGCCACGGCGAATGGAACACGACCCTCCACGAAATGGATTTCCGCGTCGGCGGCCGCGAGCAAATCAATACGAGCGACACGGAGGGTGTCGTTCATGCTTTCGTCGGCCAATATCACGACATCGTTCCAAACGAGCGCATCGTCTACAGCTACGGCATGCATCTCGATGAGCGCCGCATTTCCGTGTCGCTCGTGACCATTGAGTTTCGGCCAGAAGGCGGAGGCACGCGTCTTGTTTTTACGGAACAGGGTGTCTTTCTCGATGGCTACGACGAGATCGTTGGCCGTGAGCGCGGCACCGAAGCCGGGTTGGACAATCTTGCGGCTTTTCTGGCACCGCAGCGCAAGGTCTCCTGAGATCTCGGGAGTGGCTTATCTCTCGAGCGTCGCTACCACCTCGACATGCGCGGTCCAGAGGAACTGGTCGATCGGCGTCACCGCCTTGATCTTGTAGCCGCCCTCGACCAGGATGGCGAGATCGCGCGCAAGCGTCAGTGGACTGCACGAGATCGCGGCGATCGTCTTCACGGCCGAGCGCGCCAGCTCCTTGCACTGGAACTCCGCACCCGCCCGCGGCGGATCGAATACCACGGCGTCATAGGCCTTCAGTTCCTGCGCCATCAACGGCCTGCGGAAGAGGTCACGCTTTTCGACCGTGACCGGCTTCAGGCCCTGTGTCTTCCGCGCAGCCTGATCGAGCGCGGCGAGCGCCTTATCATCGCCTTCCACGGCGTGGACACGGCCGATGCGGGCCAACCGCAGCGAGAAGGTGCCGGCACCGGCAAAGAGATCGGCGATGCGTTTGGCCTTGCCGACATGGGCAAGCACAAGGTCGGCCATCGCCTCTTCCGCCGGCTTCGTCGCCTGGACGAAGGCGCCGGGTGGCGGTGAAACCTGCACGCCACCGAAATCGATCAGCGGTTTGATCGGTTCGACGAGAATTTCGCCGTTGAGCGAGACACGGGCGATCCCACGGGCGCTGAGCACCGTTTCGATAGCGCCGCGTCGCTGCCGGTCGGAGAGCCCCTTGATGCCCTCGATCGCGAGGTCGAGACCGGAAGGTGTTTCAAGCACGGCAATACGGAAGGCCTCGGAGCTGACCGCCAGTGCGGCCGCTACCGCCCTGATTGCCGGCAGCTTCGAGACGATCGTCGCTGAGGCCATGGGACATTCCGCAATCGCGACGATATGATGACTTTCGGCCTGATTGAAGCCGATCAGCATTTCCTTTTCCGTCCGCCGCGCGGCGAAGACTACGCGCTGCCTTTCGCCCGGATGAGCGGTGACGAGGGCCGCAACCTCCGGTGTGAGGCCCTTGAATTTCAGCGCGTCGATGACAAGCTGCCGCTTGAAGTCGCGATAGGACGCATCGCTCAAGTGTTGAAGCGTACAGCCGCCGCAGGTGCCGTTTACTCCATCAGGACCGAAATGCCTGCAGGGCGGCTCCTGCCGGTCGGCCGAGGGGCTGGTGATCGACATCAACGTGCCATGGTTCTTCACCCGCGCGACGGCGACCGTTTCGCCTGGCAAGGTAAAGGGCACATAGAGTGGACCGTCTGCGCCATTGGCGATGCCGTCGCCCTGGGCGCCGAGCCTGGTAATCGTGACGGTTTCGGTACTCATGGTTTTTTCCCTGCGAGAAGAAATTCCTGGTTGCCATCGCCTCCCGCGATCGGCGAGGGGATAAGGCCGAGGCTCCGCCAGCCGACATCCTCGGTGAACCAACGCTCCAGCTCCGCCGCCACGGCGGGCGCCGAAAAAGGATCCTTCAGCAGGCCGGATTTCGCGATAGCCTCACGCCCCGCCTCGAATTGCGGCTTGACGAGCAGCACGCAGGAAGCGCCGGCCTCTGCGATAGCAAGGGCGGGCGCCAGCGCCAGTTTCAGCGAAATGAACGAGACGTCCGAAACGATGAAGCTAATCTTGTTCCCGATATCGTCGGCTGTCAGGTAGCGGGCATTCAGCCCTTCGATATTGGTAACACGGTGATCGGCGGCGATGCGCGGATGCATCTGTCCGTGGCCGACGTCGATTGCGGTGACATGCGCCGCGCCGCGTTGAAGCAGAACTTCCGTGAATCCGCCTGTCGACGCGCCGACGTCAAGACAGCGCTGCCCGGAAGGATCAAGGCCAAAATGATCGAGTGCGGTGGCCAGCTTGAGGGCGGCGCGGGAGACGTACTCCTGCGCAGGATCGTCGATTTTGATCGCCGCATTGCCGGAAAAAAGCGCCCCCGGTTTCGTGACGGTTCTGCCGTCCACGGCCACCGTGCCGCGCTCGATGGCATCGCGCGCTCGCGATCGGCTCGCAAAGAGGCCGCGCGCGACGAGAAGTTGATCGAGGCGTTGCTGTTCGATGGGTTGTGACATCGCCTGTCCATGACGGGCAAAGCGGAGCCTTGCAAGCTTTTTATTGAGAAGGCAGGAGAACCGGTTCGGGTCGAACAAGCATTTCGAGCGTTCCGCGATAGTTTTTTGCGGTGCACAATTTTAAGTGATTTTAAAAGATCTCTGCTTAATTTTGGATCGATTGCGGCTGTTCCTGATTCCCGGCCGTTTTTGCCATGGCGGCGTTCTCCCCCACCAATCATGCCTATTCCCTTTGAATGTGAACATGCTGGCCGGCGGGCGTCCCGTGTGTTTCATCCCTTTCTCTGGACAACGCTCAGGAGGCGTTTGCTTTTATGTCTTTTAAGAATATGTCGTTGAACGGCAAGCTTGCCGTGACTTTTGCGGCGCTCATCCTCATATTCCTTTTTGTATCGGTTTCGGTATTCTCCAGAGCACAGGTTGCGGCACAGGCTTCGTTCGATCAGAAACGCTCCGAACAGCTTGTCAACCAGATCGACGACGCGCTGCAGGCCATGTTGGAGCAGGCGGTCAATCTCCGGGGCTTCATACTTTTCCGCAGCGACAGCACCTATGGCGATCTCTTCGCCAATCGCGAACGTATGCTGAAGGCGATCGCAGGCGCCAAGGACACGGCAGCCGCCGATCCGGAACTCGTGCAGATGATCAATGGCATGCAGAAGGCGGCCGATCTCTACTTCCACGAACTCGCCGAGCCGCAGGCCAAGGCCCGCAAGGAAACGGATATGCCGATCGCAGATGTCATCAAGATCGGCGTGAACGAAACCAAGGGACAGCTTGACGGCTTCCGCGAGGCCTCCGCCAAGATCAAGGCCGCCGCTCGCGCCAAGGCCGAAACACAATTGCAGCTTCAGGGCCAGGCATTCTCCACCTTGCAGACCATGCTTGCTGTCGGCGGTATCCTTGCTACTCTTGCCGCTGCCATCTTCGCCTGGCTCCTCAGCCGCACCATCGTTCGTCCGATCGTTGGCATGACTTCGGCCATGGATCGCCTGGCTAACGGCGAAAACGATATCGAGGTTCCGGCGCTCAACCGGCAGGACGAGGTCGGCCGCATGGCTCAGGCCGTCGTCGTGTTCAAGGAAGCCGCCATCGAGAAATTGCGCCTCACCGGTGAAACCGAGCGCATGCGCTCCGACGCCGAGCGTCAGCGCCAGCTCAACGATACGCAGAAGGCCCGCGAGGAAGGCGAGCTCCGCCAGGCGATCGAGGTTCTGGCAGCAGGTCTCGCCGCTCTTGCCGACGGCGATGTCGCGTCCCGCATCCTTGAACCTTTCGCGCCGCAGTTCGATAGTCTCCGCAACGACTTCAACAATGCCGTTGCAAAGCTGCAATCCGCCCTGCAGACCGTCGGCCACAACGCCTCGGCAATCAATGCCGGCGCTGACGAAATCCGCTCCGCCGCCGACGATCTCGCACGCCGCACCGAACAGCAAGCCGCCGCCGTCGAGGAAACGGCTGCCGCTCTGGAAGAAGTCACCACGACAGTGCGCGATTCCGCCAAGCGTGCTGAAGATGTCGGCCATCTCGTCGAACGGGCGCGCGTCGGTGCCGAAAGGTCCGGCGAGGTCGTCCGCAAGGCGGTCTCGGCCATGCAGGAGATTGAGAAGTCTTCCGGCGAGATCAGCAACATCATCAGCGTTATCGACGATATTGCCTTCCAGACAAATCTTCTGGCCCTGAATGCCGGCGTCGAGGCCGCTCGTGCCGGCGATGCGGGCAAGGGCTTTGCCGTCGTCGCGCAGGAAGTTCGCGAACTCGCCCAGCGTTCAGCCAACGCTGCCAAGGAGATCAAGGCGCTCATCAACACCTCGAGCGACCAGGTCAACACCGGCGTCTCGCTGGTCGGCGAGACCGGCAAGGCGCTTGAGGCGATCGTCAGCGAAGTCCAGGAAATCAACCGCCATATCGGCGCGATCGTCACGGCGACCCGCGAACAGTCGACCGGTCTCCAGGAGATCAACACGGCCGTCAACAATATGGACCAGGGCACGCAGCAGAATGCCGCCATGGTGGAAGAACAAACCGCCGCAAGCCATGCGCTGGCACGTGAAGCGGGAGCCCTGAACGAACTCCTACGCCAGTTCAAGGTTGGTTCCGCACCGCGCAGCGAGCCTGCCAAGCCGGCGGCGGTCACTGCCCAATCACGTCCGGCCGCTTCGCCGGCCCGCGCGCTTGGCCGTACCGTCGCCAAGGCGTTTGCCGGGAAGGCAGCCGCCGCCGCAGCACCTGCTCAGGACGATTGGGAAGAGTTCTGACCTTGGGCTCAGGGGTTTGTGCCCCTCACCCCAGCCCTCTCCCCGCTCGCGGGGAGAGGGAGTAGATCGCGAATCCGTCAGCCCCTAGTTGGGCGAAGGCGAGGCAAACTCGAAACCAGTTCCCTCTCCCCGCCTGCGGGGAGAGGGTTAGGGTGAGGGGCAATCTCAGGGGTACAAACCGGGCTAATCCCCGACAGCAGCGCGCGACCGCTATCCCGCCGCCCCGATGATCTGCCTGCCGCCGAGCGTGTTGAAGACCGTCTGGACGATGCCGCTGCGGTCAAGGCCGGCCTTGATGTTCATCGCCTCGGGTTTAGCCTGTTCCATCCAGATATCCGGCATGAAGAGCGAACGGATTTTCAGTCCGTTATCGAGCAGGCCTTCCATGGCGAGAAACTGTACAACATGGCTGCCGAAACCGCCGACGGAGCCTTCCTCGACCGTGATCAGGACCTCATGGTGGCGGGCGAGCTGGCGGATCAGATCCTGATCGAGCGGCTTGGCGAAGCGGGCATCGGCGACCGTGGTCGAAAGCCCGGCGGCATCGAGGTCTTCAGCGGCGAGCAGACAGTCTGCAAGGCGTGTCCCGAAGGAGAGCAACGCCACCTTCGCACCCTGCTTCACGACACGACCCTTGCCGATCTGCAGGATCTCGCCGCGTGCCGGCATCTCGACACCGACGCCTTCGCCACGTGGATAGCGGAAGGAGATCGGCCCTTCATCATAGGCGGCTGCCGTGCGAACCATGTGCTTGAGTTCGGCCTCGTCTGCAGCGGCCATGACGACGAAGCCCGGTAGCGTGGCAAGGAAGGTCGTATCGAACGAACCGGCATGCGTCGGTCCATCGGCTCCGACGAAGCCGGCGCGGTCGATCGGGAAGCGGACCGGCAGGCCCTGGATCGCAACATCATGCACCACCTGGTCATAGGCGCGTTGCAGGAAGGTTGAATAAAGCGCTGCGAACGGCCTGTAACCCTCGGCCGCGAGCCCGGCGGCAAAGGTGACGGCATGTTGCTCCGCAATACCGACGTCGAAACAACGTTCGGGAAAAGCCTCAGCCAGCTTGTCGAGGCCCGTACCGTTCGGCATGGCGGCCGTGATGCCGACAATCCTGTCGTCCAGTCCCGCTTCCTGCACCAGAGCTTCGGCGAAGACGCTGGTATAGCTCGGCGCGTTCGGCTTCACCTTGGCCTGGGCGCCGGTGATGACATCGAACTTGTTGACACCATGATACTTGTCCGCCGCTGCCTCGGCCGGAGGATAGCCCTTGCCTTTCTGCGTCACCACATGGATCAGTACCGGGCCATTGGCATTGTCGCGGACATTGCGCAGCACAGGCAGCAAATGATCGAAGGAGTGCCCGTCGATCGGGCCGATATGATAGAAGCCCATCTCCTCGAACATCGTCCCGCCGGTGACATAGCCCCGCGCGTGTTCGACGGCGCGGGTTATCGCCCGGTCGACGTTCTTGCCGAGATAGGCCGTCAGTTTCTTGCCGAGATCGCGGAAACCCATATAGGTTCGCCCCGAGGCAAGACGCGCGAGATAGGCGCTCATTGCCCCGGTCGGCGGCGCGATCGACATGTCGTTGTCGTTGAGGATGACGATCAGCCGGGCGTCGAGCGCGCCGGCATTGTTGAGCGCCTCATAGGCCATGCCGGCCGACATTGCGCCGTCGCCGATGACGGCGATGACACGCCGGTCAGTCTCGTTGAGCTTGGCAGCAACCGCCATGCCGAGACCGGCAGAAATCGAGGTGGAGGAATGTGCCGCGCCGAAAGGGTCATACTCGCTTTCAGCCCGCCGCGTGAAGCCCGACAGTCCGTCTTCCTGGCGCAGTGTGCGAATGCGGTCGCGCCGGCCCGTCAGGATCTTGTGCGGATAGCACTGGTGCCCGACGTCGAAAATCAGCCGGTCATCCGGCGTGTCAAAGACCTTGTGAATGGCGATCGTAAGTTCCACGACACCAAGCCCTGCACCGAGATGACCGCCCGTACGTGATACGGCATCGATCATTTCTTTCCGAACCTCACTGGCAAGTTGAGGCAGGTCGCGATCCTCCAGCTTTCGCAGGTCGGCGGGAAGCTTGACCTGATCGAGCAAGGGCGTCTCTGGGAATGGTGTCACGGGCTGGCACTCTTTCTTACGGCTTTTGGGCGAAGGGCTCGCCATTACTCCACAACAGATTGCGGCAAAAGAAGTCGATTTCAAGAACCGCAAGATGTTTCTTGTAATGCAGATTAGCCTTCAGGCAAAGGCACGAATTCTTCTTCATCGCCGGGAACGATGTCGAATCTGCCTGTCCGCCACTCCTCCTTCGCCTTTTCGATGCGCTCCTTCGAGGAGGAGACGAAGTTCCACCAGATATAGCGTCTGGAGTTGAGTGCCGCTCCTCCGAAGAGCATCAGGTGACAGCCCTGTTCACCGGCGGTGAGCGCGATTGCGTCCCCCGGCCGGAAGACCAGAAGCTGGTCGGTTTGGAAATGGTCGCCCGCAACGACCAGGGAACCCGACAGCACGTAGACCGCCCGTTCCTCG
This sequence comes from Sinorhizobium sp. CB7, assembly GCF_041357635.1. NCBI lineage: Bacteria > Pseudomonadati > Pseudomonadota > Alphaproteobacteria > Hyphomicrobiales > Rhizobiaceae > Sinorhizobium > Sinorhizobium sp. CB7. The sequence goes on from NZ_JAULLL010000009.1 coordinate 263,544, forward strand.
TGCTGGGCGCCGAAGGGGAAGCTCGCATTGGGCTGAAGCGCAAGATCGGCGTAGAGCGTATCGGAAAAGACCTTTACCGGCGACGTCAGACCCTCGAAGCTGCCGATCACGATGCGGCCCTTGACGCCATCGGCGTCGATCAGCGGCATATCGTCCTTTTCCGTGTGAGCAAAAGCAGGGTCGATTTCCTCCTTCTGGTCGGGCAGTGCCAGCCAGGTCTGGAGGCCGGAAATGGAAAGCGGATGTCCGCGCAGATTGTCGGGAGTGCGCTCGGAATGGACAATACCGCGCCCTGCTGTCATGAGATTGATGTCGCCGGGACGAATGACTTTTTCCGTGCCGAGGCTATCGAGATGGCGAATTTCGCCGTCGAAGAGATAGGTAACCGTGGACAGACCGATATGCGGATGCGGCTTTACGTCCAGCGCCTCGCCGGCCTTGAGAATAGCAGGTCCCATGCGGTCGAAGAAGATGAATGGGCCGACAAGGCGTCGCTGCCGCGTCGGAAGCGCCCGGCGTACGGCGAAGCCGCCGATATCGCTGCTGCGCGGAATGATCAAGTTCTCGATCGCGTCGCAGGCGAAGGCATCGCCGGGGAGTGGATCTTTGCCGGGGAAAAAGGACATGGACGGTCTCCCTTCGATCGCGGCTAATTCACCGCATTAGAGCACCGTGCATTCAAACGAATGCACAAAGGACGCTCTAACTCTTTAATTTTAGAGCATCTTTCGGCGTCCAAATTCCACTTGAACGCACGATGCTCTAGGCACAACTGAATTGCGAAAGCAGCAGAACGAGAACCGTTGCTACTTTCGGCAGAACTTAAAGCGTCAACAGGCAATCGAAGTTGATGGGGATGTCACGCTCCGTCCAGCGGCTCCACGCCTTGCGGCTTGCCGGCGCGGTCGAGGCGGATCTTTTCGATGCGGTTCTCGGCGGCCGTCAGCAGCGCCTCGCAATGCTTCTTCAGGGCCTCGCCGCGCTCGTAGATTTCGATGGATTCGTCCAGCGCCACGTCACCGCGTTCGAGGCGCGCCACGATGCTCTCCAGCTCGGCAACTGCCTTTTCGAAGGAATAGCCGGTCACATCCGGTTTGGCACTGTCAGTCATACTCAACCCTTCATCATTCTCAGAATGTGCATGCCCGCCGATTCGGCGAGCCCTTCCAGATCATAGCCGCCTTCCAGCAGGCTGACGACCCGGTTCTTCGCGCTACGGTCGGCGACCTCCAGGAGCCGCCCCGTCGCCCAGTCGAAATCCTCGCCGACCAAGTTGATCTGCGCTAGTGGATCGCGGTGATGCGCATCGAAGCCGGCCGAAATGATGATGAGATCGGGACGGAAATCGTTCAGGGCCGGCAGGACCCGTGATTTGAACGCCTCACGGAAATGGTCGCTGCCGGTATTCGGTGAAAGCGGTGCGTTGACGATGGTGTCGTGTGCGCCCCTTTCGTCCTTTGCGCCCGTACCGGGATAAAGCGGCATCTGATGGGTCGAACAGAAGAGCACGGAGCGATCATCCCAGAAGATGTCCTGCGTACCGTTGCCGTGATGAACATCCCAGTCGACGATGGCGATGCGTTCGGCGCCATACGTTCTCTGGGCATGGCGGGCGGCGACTGCAACGTTATTAAAGAAACAGAAGCCCATTGCCGTCGATTTCTCGGCATGGTGTCCAGGCGGGCGGGCTGCGACGAAGACATTGTCCGCCCTTCCTGAAAAGACATCGTCGACAGCAGCCATTGCGGCGCCTATGCCGGTCAGCGCGGCCTGCAGGCTTTTCGGGCTTGCATAGGTGTCTGCCTCGATCTGGTTGATCTCACCGTCCTCTTCCGGAATGGAGCGCATGATCGCGATGAGATGCTCTTCCGGATGCGCCAGCAGCACTGCATCCTCGTTTGCCTGCGGCGCCTGCTTTCGCTCCAACTGGTCGAAATTCGGGTGCTGGAGCGCGATTGCAAGCGAGCGCAGCCGATCCGGCCGCTCCGGATGGCCGGGCGGGGTCAGGTGTTCCAGAAAGATCGGATGCTCGTAGAGGCGTGTGGTCATGGAGCCACCCTAGCGATGAGCCGTGTCATGATCCACAGCAGATGGGACGTGGCGCGATAATTTCAACAAGTGCGGTTGTCTTGTCTTCGTCATATCTGCCGTTTACTTCGGCGAACCCAATGCATAAGCTATTGAGAAGACGGTTCTTTGGGCAGGAAATAGTGATGAGCGGGGTCGACCGTCCCGATTTGAATGAAATCCGGGTTCCGTTCCGCGATGTGGACATGAACGGCCGGATGTTTCTCGCCGCTTATATTTCGCAGGCGGAAGCCGCGCTTTCGAATTTCTGGCGGACGCATCCCGAAATCGAAAACGAGCCTTCCTACACGGCTACTAAAGTCTCCTGCGTCATTCATCGGGATCTGCGCTATGACGAACGCGCGACCTTTCACGTCAGCGTGGACAAGATCGGGGTCAAGACCGTCGGTTTCGTCGTTGCAATTGAGGCGGACGGTGAAATCGCAGCCGAGGTCGAGATCCTCTGGCAGGCCCATTCGGAGGAAAGCGGCGAACCGGTCGCCTTGCCTGAAGATACGCGCGACTGGCTCTTTCAGTACCTCGAGTGAACGCGGCCGCTCTTCAATTCCAGAGCATCTTTTCGCGTCCAAGCGATTCCACCTGAATGCACTACAGCGCCGCGCGTCTTATCAGACGCGCAAAGGTCGCTGTAGCACTTTGAATTGCTGCATGTTTTTATCCTTAAATCGGCTCCGATTTAAGAAAACATGCGGTAAGCTTCAAGCGCGCACGGGCAAGAGCGGATACCCGACCATGACTGCCCGACCGACCATCGCCGCCACGACCGCCTTGATGACGTCACCGGGGATGAAGGCCATCGATCCAATGAAGGCCGTCGCAAAACCTGTCTTCGCCACGATCGCGAGATAGACGATACCGAAGGCATAAAGAACCAGGACGCCGCCGATGAAAGCGGCGAGAAAGAAGCCTACGGTCTGGACGAGAGCGGTCTGCTCGGGGCGAACCAGGCGCTCGGCGACGAAGCCGGTCGTAAAAGCAGCAAAAAGCCAGCCGATCAGGAAGCCGGTGGTGGGCGCGGCGAAGGCCGCCAGTCCGCCGCGACCGCCGGAAAGGACAGGCAGCCCGATCGCGACCAGCAGCAGGACGATCAAGACTGCGATTGCACCGCGCCGGGCGCCGAGAACGACGCCGGCCATCATGACGCCGAGGGACTGCGCCGTGATCGGCACAGGTATGAATCCGAGCGTGATCGGAGGCAGCAGGCCGAGCGCCACGATGATGGCGGCGAAGAGGGCGGAAAGAACGAGGTCGCGCGTGCTCATTGCGTAGGCTCCGATGATGGCATTCTATTCAAATGCCGCCGAATGCCGCGCGCGTCAATCGCGGCCGCGATGTTGTCCGCATCTCTGAGTGTGAGGATGATGAGCGGCACCAGCGAGGTCGTAAGCCTGATCTTGATGCCGCGTGCCCTGTGCGCTTCGCGGATCGCCTCATATCGGTTGAGAATTTCGGGAACGAACCGCACCACGAGACCGACGGCAAGCCCGATATCGTCGGCCTTCGCCACCCCTGCCTTTTCCAGCGGACGGGCAAGTGTGCTTATTTCATCGACGAACTGAGCGATCGTTGTCGTTGCCGTCACTGCAGCGGCAAACAGCATCAATGCGGTCAGGCGCAGGAGCGCTGTGAGTGCGTCGTGAAATGGGGTGACGACGAGACTGAAGACCGCAACGACGACGATGGTAAGAAAGACCGGCCGCAGCCGTGTGAGAGCTTCGCCGACCGGAAGCCCGAGGCGGAAATAGATCGTCGCCCCGGAGATTGCCACGAGCAAGAGCAAGCTGATACGATCCGTGAAAAACAGTGCCGCGCCGAGCGCCATGAGCGCCAATAGTTTCAGACGCGGCGACAACCGATGCAGCCAACTATCCGCCTCAATGTAGAGCGTCCGGATCAACGTGCGATCTCCCGGTAGCGGACGATCGCTTCCTCCGGCGAAGCATCCGCCATCAGCCGCCCTTCATGGAACAGCAGCACGCGCTCGAAGTCGCCAATGAAATCCAGATCATGTGTGATGACGATGACGTGCTCATGCAGGCCGGCGATGATCTGTTTCACGCGGATCCGGTTTTTGAGGTCGAGCTGGTTCGTCGGTTCGTCGAGGATGAGGATCTGCGGCTCCGTCACGAGCACGGAGCAGAGCGCTGCCATCTGCAATTCCCCGCCCGAAAGCTCGTGCGCTCGCCGGTCCGCGAGATGAGCGGCATCAAAGCGGGCAAGGATGGCGGCAACAGCTTTTTCGGTTTCCGCGCGCCCGAGCCCGCGGCTCTTGAGGCCGAATGCGATGTCATCGCGCACGATAGGCAGGATGATCTGGTTCTGCGGCGACTGGAAGATGAAACCGACATCGCTCAGCACTGCCTTCTGATCTGCCGCCGTGTCGCGTCCGTTGACGATGACGCGTCCGGTTGCGGGCTTGGCAAGGCCATTGATCAGCCGCGCAAATGTCGTCTTTCCGGATCCGTTTAGGCCGATGATGCCGATGCGTCTTTCGGTAAGCGTCAGGCTGAGGGAATGAAGCGCAGTATAAGCGCCGAAAGTCACCCCAGCCTCTTCGAAGCGGATCTCCAAATCAGGCTCCCGGTTCAATCCGATAATACAGGCCGATGATGCAGGTCGCGCAAAAATGCGCAGCGGTTTGCGACAACGACATGCATGAAAACAACAGCCTGAAACCTGTCGCGTGAAGCTCTTTTCCCGCGACAGGTTTCAGGCGCTCTATAGACCGGGTGCTTCGCGATGGAAAGAGAAGGCATGGTTTGAAAACTGGGAATAAAAGCCTATCATCAATCCATGACGAATCTCCTCCGCAATGCCGACGCCCGCCGGATCTTCCTCGCCAAGCAGGGGCTCGCCAATCCGCCAAACCGCGCCTTGACCAAGGCGGGGTTGCTGCAACTCATCCATGATATCGGATTTGTCCAGATTGACAGCATCTCGACCGTCGAGCGCGCCCATCACCAGATCCTCTTTTCTCGCAACCAAACCTATCGCCGCGAGCACCTGACCGAACTTCTGGAGAAGGACGGCTCGTTGTTCGAGAACTGGACGCATGACGCTTCCATCCTGCCGAGCGCCTTCTTCGTCTACTGGAAGCACAAGTTCCGCCGCGAGGAGAAGGCAATTATCGAGCGCTGGCGCAAATGGCGAGGGGACGGTTTCGAGGATGCCTTCGATGAAACATACGAACGAGTGCTGCGCGACGGCGCCATCATGGCGCGCGAAGTCAAGGCCGAGCACCATGTCTCCGGCGGCTGGTGGAATTGGCATCCCAACAAGACGGCGCTCGAATATTTCTGGCGCACCGGTAAATTCGCCATCGCCTCCCGCTCGAATTTCCAGAAAGTCTACGATCTGGTGGAGCGCGTCCTGCCGGATCATTTTCATAGGCCGGAAGTCGACCACGAGACCTTTGTCGACTGGGCCTGTCGCAGCGCGCTGCAGCGGCTGGGGTTCGCCACTCACGGCGAGATCGCGGCCTTTTGGGATCTTCTGACGCCGCAGGAGGCCAAGACCTGGGTCGATGCCCATCGCGACGAATTATGCGAAGTGCTGGTGGAACCCGCGCTCGGCGGCAAGCCGCGCCCCTCCTGGGCCTTGGCAGATTTTCCCTCTACGCTGGACGACTATGCCGAGCCGCCGGGGCGTATCCGTGTCCTCAGTCCGTTTGATCCGGTTCTGCGCGACCGCAACCGCACGGAACGCCTCTTCGGCTTCTTCTACCGCATCGAAGTCTTCGTGCCGGAGCCGAAGCGAGAATATGGCTATTACGTCTTCCCGCTGATTGAAGGTGATCGCCTGATTGGCCGCATAGACATGAAAGCCGATCGCAAGGCAGGTAACCTCGACGTCAAGCGCCTCTGGCTGGAGCCGGGTATTCGCGCCTCTACCGGGCGGACGGAGAAGCTGGAGGCGGAGCTGGACCGCATCGCCCGGTTCACAGGGGTGGAGCAGGTAAAATTTCTTGACGGTTGGCGAGGCGAAACGGCTGCATCATAGCCCTGCTGTATGTTTTCCTTAAATCGGAACCGATTTAAGGAAAACATACAGCAATTCAAAGTGCTACAGCGTCCTTTGTGCGTCTGAAAGACGCACGGCGCTGTAGGGAGCGCGCACACGAATGCGCAGCGCAGCTTCACCAGATTTCGGTCGCCGTGATCTTGATGCCGAAGCCTTCCAGACCGACATAGTGCCGCTCGCGACTGGTCAGCAGCCTGATCGAGCTTATGCCCAGATCCTTCAGGATCTGCGCGCCGAGACCGATTTCCAACCACTCGTTTTCGCGGTTCTGCGCTTCCGCATGGGCTTCACGGCCCTGTTGGCGCGCTTTGCGGCCATTATCATAATGCCCCACGCCGACTGAGCCTTCACGCAGATAGACGATGATGCCCCGGCCTTCCTCTGCGATCTTCTTCATGTAGTGATCGACCGGTCGGCGGTTGCCGAAGACATCTTCCGCGACGTTTTCCGGATGCAGGCGCACGGGAACATCGATGCCGTCACGAACATCTCCGAAGACGACTGCGAGATGCTGCATCGGGTCCCAGGGAAGCGAATAGGTGTGGGCGCGCGCCTTGCCGAAGGGTGTTTCGATATCGAAGCTCGCGCCGAGTTCGATCAGTGTTTCCTTGCGCTGCCGATAGGCGATGAGATCGGCGACCGAGACGAGCTTGAGACCATGTTTCTCGGCGAAGTCGACGACTTGCGGACCTCGTGTCACCGTGCCGTCGTCGTTGACAAGCTCGCTGATGACGCCAATCGGCGGCAGGCCGGCGAGCTTACACAGGTCGACGGCGGCCTCCGTGTGTCCGGAGCGCATCAGCACGCCGCCCTCGCGGGCAACCAGCGGAAAGATGTGGCCGGGACGGACGAAATCGGTCGCACCGACGTTCGGGTTGGCGAGATTGCGCACTGTCAACGTGCGGTCGTCGGCAGAAATGCCGGTCGTCGTGCCGTGCTTGAAATCCACGGAAACGGTGAAGGCAGTCGTGTGGGCGGAGTCGTTTTCGGCCACCATCGCATTCAGGTTCAGGCGCTTCGCCTCTTCGCGCGGCATTGGCGTGCAGACGATGCCGGAGGTGTGGCGCACGATGAAGGCCATCTTCTCGGGCGTGCAGTGAACGGCAGCGACGATGAGATCGCCTTCGTTCTCACGATCATTGTCGTCCATGACGACGACGATTTCCCCGGCCTCGAAGGCCCGGATGGCATCAACAACGCGCTTCTGATCATAGGACATGCGAGAATCCTTATTTCAGCCGGCCGGTCTGGCCGCGATGCCTGAGGTAGTGGTCGGCAATGGCACAGGCAACCATCGCCTCGCCGATCGGCACCGCGCGGATGCCGACACAGGGGTCGTGGCGACCTTTGGTGCGGACATCGATATTGTTGCCATCGGCATCGATCGAACGACGTTCGGTGAGGATGGAGGAAGTCGGCTTGATCGCAAAACGCGCGATCACCGGCTGTCCGGTTGAAATGCCACCCAGGATGCCGCCGGCATTGTTGGAGAGAAACAGTGGCTTGCCGTCGTTACCCATCCGCATCTCGTCGGCATTCTCCTCGCCGCTTGTCTCGGCGGCACCAAAGCCGTTGCCGATCTCGACGCCTTTGACGGCATTGATCGACATCAGCAAGCTAGCGATGTCTTGATCAAGCTTGCTGTAGATAGGTGCGCCGAGTCCAGCCGGCACTCCTTCCGCGACGACCTCGACGACCGCGCCAATGGAGGAGCCGCTCTTGCGGATCCCATCGAGATACTCCTCCCAAACCGGCACGATTTTCGCATCTGGGGCGAAGAATGGGTTCTGGTTGACCTGGTCCCAGTCCCAGTTCTCCCGGTTGATCTTATGCTTGCCGATCTGGATCAGCGCTGCGCGCACGGACATGCCGGGCACGACCATGCGGGCAAGCGCACCGGCGGCCACGCGCGCGGCGGTCTCACGCGCCGAGGAGCGTCCGCCGCCGCGATAGTCGCGGATGCCATATTTGACGTCATAGGTATAGTCGGCATGACCTGGCCGATAGCGGCGGGCGATTTCGCTGTAATCCTTGGAGCGCTGATCAGTATTCTCGATCAGCATGGAGATCGGCGTGCCGGTCGTGACCATCGTCTCCCCGTCCTCGTCCGGCATCACGCCGGAGAGAACCTTCACGAGATCATCCTCCTTGCGTTGCGTCACGAAGCGCGATTGACCGGGCTTGCGCTTGTCGAGCCACACCTGGATGTCAGCCAATGTGAAGCGGATGCCGGGAGGGCAGCCGTCGACCACACAGCCGAGTGCCGGGCCATGGCTTTCGCCCCATGTGGTGACGCGGAAAAGATGACCGAATGTATTGTGCGACATGGCTTCCGACCGATCCGGCATGGACCCTTAGGTCTAGCGGCAGACCATCCATGCTACTCTTCAATTGGGCCACACTCATAGGCCAAAAAAACGCTGAGGGAAAAGTGTTTCTTCGCGAAAAATGCCGGCAATCGGAAAATGCCGCCCGGTCGGCTCAGGATGCTTTGCGCCAGACCATGCCGCGCGCCGCAGTGGTGAAGTCCTCGAAGGAAAGCGGACGCGCGAAGGCATAGCCCTGTAGCAGATCGCAGCTCAGTTCCCTCAGCATTGCGGCGTGGTCCAACGTTTCCACGCCCTCGGCGACAGTCTCGACGCCGAGCGAGCGCGCGATCTCGATGATCGAGCGGACAAGCGCGCGCTCCTGCGGCGAGGTGAGGATCGGCTTGACCAGTTGACGATCGATCTTCAGCCGCTTCGGCTTGAGCTTCAGGAGGCTGACGATCGAGGTGTGGCCGGTACCGAAATCATCGATCTCGATGTCGATGCCGAGCGCCTTGATGCGTTCGAGGTTCTGCGAGACGACATCCTCGCTCTCATCGAGGAAGATGGATTCAACCAGCTCGAACGAGAGTTCGCCGGGCGAGATGTGAAGGCCGGTCAGCGTTTCGATCAGACTTCCGTCGTGCAGCCTGCGCGAAGAGACGTTGACTGACACCTTGGGCACCGAAATGCCGCGTGCGGCCCAGAGCATCTTGTCCTTCAGCGCCGTTTCCAGCACGATCCGGTCAAGCGTTTGGACGACGTTCAGCTCGTCGGCGATGCGCAGGAACTTGTCCGGCGTCAGCACGCCCTTGATGGGATGGTTCCAGCGGACCAGCGCTTCAACGCCGGTGAGCTGCATGGTCCGGGCGTCGAACTGCGGCTGATACCAGGCGGTGAACTCGCCGTTTTCCAAGCCCGCAAGTATCTCGTCCGCCGTCCGTTTGCTGTTGACGATCTCAGCCTGGAGATTCTGGTTGAAGAATTCGAAACGGTTGCGGCCCATGCTCTTGGCACGATAAAGAGCGATGTCGGCATTGATCAGCACCTTGCGGGCGTCGACATGGATGCCGCTGGCAAGTGCGATGCCGATCGAGACTCCGCAACGACAGGAGAAACCCTGGAAGTCGATCGGTTGGCGCATCTCTTCGATGATGCGGGTGGCAAGCGCGGCCATCGCTTTCGGCTCGCTGGCATCCATCGCAACGATGACGAATTCATCGCCGCCGATCCGCGCGACGATATCGCTGCCTCGGACGTTCTTCGCCAGGATCTTCGATGCGTGGATCAACATGGCATCGCCGGCGGCGTGGCCGAGCGTGTCATTGATTTCCTTGAACCGGTCGAGATCCATGTGAAGAATGGCGTAGCGCTGGCGCTGCGAATGCCCGTCGATCGTCAGATTTTCGAGTGCCATATCGAGTTTGCGCCGATTGGCGAGCGCCGTCAGCGGATCGTGAAGCGCGTTGTGTTCGATCCGGTCCTTGGCGAGCTTCAACTCGATGTTCTTGGCGACCGCTTCATCCTTTGCCGCCTTGAGTTGCTCGGTCAGAAGCGCATCGTCGGTAACGTCGAAGGCGATGCCGACGATCTTTTGTCCGCCATCCTTCGTCTCATGCACCTTTCCGACGGAGCGAACGTAGCGCTTTGTGCCATCGGGAGTGAGAATGCGGCAGACAAAGCTCTGCGTGTCTCCCGGCTTCTGGTAGCCATCAAGTGAGGCGATTGCATTGTGCCTGTCGTCCAAATGAATCTGGTTCAGCCACTCTTCCTCAGTGATGCGCCGGTCGCTGTATGGGAGGCCGTATAGCTGGTACATCCGCTCATCCCATATCGCACCCGGCTTGCCGAGATCGGCCTCCCAGATGCCGCACTGATAGGAATCGAGTGCCAGATCGAGCTTGCGCGATAGCTCTTCGAGCTGATGTTCGCGGCTTGAGAGTTCATCGAGCGCCAGTTCCAGCTCGGCGTTCTTGATATCGCTCGTCTCTTTGGCCTGGCGAAGCGTGTTCGCCATCTCGGCATCGCTGCTGACGTCCCAGACGATGCCGATCGTCTTGCTGTCGCCGTTCGGGTCGGCATAGAAGGCGCCGACGGAACGCAGGTGGTGGATGCGCCCGTCCGGCAAGACGACCCGGTATTGGGCGCTGCAAGCAGCGCCGACGCAGTTGAAACTGAAGAAATGCAGCTCGGCGATGACCCGATCTTCCGGATGGATGACGGCAAACCATTCGTCCAGCGGATAGGAGCCGTCCCCTGTCGCCTTTCCATGCAGTGCGGCGGTGCGCGTATCCCAAAAGAAGGTGCCGCTGTCGTCGTGCAGCTCCCAAATGCCGATATTGGAGGATTCCAGCGCCAGGTTGAGCCGCTGCGAGAGTTCCAGAAGCTTGGCTTCGCGCGCTTCCAGTTCGGAAACATTGCGATTGCGCTCGCCGAGCAGCAGCACGGAAGAAAAAACCGCTATGACGATGACGCAACCCGCCGAGATGATGATCAGACGCAACATCACCTGATTGTCCGGAGCGGACTGCCAACCCGATTTCGGTACCGCAGCCAACTCCCAGCTGCCGCCGGCGAAGCTGATCTTGCGGCGGATAGGCTCATTGTCGAAGACATCATGCTCACCGAGAAAGGGCATCATTGCGATGCCTGCCGGCGAGCTCATATCGCGCAACGCGATCGAGAGATGGTCAAGATGCGGATATTTTTCCTCGTTTTCGCTGTTGCGCGCCGGTCTCAGTCCAGTCGCCTCGTAGAACATGCGTTCGTCGACGGTCGCTTCGATGGCGCCCCAGAGCCTGCGCTTATTGCCGTCCTTGACGAAAACGGGATAGAGAATGGCGAATGCACCCTTGCCCTCGCCGAAAGGCACTGGGCCGTAGAAGCGAGCCGCCTGATTGCTCGAGTTGCGCGAGACGAATTGGCGGGTGAGAAGCGGTTCACGCACATCCCTGCCGATCCGGGAATTACTGCTACGTGCCGGAAACACGGCCTGCACGATGAAATCGGGTGCAAGCGAGATGCTGAGGAGATGCGGGTTCTGTATCAGCAGCCAATTGATCTGCCGCTCGATCTCCTCACTCTGGATGGAGGGGTTGAGGGCGATGAGATTGGCGAGATCGCGGACGACCGTAACGTCCATGTTGATCCGCGCCATCATGCGAGAGCGGATGAGGCTTGCCTCGTTTTCAGTGCGGATCCGCAATTCGCGAAGATGGGAGGCAGTATTCGCCCGGTCCAGCGTGATGCCGACCATCGTAACGGCGATGGCAACCAGGATCGAGAAGAACAGCAACAAACGGGTATTCTTGAACGTTCGCCGCAATTGCTCGCCATTGTCACTCAAGAATACCAAACCGATCTCCCAAGGTGGTCTATCGGACTGTAGGTATCAGCGGTTAACTTACGATTGTGTAAAGACAATTGACGGAAGCCTTTTTTGGCTAAAACTCTGTTTATCAATTGGACGATAAATGCCATTCTTGCGGGCGAATTTTGCCATATTCGGAGAGCTATCTGTGTTCAGCGAGTTGTTGAAATCAGTGCAAAAAAGGAAAACTTCGATGCGCTTCTTCGTTGCCACGCTACTGGCCACGGCAAGTTTCCTTTCGCCGATCAGCGGCTTTGCGGAAAGCGCGGATGTCGAGGCAACGATCAAGAAAGTCGACCTGAAAAATCTCAGCCTTACACTGGACGACGGAAAGACCTATCAGGCGCCTGAGGAATTCAATTTTGACGGCCTGGAGGCGGGCGTGAAAGTGATCGTTTTCTATACGGAAGTGGACGGCAAGCGCGTTATCAACGACTTGGACATCGTCCAATGATCCTTTTGTATGCTTCCTTAGATCGGAATCGAACTAAGGATAAAACCGCCAAGCAATTCAAAGTGCTACAGCGAGTTTTGCGCGTCTTGTAAGAAATACGGCGCGCAGGGCTAATCACTCGATCCAGCCGATAACCTTCCAGTTCATGTCGATTCTCAAAATGCGGTCCTGGGGGATTTCGGCCTCGGCCGCTTCTTCTTTTGAAATATTCGCAATCTGTCGGAAAAGTGAGCGGATGACTCCGCCATGGGTGACGCAGACCGTTTGGCGGTCGACCGATCTCAACCAGGATCCCACCCGCCAGGATAGAATCTCATAGCTCTCCGCATCGTCCCCCGGGGGAATGAAATCCCATTTCGCCATGTTGCGCTCAAGCACACGCTCAAGTTGGGCTGTCTTCAGCTCCTTCAGCGTGAAGCCCTCCCACGCTCCAAAGGACACCTCGACGAGCCGCTCGTCCGTCCGGTACTCCTTGAGGGGAAGGTTCATGGCCTCGCGGATGATTTCCATCGTTTCGCGCGTGCGGGCAAGCGGACTCGCCACGAAATCGAAGGCAGCGGCTTCGGGCCCGAGTATTTCGGCCAGAAGCTCGCCGTTCTGGCTGGCCTGCAGGCGACCGGTGGCATTGAGATCGATATCCTTCTGTCCCTGAAGGCGGCGCTCCGCATTCCAGTCGGTCTGTCCGTGACGGATTACATAAATCAGCACGGATCAGCTCCGATGAATGATGAATCAGTCCTTGAGGACGGAAATATCGGGCGCGTCCACAGCCTTCATGCCAACGGTGTGATAGCCTGAGTCGACATGATGGACTTCGCCGGTGACGGCAGTGGAGAGATCGGAAAGCAGGTAAAGGGCCGAGTTGCCGACCTCATCGATCGTCACGGTGCGCTTCAGCGGCGCATTATACTCGTTCCATTTCAGAATATAACGGAAATCGCCGATGCCGGACGCAGCAAGCGTCTTGATCGGACCGGCGGAAATCGCGTTGACGCGAATACCCCGGCTGCCGAGATCGACGGCGAGATAGCGCACGCTCGCCTCAAGCGCCGCCTTGGCAACACCCATGACGTTATAATGCGGCATGACCTTTTCCGCACCGTAATAGGTCAGCGTAATCATCGAGCCGCCATCGTTCATGATACGCTCGGCGCGCTGGGCGATGGCAGTGAAGGAATAGACCGAGATATCCATGGTCCGGCCGAAATTCTCGCGGCTAGTCTCGATGTAGCGGCCGGTGAGTTCGTCCTTGTCGGAGAAGGCGATGGCGTGCACGACGAAGTCGATCCTGCCCCATTTCCGCTCAAGCGCATCCATCACGGCGTCGATCGTGCCGGGTTCGGTCACGTCGCAATGGCCCGCCATGAAGGCACCGAGCTCGGCAGCAAGCGGTTCCACACGCTTTTTCAGCGCGTCGCCCTGCCAGGTCAGTGCGATTTCGGCACCGGCTTCCGAACAGGCCTTGGCGATGCCCCATGCTATGGAACGGTTGTTTGCTACGCCGAGGATCACGCCGCGCTTGCCTGCCATGAGGCCTGCTGCTTGAGCCATTTCTTGCTCCCTTGGATATTCGATCGATTCTGCCTATGGCATAGCCCGTTAATCGGTTCAAGCATGGCTGAGATCATCAACTGTTAGGGAGCGTAACAAAGGGTGCGCTTGTCACGGAAATTTCACAAAAACAGCCCTTCGCGCATGCTGCGCATCAGATCCGTGACTTTGACATCGGGCTTTTCCCACAGCATCAGGCGCAATTCGACCACGAGATCTCCTTTATCGCCATTACCATCAGGCAATCCCTGTCGAGGAATGCGGATTGCGTGATCGGAACCGGACCAGGCGGGAACGGTCACGCGAACGGCCCCGGCAGGCCCCTCGACGGAAGTCTCCCAGCCGAGGACGGCGTTTTCGATCGTCACCGGCAGAATTGTGTGGATATCGAAGCCCTTCACCGTGAAGCGTTCGTGTGGCGCGATGTGAACCGTGATGACAACGTCGCCCCGCTGCATGCCCTGCAGCTTGAGTCCCTGGCCCTTCAGCCTTACCACATGCCCTTCCGTCATTCCGGCCGCTGCGGTGAATCGGACGTCACGGCCTTCCGGCAGCGGCACGGCAATCGAGTGTTCCTTCAGGATGTCATCGATGCTGATCGTAGCTTCGGCCAGTGTGTCAGGTGCCCTTTCCTGCGCGGGGCGTGCGCCGGTGATGCGGCGAACCAGTGAGGTGAGAATGCCAAGCGGAAGGCGCGGTGTGTAGCCTCCTTCGTTATCGGAGTCTTGTGCGGCCTCGGCCCGCTCGATCGCTGCCTCGCTTTTCTGCGAATGCTGGTCATCATGCTTGTCGGCGCCGGCGGATGCCTCGGCATGGGCAGCGCGTGCTTGCGCGCCGAAAATGCGCTCGATCACCTCTTCGGCAGATTCGGTGCTCTGCTGATGCGATTCCGATTGCTGCGAACCGGTCGCAGCTCTCGCCTTCTGAGCGTTGGCGCGCGCCAGTTCTTCCATGATTCGCTCGGCGTTGGCGCGCGCTGCCTTCGCCCGCTCCGCCGCTTCCCGGGCTGCCTGCCGCTGTTGCAGGATGGTCTGCCCCTGCTGTTTGGCCTCGGCCATCCGCAGAAGCTGATCATAGCGGCTGCGTTTGGCCGGATCCTTCAAGGTCTCGTAAGCGCGTCCGACTTCAGCAAAACGCTCGGTCGCCGTCGGGTCACTCTGATTGTGGTCGGGATGCACAGCCTTGGCCATACTGCGCCAAGCAGCCTTGATCTCATCCGCCCCTGCATCCTGTTTTACGCCAAGCACCTTATAAGGATCGCGCATGATACAAACCGCCGATTTGAGATGCGGTATGCCTGTCCGCTACCCGCACCTCCGTTACTCTCCACAAAACCTCGGGCGCGCCTTCGCTTCATCGAAACGAAGGACGTGCGCATGTGGGCTGATCCTGCGCGGAACTTGCTAATCACTTCTTACGGGAGAGGGCCGGATTGGGCTAAAATGCGGCTAAGGCGGCGCCTTTAGCCGGGCATGGTTAGTCATTTGCTACTGCATGGGTCCTTAGATCGGAACCGATTTAAGGATTAAATCATAGAGCAACTCAAAATGTTACAGCGACCTTCGTACGTCTTATAAGACGCACGGCGCCGAAAGCCGCCGTGACATTGCTTCAACGCTGGCACGAGGGATGAAGCTGATAAATTCAGCCCTCAGGCTGGAAGCTGAGAAGCTGCCAATTGCTATTGTCGACAAGGCAGGTCTTTCCAAAGAACGTAGCGATACCGACATAGGAATGACGTGTCGTGCGGAACTGGCGGCAGATATGGCCGCCTTCGTTGTTCTCGACGATGGTGTCGATTACGCCGGCGCTGCCCGTTGAGGCATTGGCCCAGGGGAGGGACTGGCCTTCGAGGCGGCCGAGATCGGCGGACGTTACGGCATTGCGGATCGTCATTTCATCCGAAAGCGTGTCCGTGCTTGGTTGTTGGGGCACAGTTCCGGTCGCAACGGAGCGATCCACTTTCGCTGAGCCCAGGAAATCCATCCCACCGCCGACGCAACTGGACAACGACAGCAGGATCACGCTGACCGCGAGAATCACGCCGCCCTTCGCAGGTACGCTCTTTGTCTGGACTTCTGACTTTGCTATGTCTTCCACCGTGTGTCCTGTCCAGTCGCAAAACAGCTGGGCAATCATCGAAAAAACCGGGGCATTTGAGATAATATGTCGGAACATGAGTTAACAAGCAGTGACTTCACCGCCCGAAACGAGCCATTCGCACTATTTGCGGAGTGGCTGAAGGAGGCGGAAAGTTCCGAAGTGAATGACCCCAATGCCGTTGCGCTCGCCACTGTCGATGAGAACGGTTTGCCGAATGTGCGCATGGTTCTCCTGAAGGGCTTCGATTACAACGGCTTTGTATTCTACACGAACTTCGAAAGTCAAAAAGGAAAAGAGATCCTCGGTCAGAAAAAAGCGGCGATGTGCTTCCACTGGAAAACGCTGCGCCGGCAGGTGCGGCTGCGTGGACCGGTAGAAATGGTATCGGATCAGGAGGCCGACGAATACTTCAAATCGCGGGCACGCGGCAGCCGCATCGGCGCCTGGGCATCGAAACAGTCGCGTCCCCTGGAGAGCCGCTTCGCCCTCGAAAAATCGGTGGCCGAATATACGGCCCGTTATGCCATCGGCGAAATTCCGCGTCCGCAGTACTGGTCCGGCTTCCGTATCCGTCCCCTCTCGATCGAGTTCTGGAAGGACCAGCAATTCCGTTTGCACGACCGCGTTGAATTCCGCCGCACCACGCCGGAAGGCGACTGGGAGAAAGTGCGGTTGTATCCCTGAGCTCGCCGGCATAACCTCGAAAATCGGAAATGACTTTTCGGAAAGGCTTATGCGGGCGTCTTCCTCATCAGACGGAATGGAATGCCGGAGGCGAGCGCCGTTACGCTGTGCCGATTCTGATAGAGGCCGTTCAATGAAATTCGGGGCAGGTAGGTCGCCTCCGCTATGTGGTCGGCAGTCAGGATCCCGGGCTGCGTGGTAACGCCGATCGCAAAGCCCAGCTCCTTGGCAAGGCGCGCCTCGCGTTTCGAGACGGTACTGACCGTGCCATAGGGATAGGCGATGGTGCGCGGACGCTTCCCGGTGATGGTTTCGACAAAGGCGGCGGAAGCTGCCATTTCCTCGGCGGCTTCATTTTCGCCGATGAGCGCCAGCGCCCGGTGGCTGAGCGTGTGCGCGCCAAGAGAGGCCAACGGATGTGCGGCAAGTCTTCTCAACTCATCGGCGGTCATGGTCAGTTGCTCCGTGATGAAGAGCGGGTCGATCGCCTGCTGCCGTGCTGCCGCATCGACGGCGGCCACGTGCTGCGCCTCGCCGGCTGTGAGGATATAGGCGGCAAAACGGTCGAAGGCGGCATGCTTCTGTGCTGGGCTCCCGAGGTCCAGCCTTTCGGGGCCGCTGCCGAAGTCGAAACTGAAGGCATCGAGCCTGTTCAGCAGCTCCGCGAGCGTCTCCCACCACATGGAGTGCGTGCGCTCCGTGAAACCGCGGGTGACGAAAACGGTAAAGGGAACGCCATGACTCTCGAAGACGGGCAGGGCGTGTTCGGCATTGTTGCGATTGCCGTCATCGAGGGTGAAAGCGGCAAAGAGAGGACGGTTCCTTCCGCGCAGGCGTTCCGGGACCGCGTCGAGCGGAATGAAGTCGTAGCCGATCTTCTTCAACTGCCGGATCGCGAGATCGAGATATTCCGGCGTGATTTCGAGATGGGCGTTTGGCGCAAAGATCCGCGGCGTTTTTGGCCGTACGTGATGAAGGGTAAAGATGGCGCCACAGCCGCATGCGTCCCGCATGATGCCCGCCGAAGCGAGGAAGGAGATGGCCGCCAGCCCGCTGGAAATGGCAGCGCGCTTGCCGCGGGTTCGCCACAGCGCTGTCATGCTTTGCCTCATGGATGCTTCGTCTGTTGATGCCATGGCCGAAGTTATCGGATCGCCCGTTAAACCTTACTGAACGTCAGAACCCGCTACTTCTTTTAACCTTCTGTTTACCCTTGCGGACAAAATTGGAAATAAGTCAGCGCCGTTGCCCTAAAGTCGCAACAAACGGAAGGCTTTCGTCACAAAACGGGACATCCGGTCCCGCGCGCAGTTTCATCGCCTGTTTCAGCATGGGGATTTATATGACCAGACTATTGCCCGCATTCCTGATGGTCGTCGCATTTCTCTGTGTCCCCATCGCCGCCAATGCCGGTAGCGCCTATCTCATTATGGATGCGAAAACAGGCAAGGTGCTCTCGTCAGAGAATGCGGACACGTTGAACCATCCAGCGTCGCTGACGAAAATGATGACGCTCTACCTGACGTTCGAGGCGCTGCATCGCGGCAATCTTGATTGGGACAGCAAGGTCCGCTTTTCGAAAAGCGCCTCTTCAAAGCCGCCGACAAAGCTCTCGGTCAAGCCCGGCTCGTCGATCACCGTGCGCGAGGCCGTGCTCGGCATGATCGTCAAATCTGCAAACGACGCCGCTGCGGCCATGGGTGAGAAACTTGGCGGATCGGAAGCTGAATTCGCGCGGATGATGACGGCAAAGGCACGCCAGCTCGGCATGAGCCGCACTGTTTTCGCCAATGCCTCCGGCCTTCCGAACAGCCGCCAAGTGACGACCGCTCGCGACATGTCGACCCTGGCGGTCGCACTGATGAATGATTTCCCCAAGGAATATCAGTTGTTTGACACGGCAAGCTTCAAGTTCCGCGGTCGCACGATCCGCGGCCACAACAATCTGATGTACCGTTACAAGGGCATGGACGGCATCAAGACCGGCTACACCAACGCCTCGGGTTTCAACATCGTGAGCGCCGTCCGTCAGGGCAACCGTCGCGTCATCGGCGTCGTGTTGGGAGGCAAGACGGCGCGCAGCCGCGACAACAGGATGGCCGCACTCCTCGATCGCTATCTCAAGCAGGCATCCTCCTCCGGAGGCGGTGACCTCGTCGCGACTATCAATGCACGAAGGGCGGTCGAAACAGCTTCCGCGGCTGCGGCAACAGACGTACCGGTTCCGAGCCTCGCTCCGCGCGCCGCCTATGCGGAAAGCCCGGCTTCGACGCCTGCGGCCGATGCCGTTGCGACGGTGATAACCGGATCGACGGGAGCGGTCGTGCCGCTTGAGCGGCCGGCGGCGATGGACGAAATCCAGAATGCCGGCAAGCCCGGCAGCCAAGGAAAATGGCAGGTACAGATTTCCGCCGCCTCAAGCGCGGAAGCAGCGATGGCTCTGCTCAACCAGGCGCAGTCCGATGCGGGCGGACCACTGCTCAATGCTTCGCCCTATACGGAAGCTGTTGGTCGGGGCGATTCGACGCTCTATCGCGCCCGCTTCATCGGCTTCGAAAGCAGGGACGACGCCATTACCGCCTGCGATGCACTCAAGAAGCATTCCTACGATTGCATGCTGTTGCAGAACCAGGGATAAGACAGGCAACTCGCGATAATTGATAGGGGCGCGGCTGGACATCGGCCGCGAATCTCGCCTATGTTCCCATCGAACAGATAGGGAACAACGCCATGCGCATCCTGATGAGCCAGTTCGAGCAGGCATCCGCAGCCTATGCCACTGCAAACGACATCGAGCGTGACGCGGACTGGTTCGTGCTGAAGATGCAGGAAGAACTGGGCGAGTTGACCCAGGTCTGGAACAGGATCAGCGGCAGGGCGCGAAAAAAGGGCATGACGGCCGAGGAGATGGTGCAGGCACTTGCGGATGAAACAGCCGATATGCTCGGCCATGTCCTGCTTTTTGCCCGCCACAACAATCTGGACCTTGCGGCGGCGATCGAGCGAAAGTGGCGATTCCGGCCGGATTGGGTATGAATCCTGTTTGCCGCACATTCGCTAATGCAGAAAGATGATTCAAGATTAAAGAGTTAGAGTGCCCTCTTTACGTTAGAGGTACGGCCCAGCACGGGTCCGCGCGTGCCTTTCCGAAAATGAATTCGAGGTGAGCGCTACAGCAATTCCTGCAAAAGTGCGAAGCGGTTTTCCGTTCAAATTACGTAAAAAACAAATGGTTAGAACGTTCCGCTCCTCTTCCATCAAAAGCTGAACCGCTCTATGCCCGGCTTTCCAAATCCGGAAAGTCCGGTTGAGCCTCCGGCCTCGCGAGGCGGAAGGCCTCAAGCGCGGTGCAGCGCTCTTCAACCGAAAGAAGCAGTGGATAGTTCGACAGATCGCAGCCGAGGCGACGGCCATTGCTCATTTGCGGAACAAGATGCAGCTCGGCCCAACCCGGATTATCGCCGAAGCAAAATGGTGAATGGAACCCGCGTCTTGCCAATGTTTCCTCGAGCGCCTTGAACCCAAGCGTCAGCCAATGGATCACCCATCGGCCGATGGCTGCGTCATCGGCGTTCATGTCGGTTCTGAGAAACTGGCGCACTCGCTGGACCGTAATGGAGTGCATTTCCGAGGCGATGTGTGCGGCAAAGGCTCTTGCTTGGGCACGAAGTGTAGGATCGTGCGGCAAAAGGCTCGGTTCGGGATAGGTTTCCTCGATATAGTCAAGAATGGCTGCGGACTGGGCAACGATCTGCCCTCCGAGGTCGAGAGCCGGCAAGAGCCCCTGCGGGTTGAGGCGCTTGAGCTCGCCCGGCTCAAGTGAGCCCGAAGGAACATAGGTATAGGAAATCCCCTTGAGATTGAGCGCAATGCGGACACGCTCTCCTGCCGAGTTTTGCCAACGCGAGATAAGGCGCATTGCAGATCCTTTGCTGCTGCATGGTTCCGGTTCAAGGATAAAACCATGCAGCAATTCAAAGTGCTACAGCGACCTTTTTGCGTTTTATGTGACGCACGGCCCTGTCGGCGACCGCTATCTCATGCTTTCGTGCCGCCGACAGTTAGCTGATCCATTCTCAGATGTGGCTGGCCGACGCCGACCGGTACCCATTGGCCGCCTTTGCCGCAATTGCCGATGCCGGTATCGAGCTTCATATCGTTGCCGACCATCGAAACGCGCTTCATCGCATCCGGACCATTCCCGATCAGCATAGCGCCCTTGATCGGCACTCCGATCTTGCCGTTCTCGATCATATAGGCTTCGGTACAGCCAAAGACGAACTTTCCGGAGGTGATATCCACCTGTCCGCCACCGAAGGAGACGGCGTAGATGCCTTTCTTGACCGAGGCGATGATCTCTTCCGGCGTCTTGTCGCCGCCGAGCATATAGGTATTGGTCATACGCGGCATCGGAACATGCGCATAGCCCTGCCGCCGGCCGTTACCGGTCGGCGCCATGCCCATCAGCCGGGCATTCTGCCGGTCCTGCATATAGCCTACGAGCTTGCCGTTTTCGATCAGCACGTTGTAGGCGGAAGGCGTTCCTTCGTCGTCGATGGTGATCGAACCGCGGCGGTTGTCGATCGTGCCGTCGTCGACGACGGTAACTCCCGGAGCGGCGACCATCTGACCCATCAGCCCGGCGAAGGCGGATGTCTTCTTGCGGTTGAAATCGCCTTCGAGCCCGTGGCCGACCGCCTCGTGCAGCATTACGCCCGGCCAGCCCGAACCGAGCACGACATCCATCGTGCCTGCGGGCGCGTCGATCGCTTCCAGATTGACGAGCGCTTGGCGAAGCGCCTCGTCAGCACCACGTTGCCAACTGTCCTGCATGATGAAATCGCCAAAGCCGATGCGTCCACCGGTTCCGAAGGAGCCCGATTCCTGCCGATCGCCTTCGCCGACCACCACGGCGATGTTAATGCGCGTCATCGGCCGGATGTCGCGAACACGATGGCCGTCGGCGCGCAGGATATCCACCACCTGCCAGTTCGCCGCCACGGAGGCCGTGACTTGGCGAACTTTGTCATCCTTGCTTCGCAGATAGGCATCGATGTCCTGAAGCAGCTTCACCTTCTCCTCAAAACTCGGTGAGCCGATCGGATTGTCGTCGCCGTAGAGCCTCTTGTTGGTTCTCTGGGGAGCGGCGGCATAATTGCCTGAATAGCCGCCCGTCACGGCACCGACGGCGTCGGCCGCCCGACGCAAGGCAGCAATCGACAGCTCACCGGCATGCGCATAGCCGACGGCTTCGCCGGCAACCGCACGCAATCCGAAACCCTGCTCCGTGTTGAAGCTTCCGCCCTTGAGACGGCCATTGTCGAACATCAGGGATTCGGCCTGAACATGCTCTATGAAGAGCTCCCCATCGTCGGCGCCGGAAAGCGCTTCGGCCACAAGGGCGCGCATCCGCGTCTCATCGGCGTCGAAAAGGGTCAGAAGGTCGGTGGTCATGATAGTGTGCTCCGTTCCAGACGGATGTAGGTCCGTCCGGTCGTCAGAGCAAGCCCTGCCTTTTACGGCAGGGCGTCATAACCGTCCGCGAAACCCTTGAGGTCGACGGGGATGCCAATACCTTCCTCCGGTGTCTGGAACACGATGAAGGTCGCCTGGGTGCCGCTGCGCAGTGTTTTCAGGAGTTCATCCTCAAGCACAACTTCAGCATAGCAACCGTCGGAAAAACAACGGACAAAATAGGCCCGGCCGATGTCCTTGCCGTCCACGTTCAGGCCGAGGCCGTTTGGCAGAAGCACGCCGAGGGGAGCAAGCACGCGCAGAATTTTGGACTTGCGGTCGGCCGTCTTCAGTACGACCACCGAAAGGCCAACCTCGGGACGGTCTTCTGCGATGACATTCTGCATCAGCGCGCATTGCTCGGTTGAAG
Source organism: Sinorhizobium sp. CB7 (assembly GCF_041357635.1). NCBI lineage: Bacteria > Pseudomonadati > Pseudomonadota > Alphaproteobacteria > Hyphomicrobiales > Rhizobiaceae > Sinorhizobium > Sinorhizobium sp. CB7. The sequence goes on from NZ_JAULLL010000009.1 coordinate 286,004, forward strand.
CGCCCGGTGGCTTGTCGCAGATCACAGACCAGGCGCCGTGGTTTGATTTCACGGTGCCCGGCTGCTGCGGCTGCGTGGATCCCTGGGGACCGGCCGGCGCCTGGGGAGCGGGTGCTTGCTGAGTTGGTGTCTGGGGAGCCGGCGTCTGCGGTGTGGGTCTGGGTTGCGGCGTGGGCTGCTGGGCACACACGGGGGCGGCCAGGGCAGACATGACGCCTGCAGCCAGAAGATACGACCGTGCAAGGGAACGAAAACCCATGAGAACCTCTAGAATTCGAATCAGTGCTGCTATTGTTGAAGCCCGCGCGGAAAAATGAAAAGCCCCGACGGGAATTCCAACCCGAGTACGGCGGAAATAGGACTTGCGGCGAAGTTTGTCGAAAGGAACGGATCGAACGGAAGCCGCTATTTTCCTATGATGATGAAAAGCTTGAAATGTTTCCCGCTGAATTTGAGATTGTATTTGTGCAAAAATGCCGCACAGACAATCGCGCTCGCCTGTTGCGGCGGACACCAAACTGTGGTTTGAAGCGCTGAGGATAGTAGGGATTCTGCGCTTTGGTTTTGATCTGGATCAAGCGCCCGAGGGAGACACATCGTGATTAACAAGGCTTTTGCAGCTCTGACCGCGCTGGTCTGTCTGCTTTTTGCTTCCGGCAGTTTTGCCGATCAGCCGCTGCCGTGGCAGGCGACATTGCAGCCAGCCGCCACGCCGATCATGCGGGAAATCCGCTGGTTCGAGCAATATACGCTCTGGTTCATCGTTCCGATCACGCTTTTCGTGCTCCTTCTCCTCGTCATCGTCGCGGTCAAGTTCCGGGCAAGCGCCAATCCGGTGCCGTCGAGGACGAGCCACAACACCTTGATCGAGGTCGCCTGGACCGTTGGTCCCGTTCTCGTTCTGCTGATGCTTGCAATTCCCTCCTTCAATCTTTTGACTGCGCAGCTCACGCTTCCCGAAAATCCGGATGTCACTGTCAAGGCAACGGCGACGCAGTGGCAATGGAATTATGAATACGAGGGCTCGGGCGAAACGCCGGTCGCCTTCGACTCCTATCTGCTCAAGGACCAGGATCGCGCCGCCGCCGGAAAGGAAGACCGGTCGGTCTATCCGCGCCTCCTGGCTGTCGACAATGAAATGATCCTTCCAGTCAACAAGACGGTGCGGGTTCTCGTGACCGCCGCCCCGACCGACGTCATTCATGCTTTTGCAATGCCGTCATTCGGCATCAAGATCGATGCCGTTCCGGGTCGTCTGAATGAGACCTGGTTCAAGGCTGAGCGCGAAGGGCTCTTCTACGGCCAGTGTTCCGAGCTCTGCGGCAAGGATCATGCCTTCATGCCGATCGCGATCCGTGTCGTCTCCGAGGACAAGTATAAGCAGTGGCTTGCCGCCGCCGCCACGGATCTTCCCGGGGCATACAAGACTCTCATGGCTGCTACCGATCGTCCCGCCAAGGACGTCGATGTCGCTGAAAACGTCGCACAGTAAGCAAGGGGATCGGGACAATGGCTGGACCTTCCGCTCACGATCATTCGCATGATCTTCAGGCCCATGACGCACATGCGCATGACGCCCACCACCACGATCACAAGCCGAGCTTCGTCAATCGTTGGTTCTTCTCGACCAACCACAAGGACATCGGCACGCTTTACCTGATCTTCGCGATCATTGCCGGCATCATCGGCGGCGCGCTCTCCGTCGCCATGCGCATGGAGCTGCAGGAGCCCGGCATCCAGATCTTCCATGGCCTGGCCTCGATGGTCTACGGCTATGAGGGCGATGCTGCGATCGACGGCGCGAAGCATATGTTCAACGTCTTCACCACCGCTCACGCGCTCATCATGATCTTCTTCATGGTCATGCCGGCCATGATCGGCGGTTTTGCCAACTGGATGGTTCCGATCATGATCGGCGCTCCGGACATGGCTTTCCCGCGTCTGAACAACATTTCCTTCTGGCTGCTCGTTCCGGCCATCCTTCTGCTCTTGCTTTCGCTGTTCGTCGAAGGCCCCGCCGGCGCTTACGGCGCAGGCGGCGGCTGGACGCTCTATCCGCCGCTGTCGACGGTCGGTCATCCAGGCGCCTCGGTCGATCTTGCGATCTTCTCGCTGCATATTGCGGGCGCTTCGTCGATCCTCGGCGCGATCAACTTCATCACGACGATCCTGAACATGCGCGCCCCCGGCATGACGCTGCACAAGATGCCGCTCTTCGCCTGGGCCGTTCTGATCACCGCCTTCCTGCTGCTGCTGTCGCTGCCGGTTCTGGCGGGCGGCATCACCATGCTTCTGACAGACCGTAACTTCGGCACGTCCTTCTTCGCGCCGGAAGGCGGCGGTGACCCGATCCTTTACCAGCACCTCTTCTGGTTCTTCGGTCACCCGGAAGTCTACATCCTGATCCTGCCCGGTTTCGGCATCATCAGCCACATCGTCGCGACCTTTTCGAGAAAGCCGGTTTTCGGCTATCTCGGCATGGCCTACGCCATGGTCGCGATCGGCGCGGTCGGTTTCGTCGTCTGGGCGCATCACATGTACACGGTCGGCCTGTCGCTCGACGCGCAGCGCTACTTCGTCTTCGCCACGATGGTCATCGCCGTCCCGACGGGCGTGAAGATCTTCTCCTGGATTGCGACGATGTGGGGCGGTTCGATCAGTTTCCGCACGCCGATGATCTGGGCGATCGGCTTCATCTTCCTGTTCACCGTCGGCGGCGTCACGGGCGTTCAGCTCGCCAATGCCGGTCTCGACCGCTCGCTGCACGACACCTATTACGTTGTGGCGCACTTCCACTACGTTCTGTCGCTTGGCGCCGTCTTTGCGATCTTCGCCGCCTGGTACTACTGGTTCCCGAAGATGACCGGCTACATGTACAACGAGTTCATTGGCAAGCTGCACTTCTGGGTCATGTTCATCGGCGTCAACCTGGTGTTTTTCCCGCAGCATTTCCTCGGGCTTGCCGGCATGCCGCGCCGTTACATCGACTATCCGGATGCCTTTGCCGGCTGGAATTTCGTATCCTCGGTCGGCTCCTATATCTCCGGCGTTGGCGTGCTGATCTTCCTCTTCGGCGTCTTCGAGGCCTTCGCCAGGAAGCGTATTGCCGGCGCCAATCCATGGGGTGAGGGTGCGACTACTCTCGAATGGCAGCTTCCTTCGCCGCCGCCTTACCATCAGTGGGAACAGCTCCCACGCATTCGGTAAGACACTGAAATCTCCGGATGCCGCAGGAAGTGCGGCATCCGGCCATAAGAAGTACAGGACGGGCCAATGACGGTTATGGACAATCACGAGATACTAGCGGACGATGGCGATATGCGCCTGTCGGAAGCGAGTGCACGTGATTATTTCGAGCTCTTGAAGCCGCGCGTCATGTCGCTCGTCGTTTTTACCGCCTTTGCCGGTCTGATACTGGCGCCGGGGCACATCAATCCCGTTCTCGGCCTCATCGCCATTCTCTGTATTGCCGTCGGCGCGGGTGCGTCGGGCGCACTGAACATGTGGTATGACGCGGACATCGACGCCATCATGAGCCGCACGGCCCGCCGGCCGATCCCTGCCGGCCGCATCGCGCCTTCGGAAGCGCTGGCCTTCGGTCTCGTACTCTCCTGTTTCTCGGTCACGATCCTCGGCCTTGCCGTAAACTGGGTCGCAGCCTCTATCCTCGCTTTCACTATCTTCTTCTATGTCGTGATCTACACGATGTGGCTGAAGCGCTCGACACCGCAGAATATCGTGATAGGCGGTGCTGCCGGCGCCTTCCCGCCGATGATCGGCTGGGCCTGCGTGACCGGGACGGTGACGATCGAAAGCGTTGTTCTCTTTCTGATCATTTTCCTATGGACGCCGGCGCACTTCTGGGCCCTCGCGCTCTTCAAGATGCGCGACTATGAGGCCGTCGGCGTTCCCATGCTGCCGAACGTCTCCGGCGAGCGGGTGACGAAACATCAGATCGTGGCCTATGCTGCGTTGACGGCGATCAGTGCCGTGGTCCCGTCGGTTCTCGGTTTCGCCAGCATCGCCTATGGTTTTGTTGCCGCGGCGCTTGGGGTCGTCTTGATCTACTGTTCCATCGCCGTCTGGCGCATGCCGGATGGCGACGCGAAGATGGTTCCGGCGAAGAAGCTTTTCGGCTTTTCGATCGTCTATCTCTTCGCCGTCTTCTCCGCCCTGATGCTCGATCGGCTCGCTGCCGCGCTGGTTTATCTCGTTGGGGGTGTTGCCTGATGGAACTCGTGAAGCTGACGGAAGCCCAAAAGAAATCGCGGCGCAACCGCAATGTCGCGCTCGGTCTCGCCCTGGCCGGGCTCGTCGTTCTGTTCTATGCCATCACGCTGGTTAAGTTCGGTGTCGGACAGGGGTGAGGCAGGAGGTGTCGGGGGTGGAGAACGTAGCGAAGCAGAAAGCCGGCCGAAACAATGGCTTGGTCGTCCTCATGTGCCTGAGCTTTGCCGTCGGCATGGGCGCGATGAGCTATGCGGCCGTCCCGCTTTATCGGATGTTCTGCCAATTGACGGGCTATAACGGCACGACCCAGCGGGTCGAGCAGGCATCGAGTGTCATTCTCGACCGCACGATGCGCGTAACCTTTGACGCCAATGTTGCGCCCGGATTGCCCTGGGAATTCAAGCCGGTTGAGCGCGAAGTCAATCCGCGGATCGGCGAGACGATCGAGGTTCGTTTTGTCGCGCAAAACAATTCCGACAAGCCGACGCGCGGCCAGGCGATCTTTAACGTGACGCCAGGTGAGGCGGGCGCCTATTTCAACAAGGTGCAGTGCTTCTGCTTCAATGAGACGGTTCTAAAGCCCGGCGAGAAGCTGGATATGCCGGTAGTATTCTACATCGATCCGGACATCACCAAGGCCGTCGAATCGAAGAATATCCACACAATAACGCTATCCTACACGTTCTATCCGCATGAGGGAACGAAGCCTGTGGCTTCGAATGGGAATGCAACGTCGGGACTTGAAAAGAAACTTTGATCGAGATCTGTTCCGGCTGCGCCGGCAGCGGAATGAAGGAAGACATTCGGGGATTTGTTGACATGGCCGATGCTCATCAGAAGAATCACGACTACCACATCATCGACCCAAGCCCGTGGCCAATACTGGCTTCCCTTGGCGCATTCATCATCACCTTTGGTGGTGTCGGCTTCATGCGTTATCTCAATGGCGGCTCGCTAAAGCTGCTCGGTCTTGAATGGGCGCATCCTTGGCTCTTCTTCGTTGGCCTCGCAATAATCTTCTATGTCATGTACGGCTGGTGGGCCGATACGATCAAGGAGGCGCACGAGGGTGCCCATACCCGCGTGGTGTCGTTGCATCTTCGCTACGGCATGATCATGTTCATCGCCTCCGAGGTGATGTTCTTCGTTGCCTGGTTCTGGGCCTATTTCGACGCCAGCCTGTTCCCCAACGAAGCGATCCAGGCGTCACGTCTTGCCTTCACCGGTGGCCAATGGCCGCCGAAGGGTATCGAGGTTCTCGATCCCTGGCACCTGCCGATCTACAACACTGTCATCCTGCTGCTTTCCGGCACGACCGTCACCTGGGCGCACCATGCGCTGCTGCATGGCGACCGCAGGGGACTGGTGCAGGGCCTGACGATTACCGTTTTGCTGGGTGTGCTCTTCTCGAGCGTGCAGGCCTATGAGTATGCGCACGCTCCTTTCGAGTTCCGGAACTCGATCTACGGCGCGACCTTCTTCATGGCGACCGGCTTCCATGGCTTCCACGTGCTGATCGGAACGATCTTCCTGCTCGTCTGCCTGATCCGCGCGATCCGCGGTGATTTCACGCCAAAGCAGCATTTCGGCTTCGAAGCCGCGGCCTGGTACTGGCACTTCGTCGACGTCGTCTGGCTGTTCCTCTTCTTCTGCATCTACGTCTGGGGTGGTTGGGGCGCTCCCGTCGCCGCCGGCTGACAGCTGGAGACAGAAAATCAAAAACGGGCGCCAATGGCGCCCGTTTTTGCTTTAACGGGTTCGTCGATTCAAAGTAAGAATACGCGTCCGATTGGACGCGCGCAGCGCCGAGCGGCCTCTACCGTTGACCTGCGATCCTCTCGAAGGCCGAGGGTTGCGGTATCCCCCGCTCCAGCCGATCGTGAATAACCTCGACACATTCGAGTGGCGTCAGAACGGAAGTATCGATCTCCAGGTCGTAGATGCCTGGTTTGTGAACCTCATCCTGCCAGCGCAGAACCGGCTCGGGAAGGGGAACATCGACAGTTGCCTTTGCGTAGAGCCCCTCGCGTCCCGCTTGCTCGATCTCGCGACGCTGCATGATGACATCGATCGGGCAGCGCACGCCAACGAAAAGCACCGGCAGTCCGGCAAGCCGTCTGGCACAGTCGGCGAGAATGCCGAGCGGCTGCGAATAGGAGTCGTGATGGCCGAGATCGGCAACGACATTTAGGCCGAAATTGGCGTGTATCGCGATCGATTCATAGAGTGACGCATAGAAGTATAATACCAAGTCCTCCAGATCGGGCCGCTCCCCGCCCGGACGAAGACCAATGCCGGGAAGATAGCGCTCCGGCGTCATCGCATTGTAGGTGTCGACGCCGATATTCATCCATGGGCCCTCGAACTTCTCCTGGATGATCTTGGCGATAGTGGATTTGCCGGATCGAGGCGCCCCATTGAGAATAATGACCTGTCCGGCATAGCTTTTGTCGTTCATCAGTTTTCTTCTTTTGTTGGCGCGAATCGCTGGGACGAAATCGCACAGGTTTTGGGGTTTCCCTTCGTCCTGCGAATAATTTATGGGAGAGTTAAGGCAGGATTGAAAAAGCGCAAAAAGCATCGACTGTATGCAAAGGAACGTAATGAGCGAAGGCAGCGCACAATTTCCGCCGGTTGATCCGGTAAAAACGGGACTGAAGGGTTGTTGCCCGCGTTGCGGCCAGGGCCGCCTGTTCGACGGCATGCTGTCGGTCAGGCAGCGTTGCGCCAATTGCGGCCTCGATTACTCCTTCGCTGACTCGGGCGATGGGCCGGCTGTCTTCGTCATCCTCATCGTGGGCTTTGTCGTCATCGGCATGGTTCTCTGGCTGGAGGTGAATTATTCGCCGCCGATCTGGGTGCACATCCTTCTCTTCGCACCGCTGACGATCGTCCTTTCGCTTCTGACCCTGCGCTGGTGCAAAGGTATCCTGATCGCGCTTCAATATCGCAACAATGCCCGTGAAGGACGTCTTGAAAGTGATTGACGCACAGGAGCCGGCCTCACGGCGCGGTCGGTTCATCGTCACCGCAGTAGCTGTGGTGGTGGCACTCGCTATTCTCCTCTCGCTCGGAACCTGGCAGGTAGAGCGCCTATACTGGAAAGAGGGACTGCTCGCCGATATTGCCGAGCGGCGTGCGGCGGCTGCAGTGCCGCTTGCCGACATCGAAGCCATCGCCGCAAGCGGTGGTGACATCGAATATCGCACCGTTACGGCGTCCGGCCGTTACATCAACAATAAGGAGCGGCACTTCTTTGCCACCTATCACGGCAGGACCGGCTATTACATCTATACGCCGCTCCAGCTCAATGATGGACGCTATCTCTTCGTCAACCGCGGCTTCGTTCCCTATGAGAACAAAGAGCCTGAAATGCGCAAGCAGGGACAACTGACCGGCCAACAGACGGTTAGCGGCCTGGCCCGGGCAAAGCTTGCGGCAAAGCCGTCCTTCCTCGTGCCGGACAACGATCTGGCTAAGAACATCTTCTATTGGAAAGATCTGGACGTCATGGCAATGAGCGTCGGTCTCGACCAGGCGAAGGTTATACCGTTCTTCGTCGATGCCGATGCCAAGCCAAACCCCAAGGGCATGCCGATTGGTGGCGTTACCGAGGTCGATCTGCCCAATAATCATCTGCAATACGCCTTGACCTGGTACGGGTTGGCGGCCGTGCTTGTCGTTATCGTGACGATATCGGTTCTGCGTGCGCGTCGGGCAGAGAAATAGATTTGCTTCAATTCGTCCCCATATTCGGCTAGAGGAACCGGCAGTGCATTACGCTGTCCTCCTCGGCAATTCTGCAAATCGGAAAAGAGATGAACATAGCGGTATCCAAGCCACCACTGACAATCAGGCTCTGCGGGCCGCGCGGCTTCTGCGCCGGCGTAGACCGCGCCATCCAGATCGTCGTGCTTGCCTTGAAGGCCTATGGTGCCCCCGTCTATGTGCGCCACGAGATCGTTCATAATCGCTATGTCGTCGAGGGACTGGAAGCCAAGGGCGCCGTCTTCGTTGAGGAGCTCGACGAAATCCCGGCCGAGCACCGCGCTCAGCCGGTGGTCTTTTCCGCTCACGGCGTGCCGAAATCCGTGCCGCAGGACGCCACCGCACGCAACCTCTTTTATCTCGACGCTACCTGTCCGCTGGTCTCGAAGGTCCACAAACAGGCCATGCGCCACAATCGTCTCGGCCGTCATGTCATCCTGATCGGCCATGCCGGTCATCCGGAAGTGATCGGAACAATGGGGCAATTGCCGGAAGGTTCGGTTTCGCTGATCGAGACGGTGGAGGACGTGGACGCCTACGAGCCCGTTGATCCGGAAAATCTTGGCTATGTCACGCAAACGACGCTTTCGGTGGACGATACCGCTGGCGTCATCGCTCGCCTTCAGGAGCGGTTTCCCGGGCTGGCGGCCCCGGCAGCCGATTCCATCTGCTATGCGACGACAAACCGTCAGGAGGTTGTGAAGGACGCGGCTCCCGGCTGCGACCTTTTCATCATCGTCGGTGCACCGAATTCATCGAATTCGAAACGTCTGGTCGAAGTCGCCTTGAGGTCGGGGGCGAAAAAGTCGCTCCTCGTGCAGCGGGCTTCGGAGCTCGACTGGGACGCGATCGGCAACATTTCGACGCTTGGCCTCTCTGCGGGTGCCTCTGCTCCGGAAGTCATCGTCAACGAGATCATCGAGGCTTTTCGCGCCCGTTTCGATGCACGCGTGGAACTGGCGGAGACCGTTCGCGAGACGGAAAATTTCCTCGTCAACCGCGAGCTGCGCAGCATCGAGCTCACGGCGGCCGACATGGCATTCGTCAACGGGGAGTAACACATCGCCGATGCGTCAAGGCATGATCCTGAAAAGTGCGTAGCGGTTTTCAGATAAGATCATGCTTGGGCTGGACATAACGCATGATCCCGAAAAGTGTGAAACGGTTTTCGGACAAGATCATGCGTGGACTGAACTTAGAGAATGATCCCGAAAAGTGCGAAACGGTTTTCAGGATGGGATCACGCGTCAATCAAAGGTTTGGAACGGGACCGATACGTGGCAGTTTATACCGATATTACCGAAGATGATTTGAGATGGTTTCTGACGGAATATGATGTGGGGACACTGCTTTCCTACAAGGGCATCGCCGAAGGCGTCGAAAACTCGAATTTCCTGCTGCACACATCGAAGAATCCGCTGATCCTGACACTCTATGAGAAGCGTGTCGAAAAGGGGGATCTGCCGTTTTTCCTGGGCCTGATGCAGCATCTCGCCTCGCGTGGATTGTCCTGCCCGCTGCCGCTGCCGCGTCGTGACGGCTCGCTGCTCGGGACACTTTCCGGTCGGCCGGCGGCGCTGATCTCCTTCCTTGAAGGCATGTGGCTGAGGAAGCCTGAGGCCAAGCATTGCCGTGAGGTCGGCAAGGCGCTGGCCCAGATGCACGTTGCGGCCGAAGGTTTCAAGATCAAGCGGCCGAACGCGCTTTCGCTGGAAGGCTGGCAGGGGCTTTGGGATAAGTCCGAGGCTCGCGCCGACGAGGTCGAGAAGGGGCTCCAGGACGAAATCCGCAACGAACTGAAATTTCTCTCGGCCAACTGGCCGAAGGAGTTGCCGGATGGCGTCATCCATGCCGATCTTTTCCCGGACAATGTCTTCTTCCTGGGCGACCAGCTTTCCGGTCTCATCGACTTTTACTTCGCCTGCAACGATCTGCTTGCCTATGACGTCTCTGTCTGCCTGAACGCCTGGTGCTTCGAGAAGGACGGCGCTTACAACATTACCAAGGGCATGGCCTTGCTCGAAGGCTATCAGAGCGTTCGCCCGCTCAGCGGAGCCGAAATTGCGGCGCTGCCCGTTCTTTCCCGCGGCTCAGCCCTGCGCTTCTTCCTCACGCGACTCTACGACTGGCTGACGACGCCGGACGGCGCGATGGTTACGAAGAAGGATCCGCTTGAGTATCTGCGCAAACTGCGTTTTCACCGGTTGGTTTCGTCCGCTGCCGAATATGGACTTGCCTAGCCATGAAGCATGTCGAGATTTTCACGGACGGCGCCTGCTCCGGCAATCCCGGACCCGGTGGCTGGGGTGCAATTCTGCGCTACGGCGATGTGGAGAAGGAAATGTTCGGCGGCGAGGCGCTGACCACCAACAACCGGATGGAGCTGATGGCCGCGATCTCAGCTCTAGGGGCCCTGAAGGAGCCCTGTGAGGTGGATCTTTATACCGACAGCAATTACGTGAAGGACGGCATTTCAAAATGGATCTTCGGCTGGAAGAAAAACGGCTGGAAAACGGCGGACAAAAAACCGGTCAAGAACGCCGAACTCTGGCAGGCGCTTGAGGAGGCGCGCAACAAGCATAAGGTTACATTGCATTGGATCAAGGGGCATGCCGGCCATCCGGAGAACGAACGCGCCGACGAGCTCGCCCGTAAGGGCATGGAGCCGTTCAAGAAGCGGTAAGGCACATTCCCTCACGGGCCACAACGACCTTTGTGCGTCTGGAATGACGCACGGCACTGCAGAACCCTGTTGCAAATCAGATGCAAGCTATGCAGCGAGTGCACTTGCTCTCGGCTGCTTTCCCTCTATTCTGCGGCAAAACACGAGAGGGAGATCTTGCGAATGATTCTGCATTGCGTCTTTCTGCGGTTCAAGGCCGCTGTGACCCAGGCGGAAAAGCAGTCCGTCTTCGAGGCTGTCGCCGCGTTGAAGCAGGTCATTTCCGGCATTCTCGATGTGAAATTCGGACCGAACATTTCGCCTGAAGGACTGCATGGCGGCTTCGTCGACGGTTTTGCAGTCACTTTCGAAAGTCCTGATGCAAGGGATGCCTATCTTGTCAATCCTGCGCATGTGGCCGTCGGCGAGCGCCTTGTGTCGCTGACGGATGGAGGGCTTGCCGGGCTTCTCGTCTTCGATCTGAAGATCTGACCTTCGCAAGGGCCGCCCGATCGCGGCCCTTCCTTCGATGGAAGGTTCAGCTCGATTTCGTCATGGCCGAAGAGAGCTGATCGACATTGTAGCGGAACATCTTCTCGTAGGTCGGCGCCGGTCCTTCCGTATCGGAGAGCGACTCGACATAGAGCTCGCCGCCCGGTTCAGCGCCGGTTGCCTCCGCGACTTGCTTGACCAGGCGCGGGTCGTTGGAATTTTCGAAGAAATAGGTTTTCACATGCTCCGACTTGATCTGCTCGATCAGTTTGGAAACGTCGGCGGCTGAAGCTTCCGCTTCCGTCGATACGCCGATAGGCGAGAGGAACGTGATACCGTATTCACGGCCGAAATAGCCAAAGGCGTCGTGGCTGGTCAGGATCTTGCGGCGATCATCCGCGACTGCGTCAAATTTTGAATGTGCATAGGTATCGAGCTCGGTCAAGGTCCTGGTGTAGCGCTCGGCATTGGCCTTGAATGCGGCAGTATCGGCGGGATCGGCAGCCGAAAGCGCTTTCTCGATATTGGCGACCCAGATCTTGACATTGACCGGGCTATTCCAGACGTGCGGATCGGTGACCGTTTCACCGTCTTCTTCCATCGTCCGGGTATTGACGCCCTCGGAAACGACAACCGGCTTGCCTTTGTAGCCGGATGCGCTGATCAGCCGGTCCATCCAGCCTTCCAGACCTTCGCCGCTGACGAAGGCGACCCTTGCGGCGTTGAGGTTCTTGGCATCTGCCGGCGACGGCTCGAATTCATGGGGGTCGCCATTCGGACCGACGAGGCTCGTCACCTTCACATGATCGCCGCCGACCTGCTTGACGACATCGGCGAGCACGGTGAAGGAGGCGACGACATCAAGCGTTTCGGCGGAGGCAGGAACGGACGAGAAGGCGAGCAGTGCGGGCAGGGCTGCCGATAGCAGAAGTCTCGGATGGTACATGGAAGTCTCCGTGTTTAGCCCGCAAGATGCGGGCGGGGAAAGAAACGCCAGGCGATGCCGGACGGTGCGATGAAAATGGAGAGGCAATAGATCAGGGCGGCTGTCATGATGATCGTCGGCCCGGAGGCGAATTCGAGATGGTAGGAGGCGATGAGGCCGACATAGCCGGAGATGGCGGCGCTACCGGCTGCAATTGCGATCATCGCCGGCAGATTGCGCGACCACAGATGTGATATTGCGGCTGGCATCATCATCAGGCCGACTGCCATCAGCGTTCCGAGCGCCTGGAAACTGGCGACAAGATTGAGCACCACCAGGAGCAGGAACAGGAAATGATAGATCGGGCCGCGCCCGCCGACGGCGCGCAGGAATCCAGGATCGAAGCATTCAGTCACCAGCGGCCGATAGATGATCGCAAGCACGGCAAGCGTCACGGAGGTGATTGCTCCGATCTGGAATAGTGCGGACGCGTCGATCGCCAGGATGGTGCCGAACAGGACGTGCAGCAGGTCGATATTGGAGCCGTGCAGCGAGACGATCAGGACTCCGAGCGCCAGAGAGGTGAGATAGAAGCTGGCAAAACTGGCATCCTCCTGCAGGACCGTCGTGCGACTGACGACACCGGAAAGAAGCGCCACGGAAAGCCCGGCCACCATTCCGCCAAGCCCCATCGCCGTCAGCGACAGCGAACCGGTGACGAGATAGCCGACGGCCGCACCCGGCAGCACCGCATGGCTCATGGCATCACCCATGAGGCTCATCCGCCGCAACATCAGGAAAACGCCGATGGGGCCGGAACCAAGCCCCAGGCAGAGGCAGGCGACCAGCGCCCGGCGCATGAACCCGTAATCGACGACAGGAGCGAGAAAGATGTCATAGGCGGTCATGCCGCAGGAACCTTCTTCTCTGGCAGGCAAACGGCCGCATCCTCATCCCATGTCTCGGCCATGGCGCGCGCCTGCCGCAGATTGGCGGACGACAGGACGTCCGCTGTCCGGCCCCAGCCGATGAGTTCGCGTGCGAGCAGCAGCGTGTGCGGGAAGTGCGCCCGTACCTGGTCAAAGTCGTGCAGCACGGCGATCACGGTGCGGCCGTCGTCGTGCCAGCGCGCTATGATGCCGAAGAGATCGCTTACGGTTCGGGCATCGATCGCCGTGAACGGTTCGTCGAGGAGGATGACACATGCATCCTGCAGCAACAGCCGGGCAAACAGCACGCGCTGGAACTGGCCCGCCGACAACGAGCCGATGTGTCGCCGCTCGAAACCTTCGAGGCCGACGAGTGCCAGCACCTCATGCACCCTCTGACGATCCTTGCGGGAGACGCTGCCAAAGGCTCCGATATTTTTCCATGCGCCAAGCGTAACGCAGTCGGCAACCGAGATCGGAAAACGGCGGTTGATCTCGGCGGCCTGCGGCAAATAGCCGAAATCCGCACGTGCCAGATTATGTCTGGCAATGCAGCCGCTGGCCGGCTGCAACTCGTCCATGAGCGCCTTCAATAGAGTCGATTTCCCCGCACCGTTTGGTCCGGCGATGGCGGTCAGGCTGCCGGGAAGGAAAGCTCCGGATATGTTGTGGATGGCCGGGCGCCGGTCATAGGAGACGGTCAAATCGGTCAAGCGGATGAGCGGGATGGTCATGGCAGCAGCACAGCCCAGGAGATGGCCACCCACAACAAACCAATGAGGATCGCTGAGAGAAGAAGTCGGGCAGGAGCGGATTGCCCCATCAGAGAGAAAGCAGAGGAATCGCGACCGGGTGGCATAGCGTATCTTTCGATCTATTAATGTAATAACGTAACAAAAATGTTATAAAGTAACAATTACGGCAAAAAGGTGGCGAACGTTACCGCCGAAGCAGACAATGAAAAAGGCGGCGAGGGTGACCCCGCCGCCTGCGTGACGCTTTTTCGAAGGTCGGGATTGACGTCAGAGCTGCTCGATCATCGCGGCCGCGCCGGAAACCGTTGCCTGACCGGGCGTTTCCTCTACGTTCAGCGACCGCACGACACCGTCCTCGACCAGCATCGAATAGCGCTTGGAGCGCAGCCCGAGACCGCCGGCGGAAAGGTCGACCTCAAGCCCGACGGCCTTGGTGAAAGCGCCGTCCCAGTCGGCGAGGAAGTGAATTTTGCCGATACCGCCGGAAGACTGCGCCCATGCGCCCATGACGTGCCAGTCGTTGACGGCAAGCACCGCAATATCATCGACACCTTTGGCGAGGATCGCATCGCGGTTTTCGAGATAACCTGGCAGATGGTTCAGCGAGCAGGTCGGCGTAAAGGCGCCGGGAACGGCAAAGAGCACGACACGCTTGCCCTTGAAAAGCTGATCCGTGCTGATTTCGACCGGGCCGTCGGCAGTCTTTTCTTTGAAGGTGGCAGCAGGCAGTTTATCGCCGATTGCGATGGTCATGGGCTTCTCCTCATGGCGCTGGATGGGCGGCAGAACCGCCGCTTTAAGCTCGACTATAGAATGGGCCTAGTCAAAGGCAAGGGTCGTTTCCATGGCGCGCTTGCCGTCGATGACGACAAGGCCCCATGTCTTTCCGTGGATGTCATAGTTTTTCGGCAGCTTGCCGATTGCAATGTTCGTTTCGAACAGCTTGCCGTCACGCCTGCCGTTTTCCTGTTTGAAGAAGACATGTCCGCTCGGGCCGGTCACGATGACCTCGGGCAGGGCGGATCCACTTTCCGGCACCGTCAGCTGTAGGGACAACTGCTTGCCGTCGGAAGATAACTGGTGTCCCCGCACGGCAAAGTCGATAGACGGTGATTCCGGTAACGCGGCGGCGGATTGCAGGATGGTTTCTTCCTCGGGGAGGCTCTGTGAGACCGGAGCAAGCGTCAGGGAAAACTCCGCCTGGAAAGGAATGCAGATATCCTTGCAGATGCCGATAAAGGCTGTCGCCTCGATCTTTGCCGGTTTGCTGGGCTCCGTCGCAATGAAAGTGAGCGGCAGCGCCACCGGCGCGTCATAGCCAATGTCCTCAACCTTGCCATCCGAAAGAATTTTGGGCACCGGATAGTCAACGCGCTCGAGCCTGATGTCGCTTCCCGTCACGGTGACTTGCGGCGGGATGCCGCTGTTTCCCGGTTCACGCCAATAGGTGATCCAACCGGGCTTAGGCTCGATCTGCAGCGCCGCCTTGATTCTGCCGGTCGCGTCGGGGTTCAGCGCCACGAGGCGCATGCGTCCGCCTTCGCCCGAAACCCACGGCGTCATGCCGGCGTTTGCTGGCCAAAGCGATCCGAAGAGGCCGCCGAGCAAGGCGGCGCAGAGTAAAAGCGGGCGCGCGGTGCGAAAAATTATCATCATGGAACAATGATTTACCCAATAGGGCGAGCGTAGGCCAGAACGCTTGATAGATAAATGATCATTTCCAGTTGATTGATTTGTGACATTGCCCCATCTTTCTCTTGTCGGGGCGTGATCTTTCCTTGCGGGAACGATCCGCCGTGCACCGGCAGTCAGGAGGAACGATGTCCTTATCGACTCTGAAGAACAGGCGTGAACGTGGCTTCCTTGACGGCCAGTTTCTGATCGCCATGCCATGCATCGCCGACAGCAATTTTGCACGCACCGTCATCTATGTCTGCGCGCATTCCGGCGCTGGCGCCATGGGTTTCGTAATCAACCGGCCGCAGGAACTCACCTTTACCGATGTTCTGTTGCATCTGGAGATGATCAAGCGGGACGATGCCATCCTGTTGCCGAAGTATGCCCGCGATTTCCCCATACAGACCGGCGGCCCGGTCGAGAGCGGGCGCGGCTTCGTGCTGCATTCGGATGACTATGTCAGTGACTCCAGCATTCCCGTCAGCGACGACATCTGCCTGACCGCCACGCTCGATATCGTGCGCGCGATCTCGCAGGGCGGCGGACCGAAGCGGGCAACTATGCTGCTCGGCTATGTCGGCTGGTCGGCTGGACAGCTTGAAAGCGAGATCGCCAACAATGGCTGGCTCAATTGCCCCGCCAACGAGGAGCTGATCTTCGATCGGAGTCTCGAAGGCAAGTATGATCGGGTGCTGGCCTCGATGGGTGTTACGCCCTCAATGCTGTCGCCGGACGCTGGCCACGCGTGAGGCTGAGGACGCTGTCGGCGGAACCGACAGGTGTTGTGTGAGTTTTGGAAGGCCCACTGCTTCCTGCAGCGGGCCTTTTTCACATCAACCAGTTAGAGCGGGATTTTCGGCCGAAAACCGCACACACTTTTCGGTATTTCGCTCTCGTTGAAAGGGCATCGGATGAGGCTCTTTGCTTGCGACCATTGCGACCAGACGATCCATTTCGATAACCGGCAATGCGTCCGATGCGGCCATCGGCTCGGCTTCCTGCCGGAACTCATCGCCATGCGCGCTCTTGTGCCCGAAGGCGGCAATGGCTGGCGGCTCGTTGCCGAAGCGGGCGGCGACGTTCGTTTCTGCGCCAATGCAGGGCTCGACATCTGCAACTGGCTCGTCGCCGCGGAAGATCCGGATGACTTCTGCATCGCCTGTCGCCATAACCGCCTGGTTCCGAACACGGCGACGGAAGAGGGCGTCAATCGCTGGCGCCGCATCAGCCAGGCACAGCGGCATCTCTTCTATTCTCTGTTGCGGTGGAATCTTCCACATCCGACCCGTAAGGAAGATCCCGAGGGAGGACTCGTTTTTGATTTCTTGGAAGATGAAGTGACAAGCGACGGCAACCTGGTCCCGGCGATGACCGGTCATGAGGAGGGTCTGATCGCCATTCGCGCGGCCGAGGCGGACGACGTCACACGAGAGCAGGCCCGAGCCTCCATGAACGAACCCTACCGCACCCTGCTCGGTCACTTCAGGCATGAGAGTGGTCATTTCATCTGGAACAAGCTCGTGCGTGATCGCAACCAGTTCGAGCCGTTCCGCGCCGTCTTCGGTGACGAGCGGCAAGATTATGGAGCGGCACTTCAATGCCACTACGATAACGGTCCCCCGCTTAACTGGCAGGAAAGCTTCATCAGCTCCTATGCTAGCGCGCATCCCTGGGAAGACTTCGCCGAATGCTTTGCCCACTATCTCCATATCGTCGACGCGTTAGAGACGGCGCGCTCCTTTGGCATGACCATTGATCCGCGTGGGCATGAGGAGATGGCGGCCGGGGTGGATTTCAATCCCTATAGGGCCAGAAGCGCGAATCAACTCGTCAGCGCGTGGATTCCGCTGAGCGTCGCGATCAACTCCATTCAGCGCAGCATGGGACAGTCCGATTCCTATCCCTTTATCCTGTCGCCGCCGGTGATCGCCAAGCTGGAATACCTGCATGGCCTGATAGCATCCGCATGACCCTGCTTGAGTTGTAGCGCACTGTTATGCGCGCTTGGTCAACGGAAAGCGTTCCTTCAGCAACCGCAGGACCGAATCCGATCCCATCGGTGGGCCGAAGATGAAGCTCTGACCGTAGCTGCAGCCCATCTTTGCAAGTTCGACGGCGTCCTCGTCGGTCTCGATTCCCTCCGCGACGACCTTCATGTCCAGCTCCCGTGCCATCGAGATCACGGAACGCAGCACGGTCGCTTTCTTGTCGCTGGTGTCGCGAACCAGTGCCTTGTCCAGCTTGATCGTATCGAAGGGGAAGCGTGTCAGATAGGCGAGCGACGAATAGCCGGTACCGAAATCGTCAAGTGCCAGGCCCAGCCCCGCCTCCTTCAGCTTGCCGAGCACAAGACGCGCTTGCTCCGGATTCTCCATAACCATGGATTCCGTGAGTTCAAGCTTGAGATGGCTTGGATCGCAATGGGTCTTGGCAAGCAGCGAGCGGACATCGTCATAGAGCTCGTTATTGAGAAGCTGCACGCTCGACAGGTTGATCGACACGAAGATCGGCAGTTCGCCCGTCTGGTTCTGCCAGGACATGAGATCGCTGGTTGCCTGTTCGAGCGCGAACATGCCTAGCGGGCCGATGATGTCGGAAGCCTCCGCGATCGGAATGAATTCCGAAGGCGGAATATTGCCACGCTTGGGATGCTCCCAGCGCATCAGTGCCTCGAAGCCGGCAATCTCGACATCCTCCAGCCTTGCGATCGGCTGATAGACGAGCGACAGCTCTCTGCGTTCGAGCGCCCGGCGCAGATCGGATTCGAGCTGCAGCCGATCGGTGCCGAAATTGCGGAAGGCCGGCTGGAAGGGTTCGACCCGGTTGCCGCCGGCGCGTTTTGCCCGATACATGGCGAGCTCCGCATCGCCGAGCAGGCTGGAAGCGCTTTCCTGCTGGTCCACCCAGGAGGCAAGGCCGATCGATGCCGTCAGGATGATCTCGCGATTGGCGAAAGTGAGCGGTACCATGATCGCCTTGCTGACGGCATCGGCAAAGTCGGCGACCTTTGCCGGATCGCGCTCGGAAACGAGAATGAGGCCGAACTGGTCGCCGGAAAGCCGCGCCAGCGTATCCTGGGGCTTGAGCAGGCGCCGCAGGCGCCGCGTCAGCGCAATCAGGATATTGTCGCCTGCTGCCACGCCGAGGGAATCGTTGACTAGCTTGTAGCGGTCGATATCGATCACCATCACGGTTGGGCGGACGATGTCGCCGCTGGGGGCGAGCGCGAGAACCGCCTGCAGGCGATCGAGGAAGACCTGCCGGTTGGGAAGGCCGGTGAGATTGTCGTTCAGAGCATCGTGCAGGAGTCTTTCGACTGAATTCTTCTGCTCGGTGACATCGACGATCGTACCGACGCAGCGGATGATCTCGCCG
This sequence comes from Sinorhizobium sp. CB7, assembly GCF_041357635.1. Taxonomy (NCBI): domain Bacteria; kingdom Pseudomonadati; phylum Pseudomonadota; class Alphaproteobacteria; order Hyphomicrobiales; family Rhizobiaceae; genus Sinorhizobium; species Sinorhizobium sp. CB7. The sequence continues at coordinate 304,817 of NZ_JAULLL010000009.1, forward strand.
TTGGATCCCAGCACCGGCCGCGCGCGGATCGAAAGCCAGTGAAAGTGTCCGTCCTCGGCGCGAACGCGGAACTCGTGGCTCAGGCGACCGCGCCGGTGCTCGAGCAGGACGTCGAGTGTGGCGCGGAAGCGGTCGCGGTCATCAGGATGCAGCCGCGGCAGCCAGTTGCGGGCCGCGCCATGCATCGTGCCGGGTGAAAGACCGAGCTTCAGCGAGATATCGGGTATGGTGACGACGCGGTCGCGCGCCACGTCCCAATCCCAGACGGTGTCGCCCGAGCCCGTCAACGCCAGCGATTGCCGTTCGAGATCGGAAAAAAGACCCTGCTGGAAGGCGCCTCCGGCAAAAGCGTGCTGCATCACCGTAAAGCCGATGAGGAGCACGATCAGGACGAGACCGCCGCCGAGCGCCGGCTGTATGATATCGTTGTCGAGCTTGCCGGTCACCGTCAGCCAGGCGCCGAACAGCCAGACGAGGATCAATGCCCAGGCGGGCACCAGCAGGATTGCCCGGTCATAGCGGTTGAAGCCGAGATAGATGATAAGCAGGATGCCGGCCGTAGCTGTCAGCGCGAAGGACAGCCGGGCGATGCCCGAAGCGATCGACGGATCATAGATCGCCACGCCGAAGAGCAGCGTCAGTCCTAGGACCCAGGCGAGCGTGACATAGCCCAGATGCGCATGCCATCGGTTGAGATTGAGATAGGTGAACAGAAATATGACTAGACTCGATGCCAGCGCCACCTCGGCGCAGGCACGCCATATTCGCTGGTCGCTCGATGTAATGCTGATCAGTTTTTCGAGAAAGCCGAAATCGACGCAGATGTAGCCGAGCACGGCCCAGGCGAGTGCGGCTGTCGCCGGGAGCATGGATGTGCCCTTGACGACGAAGAGAATGGTCAGGAACACGGCAAGCAGGCCGGCGATGCCGAGTACGATGCCGCGATAGAGCGTGAACGCGTTGACGGTGTCCTTGTAGGCGTTCGGCTCCCAAAGATAGATCTGCGGCAGCTCCGGCGAGGAAAGTTCGGCGACGAAGGTGATGACGGAACCGGGATTGAGCGTGATGCGGAAGATATCGGCCTCGTCACTTGGTTGCCGATCGAGCGCGAAACCTTCGCTCGGCGTGATCGCGATGATGCGCTGCGAGCCAAGGTCCGGCCAGAAGAGCTTGGAATTCACGAGGCGAAAATGCGGTGCGACGATGACGCGCTCGAGCTGTTCTTCCGAAACATTGGCGAGCGCGAAGACGGCCCAGTCGCCCTGATGGTTCTCGGAGCTGGAGCGTACTTCGATGCGGCGGCGGATGCCATCGGCGCCGGCCGCCGTCGAGACCTGGAAGGCTTCCCCCTGATTGGCATAGATTTCAGTCGTGGCCGTCAGGTCGAGGGCGGTATCGTCGCGGGAAATCTTCACCGGCTCTGCCGCCTGGGCGCTGCCGGCCATCAAGGCGATGACGGATATGAAAACGGCTGCCATCACCGCGATCAAACGGCTCGCCGGCGACAGAGGCAGCATACGGTCTTTGGTCATCTGCTGTCGGTTTTCCTGCTCGTGTCAGCGTCCGTGACCAAGCGGGAAAACATCACATGATCGCGCCACTGGCCGTTGATTTTCAAATATCCGCGCAAATAGCCTTCCTTCTGAAACCCGGCTTTTTCAAGCAGGCGCATACTCCGTTCATTATCCGGAATACAGGCTGCTTCAATACGGTGCAACTCAAGTCCGGAAAAGATGTACGGTATAACCAATTGAAGTGCGGCGAACATATGACCCTTGCCGGCATGACGCTCGCCCATCCAGTAGCCGATCATGCAGCTTTGCGCCGCACCGCGGCGGATATAGCCGATGGTAAGCCCACCGAGCAGGGTGGAATTTTCCTTAAGAAACAGGAAAAGAGGGACGGCCTGTCCGGAAGCGTATTCCTGCTTGGCTCGAATCACGCGGGCGCGAAATGAGCCCTCCGTCAATTCGTCACGGCGCCATGTCGGCTCCCAAGGTTCCAGGAAAAGGCGGCTTTCAGCACGCAGCCTGTGCCATTGATTGAAGTCCGAATACCGGGGCAGCCGAAGCAGGTAGGTCGCGTTTTCTATCTCTATGGTGTCCGGCTGCCGTGACAGGAACCGAAAAACCGATTTTGGCATCCATTACCCCCGGGAGGTCCGGCCCGCCAGGTCCGGACTGATTGCTGCGTCAGCGGCTCGCCTGTATGGGGTTTGCCGCCGGCATTGACAGGGATGCAATGATATCTTCCATGGGCGCCAATTGTTCAAGCGGCCCGATGGCCGACAGTGTAGGCACCGTATCGAAGAACAGACGGCTGGAAAGATCGGTCAGTCGTTCGATCGTAATGCTTTCCAGCCGTTCCATCATCTCCTGGTTGGAGATGGGACGGCCGTAGAGCATCATCTGCCTGGCGATCTGGCCGGCGCGGGCGGCAGGGCTTTCCTGTCCCATCAGAAGCTGCGCTCGGATCTGCGCACGTGCGCGCTCGATTTCCTGCTGTCCGATATCCCCGGCGGTCTTGTGCAACTCGTTGATGATGACGGGGACGAGTTCCGGAAGGTTCTCGCCACCCGTTGCGGCATGGATCCCGAAAATGCCGGTATCGGAAAAGCCCCAATGGAAGGCATAGACCGAATAACAGAGGCCGCGAAACTCGCGGACCTCCTGGAATAGGCGCGAGGACATGCCGCCACCGAGGATATTGGCGAGGATCTGCGAACAGTAGAAGTCGCGTGCGTGATAGGCGCGGCCCTCGAAGCCCAGCAGGATCTGTGCGTCCATGAGATCACGAGGCTCGCGGATATTGCCGCCGATATAGCGCGCCGGCTCGACGACCAAGGGAGTAGCCGGAGTGGTCGGCAGCCCTGCAAAGCGTTCTTCCACCTGGCGGACGAAGCTCTCGTGCTCAACGGCACCGGCTGCCACGATGAACATCCGATCGGTCGTGTAGTTGCGGCCAAGGTAACTGCGGATCTCGTCCGAGCTGAAGCTCAGCACGGTTTCCGGCGTGCCGAGGATCGGCCGGCCGAGTGTTTGGCCGCGATAGGCGACCTCGGAAAACTTGTCGAAGACGACATCGTCCGGCGTATCGTTGGCGGCGTTGATCTCCTGCAGGATAACCTGCTTCTCGCGCTGAAGCTCGTCTTCGTCGAAGGCTGACTCCGTCAGAATATCGGCGAGAATATCGACCGCCAGAGGCACATGGTCCTTGAGCACGCGGGCATAATAGGACGTCGTCTCGGTGGATGTGGCGGCATTGACCTCACCGCCGACATTCTCGATTTCCTCGGCGATCTCGCGAGCGCTACGCCGTCGCGTGCCCTTGAATGCCATGTGTTCGAGCAGATGGGCGATGCCGTGCTCTGCCTCAGTCTCGTTACGCGAACCCGATTTGATCCAGACCCCAAGTGCAACGCTTTCGAGATGCGGCATCGACTGGGTCACCACTGTCAGCCCGGATTTTAGCCGGGTGCACTCAACTGTCATCGCTCGTCTTTCTGCGCTATCGTCCCGCCGCCCGGGCATGTTTGCCGATAAAGGTTTCAACGGCTTTAAGTTCCGGTTCCAGGATATCGAAACGCTCCTCCCTGTCCATCAGGTCAGCAAGCCACGCCGGAAGCGCCGGGTCAATACCGCATGCGGATTTTACCGCAGCGGGGAATTTTGCCGGATGGGCTGTCGCGAGGGTCACCATGGGGCTTGCGGGCTTCTCGTACTTCTCCGCCACGAAGACGCCGGTCGCGGTGTGCGGATCAATCAGATAGCCGGTATCGGCAAGCGTCTTCTTGATAGTTGCGGCCACCTGCTTCTCAGTGGCGCGGCCGGCGCGGAAATCACGCTTGATGGTTTTCAGCGCTCCGTCCGAAATTTCGAAGCCATTGGATTGCTTGAGACTTTCCATGGCAGCTCGCACCTTCGAGGCATCGCGATCATAGGCTTCGAACAGCAGCCGTTCGAAGTTCGAGGAGATCTGGATATCCATCGACGGCGAGGTGGTCGCCTTGACGGCGCGCATATCGTAGCGCCCGGTTTTCAGCGTCCGGGCGAGGATGTCGTTGTCGTTGGTCGCGATCACCAGCCTGTCGATCGGAAGGCCCATGCGCTTGGCGGCATAGCCCGCAAAAATATCGCCGAAATTGCCGGTCGGCACGGTGAAGGAGATCTTTCGATCCGGTCCGCCGAGCGCGACGGCAGTCGTGAAGTAGTAGACGATCTGGGCCATGATACGGGCCCAGTTGATGGAATTGACGCCCGAGAGATTGACGCCGTCACGGAAAGTCGCGTCGTTGAACATGGCCTTCACCAGGTTTTGGCAGTCGTCGAAATTGCCCTTGATCGCCAACGCATGGACGTTCTTGGCCTTCGATGTCGTCATCTGCCGCTGCTGCACCGGCGAGACCTTGCCATGCGGGAAGAGGATGAAGACGTCAGTGCGCTCTCGTCCCGCGAAGGCATCGATTGCCGCCCCGCCGGTATCGCCGGAGGTGGCTCCGACGATCGTCGCCCGCCGATCTCTCTGCGCCAGTGCATAGTCCATCATGCGAGCGAGGAGCTGCATGGCGACGTCTTTGAAGGCAAGCGTCGTACCGTGGAAGAGCTCCATGACGAAGCTGTTCGGACCGGTCTGCACAAGCGGTGCGACCGCGGGATGCCGGAAGGTGCCATAGGCTTCAGTGATCATTTCGCGAAAGGTTTCCGCTGGGATCTCGCCGCCGGTGAAGGGAAGGAGCACCGCGAAGGCAACCTCTTCATAGCTCTTGCCGCGCAGCGCGCGGATCTCCTTCTTTTTGAATTTCGGCCATTCCCGCGGCACATAGAGCCCGCCGTCGCGCGCAAGCCCTGCCAGCAGCGCGTCGCAAAAGCCAAGGGAGGGAGCTCCCCCACGGGTTGAGATATAGTCCACTGTATTATCCTTGATTTCGATAGGCCAAAAGAAGGGGACGGGTGTGAAGCATGCGGAATTCTATGTCGTGGCTGTAGGCGGCATGTGTCTTTCTGCGCCAAAACAGCATTGTCTGTTTCGCAGAAGCGGGAGTCTTGCCGGAAGCGGAATTGGCGCCGCCGGCCCTCCACGAGGCCGAATTGAAAATTGAACCAAAACGATGCTTGCCCAATCGATTTTTCTCTGCGTCGCTGATATAGACCATCGCCAACTGTCATGAAAGGGCCTAACGCAAGCAGCAAATAGGCCGCTAAGCGCATCAAATGCGGAGGGTGTAATCGTCGTGTCTGGCAAGGTTTCGCGTCATCTTCTTTTTGTGTCTCTTCTTGCGATGCTTGCCGGCTGTAATTCTCTCGGCTTCGGTGGAAACAAGGCGACGGACCCGGTCAACGTCCAGTCCCCCACGGCGTCCACAAGCGCCACACCGGCGAGCTCGACCGGGACGCAAGGGGCCTCGGTCGTTCAGGGCTCCTGCCCGCGGGTCTATATGCGCGATACAACTGCATCCTACCGCAGCTATGCCAAGGGCGCCAAGAGTGGCGATCCGCAACAGGTCGTCTTCCAGGCTTCGTTCGCGGACGTCACCCGACAGTGCACCCTGAGCGACACCAATCTCAGTATCACCGTCGTCGCGCAGGGCCGCCTTGTCGCGGGTCCAGCCGGCGGACCAGGCAGGGTGAACTTGCCGATCCGCATCAGCGTCGTGGACGGCGACAACACGCTTTATTCCGAAGTCACGAATTTCGAAGCTGAGATTCCGGCGGGTGCTGCGACAGCGCAATTCCTGTTCCGCAAGGACGGCATCACCATCCCGGGCGGCGCGGGCGGCCTCGCACGCATCAACCTTGGCTTCGACGAAGGTCCGGCAAAAAAGACCGCGAACAAGAAGAGTTGAGCGGGAAATGACGCCTGCGGCATGTCGCGCAAAAGTGCGCAGCGGTTTTGCGGCAACGAAAACCGGGATCTCTTTTCAGGCGACTGGTTTTGGGCGTGATCCCTCAATGATCATCGACGTCAGGCTGCTTCTATCGAAGGGATATGGTGGCTAACGCTGCTCTGTCAGAGAGCGCCGGCCCATTCCGAAAGAGCGGCCACAACGCCGGGCAGATCGGTCATCCGTGAAATCACCGTCTCTGCGCCGGCGTCGGTCAGCTTGTCCGCATGCGCCGGATAGGTGTGAGAGGCGCCGGTGAAGCCGATGACGCGCATGCCTGCGGCGCGGGCGGCGTGGACGCCGTGGACGGAATCCTCGACCACCACAGTCTTGTCGGGCGAAACGCCCATCTGCTCCGCGCCGTGCAGGAAGATGTCCGGCTTCGGCTTCGAGCGGTCCGGTCCGAGATCCTTGGCTGAAAAAATGTTCGGTGCGAAAAACGGCTTCAGTCCGACTTTGGTCAGCATCATGTCGAGGCGTTCGGAACTGGAATTCGAACAGACGCAGCGACGAAGCGGCAGACGTGCGACTGCGAAGTCGACGCCGGGGAGAGCTTTGACCTCACGGGCAAGGCGCATGTCGAGGATTTGCTCCGACTTGTCGATGAGCGAGGCGGAAAGCGGAATGTTGGCTTCCCGCTCGACCTGAAACAGGATGTTGCGCCAGGTCAGCCCCGCGAAGCGCTCGCCCATTTCCTCCACACTGATAGGGTAGCCTGCCTCTGTCAAAAGCCTGGATTCGACATCCGCTGCGATGATTTCGGAATCGACCAGAACGCCGTCGCAGTCGAAGATGATGAGATCGAAGCCGTTCATTGAGCCCGTGCCCTTGGGAAAAGATCGTGGGGCTTTACACGATGATCCGAAAAAGCTCAACCGACGACCCGACAGAGCAGTATTGCGGGAGCGGCATGCCGAAAAGTGCGCAGACCTGAAATCATCCGACTTTAGCGGAAAGGGTTATCGTCAGTCGGAGGTTATCCGCATCTTTCTGTCGGCCGAAACGCAGGCTGGACTTTGCGCGCTCGACAAGGTCGATTGCTCATTCTAATGAACAGCTATGAGCAGGGATACCGACGACACCATTGCCAGCCGTATAAGCCGGGTGCTTGCCGAGCGCATCATCCGCGGTGAGCTTGCGCCCGGCAGTCGTCTGAGGCAGGACCATATCGCCGACGAGTTCGAAACGAGCCACGTGCCGGTACGCGAGGCCTTCCGTCGGCTTGAAGCGCAGGGACTGGCGATCAGCGAACCGCGCCGCGGTGTGCGTGTTGCCTCCTTCGACCTGAAGGAAGTCCGCGAAGTGGCGGAAATGCGCGCTGCGCTGGAGGTGTTGGCATTGAAGCATGCCGCTCCGCATCTCACACCAGCGATCCTCGATGCCGCCGAGCAGGCAACGCGCGAGGGCGACATGGCTGCTGACGTTCATGCATGGGAAGCAGCCAATCGCCGTTTTCATCGTCTCATTCTCGCCCCTTGCGGCATGAACCGACTTCTTGCCTCGATCGACGATCTTCATGCCGCGAGTGCACGTTTCCTTTTTTCCGCGTGGCAGTCGGGTTGGGAGAAGCGTACCGACCATGACCATCGTGCGATCCTATCGGCCCTGCGGCAGGGACGTACCGATGAGGCAGCCGCCGTTCTGCAGAAGCACGTGCAATGGATCGGACGGGCACCACGTGCCGCTCACGATGCCTTCGCTATCGTCGGATAATAGCTTCATAGAATTATAGATAATTTCGCGGGTCACCGACTTTTCCGGTCGGCGGAGTGCCGGTTTTGTTTCCAATTTTAGCAAGATTTCCAGCCTATTGCGCGTGTGCGGCGCTCGCCGAATGATGTCTTCCGCAAATTCTCAGTCGGGCCTTGCGGGAATGAAAAATCTGCATCATAAAATATATGGAATTACAAATTATCTATAATTTTAAAAGGAGGCCGCATGTCTCTGTCTGAACATCAGCAACCCATTGTTTTTGATCCCCTTCGCCTCGGCAAACGGTCACTCGTGGTCAAGGCGGTCTTCGTTCTGGTCGGAACGCTGCTTCTTGCGCTGGCATCCCGGATTTCCGTGCCGATGGTGCCGGTTCCGATTACCATGCAGACCTTCGCAGTGACCATGATTGGCGCGCTATACGGCTGGCGGCTCGCAGGCCTTACCATTCTCGCCTGGCTCGGTCAGGCTATGCTGGGCTTTCCCGTTCTGGCAAACGGCTCGGGAGGTATTGCTCCCTTCGCCGGACCGACTGCCGGCTACCTCGTTTCATTCCCGATCATCGGTGCCTTGACCGGCTGGCTCGCTGCGCGCGGCTGGACCGGAGACCGGATCATCCTCAGCTTCACGGCGCATCTGACGGCCAATTTGCTTTGCCTGGTTATGGGCGGCGTCTGGCTCGTCTATCTGATCGGCGCGGAAAAAGCGTGGCTGCTTGGCGTTGCTCCGTTCATCATTGGAGCGGTTCTGAAATCGGCGCTCGCCGCCGCGGTGCTGAAGGGCATTCGCATCTATGACGGCAGGGTTCGGTTGACTTGACTGTCCAGCTTCGTGCGCATCATCTGCTTTGCATGCTGACTTTTGTCGGCGAGGGCTACAACCCGGCCTTCACCGCCAACTATCGCGGCATTGCCGAGCGTCTTTCAGCCGGAGAGGATATTGAGATCGTCGCCGGCCCGGACGACATCTGCGCGCCGCTGATGCGAGGTGAGGCGCCGCATTGCCTCGGTGCCAGTGTCGCGAAGCGCGATGCGGCGGCCATTCAGGCCCTTGCCCTTCTCCTGGGCAGGGCAATGGAGCCCGGGGCGATTCTCGTCCCGAATGCCGAATTATTGCAGACGCTGCGTCAGAATTTTGCGGCCGGCACGATTCGTGGCGCTTGCTCCGGCTGTGCTTGGGAGACGTTTTGCGACCGCATCGCCCGTGACGGGTTCGACGGAACTCTGATCGGTCTGAATTAGAACGCGGCGCGTCCGAAGGAACGCGCAAGGACGCGCTATGGTTCAAGCGGGAAGAGGGTCAGGAACTGCCGTTCGCCCTCCGGCGTGAAGAAGATGGAGCGGCTGCCTTCCTGCCGCCGCGCCCAGCCCCTGTCAAAGAAGTTTGATAGCAGCGCCTTGCCCAGGCTCCCTGCCAGATGGGCGCGGCGCTCGCTCCAGTCGAGGCAGGAACGGCAGAGCGGGCGGCGGGAGGATTTGAGCCCGGTCACGTCGATGCCAATGGATTTGAGATCGCTCTCGCCCTTTTCCGTCAGCGCGAGACCATCGCCGATCGCATTAATCGAGCCGGCTGCTATGAGGCTGTCGAGCATTCTCACGCCATAGTCGCCGGCGAGATGATCGTAACAGATCCGCGCCTTGCGCAGAGCCGGCTCCTTCGGTCCCGGCTGGTGGCGCAGATGGCCGCGGCTGGCGGCAAAGCCCATCATGCCCTCGATAAGCCTGCCGACCGCCTCGTCAGCGAGCGTGAAATAGCGGTGGCGTCCCTGCTTGCGCTGCGCCAGCAGGCCACCGGCCTCAAGCTTTGCGAGATGCGCGCTCGCCGTCTGCACGGTGATCCCGCCTGCCGCGGCAAGCTCCGTTGCCGTCAGCGCACGGCCTCCCGACAGCGCCGTCAGCATGTTGGCGCGCGCCGGGTCGCCGATGAGCGCGCCGATCTGCGCGATATCCGGTCCTTCTTTCATACTTCGATGTTAACCGAAGCATCGACGTCACGCAATATGCGATAACGGCTTCAAAGAAAGGAGCTGACCATGATCACCTGTTTCATCCGCTATGAGATCGACCCGTTCAAGAAGGAGGCGTTTTCCGAATATGCCCGCAACTGGGGGCAGGCGATCCCGCGCTGCGGTGCCGATCTCATCGGCTATTTCGGGCCGCATGAGGGATCCGCGACGACCGCCTACGGGGTCTACAATATTGAAAATCTTGCGGCTTATGAGGCTTATCGCGCCAGGCTTACTACCGATCCGCTCGGAAAGGAGAACTACGAGTTCGCCAGCCGCGAGCGGTTCATCCTCAGGGAAGATCGTATTTTCCTGAAATGCATCTCGGCGCCCCACGGAAAGCTGGTGCTGCCATGATCGCCGTCATCTTCGAAGTCATCCCTTACCTGGGCGAGCGCCATCGATATCTCGACCTTGCCGGCGACCTTCGTCCGGAACTGGAAAAGATCGATGGCTTCATTTCGATCGAACGCTTCGAGAGCCTCTCGATGCGTGGCAAGCTGCTGTCGCTCTCCTTCTGGCGCGACGAGGAAGCCGTCAGAGAATGGCGCAACCTGGAAGCTCATCGTGCCGCGCAAAAGGCCGGCCGTGGCGGCATCTTCGCCGATTATCGGCTGCGGATTGCCCATGTCGTTCGCGATTACGGCATGTTCGATCGCACCGAGGCGCCGGCAGATAGCCGTAAAATACATGATGGCGCAACGACTTCCGCAGCATGACCACCTAGAGATCCCGCGTTCAAGTCGAAGCACTTGAACGCGGAAAGATGCTCTAGAATTAGAGAATTAGAGCGTCCTTTGTGCGTTCGTCAGAACGCACGGCGCTCTCGGCGGATCTCGCATCCGGCGAGATCCGCCTTAAGCATTTTTGCCTCATCCGGTACTGCAGATTTATTTTCCCGAAATCGTTCACCGCTTCAGCCTTTGGTAACCAACTTGGGTAACCATAACGGCCAGTTAAGCGTTAAGCGTAATGCGTAAGCGTAAGAGCGAGTATCATTATGGCGTCAGTATTCCCGCTTGCCGATCTCAAGAACGCGGAAGAACCGGGTTCCTGGGTCGACACGATCATCAAGGGCGATTGCGTAGCAGCGCTGGAAGCCCTTCCCACCCACTCCGTCGACGTCATCTTCGCCGATCCGCCCTATAATCTTCAGCTCGGCGGGACGCTGCATCGTCCAGACCAGTCGCTCGTCGATGCCGTCGATGACGAATGGGACCAGTTTGCCTCTTTCGAGGCCTATGATGCCTTCACGCGCGCCTGGTTGCTCGCCTGCCGCCGCGTGCTGAAGCCGACGGGCACGATCTGGGTCATCGGCTCCTATCACAATATCTTCCGTGTCGGCGCCACGCTGCAGGATCTGAATTTCTGGATCCTGAACGACATCATCTGGCGCAAGACCAATCCGATGCCCAATTTCAAGGGACGCCGTTTTCAGAACGCGCATGAAACGATGATCTGGGCAAGCCCGAACGCCAAGGCCAAAGGATATACCTTCAATTACGATGCCATGAAGGCTGCCAACGATGACGTGCAGATGCGTTCCGACTGGCTCTTTCCGATCTGCGCCGGCGCCGAGCGCCTGAAGGGCGAGGACGGCAAGAAAGTGCATCCGACACAAAAGCCGGAAGCGCTGCTCGCCCGCGTCATCCTGGCTTCAAGCAAGCCCGGCGATATCGTGCTGGATCCTTTCTTCGGCTCCGGCACCACCGGCGCCGTGGCCAAGCGCCTCGGGCGTCATTTCGTCGGCATCGAGCGCGAGCAGGACTATATCGATGCCGCGCGCGCCCGTATCGCAAGCGTCGAACCGCTCGGCAAGACGGAACTGACGGTCATGACCGGCAAGAAGGCGGAGGTCCGCGTTGCCTTCAACGTTCTGGTCGAGAGCGGTTTGATAAGGCCCGGTCAGGTGCTGACCGATCACAGGCGCCGCTATAGTGCGATCGTCCGTGCTGACGGCACGGTCGCCTCCGGCGGCGAGGCCGGCTCCATTCATCGCCTTGGCGCGAAAGTGCAGGGGCTCGACGCATGCAACGGATGGACGTTCTGGCATTTCGACGATGGGCGGTCCCTGCGCCCGATCGATGAACTGCGGTCCGTCATCCGCAATGACCTGGCAAAGACCGAATAGCGTCGTTCTTCATCGAGCTCTTACAGCTACCTTCTTCCGGTTTTTGTACCTCCAGTTACGGAAGAAGGCGATGACGCCCGGGGTGGATAGCCCTGGGCGTCTTGTCTTCAGGCCCTTATGCCGTAGGCGGCCAGGTCGCTGCGCAGTCTGTCGGCGCCGACGAAATGAACGGCGTTCCAACCGGCTGCCTTCGCGCCTTCGACATTCGGCAGCGAGTCGTCGATGAAGATTGTCGAGACCGGATCGAGGCCGAACGTTTTCGCATGGGTCTCGTAGATTGCAACATCCGGCTTGATGAGCCCTATATCGCCGGAGACCGTCACGCCGCGCGGCTTGGCAAGGAAGGGGAAGCGCAGCTGAGCCTCACGGAAGGTGTCGGAGGCGAAGTTCGTCAGCATGGTGACGTCGCGTCCCTCCGCAATCAGGCCTTCCATGATGGCGACGCTGTCCTCATAGGCATGCGGTACCATCTCGTGCCAATACTTGCGGAAGGCGCGGATCTGATCTTCACGTCCGGGGTGGACCTCGATCAGCAATGCTTCGGCATCCGCCCACTTGCGGCCGCGATCCTGCTCGATGTTCCAGTCGTGGGTGCAGACATTGGCGAAGAACCATGTCCTTTCAGCCTCGTCCGGAATTATACGGCTGTAGGGAATACTCGGATCGTAATGAAGAAGGACTTTGCCGATATCGAAAACGATATGGTTTATTGCAGTCGTCATGAATCATTCCTTGGTTTTGCTGAATGCCAGCGGGATAGCCTGTGTGATTGCCTTTTTCATGACAGTCGGCAATGCCTGAGAGTGAAGATTTGTAACCGGCTCCCACCATCCGTCATCGATTTGAATTTGCGTGCCGATCGCCACCCGGAAGATCGAAAGGCGGAGTTCGAAATGGGTAAAGACATGGGTGACCGATCCGCATGGCTGCCAGCCGGCGGCAAAGGGCGCGGCATCGGCATCCGTTTCGCCGTCCTGGCGCGCTGTCCATCGCGTCGTTGGAATTTCCGTCATGCCGCCAAGAAGGCCGGCCTCGACCCGCCGACGCAGGAGAATATCACCCTCGGACGTGACGGCAACGAAAGCGGCACCGAGACGGACCGGCTTGTCTTTTTTGGCCGCCTTCACCGGAAAATATTCCGGGTCGTGCAGGCGCAGCGCCTCGCACGAACCCCTGAAGGGACAGAGTGAGCAGGCGGGTCGCTTCGGCGTGCAGATCGTCGCGCCGAGATCCATCATCGCCTGCGCGAAATCGCCCGGCCGGTCAGCGGGGGTTAAAAGCGCCACCTTCTGCCTCATGAGCGGTTTGCCGGCCGGCAGCGGCGTTTCGATCGCATAGAGCCTGGAAATCACCCGCTCGACATTGCCGTCCATTACGGCTGCCGGCCGGTTGAAGGCAATGGCGGCGACCGCTGCGGCGGTATAGTCGCCGATACCGGGCAACGTTTTCAGCCCTTCCTCAGTGTCCGGAAATTTCCCGCCGTGATCCCGAGCGACAGCCTCCGCGCATTTCTTTAGGTTTCTTGCACGGGCGTAGTAGCCGAGGCCCGCCCAGGCAGCCATGACGTCCTCGTTTGCCGCCGCCGCAAGGTCGGTCACCTTTGGCCAGCGTTTGAGGAAATTGGCGAAGTAGGGCTTCACCGCCTGGACGGTCGTCTGCTGCAGCATCACCTCCGAAAGCCATACATGATAAGGATCGGCCTTAAGCCCACGCGCCGCCATCGGCGGAGACACGCGCCAAGGCAGGTCGCGATGATGCCGGTCGTACCAGGAAAGGAGATGCGCGGCCTCAGGCGCTTCGGAAGTCTTTTTTGTCATGGTTTGCCGCAGGGAGGAGATTTGCTCTATACTTGGCGAAGCTGCGCCGCGTGATCAAGCCCGAAGCGCGAAACGCAGATATCCGGACGACGATTGCATGAGTTATCCCCCAAAAGGCGTCAAGCAGATCTCAGAGGTGGCCAACGGCCTCATCGACCCGGTGCTGGCGCGCCGTGCGGGAATCAATACCGCGCTTCTCGGCTCCTGGGATGAAATCGCCGGCGAGGATTTCGCCGAGTGTACGCGCCCGGAAAAGATCGCCTGGGCAAAGCGCGGTGGCGCAGGCGAGGATGGCGGCTACCAGCCAGGCGTCCTCACCATTGCCTGCGAAGGCGCTCGCGCACTGTTCCTCACCCATGCGCAGGGCGAGCTCATTCAACGGATCAACGGCTTTTTCGGCTTTCCGGCCGTACATCAGATCCGCATCGTGCAGAAGCCCGTATCGCCGCTGACCAGGCGCTCCCGGGCTCCGCTCCCGTTGAAAGGGGAGGCTGCCCGCAAGCTTGAAAGCATGATGGATGGCATAAAGGACGACAAGTTGCGGCAAGCAATTCAGAGGCTTGGGACAGCTGTTTTGGGAAAACGCGGGCGATAGATTGAAGGGTATTCGAAGGCAGCTTCATTTTCGGAGTCAATTTTGCCCTGTAGTCTTCGCCCGGTCACAATTCTTTGAAGAAAGTTCGACAAGCGTGCCTTGTTAGCGGCAACGAGCCGTTATATCGCATGAGCAAATCGAGCCACTTCTCTTGATATGGGGTTTTTATGTCGATATCCGAAATCCAACTCACCAAACGTCGTCTGCTCAGCGGCATTGCTCTTGCGGCGGCCTCGGTGGCGCTTGCGGCCTGCAATGACAGCAAGGACGCGGCGGATGCTTCGTCTTCAGGCAAGACGATGCAGGACGGCACGAATGTCGATACGATCAAGACCGCGGCCACTTCGAGCGCGGAAATTCCCCAGCCTGACGGCAATGTCGATATGGCGGAGGTGCTGAAGCCAGGCCCGCTGCCGGAAATGGCGCTTGGCAAGGAAGATGCACCGGTGACGATCGTCGAATACATGTCGATGACCTGCCCGCATTGCGCCCATTTCCACAACACCACCTTCGATCAAATCAAGGCGAAGTACATCGATACCGGCAAGGTCCGCTTCATTATCCGCGAGTTTCCGTTCGATCCGCGTGCCGCTGCCGCATTCATGTTGGCGCGTTGCGCTCCGCCTGAGCAATATTTCCCCATGGTCGCCATGCTTTTCAAGCAGCAGCAGACCTGGGCGGCAGCCGAAGATGGTCGCAATGCACTGCTGCAGATGTCGAGACTCGCCGGATTTACTGAGGATAGCTTCACGAAGTGCTTGACGAACCAGAAACTTCTGGATGATGTGAACGCCACCCGGGAAAGGGGGGCGAAGGATTTCGGCATCAACGCAACGCCGACCTTCCTCATCAACGGGAAGCGCTATTCTGGAGACATGTCGTTTGACACTATGTCGGCGCTCATCGACAGCTTGCTCTGATCCGTGCCGTTTCGACATAACGGGCGACGGCGAGAGCCGTGCGCCCGTTTTTTCTTTTGAGCAACGTGGGATCGTCCCATGAAGTTCAACAAGTTGCGCCTCGTCGGCTTCAAGTCCTTCGTCGAGCCGACGGAATTCATCATCGAACGGGGATTGACCGGTGTCGTCGGGCCGAATGGCTGCGGCAAGTCCAATCTCGTCGAGGCGCTGCGCTGGGTGATGGGCGAGAATTCCTATAAGAACATGCGCGCCTCCGGCATGGACGATGTCATCTTCTCCGGCTCGGGCAACCGTCCGGCGCGCAACACCGCTGAGGTTGCGCTCTATCTTGATAATGCCGACCGCACGGCGCCCGCCTCCTTCAACGACAGCGACGAGATCCAGGTCACGCGCCGCATCGAGCGCGAACAGGGTTCGCTCTATCGCATCAACGGCAAGGAAAGCCGGGCCAAGGACGTGCAGCTTCTCTTCGCCGATGCCTCCACCGGCGCCCGTTCGCCCTCCATGGTCGGGCAGGGCCGTATCGGCGAGCTAATCCAGGCAAAGCCCCAGGCTCGCCGTCAGCTTCTAGAAGAGGCGGCCGGGATCTCCGGTCTCCACTCCCGTCGTCATGAGGCGGAGTTGCGGTTGCGTGCGGCCGAAAGCAATCTCGAGCGTCTGGACGACGTGACCTCGCAGCTCGAAAGCCAGATCGAGAGCCTGAAGCGTCAGGCGCGACAGGCCAATCGCTTCAAGCTCCTGTCCGCCGATATTCGCGCCCGCGAGGCAATGCTCCTGCATATCCGCTGGGTACAGGCCAAGGAAGCCGAAGCAGAAGCCGATAGCGCGCTCAACCAGGCGACGGTCGCGGTGGCCGAGAAGGCGCAGATCCAGATGGAGGCCGCGAAGGCGCAGGGGATTGCCAGCCTGAAGCTGCCGGAATTGCGCGAGGCGGAAGCAAAGGCAGCCGCCGCCCTGCAGCGGCTACAGATCGCCCGGACGCAGCTGGAAGAGGATGCCGGCCGTATCCTGCGCCGTCGTGACGAGTTGACCCGACGTCTCGCGCAGCTTTCGGAAGACATCCGCCGCGAGGAACGCATGCTGGCCGATAATGCCACCATCCTTGCGAAGCT
The DNA here is from genome assembly GCF_041357635.1 of Sinorhizobium sp. CB7. Classification (NCBI taxonomy): domain Bacteria; kingdom Pseudomonadati; phylum Pseudomonadota; class Alphaproteobacteria; order Hyphomicrobiales; family Rhizobiaceae; genus Sinorhizobium; species Sinorhizobium sp. CB7. Next base: position 320,988 of record NZ_JAULLL010000009.1, read on the forward strand.
GGACGCCGAAGAGGCCGAAATCACCGATATTCTTGCCGATTCCGGCCGACTTGCGGCGGAAACACGCGAAGCTTTCGAGGAAGCCGCCGCCAGACTTTCGGACAGCGAACGCATCTTCGCTGCCTTGACGGCTGAGCGCGCCGAAGCCGCGGCCGGCCGCAACCAGCTCGAACGTGCCATCCGCGATCTTGCCGACCGCAAGATGCGGCTGGAGCGGCAGATGGATGAGGCCAATCGGGAACTGACGGCGGTCGATGAGAAGATTGCGACACTACCGGATCCGGAGGAGAAGCGCGCCATCGTGGAGGCGGCTGAAATCGCCGTTTCCGATGCCGAGGCCGCTGTGCAGCATGTGGAGGAGGCGCTCGCGAAAGCTCGGGAAACCGAGACACTGTCTCGTGCGCCGGTGGACCAGGCCCGGTCCCGGCTGAACGCCCTGGAAACGGAATCGCGTACGATCTCGAAGATGCTCGCGGCGGCTGCGGCTTCAGGAGCTTTTCCGCCGGTCGCCGAAGAACTGCGGGTCGACCGCGGCTTCGAAACGGCCTTGGGCGCCGCTCTCGGTGACGATCTTGAGTCGCCACTCGATACTGAGTCTCCCGTCCATTGGTCGCTGAACGGCGATGGGGCTGGCGATCACCCTCTGCCGGATGGCGTCGTGGCGCTGTTTGACCATGTCGGTGCGCCGGAAGCGCTTGCCAGGTGCCTGAAGCAGATCGGCGTGGTCAGCGCCGAAGACGGGCCGCGCCTGATGCGGCAACTGAAGCCCGGTCAGCGGTTGGTGACCACGAGCGGAGCGGTCTTCCGCTGGGACGGCCATGTCACGGGCGCCGATGCGCCAAGTGCTGCCGCGTTGCGGTTGGCGCAGAAGAACAGGCTGGCGGAACTGGAAGCTGAAGTCGGGCTTGCCCGCGATGTTCTCGTGGAAGCGGAAGAGAGGCTTGCGGAAGCGGCCGAGCGTATCCGCGAGGAAGAGCGGCGGCTTGCCGAAATGCGCGATAGGAGCCGCCTTTTAGCGAGAAATCTTGCCGAAGTGCGCGAAGCGCTCGTCGCTGCCGAGCGAGCTTCCGGCGATTTGATCCGGCGTCGCGATGTCATTGCTGAAACCGCTAGCCAGATTCAGGCCCAGGTCGAGGATCTGATCATTCAGGACGAGAACGCGCGCATCGAGCTGGAGGAAGCGCCGGACCTTACCGAGATCGATCTGAAGCTTCGCGATCAGCAGGCTGAGGTCGCAACCGATCGCGGAACGCTCGCCGAAGTGCGGGCCCGCCACGAAGGCTTGAACCGGGAAAACGAGGCCCGTCAACGCCGCATCGTCGCGATCGGTCAGGAGCGTGCGAGCTGGCGTGACCGTGCGGCGAGCGCCGAGGATCATATCCAGACGCTTCGGGACCGCGAGGAGGAAGCGCGCGAGGAAGCTGCCGAGCTGGAACTGGCGCCGGACGAATTCGACGACAAGCGTCGCGCACTGCTAACGGAATTGCAGAAGGCGGAAGAGGCGCGCCGGATTGCCGGCGACCGTCTCGCCGAAGCCGAGATCGTTCAGCGCGAGGCGGATAGGCAGGCAGCCACAGCGCTTTCCGCGCTGGCCGAAAGCCGCGAACGACGCGGTCGTGCGGAAGAAAGGCTGGTATCGGCGCGCGAAAAGCGGTTGGAAAGCGAAGCCCGCATTCGTGAAGTGCTGCATTGTGCCCCGCATGAGGCATTCCGGCTTACCGGCCTTGGTGCCGCACAGTCCGTTCCGGATCCGCTCGAAGTCGAGCGCGAACTGGAGCGTCTGAGGATGGAACGAGAGAGGCTTGGCGCGGTCAATCTGCGGGCCGAGGAAGAGCAGCAGGAGCTGAGTGCCAAGCTGGAGGCGCTGGTCAAGGAACGCGATGATGTCATCGATGCCATCCGCAAGCTGCGTGGTGCCATCCAGAGCCTCAACCGCGAAGGCCGTGAGCGCCTCATCGCCGCCTTTGATGTGGTCAACGCCCAGTTCCAACGCCTGTTCACGCATCTCTTCGGGGGCGGCACGGCAGAGTTGCAGCTTATCGAATCCGACGATCCGCTGGAGGCCGGACTGGAAATCCTTGCCCGCCCGCCAGGCAAGAAGCCGCAAACCATGACGCTTCTGTCGGGGGGCGAGCAGGCGCTGACCGCCATGGCGCTGATCTTTGCCGTCTTCCTCACCAATCCGGCGCCGATCTGCGTGCTCGATGAAGTGGACGCGCCGCTCGATGATCACAATGTCGAGCGTTATTGCAATCTGATGGACGAGATGGCGGCTTCCACCGAGACCCGCTTCGTCGTCATTACCCACAATCCGATCACCATGGCGCGCATGGATCGCCTTTTCGGTGTCACCATGGCCGAGCAGGGCGTTTCCCAGCTTGTTTCCGTGGACCTGCAGACAGCAGAGCGTTTGCGCGAGACCGCCTGATGACTCGGTTTTGCGGCAACGACAGGCACGAAAACAATGGTCTGAATCCTTCCGTCTAAAGTCCGGTTATCCCTTTGCACCCAATAAAGGTTTCCCATTTTTTCCCCGGCCCCCCATTTGGGTGATGCTCTTCCTGTTTCGTTGTACTAATCTGCAATTATGCAATGGCCGCTGCTGGGGAGCATTGTCGGCCATTGTAGCGTGTGTTGGGTCATTGAATGCCGCGAACCGGACCAGCGCAAAGGGCGGAAAGCTGGAAGTTAGGCGGCATCCATCACCCCGCGTTCGGTTTTCCTGGCCGGACGTAAAGGCTTTGCGGGACAAGTTGCCGTCCCGCAAAGCCTTTTTTATTTTGGACCAATCTCCCCTGGCTGGAGCGGGATGCCGAAAAGTGCGGTTTTCGGGCGACACCCCGCTCCACTTTTTGAGTTAGAGGCGGATTCAGATTTCAGGTCGATTCGACCTGAAATCATCCGACCTCTAAGCGTGATCACACGAACAATGACGGTGCTTCACCACTGTTTATTGTGCATTGCAACATTTTGCCGTATTTGTCGATTTTCATTTCCACGCCAATGAATTAGATTGACCCGACAGCGCGTGGGGGGAAGATGAGCAAGTTGGTCTACATGTTCGGTAACGGCCAGGCAGAGGGCGGCGCGCGCGATGTTGGTCTTCTTGGCGGCAAGGGCGCAAATCTCGCCGAGATGTGCAGCCTGGGGTTGCCGGTTCCGCCTGGCCTCACAATCACCACCGAAGCCTGCACATGGTATTACAATCACGGCCGCAGCGTGTCGGACGATCTCAAGGCGCAGGTCATGCGCGGACTTCAGGCGGTGGAGACCATTACCGGTCGCCGTTTCGGGGACATGCACAGACCGCTATTGCTTTCGGTGCGCTCCGGTGCGCGCGTTTCGATGCCCGGCATGATGGACACCGTCCTCAACCTCGGTCTCAACGATCATACCGTCCAGGCGCTGGGTCATGATGCGGGCGACGCTCGTTTTGCCTGGGATAGCTACCGTCGCTTCATCCAGATGTATGCCGATGTCGTCATGGGTCTCGACAATGACGTGTTCGAGGAAATCCTCGAGGACGAGAAGCTGCGCCTCGGCCACGAATATGACACTGATCTGACCGCCGTTGAATGGCAGCATGTCATCACGCTCTATAAGACCGTCATCGAAGATGAGTTCGGCGAACCCTTTCCGCAGGATCCTGAAGTTCAGCTCTGGGGCGCGGTCGGCGCCGTTTTTGCGAGCTGGATGAACCCGCGCGCCGTAACCTATCGCCATCTCCACAGCGTACCGGAAGGCTGGGGGACTGCGGTCAATGTGCAGGCCATGGTTTTCGGCAATCTCGGCAATTCGTCTGCGACCGGTGTCGCCTTCAGTCGCAATCCATCGACCGGCGAGAAGGAAATCTACGGCGAATTTCTTGTCAATGCGCAGGGCGAGGATGTCGTGGCCGGCATCCGCACGCCTCAGAGCATTACCGAAGGGGGGCGTATCGCCTCCGGTTCGGATCGGCCTTCGATGGAAAAGTTGATGCCGGAAGCCTTCGCCGAATTTTGCGGCATCTGCCGCAAACTGGAAGCGCATTATCGGGACATGCAGGACATCGAGTTCACCATCGAGCGCGGCAAGCTCTGGATGCTCCAGACGCGATCCGGCAAGCGCACGACCAAGGCCGCGATGAAGATCGCCGTCGATATGGTGGACGAAGGGTTGATCGGCGAGGAAGAGGCCGTGCTGCGTATCGACCCGGCAACGCTCGACCAGCTTCTGCATCCGACCATCGACCCGCGCGTCGATCGTAATGTCATCGGCTCCGGCCTCCCTGCTTCGCCGGGGGCGGCAACGGGCGAAATCGTCTTTACGGCGGAAGAGGCGGTCGAAGCCGAGGAGGAAGGGCGCAAGGTCATTCTGGTGCGCATCGAGACCAGCCCCGAGGATATACACGGCATGCACGCCGCGGAGGGCATTCTGACCACGCGTGGCGGCATGACCAGCCATGCGGCGGTGGTCGCCCGCGGCATGGGCATTCCCTGCGTGGTCGGCGCCGGCACCATGCGCATCGACATGCGCAACGAAAAACTGATCGGCGTTGGCGTGACGCTCAAGAAGGGCGACATCGTTACGATCGACGGGGCTGCCGGCCAGGTGCTGAAGGGGGAGGTGCCGATGATCCAGCCGGAATTGTCCGGCGATTTCGGCCGCATCATGGCCTGGGCCGACCGCGCGCGCCGCATGACGGTGCGCACGAACGCCGATACGCCGACCGATGCCCGCGCCGCCCGTTCCTTCGGCGCCGAAGGCATAGGCCTTTGCCGCACCGAGCACATGTTCTTCGAAGGCGACCGAATCCAGGTCATGCGCGAAATGATCCTTGCCGAGGATGAAATGGGGCGCAGGGCGGCACTCGCGAAACTGTTGCCGATGCAGCGTTCCGATTTCACCAGTCTCTTTGGCATCATGCATGGCCTGCCCGTGACAATCCGCCTGCTTGATCCGCCCTTGCACGAATTCCTGCCGAAGACGGACGAGGAGGTGGCCGAAGTCGCAGCCGCCATGGGCATGGAAGCATCAAGCCTGCGTCAGCGGGTGGATGCGCTGCATGAGTTTAATCCCATGCTTGGCCATCGCGGCTGCCGCCTGGCGATCTCCTATCCGGAGATCGCGGAAATGCAGGCCCGCGCCATCTTTGAAGCCGCGGTCGCGGCTGCGAGGGAGACGGGTGCTGCCGTCGTGCCGGAGATCATGGTGCCGCTCGTCGGCCTGCGCTCCGAACTCGATTACGTCAAGGCGCGCATCGATGACATCGCCAGGGCAGTGATGGCCGAAGCCGGCATGAAGATCGAATACCTGGTCGGCACCATGATAGAGCTGCCACGCGCTGCTCTGAGGGCCCATCTCATTGCCGAGGCGGCCGAGTTCTTCTCCTTCGGCACCAACGACCTGACGCAGACGACCTTCGGCATGTCGCGCGACGATGCCGCGGCCTATATTCCGACCTATTTGCGCAAGGGGATCATGGAGCATGATCCCTTTGTCTCTCTCGATTTTGACGGCGTGGGTGAATTGATCCGTATCGCCGCGGAGCGCGGTCGGCAGACGCGCAACGACATGAAGCTCGGTATTTGCGGCGAGCATGGCGGCGATCCCGCTTCGATCCGCTTCTGCGAGACGATCGGCCTCGATTACGTCTCCTGTTCACCTTTCCGCGTGCCGATCGCGCGCCTGGCGGCGGCGCAGGCGGCGATCGACGCTAGGGCAATTCCAGGAAACGTGTGAAGCGGTTTTCCGTTCGGAATTGCGAGAAAACAAAAGCTTAGAGCGGTTCTGCGATTCCGTGAAAAGCGGAACCGCTCTAAGGATCAGCGTCAGTGGCGATGGGAGTAGCGCGGCCGGACGTAAATAACCGGTGTGTTCCAGTAGAGGTTCGACATCGACTGGTAACGGAAGGCGCGCGCCTCCGCCCGTCGATCGAGGTCGATATTCTGCAGGCACTCTGCGAACCCTTCGGTGCCGCGTCTGAAACCGTAGCTGAGGCACTTGGATTCGTCCACCGCCCGCTGCTGTTCCGGCGTCAGCGATTGGCAACCCGCCAGAAGGACGGCGATGGAGAAGGGCAGAAGCAGTCGTGAAATGCGCATGGGAATTCTTCTTCGCGAACTGACGAACAGATACGGCTATGCATGTCGCGCAAAAGTGTGCAGCGGTTTTGCGGCAACGACATGCATGAGTACAATAACCTACTGCATGGTTCCTTAAATCGGAACCGATTTAAGGATAAAACCATGCAGCAATTCAAAGCGTTACAGCGACCTTTGTGCGTCTTATAAGACGCACGGCGCTGTAAAGCCTGCTGCGTGAATTTTTTCATGCAACAGGCTTTTAGAAAAGCTAATTATCGGAATTCGTCAATGATTCCCGTTGTTGCGTGATAGGCACGTTGCAGATCGGATCGACGCTAGGGCAATTCCAGGAAAAGTGCGAAGCGGTTTTCCGTCCGGAATTGCGTAAAACAAAAGGTTAGAGCGGTTCTGCGCTTCCATGAAAAGCTGAAACGCTGCAGAACTTACATCTGCTCGAGCACGCCCACGAAGGCATTGGCGAAGCGAACGAGATGTTCCGTCTCTTCGTTCGGGACCTGCACGCGGATGTCATTGCTTTCTTCATCGAGGAGCGCAAAAACGATCCGTGTTGCTTCCTCTCCATCCGGAATGCGGATGACGGCGAGCCTGCTGCAATTTTCGATGAGGCCGGTCGCTGGCAGATCGAACAGGAGTTCGCCGTCTGCGGATTTGGCCGCCTTCTGCACTGCCTCGCGGAATCCCGCCTCTCCCTCGTCATAGCCGTCGAGCGAAAGCTGCATCTCCAGAAGTTCGAGCGGCAGCATCGGATCGGCCGCCTTCGACGGACTTCTACGAGCGGAAGAGGGCTCGATGGTTGTTTCCGGTGAAAGCATTGCTTTTCTCCTGACACCCTTTCGTATCGAACAAAACGGCGACAGCATGACCTTTTTATGGAATTTAAGCAATTGCTTATGCGAAAGAATCGTTATGATTTCGGTATCGTTCTCCGTGGATTGCGTGCTGTGCCCGCGAGACAACTGTTTCAATTTGGGTGAATCTTGAACTAAACAAGATTGTCGGGCGATTTGGGAAGCCCGACTCGTGATCCTCCTGTGAGCCCGCGAATGACCATCCGCTTCGATCGTCCCGTTTCCCGTGCGGCCCGCCTTTCGCGCCGGGTTGGCGCCTTTTCGTTCGTGCTCTGCCTGGCCGTGCTGCTGGCGCACCGTTTCGGGCCGCTGGAAACGCCGTATCTGGTATTGCTCCTGCTGGTTTCTGCTGGGTTTGCCGCGCTTGCTTCGGTGCTGGCCGTATTGGGCCTCAACCGTCTCTGGATGGTGGGAGCGATCGGCGGCATCGACGCCTTCAAGGCGCTCGTCTATGCGACCCTTCCATTGGCGATCTTTGCCTTCGGCGCCGCTCGCTATGTCGTCCGGCCAACGATTTACGATGTCTCGACCGATCTGGTCGATGCCCCGTCATGGCTCGTTCCGCCGCATGCCGACCAGATATGGTTGACCCGTGACCCAAACATTGGGCCTGAGAGCCGCGAGGCGCAAGCGGCCGCCTATCCCGGATTGACCGGCAGGCGATATGATGGTGCCATCGACCGTGTGCTGGAAGCGGTCAAGAAGGTCGCGGCGGAGAACCGCATTACGATCGTCAAGACCGAAGGCGCCGACGAACGTGGCCGGGATCTCGAGGACGTGCCGGTAAAACCCCAGCCGAACGAAGGCGCAGTGCGCGATGCGCCGCCGGATATCGTGCCAATCCCCGAGCCCAGGCCCTATCAGGACGCAGTGGCAGACATGATCCGCGGCAGCACCGACGCAACTCTGCAGGGCCAGACGCGCACGCTGATCCTCGGATTGGAGTTCGATATCATCATTCGCCTGCGCGAAGAGGCGGAGACCACGCTGGTCGATGTTCGCGCCGCCTCACGCTACGGCCCGCATGACCTCGGTTTCAGCGCGGAAATCGCTGAGAACTATCTGAAGGCATTGGACGCCGAACTTCTCGGCATTGCGGGTGGGTGAGGAGCGGTCCGACGAAGTCGGAGCAATCGATCCAGTGAATCGATTGCAGCGACGAACGCCCTGAGCCCAAGCGAAGGGCCGGCTGTCCCATCCTCGGTGAACTCTCCGTTGCCTTGTCTTTCCCCGTCGATCCAGTGGATCGATTGCAGCGACCCCCTGATCCATAGCGAAGGCAGGCATCTCGAAGCCTATCCGCGGTCTCTGTCGCTTTTCACCAAACACCCCTCCACCCACCGCGCAAACTTCCCCGCCGGTTCGCTCAGATGCCGAAAATCGCGACTGACAAGCCAATAGGCACCATGCTGAATGGCCGTTTCAAATGGCTGTATCAAGCGCCCGTTCCTTATGTCCTGCTCCGCCAGCAGCGCATCAACCATTGCGACCCCATGGCCGCGAAGTGCCGCCTGCAGCACCAGCGAACCATCGGCGAAAATCGGTCCTCGATCGAAGCCGCCGCCGCTGACACCAGCTGCCGTGAACCACCGGTTCCAGAGGCTGCGGTTCTCCTCGTGCAACAGCACGTACTGAAGCAGGTCTTCCGGACGATGAAACGCCGAGCCTTTCGCCAGAAGTTCCGGAGAGATCACCGTCACCATCTTCGTGTCAACGAGGTGTCGCGCCTCCGTGCGCGGCCATGAGGTCCGCGTTGCGCTGTGCCGGATCGCCAGTTCCGCCTCCTGCGACCGGAATTCGATCAGCCGCGCGTTAGAATCGACGGCAACATCTATATCCGGATAGAGGCTTCGGAATTCGGAAAGATGTGGGACGAGCCAGCCGCCGGCAAAGGAGGGCTCGGCGCTGACGCTCACGAGCAGTGCTGCCTCCTCGCGGCTGATCTCGGTCAGGACCGTGTCGATCCTGTCGAAGGATTGCGTCAGCGCCTGAAGCAGCTGTGCTCCCGTCTCCGTCAGACGGACGCGGCGATGATGGCGGGCAAAAAGCGCTTTCCCAAGCTGCTGTTCCAGATCGCGGATCTGACGGCTGATTGCTGCCTGCGACACGAAAAGCTCTTCCGCTGCCAGCGTGAAGCTTTCCAGCCGCCCCGCCGCCTCCAAACTTCTGAGTGCCGTCAGCGGCAGCCTCCCGCGCTTCATGTATAACCTCAAGTTATTCGAAGTCGACGATAAGCTCGTTTGAACGGACTGCGCAAGTCGGCTGAAATGGGCAAGAGCGGGATGCCGAAAAGTGTGCGCGGTTTTCGGGCGACATCCCGCTCTCACTTTTTGATTTAGAGGCGGATTCGGATTCCAGGTCGATTCGACCTGGAATCATCCGGCTCTAGACAATGGAGCAGCCATCATGAGCGCCGTCATTGAGATTCTTGTCGACGTGATCAGGCTTCTGACGTTTCAGAGCGGGCGGAGGCTGCAAGGCCATGGAGGAGGTGGGAGACGGGGAGCCTGCGCCGAGATCGGCAGACGTCGCCGTTGCGAGTGCTGATCAGGCGCCGCCTGCTGGGAAGTAATGTCCCATGAGCCGCGGCGGGCCGTCGGTCAGTACTTCTCCTCTTTCCACCAGGTCCTCCAGATGCGCCAAAACGGAGAGCGCGGCCGCGCCATGAAGCCGGAGGTCGGTGTCGCGATAGATGACCTTGACCATGTCCGGGATCGACCGGTCTCCGGCTCTGATGCGTTGGAGGATCGCCCGTTCGCGCATGCGACGGTGTGTCCTGAGCGCGCGCATGAAGGAGGAGGGATCCTTCACCGGCCCGCCATGGCCGGGAAAGAAAATGCGGTCGTCGCGCGCGAGCAGTCGTTCGAGCGACGCCATGTAATCGGCCATCGAACCATCGGGCGGCGCCACGATCGTGGTCGACCAGGCCATGACATGATCGGCCGAAAAGACGATGCCTTTGTCGTCGAGCGCGAAGACCACGTGATTGGCTGTGTGGCCGGGGGTGAGAATTGCCGTCAATCGCCAACCGTCTCCCGAGACGCTTTCACCATCGGCAAGCACGATATCGGGTTGGAAATCGCTGTCGGAACTCTCGGCAAAGGGATTGATCTCGCCGTCATGAAGCGGCCGGGCGGCGCGATGTGGACCTTCGGCGACGATCATGGCGCCGGTCGCCTCCTTCAGCCGCCCGGCAAGCGGAGAATGGTCGCGATGCGTATGCGAGACGAAGATATGCGTCACCTCGCGGCCAGCGAGTGCGGCCATCAACGCCTGGAAATGCGCCTCGTTCTCCGGTCCGGGATCGATGACCGCAACGGAGGACTTTCCGACGATATAGCTGTTCGTGCCATGAAAGGTGAAGGGACTGGGATTGTAGACTGTAATCCGCTCGATGCCATCGGCGAGCGCGATGGCACGGCCATAGGCAGGCTCGAAGGTCAGGTCGAATTCGGGATTTTCCATGCCGTTTCCGGATATTTTCGAGTGTCTACCAATGAAAACGGGCGCGCAATGATGCGCCTTTGCTTGAAGACCTATCACGATAGCGCCTGTGCATCACTCGAAAACAGTCTCGATTTTCTGAATGCCCGCGCGCCGCGTCAAATTTTCCGGAGTGCTTGGCGCTCGATGGGGCATTCGGCGCCAAAGAAAGCGCACAGAAATCTCGTCTTTCGCAGAACTTAAGGATTGTTACACGGAGCGACCTTTGCTAATCAGGCGTCGCTTTGGCAAAGCGGTTCCCGCTTTTGCTCTGGTGGGGCGTAGCCAAGCGGTAAGGCAGCGGTTTTTGGTACCGCCATCCCCTGGTTCGAATCCAGGCGCCCCAGCCAAGCTTGTTAGCTCTATACCAGACACACAGGTTACTCCACGACGACCGGCGTCCAAGCGCTATCTTATTTTAAGCCTGGAGTGAACTATCCTATGAAGCAACTCTTCTGCTGCCTCATAGGATCGGTCCATTCGAGCCAGCTCCTCCAATATGCGGGACAGAGCATCAAGATCCAGGTCCCTGGACTTCATCCAGCTGCCGATATCCCCGCCCGGTACGTGCTCGAGGAAGGCATTGACGGTCTCACCAAGGGAACGAACGGGAACGGGACCTCGAGTGGCTCTGTCTATCGCCAGTGCGGCCGCGCATACAGCCGCGGATTCAGATAACCCGGCGGTCCTGTTGGAACACAACTCTATCAGCCTATAGGCAGTGCGGCTCCCGAGCGGCAGCCCCGCCGCGGTGCATTGTACAAGTTGAGCAAACGCATCGGTGAAGGCGAATCCGCGACTCGAATGTCCGGGTTCACGGGGCGGCCGCTGCAGATCGCTGGTCGCTTGGGCGAGGCAAGCCATTGCATCGATGCGCTTTTGATCCACTCTTCCACTCGGCAACCAGCTTGCCAATCTTTCTGCGCCGGCGCGATCCGCCTGGTGATCCAGGTCGCCAAGCAGCCGCCCGAAACTACGCTCGGGATAGAAGATTGCTTTCGCTCGGTTGATCAGGGAAGCGGCAAGATCTTTTTCGATTACTCCCGCATCAAGAGCGGACGACAACGTCGATCGAATATTCACAAGCGGCTCCGAAAGCGGCTGGTAGTGAACTTCTGCCGGTCCGTGGACCAAGGCGACCTCATCGTCGCACTCGAGTTCGCCGGATTGGAAGGATTCGAAGGTCTTTCCTACACCGATCATACCAAACTCACTGAGCTCCGCGGCTCTGAGGGCTCCGATCGATGCTGCCCCGTACACTGGAATGCCTTCGTAAAGAGCCCACAAGATTTCCTTATGATGCACTGCGGGCACATGCTCGAAATAGCCGTCGATCAGGACGATGGCTTTCGGGCCGTCAACCGCAGCCGCGATGACATCTCCTTGGGAGGCAGGGGGGCGATAGTCGAGCTCGACACCGGGATAGGATGGACGATGACGTCCGAGCGATGGGCCCACGAAGACCGCTACCTTGTCAGTTTCGTTCGCCATTGCCATCTCGATAATCGGCCAGCCGTCTGGCACGCGTCCCAGCCATATAGCCAGGCGCATCGCACGAACCTTCGAGCCCAGGGGCGACGACACGCACCACGGCAGCAGGTATGCCATCATGCGACAGGTCAACGATGAGAGGTTCATCGATGCCGGCAAGCCTCATTCTATCCAGGAAGTCGTCGAGCGTATCGTCTATGCTGGCGAAACTCGATGCGCTGGGAATTTCAGTGAACGTCTTACCTGGACTGACGGTTTGTTCGTCGAGTGGTGCTTGTGGGGGCCCGCGTACAAACATGTCTCGCGTAAGGTCATCCCGCGTACCAGAGATCATCGTCAATCTGCTTTGGACTGCCTCGAGCACCGCTTTTCCCAGCGCAATCCCGCTTGACGGATGACATGCGCTGCCGGCGGCTGGCCCCACGCTCCGGAATGTGGTCGAGTCGGACCATATCTCGCAAAAGAAGGCGGGTACGCCGAGATCACTAGTCATGTCCCAAACAGCGGTTCTTGTGCCGGAGCGAATGAGTGTGCTCAGGATGTCAGAACACCACGGATCATCAACCGATTCTAAATCGACGGCCGTTTCCTGAATTCCCGTGCCTCTGGATCGCCAAAGGGTGAGTGCATCCCTTTCGATCAGTTCCGTGATCGCATGGACCGTTGCTTCCTTTTTCGTATTCCCGGACGCCAGTCCGCCCGAACCCATCAGCAGGCATTCAAGATTTGCCGGCAGCGGCAGAGCATAGTCCAGGTGAATTATCTCATAAGGAACCCATACGTTCTCGCCGGTGGTCATTCCCGTTGCAGAAGCCCAAAGGGTGCGGCGGGTTCTGGATGGCGGCGCTTCGACAATTCTGGGCAGGATATCCAGGTCGACCACGCGTCCTTCGTCGTGCAGTTCATTGAAGGATGCAAATCTCAAAGCTATTTTGGGGTTCTCGGCACAGTGACGCTCGAGTGCCTCCATGACAGCGGAAGCTTTCGCCTCGCTCAGCGTTGCCCCTTTGCCGTGACAGGTTGCAAGCGACCGAGCATTCGGTCTGTAGGCAACCATGACAGGCAATCCGATGGAATCGAGACCAGTGATATCCGCGATGCGCGAAACTCCGATATCACGCAGGAAAGGGGCCATTCTGGCCAGAGTCTCGGCCGGGTCCATTTCGCGAATGAAACGAGACCAAGACTCACTCTTTAGGGCATCCAGTTTCACCGAACGTGAAACTGCGTAGACTTCTTCAGGCCCTCTATATTCACAAGCCAGCAGGTGCCAAGAGGCTTTGGCTTGTCTGGCGGCAATTTCTGAGGAACGGCTGCGAGCAATACGCCACATTGCAGAAGCTCGCGAACAACCTGCCAGTCGTCGCCGGACTGGAATTTTGCCGCGTCAATGCGGTAGACGTCCTGGTCCCAGACGTCACGGGGGATATGCAGAATAGTTCCATCGTCGCTGGCGATAATAAGATCGTGACGAAAGTCGTCGCTGTTATCTTGAGACATGGCTTCCCTCCCGTTGCAAATTTCTAAGATAGCACCTCGATCCCGATCTTCAAATAAAGCATCCTGTTGTGCGGCTACCCAAATGAAGCGAGTCTATCAACCGAAAGTTATAGAAGGTTCCGCTTTCTGCATGCGGCAATCAATTGCAGAAGAAGAGACGGGTAGTCTTCACTTGAACTCGCCGCGAGACTTTCGGTCCCCGCGCGCACGACTTCCGGCAGCTCCTGCTGCGTGACGCTCAAGAGACGATTGCATAGCAATTTCACCCGATCGTAATTTTGACGGTCAGTCGCCAACAACACCAACAACGCCGTCCACTCGAATGGGTAGGCGATCTTGGACTTGTCGAACTCCCGGACGGCTCCTTCCGCTTCCGAGCGGGCTTCCTCCAGTCGACCGCTCCTCCAGTGACCCCATGCGAGGTTTGCGCTGGTCAGTCCGACATATTCTGACATCGCCTCGACCTTGGCTGTTTCTGCTGCTTCCGTGGCCATCTCAATGGCAGCCTCGACCTTGCCCTGCAGCCGGTACGCCAGGCTCAAATACACGCGACAACGAAGTTCAATGGCCTTGTGGCCGGACCTTTGAGCGGCTTGCATCCCGCTGAGTAGCGCGCGCTCCGCGTTCCACAATTTGCCACCGTGGAGACAGGTAAATCCAAGGATGAACTGAGAAGATGAAATCGTAGCCAGGTTATTGGTCCGCTTGGCAGCCTTCACGTAGTTCTGCGCGTGCGTGATGGTCGCCGAGGAGGAATTATAGCGTTGAAGTCTTAGATCTCTGAGCACGCACTGGTTGTAGAATTCTGCCAGTTGCTCAGCAGAGCAGCTATTTATATGAGGAAGGATCTGGTCCAGCAGAATGCTCATTGCGTCGCCGTTGCCGCTCCAGTAATTGGCGTTGCATTTTGAGAGCTGAATTTCGATCCATTCGCTGAGCGCGTCCTTCGTCGATGTATCCTGGAGCTTCTGAAGGACCTGCTCAGCTTCCTCAAGGACCTGCAACGACCTGCCTCGGTCCTGTTGAAGCGCGCCACCCAGCTTGCGAAGCAGCCTGGCCCTTTGGAGGGGCTCATTGGGAGCGAGATCCATGGCCTCTCGCAAGGCCGCTTCCGCTTCGTCAATATTGTGCGAAAGGAACTGCACCTCGCTCAATTGTTCAAGCAGGGCTGTCTTCAGCTCGGCCGCGGAGGGATCCGATTCGTCTACCGCCAAGCGCAGATGGTGCAGCGATTTCTGAAAGTAAGCGATTGCCTCCCTATTTGCGAAATTAGCCTTGGCGAGGGCAGCCGCGCGCGAATAGTACTCAAACGCCTTGAGGTCGTTCCCTCCCAAAGCCCAGTGGTGCGCGAGGACGTGAGGCGAGCCATCTGCCGAATGGGTCTCCTCCAGGGCTCCGGCAATCTGGCAATGCACGGCTTTTTTCGTCTTCGACAGCATGCTTTCATAAATTGCGTCGCGCATCAGAGAATGCTTGAAAATGAAATGGCCCGGCCGCCCCGGATCGGCCTTCACGACCTGAGCGCCGATCAAATGACGCAGTGCGTTCTCCACCTCGGACCTTCGATACCCGAGCGCGATCTCCAACACGCGAGAAGAAAATTCGCGACCGATCGCCGCCGCTGCCTGCGGTATCTCCATCTTTATTGACAGGCGGTCTATCCTCGCCATGAGCGAGTCATGCAAGGTCATCGGGATGGATGTCTCGTTAAGGTCGCGTTCCTGCCTTGCTTGAGGCAATTGATGTTCGTCCAGCACTGATTTCGCGAGTTCTTCGACATAGAGAGGAACGCCGTCGGAACGGTCTGCGATTGCGGTCCGGACAGGCCGTGGCAGTTCTGCACCGCCTGCTATCGCTTCCATCAATTGGTTCACTTCGCCATGTGAAAGGCGCGGTACGTCGACAATCTCATCGAAGCGCATGCCGGATAGTTGTGACGTAGCTTCGCTGCGACAGGTAAACACCGCAAGCGCGTTCCGCCTTGCCGGATCATCAACGAACCGCTGGAAAAATTCTATCGTGCTTGGGTCCGCCCAGTGAAGATCTTCCACGACGATCAAGAGCGTGCGAATTGTGGAGATGGTATCCAGCACTGACTGGATGACACTGAACATCCTTTCTTTTCGCCCCCGTGCCGTCAGTCCGGCCAGATGCCCGTTGGGATCGCCGGAGAGGAGTGCAATGAGAACCTGGGCGGCGTCGCGTCGTTCTTGGCTCGCGTCTGCAATCAAAGCCTGGAACGAAGCCGACGAGCCAACACCTCCCGGTGGAATGATAAAGCGTCGAAGTTGATCAAGGACCGGAAATAGTGGCTCGTGGCTGTGGAAGGGTGAGCACTGAAACTCCAATAGTACGGAATCTTGGCCCGGTTCAGTAAGTGTCAGGACTTCGGAGACCAAGCGCGACTTGCCGATACCAGGGTCCCCTTGGACCAGAACAGAGCGCAGCTCGCCACTTCGTGCTTCGTTCCACAGCCTCGTCAAAGCATCCAGTTGTCCGGTTCGACCAAAAATCGGCGTGTCCCAACTGGCAAAGTGCTTTACAGGGTCGTGCAGCCTTAAGCCATCGACCCGCCAAAGCCTTACCGATGCTGCAATCCCCTTCATCGACCGAAAGCCAAGATCACTGTAGTCGAATTCCTCGCCAGCCAGTGCACGAGTCTCGCTCGTAACGACGATGGTGTCGGCTTCCGCTTCCGATTGCAGCCGAGCTGCGAGGTTTGGTGTCCGGCCCACGATTTGGTCCTTGAGCCTGAGATTGTCGCCTTCAATGTCGCCAACAACCACAGGGCCGGTGGCAATTCCGATGCGACTGGATAGCCCTATTTCCCTGACCGCCTTGGTGAGCTCAAGCGCCGCGCGAACGGCACTCTCCGAGTTGTTTTCTCGTGCGCTGGGCCAGCCAAAGTAGGCAAGTACCCCGTCTCCCATAAACTGACCGATCTTGCCGCCATATCTCTCTACGACCCGGACAGCCGTCGATTGGTAGTTGGCAACGATGTCGCGCAACTCTTCGGCGTCCAGCCGTTCCGACATATGTGTAGAGCCCACGAGGTCGCAGAAGAGCACCGCGAGATTCCGTCGCTCCGCTCTTCCAGTCCAGCTCCGGGAGGCTCCGACGCGCGACTTAGACGGAGCTTCAGACGACGCTGCACCCAACTGCTTGGCTGCAGCGATTAATCGCCGTCGATCACCGACGGCTTTGATGCCGATCTCGCGAAGATCACTGCTGGTCAGATCGCCAAGCACGCCGAAATCAATGTTGTGTTCCTCAAACAGGTCTGCGTACTCGAGCAAGCCGATCTGCTTGAGCCATTGTCGGAGGGTAAGCGGCATGGGCATCTCCAACCGGGAATACTGCAGCCTGAGGCCTTGGCATACATAGCCAGCTTAGTACGGAATCGGTTACGCCCGTAACAGAATCTGCTTGACCGCCCATGGCTTACCGAACAAACTTGAGCTTCACGCGCTTTTGCTGCGAGGCTCTCATGTCCGCTTCAACCTTGACTCTCCTGATCGTCGGAACGGGGAACGTCGGATGCGCCTTGGCGAAACGGTTTGCACGAACCCCTCATCATGTCTTGCTGGGATCTCGAAACCAGAAAACAGGTGAGCTTGCGGCGCCGTTGGGCGTTCGGGGTGGGGAGGCGACATCCTTCGTGGCCGGAGCGGATGTGATTTTCCTCGCTGTTCCATTTGTCAATTTGGCTGAGACGTTGAGCGGCCTGGGAGACATAGACGGCAAGATCATTGTCGATTGCACCAACCCGCTTACTTCCGACTACATGCAACTCACAATCGGCCATTCCGATTCTGCGGGAGAAACATGCCAGAGGCTTGCGCCACGCTCAAAGGTCGTGAAAGCTTTCAATGCCATTTTTGCAGATGTAGTGTCAGCCAATCCGTCGTACGGAGGCATTATTCCCCAAGTCTTTTTGGCAGGAGATGATGCTGAGTCCAAACAGCTGGTAGCGGGATTGGTTCGCGAAATCGGATATGACGCCGTGGACACCGGCAGTATGGAAAGCGCTCGCTATCTGGAGCCGCTGGCAGAGCTGATTATCCATCTGGCCTATGCTCAGGGCCAAGGGACTTTGGTCACACCCGTAATCCTGGCCGTAGACGCAGCTACGCCCGCCACACATTGAGTTTTATACGGGGCGCATCGGTTTCAGCCGAGGCGTTTGCTTCAGTCGCATCCAGTGGCTCAAGCCATGTATTCGTCAAATGAGAGACCAGTCGCCAGAAAACAGGCGGCCTTTCGACCGCCCGCGATACCAGAGAATCTGATTGAATCGTCTTATGCCGGCTGCTCAGGAGCGAGGAATTCCGTGCAATAAGACGGTCCATTGACGCCTGGCATGTCGGCGACGGTGCGGATGCCTTGAATGACGTAGTCGTCAGAGGTTGTAACCTCTACCTGGCAGCGCAGATAGGCAGTGCGCGCCGGCGAGATCTGTCTTCCGCGCTTGCCGTCAGCCCCTTCGGCGTATTTCGCCGGAATGCGCACCGTCTTGTAGCCCCCGCGCCAGGTATAAACGGTATTGCTCCCATCCGGGCGATCGCTGATCGGCGCGCCGTATGCGGCAAAGAAACCGCCGGCCGACTTGCCGACCCAACGGGCTTCGATCGGATTTTTTGTGGCGGTGGGGATCGTGGTGCATCCGGCAAGGGCCATGGCAAGCCCTGCCGCAGTGATCATGCGGAAATTCATCATATCGTCCCTGAGCTTCAATCGCGCTTTCGACCCGGCGGAAGCCCGTCGCTCGGCGACCTTCCGCGTGTCCCGTCGAGCGCTTTAGCGCGGAACCCGACAAAAGAAAATTGCTGTCCAGTGGCTTGCGCAGAATTTCTGAAAGTGTTGCTTTTACTGCACTTGCGGCACTTTGGCGCGTGCCGGAGGACCTGCGACATGTTGCTCCGTCATCCAACTCGACATTGTAATTTTTTCGTCACGAAGCAGGCGCCTTTTTCAATTTTGGTGCTTGTGCAACCAGTTGGGCTGGTCTATAGAGGCGCCGCTGGTCACGGAGTGTAGCGCAGTCTGGTAGCGCACCACGTTCGGGACGTGGGGGTCGAGTGTTCGAATCACTCCACTCCGACCAGAAAAGTC